>JBHHYE010000021.1:0-58595 GCA_046757405.1 Acidobacteriota bacterium | reverse complement strand
GGTTTGCGCGCGGCGGACTCCGGGGGGCGGCGTCCCTGTGGGGCGGCGCGGCGGGCGCGGGCAGGCGGTTTGCGCGCGGCGGACTCCGGGGGGCGGCGTCCCTGTGGGGCGGCGCGGCGGGTCGAGGAACGAGACGGCGGCCGCAGGGTCTCCCTGGAGGAACGCCGGGTGCGGGTCTGCCCCAGGATCCGCCGTGCCGCTGGAGTGGGCACCCTGCGGGTGGTTTTCGCCGGCCGTGATGCGGTGCTGGAAGGCGGTTTGGTCGCGCGCGCCGGCGGATGGGGCCGGCGCTCCCGCGTGTGTCCCCCGGCCGGCTGTTTTCCGGATGTCTTCTCCTGGTCGTGACGGGGAGTCTCGGCGGAGGCCATCTGGAGCGGGCGCCGAGGGCGGCTCCGCGGGGCCATACCGCCGAACATTCTTCGCTCGCGCTCGCGGAAGGAACGGGGCGCCGCCGGAGACGAGGCTCGTTGCGGACCGCGGTCCCGCAGCGCATCTTCGCGGCCGCGCCGGAAGAGCCGGTCATCGTGGGAGTGCCGGCCTCTGGCCGGCTGGATGGCCGGGGGCCGGCGGGCAAAAACCACATCCCTCGAGACCACGTGCTCGCGCGCGATCACCGCGTCCAGGTGCCGGTGCCCGAAATTGGAATAGCTGACGAAGGACCAATAAGGCCCGTGGAATGTGCCGAAGTGGATTTGCAAGCTCCAGCCAGTAGGACCGTCGTACCATCCCATGGGACACCATCCCACAAAGCCGTCGGCGTAGGCCCAGCTCACCCAGGCCGGAGCATAGACGGCCCCCGGGATCCAGGACCATCCGAAGCCGACGATGAATTCCCAGCGGCCGTAGTGAGCCGGCGCATATCCCCAGGGCTCGCTGGAGACCCAAGCCCAGCCGTAGGGGCCCGGGAACCAGGAACCGGCCGCATAGGGCCTCCAGCCCGCCGGGACGGCCGGCACCCAGACCGGGCCGAACCTGGGGTCGTCATGCCAGGAACCGTATGGGTCGAGCTCGGCCACATAAGGAAGGATCACGGGTGGGAGATCTTCCTCCACGGCGATGGCCTGTGGGGAGAGGGCTCGAAGTTCATCCTCTTCAGCTTCGCGCCGCGCGTCCACTGACGCGTCGAACGGATCCGCCGCCCGGGTGCTGGCCGCGCGGGGAGGCTCCGCGGCGCGGCCGGGGGCCACCACCGTGCTCTCGCCGGAGTCAACCAGGATCGACTGGCCGCCGGCCGCCACTTCCGCCATTCCGCCGCGGGTGACGATGCGCGTCAAGCCGCTGGCTCCCACCTCGATCTTGTAGAGTCCCGGCTCGAGGAAGTAGAGAAGGCCCGCGTCGGTGTCGACGCGAAACTCCAGGTCGTCAGTGCCTGGATCGGCCACCTGGATCGACATGACACCGTAATCCATCCCCAGAAGCGTGCGATTCTCGTAACGTCCTGCCTGGTCGCGCAGGGCGACGAGATGGGTGCGGGTGGATCGATCCAGCCACACGAGACTGCCATCCGCCATCTGGATCTCCAGGAATCCGTCCTGGCCGGTTTCCACCGTGTCGCCCGCCGCCAGAGGCGTGTTCGACAAGGCGTGGTCGTCGATCACCTCGGTCCCATGGAGGACGGTCACCCCACCCTCCAAGACCCGGATGCGCGCGAAGGTGGATCCTTCGGGGTACGCCGGCAGAGGGGCGGACTCCCCGGCGTGGGCCAGCGCGAGCGGCATGGCCAAGAGCGGCGCGAGGAGGAAGACCGCGGCGCGGGCGGCCCGGTCACGGTGGCGCAAGGTGCGGCGCGGGCTGGTCATGAGGGTCTCCTTTCCACTCTGTCCGGGGAGAAAAGCAAACGGTATGCCAGGTTGGTGGAGGGACCTGGCCGTTGTCCGGCGGTGCTTTGAACGGCTTCTGGCGCTGTGGCCGCGGTGGCGAAGACCGTGGATGTCCCCGCGGGAGGACATGCACCGTCCCGAAGCGAGGACAATGGCAGGAAAGAGGACAATCCATTAAAATCCCCCTGTGGCCATCCTTCCGATCAAGAAATACCCCAGCCCGGAGCTCACAACGCGGGCCGAGGAGGTCGTGTCCATCGACGACGAGGTCCGCCAACTGGTGGCCGATATGGTCGAGACCATGTACGCCGCCCCGGGGGTGGGGCTGGCTGCCAACCAGGTAGGGGTTTGCCGGCGCATCGCCCTCATCGATCTGACGGTGGGCGAGAAAAAAGACGCCCTCCGGGTGCTCATCAATCCCGAGATTGTCGAAACCGGTGGATCCACCAGCGAGGAGGAGGGCTGTCTCTCCTTCCCGGGCATCACGGAAATCGTGCCCCGGCCGACGCGCGTGCTCATGCGGGCCCTCAACCTGGACGGAAAGATTGACATTCTCCAGGGAGAAGGGCTCATGGCTCGAGCCATGTGCCACGAGGTGGATCACCTCGACGGCATTCTCTTCGTGGACCGCCTGACCGGTTTCAAGAAGGCGCGCGTGCGCAAGGAGATCACTCGCAACGTACGATCGGGCGCGTGGTCGGAAATCTACCCCTGAAGCTTCTCTTCGCCGGCACGTCCCGTTTCGCCGTGCCCGCTCTTGAAGCCCTGGCGCGGAGCGCGCACCAGGTCCTGGCCGTCATCACCCGGGCCGATCGGCCGGCGGGCCGCGGCCAGCGGCTCAGGGCCTCGCCGGTCCGCCGGTCCGCCGCCGCTCTCGGGCTTCCGGTGCGCACCCCGGAGCCGATTCATTCCGTGTCCGAGCTGGCGGCGCTGGCCCGGCTGGGAGCGGACCTCATGGTGGTCGCTGCCTACGGACAGATTCTCACCAGGGAGGTGCTTGCTCTTCCTCGACTGGGGTGTGTGAACCTGCACGGGTCCTTGCTGCCGTCCTGGCGGGGCGCGGCGCCGGTGGCCCATGCGCTGCTGGCAGGTGACCCGGTGACGGGGGTGACGCTCATGCAGATGGATGCCGGACTGGACACGGGGCCGGTCCTGGCGCAGGCTCGCGCGGCGGTCACGGCTGAGGATGACCGGGGAGGGCTGACCGACCGGCTGGCCGGAGTCGCCGCCCGGCTCCTCATCGACAGCCTGCCACGCCTGGCGGCGGGCGAGCTGCCGCCGCTGCCGCAGGATGAAGCCCTGGTTTCGTACGCGCCGGCCCTGAAGAGGGAGGAGGGACAGGTGAACTGGAGCCGGCCCGGCCAGCCTCTCTGGCGGCAAATCCGGGCCTACACACCGCGGCCGGGAGCCTTCACCTTTCTCGCCAGCGGACGGCGCCTCCTCTTGCGCCGGGCCCGGGTGCTGGCGCCGCACGAGGATCTTCCCACGGGTCCTCCCGGAAGCCTGGGCCCGCCGGGGAAGGGAGGGGGCATCCCGGTGCGTTGCGGCGGCGAGACCGGCCTGATGTTGCTCCGGGTCCAGCCGGGAGGGTGCCGGGAGATGGAGGCGGCGGCCGCCGTTCGCGGCGGGCATCTGGCCCTGGGGACAGCCCTTGGAGGGAGCGGGCGCATTGATGGGCCGGAATCCCCATGTTAGTATCCGAAAAATTCATGACGCTTCGCGGCGCCAGTCTGACGATTCTCAAGCTTCTGGCCATTGGTGTGTCATCGATGGCCATCATGGCGCTGGCCTTCTATTTTTCGGTGCGGTCCATCATCTTCGGGAACGTGGTCCAGGTGCCGGATCTGCACGGCGAGACGCTGGAAGGGGCCAGGGCCCGGTTGCAAGCTGTCAACCTGTTCGTGGATCGAGAGGAGCCCCGCTATGATCCGGTGGTGGAAGCCGGCCATATCATCGAGCAGACGCCTGCGCCCGGCGCATCCATCAAGACGGACCGGAAGGTGAAGGTGGTCCTGAGTCTGGGGACCGAGATTCTCCCGGCCCCCGATCTGCAGGGCCAGACCGAGCGGCGGGCGGCCCTGGATGTGGAACACCTCGGCCTGCGGATGGGCGATGTCGCCCGGGTCGGCGCGGGGGAAAGCCCCCCGGAGCGGATCATCGCCCAGGATCCCATGCCGGGAGACAACATGTTCCGGGGCGACCGGATCAGCCTCCTGGTCTCCCGGCGGCCGCGGGAGCCGGTCTATGTCATGCCGGACCTGACCGGCCGGCCGCTCGAAGAGGTCCGCCGCGTGCTGGAAGCCAGAAAATTGCGCGTGCGTGAAACCTCGTTCCGGTTCTCCAGAGCGCCTGACGGCACGATTCTGGAACAACAGCCTCTTCCCGGCTACCCGGTCAGCCGCCGCGATCCGATCATCGTGGTTGTGAGCCGCGGTTCCTCGGTCTAGCCGCGTGTCCCTTCTGGCTCCCTCCATTCTCTCGGCGGACTTCTCGCGCCTGGCCGAGGAGGTCGCGGCGGTGAAGCGCGGCGGGGCGCGGCTGGTGCACGTGGATATCATGGACGGCCACTTCGTGCCCAATCTGACCGTGGGACCGGCGGTGGTCCGGAGCCTGAAGGCCTCCACCAACCTGTTCCTGGACTGCCACCTGATGGTCGAGGAGTCCCAGGCGCTCCTTCCCGCCTTGGTGGAGGCGGGCGCTGACAGTATTTCCGTGCACGTGGAGGCGGTCCGGCACCTCAACCAGTTGATTCATCTCATCCGTCATCTCGGAGCGCGGGCCGGGGCGGCCCTCAATCCCGGCACGCCGCTGCATGCTCTGGATGCGATCCTGGCCGATCTCGATTTCGTGCTGATCATGTCGGTCAACCCCGGCTTCAGCGGGCAGGAGTTCATCTCCGGCAGTCTGGAGAAGGTGCGGACCCTGAGGCGAACCATCCAGGAGCGCGGGCTGGAGGTGAGCGTGGAGGTAGACGGTGGCGTGAACCTGGGCAACGCCCGCGAGCTGGCCGAGGCCGGCGCCTCCATCGCCGTGGCCGGCTCGGCTGTCTTCGGCGGCGGAAAGCCCGAGGAGGCGGCCCGGCATCTCGCGGGTGTTCTCCGGGATGCCGGACCGGATCCTGCCTGGGTGCCATGATCTCCGGGCGCTGCAGGATTCGCATCCGCTACGCAGAGACCGATGCCATGTCGGTGGCGCATCATTCCCGCCACCTGACGTGGTTCGAGGTCGGCCGCCAGGAGCTCATGCGGGCCGCGGGGCTCAGCTATGCCCAGCTCCAGGAAGAAGGAGTCGCCCTCCCGGTCATCGGTCTGGAGGTCCGGTACCTGGCGCCGGGCCGTTTTGACGATCTGGTCGAGATCGAAACCCGCATGCGGCAATCCCATGGGACCCGGCTGGTGTTCGAGTATCGCCTCACCCGGGTGGGGGATGGAATCGTTCTGGCAACCGGAAGCAGCGAGCATGCGGCGGTGGACAGGGCGTTCCGGCCGATCCGGCTGCCGCCGCACCTGCTGGCCCTGGTCGGGACGCGGCGCGCGTTCTCATGGCCTGAAGCGCCATGCTGATGACGCGCCGGCGTTTGCTTCTCATTCTCGGGATGGTCTTTCTCACGCTGACTTGCGGTCCGAAGAAGCCACCTCCCAGTGACGAGGATCTCTATCGGTTTGCCGAAGAGCAGATGACCAAGCACAAGTACAACAAGGCCCTCACGGCCTACGAGAAGATCAAGGCTACCAACAACAGGGAGTTGCGAGCCCAGGTCCACCTCAGGCGCGCCGACGCGTTCTTTGCCCAGAAGAACGCGCTCAGCCTGTCGGAAGCCCAGACACTCTACAGATCATTCCTGAACCTTTTTCCCCTGAGTCACCAGGCGCCTTATGCCCAGTACCGGTTGGGACTCTGTCTGATGCGACAGATCAATCCTCCGGAGCGGGATCAATCGCCCACCCACACGGCCATGGCCGCATTCCAGAAGGTGCTGGATCTCTACCCGAACTCGGACTGGGTCGGCGATGCGCGGGATCGATTGCAGGATCTCAACGATCACCTGGCCCGCGACTCGCTGGCCAAGGCGCATTTCTATTTCCGGGCCAAGGCGTACAAGGCCACGGTGACACGGCTCAAGAGCCTGTTGAAGGAGAACCCAGGGTTCCGGGAGCGCGACCAGGTTCTGTACTATCTCGGGCTCGCGCTCCGCCGGAGCCACCATGAAGCCGAGGGCGACCAGTTTCTCGAACGGCTGTCCTCGGAGTTTCCGGAGAGCAAGTACACGCGCAAGGCCAAGCCGTTTCTCCCTTCATCCAAGCCGTCGCGGCGCAAGGGGGGGCGGAAAAAGGCCGCCTAGAAGAGCCGGGGGGGCGCTCCCTGGGGAGGCGGCAGCGGAACCGCCAGGGAAGCCAGGCGGGGATAGGCGGCCAGGAGCGGCGCCGGAGCCGGAACCATCCGGCCTGAGAGCGAGTGGCGGATCTCGACGGCGTTGACGGCCGCCTTTCCCCTGAAATGATTGTTGGCGATCACGATCCCTTGCGTTTTTTCTCCGGCAGCCCGCTGGAGACCCCTGATCCAGGGGGCCAGTTCCTCTGCCGAATAAAGATAGTCGTAGCGCGCATCCCGGCCCGCCCCGCGACGGAACCAGTTGGCGGCGTTCCGGCCATGCAGGCGCGCATAGGCGAAGGGCCCCGTCAGGGGCAGCGAGGGCGGGACGGGCTGGCCGACCTGCGGCTGGTCGATTCCCACCAGGGCCACCCCCCGGGCCGCCAGGAACGCCATGATGCCGGCGGCCATCCAGCTGCCATGGCGGAGTTCCACGGCCAGGCTGTACTCGCCGAAACGAGTGAGAACGTCGGCCAGGCGGCGGCGGTTCGAGGCGGTGTTCTTGAAGGAATACGGGAACTGGACCAGGACAGCGGCCAGGAGACCGGCGTCGGCCAGGGGCTCGATGCCATCCTTGAACGCCTTCTCCGACCCTCTGTTCTCCCGTTCCGGCTCGTGGGTAAAGACACGCCCCAGCTTGGCGCAAAAACGGAAGCGCGGATTGGCGGCCACCCGCTCCACCCAGGTGAGGGCGTCCTTGCGGCGCGCCGGCCGGTAGAACGTGGAGTTGATCTCCACCACATCGAGGAAAGAGGCCAGCCACCGGAGCCGATCGAAGCGCGGCGGGGAAGGGACCGGGTAGACCACACCTTCCCAGTCGGGGTACGACCAGCCGGCGGTGCCGACGCGGATCGTTTCATGCCCGCCCGCCGGTGGCGTGTGCGGGGATGAAGGAGCTGCGCGCGGCGGCCCGGAGCCATTCATGACGCCGGTCAGTTCACCCGGGAAAGCCTGCGCCTGTCAAGCGGCCGGGTCGCACGTTGACCATCGAGAAGGCAGCCGATAGATTCCCGGCCTATGCCGCCGTCTCCCCGCCGTTCCAGCCTGGACAGCCTTCTGAGGCCGCGTGCCGTGGCGGTGGTGGGCGCCTCCCGCAAACGGATCTCCATTGGCAGGGAAATCCTCCATAACCTCATCGGCTCCGGATTCACCGGTCCGGTCTTCCCGGTGAATCCGGCCGCGCGGGCTGTTCATTCCCTGCAGGCTTACCCCACCGTGGAGCGCATCTCCGGTCCGGTGGATCTGGCGGTGCTGGTGGTGCCGCGGGACCAGGTCCTGAACGTGGCCCGCTCCTGCGGCCGCAAGGGGGTCAAGGGCCTGGTGGTGATCACCGCGGGCTTCCGGGAAACGGGACCCGTGGGCGCCGCCATGGAAGAACGCCTGGCGCGCACGGTGCGCCGTTACGGGATGCGGATGATTGGCCCCAACTGCATGGGTGTGATGAACACCGACCCGGAAGTGCGGCTGAACGCCTCCTTCGCGGCGGCGCGTCCGGTGCCGGGTTCCGTGGGGTTCCTCTCCCAGAGCGGCGCCCTGGGGGAGGCGATCCTGGCCACCGCCGCCGACCTGGGCCTGGGGATCGCCCAGTTCGTTTCCCTCGGGAACAAGACCGACGTGTCAGGCAATGATCTGCTGGAGTACTGGGAGAAGGACGACCGCATCCAGCTGATCCTGATGTATCTGGAATCGTTCGGGAATCCCCGGCGCTTCGTTCAGCTGGCGCGCCGCATCACCCGTTCCAAGCCGATCATCGCGGTGAAGAGCGGCCGGACCGCCGCCGGGGCCCGGGCCGCCGTCTCCCACACGGGCGCGCTCGCGGGAGCCGAGATCGTCACCGAAACCCTGCTTCGCCAGTGCGGGGTCATCCGTGTCTCCACCATGCAGCGCCTGTTCACCCTGGCTTCGGCCTTCGCCAGCCAGCCGCTGCCGTCTGGCCAGCGAATGGCCGTGGTCACCAATGCCGGGGGACCGGGCATCCTCGCCACCGACACCCTGGTCGGTGCCGGCATGGAGCTGTCTTCACTGGCGCTGCCGACGCTGCGCCGGCTGCGTGCCTTGCTGCCTGACGAGGCGGTGGCCGGCAACCCCCTCGATCTCACGGCCTCTGCGGATGGGCAGCGGTACGGCGCCGTGCTCGGCCCGGTTCTGGCCGATCCTCACGTGGATGCCCTGCTCGTGATCTTCGTGACCCCCATCTATATCGATGCCCTGGATGTGGCCCGCCATATCGTCGCCGCGAGAGCGCGCCGCCCGAAGACGGTTCTCACCTGTTTCATGGGCAAGACACGCTCCCGAGAGGCGGTGGCCTGCCTGAAAGCCAACCGGATTCCGGTTTACGCGTTCCCGGAGGAAGCGGCCACGGCGCTGGCCGCCATGGCGCGGCACCGGGCGGACCTGGAGCGGCCCCGGGGCCGTGTGGTGCGGTACCGCGCCGACACCGGCAAGGCGGCCCGTCTGCTCTCCCGGGCCCGCCGGGCGAGTCGCTCCCTCCTCCTGGATCCGGACCGGACCCGCGCCCTGCTCGAGGCCTACCGGTTGCCCGTGATCCCGGCGCAGGAGGTGTTCGATGCAGCCGGCGCCGGCGCCGCTGCCCTGGAGCTGGGGTTGCCGGTGGCTCTCAAGGCCACGTCGCCGCGGTTTTCCCACAAGACCGAGGTTGGAGCCGTGCGTCTCGACCTGCGCACCGGTGAGGAGGTCATGGCGGCCTACCAGCAGATGTCCCGCCGCCTGGGGCGGCGGGGCGAGGTGCGTTTCTTCGTGCAGGCCATGGTGAAGGGAGGGGTGGAGGTCATCCTGGGGGCCGTGGCCGATCGAGCCTACGGGCCCATTCTCATGTTCGGCCTCGGCGGCACGGAGGTGGAGGTCATCAAGGATGTGGCTTACTCTCTGTGCCCCGTCACCGATGAGCAGGCCCGGGCGCTGATCCGCTCGCTCCGCGGCTCTGTTCTTCTCACCGGCTTCCGTGGCTCGGAACCGGTCGATCTCCTCGCCCTGGCCCGCTGGATCGGCCGCCTGTCTCAAATGGTCAGCGAGCACCCTGCCATCCAGGAGGTTGACCTGAACCCGCTCATCGTCAGCCCGGCAGGGAGGCGTTCGGGCGTGGTGGATGCGCGTGTTCTGGTTGCGTCCCGCGCCGGAGGAACTCCCGTTTGACATCCTTTCCAGGGGCGTGTCAGGATCACTTCGCTTTCCCACCCGGCTCATTCGGAGGTGTCAAGTGCGTCCCGTGATTCATTCCACGACCGTGCTGTGTGTGCGGGTCAGGGGCAAGGTCGCCCTGGCCGCGGACGGACAGGTGACTCTGGATTACATGGTCATGAAGAAGTCAGCCCGCAAGGTCCGGCGGCTGCGGGATGGCTCGGTCGTGGCGGGGTTCGCTGGCGGCGCAGCGGACGGTTTCGCTCTCTTCTCCCGTTTCGAGGAGAAGCTTGACGAGCACCGGGGAAACTTCGAGCGAGCCGCCGTGGAGCTGGTCAAGGACTGGCGAACCGACCGGGCCCTCAGGCGCCTGGAGGCCATGCTCCTGGCCGCCGACCAGGAGCGCACCTTCGTGCTCTCGGGCACCGGCGACCTGATCGAGCCGGACGACGGGCTGGCGGCCATCGGCTCGGGCGGCGCGATGGCCATGGCGGCGGCGCGCGCCCTGGTGGCCCACACCGACAAGAGTGCCGCGGAGATTGCAGGAGAATCCCTGCGCATCGCGGCGGGAATCGATGTGTATACCAACGCGGAGATCATCATCGAGGAGCTCTGACCATGGTGTTTTACATGTCGGGGGAGGTGGGAACCTCCGGCGCGGAGACCCACCTGATCCCCAAGGCGATTGTCGCCGAGCTCGACCGGTACATCGTGGGGCAAGATCAGGCGAAGCGCGCCGTGGCCATCGCCCTGCGCAACCGTCTCCGCCGCATGAAGCTGCCACCGGAGATGGCTGAGGAAGTGGCTCCCAAGAACATCATCATGAAAGGGTCCACCGGGGTGGGGAAAACGGAAATCGCCCGCCGTCTGGCCCGCCTCACCGGCTCGCCCTTCATCAAGGTGGAGGCCAGCAAGTACACCGAGGTCGGGTATGTGGGCCGCGATGTGGAGTCGATGGTGCGTGACCTGGTGGATATCAGCGTCGAGATGGTGCGGGCCCAGCACCGCGAAAAGGTGCGATCCCGGGCGGCGCGCGCTGTGGAGGACCGGCTTCTGAATCTGCTCCTGCCCCCGCCTCGGGCGCGTTCCGCCGCGCCGGACCCGGAGCGCGCCAGGGAAGAGGAAGAAAGGCGGCGCCGCTATCGCGAGAGCCGCGCCAAGCTGCGCGCCGAGCTGCGCGCCGGATCCCTGGACGAGCGTCCCATCGAGCTGGAGGTGCGCGATGGCATCATGCCCGGTTTCCAGATCCTCGGGTCGGCCGGCGAGGAGATGAGCATCAACATCCAGCAGATGATCCCGGGATTGTTCCAGGGAAAGGCTCAGCGCCAGAAGATGCCCATCGGGGAAGCGCGCACCGTGATCGCCCGTGAAGAAGAAGATCGTCTCATCGACAAGGATGATCTGGCCCGGGAGGCCATCCGGCACGTGGAGGAGGCCGGAATCATTTTTCTGGACGAACTGGACAAGATCGCCGGACGCGAAGCTCACCACGGCCCGGATATCAGCCGGGAAGGGGTCCAGCGGGACATTCTCCCCATCGTGGAGGGAACCTCGGTGAAGACCAAGTACGGGATGGTGCGCACCGATCATATCCTCTTCATCGGCGCCGGTGCCTTTCACGTCAGTAAGCCTTCCGATCTCATTCCCGAGCTGCAAGGGCGATTTCCCATACGTGTGGAGCTGGAGCCTTTGACCGAGGAGGACCTGGTGCGCATCCTCACCGAGCCGGAGAACGCCCTGACCCGCCAGTACACGGCCCTCATGGCCACCGAGGGAGTGGAGCTGTCTTTCACTCGAGACGGGATTGAAGCGATCGCGGAGATCGCCGCCCAGGTCAACGAGAGAACCGAAGACATCGGAGCCCGCCGGTTGCACACGATCCTCGAGAAGGTCCTGGATGAGATTTCCTTCGACGGCCCCGATCTCTCCGACCGGCACCCGGTCATCGACGGAGACTATGTCCGGAAGATGGTTTCGGACATCGCCGAGGACGAGGACCTGTCCAAGTACATTCTGTGAGAGCGAAGCGCGTCCTGGTGCTGGTGAGCGTGGTCCTGGCCGCCTTCGGGTGCGGCAAAAAGGGTCCGCCCCGGCCTCCCTATCCCAAGATCCCCGTGGTCGCTGGCGCGCCGCGGATCCGGCAAGCAGGGAACAGCATCGACCTGCGCATTCCCTTTCCGCTGGAGATGGCCAGCGGCACCCCGATCAAGGCCCTCACGGGAGTGAAGGTGTACCGCATCGTGCGTCCCCGGCCCTCCTCCGAAGCCCCGCTCCCCCGGGTGACGCCGCGGGATTTTTCGGACGACCTGGTTCCCGTGGCCAGCCTGGAGGCCGGCTCCCTGGCGGGATTGGGGCCGGGTGGCGTGCTGCCGTTCCAGGAACCGGTGAGCCAGGTCCTGGCCCAGGCGGAAGGTCCGGTGTCGGTCTTCTACGCGGCCCGGTTTCGCGCCGCCGGCCATCTCTGGTCGCCACCCTCGGAGCCGGCCAGCCTGGTGCCGGGCGCGGTGGTTCCCCGGCCCGGCGGCTTCTCCGCCAAGCCGGCGCCGGAGGGGATTCGCCTGTCCTGGACGCCCGCCCGCCCCGCCGCCGGTGCGGCGATCTACAGAACGCGCCCGCCGGCGCCCTTTCCCTTTGATCCCACCGCCGTGGTCCCACCGGGAACGGCCGGATACACGGATCGCCTGGTGGTGGACGGGCAGACCTACGAGTACGAGATCCGCGGCATGGTCGGCGAGCCTCCGCGGTCGCGCTTCAGCGACGCCGCCGGGCCGTTGCGCGTGGTCATGAAGGATCTTTTCGCCCCGGCTCCGCCGGGCGCCCTGAACGCTCTGGCCCGGCCCGGAGGAGTCGACCTCTTCTGGCAGGCCGGCGAGGAGCCCGACCTGGCGGGGTACCGCGTTTACCGCAGGGAGGAATCCCGGCATGAATGGACTCTCATGACGGATCACTTGGTGGTCACCACCAGCTGGACCGACCTCCACGCCCTTCCCGGACACCGCTATGCCTATGCGGTGACCGCCCTCGACGTGCGGCAGCCGGCCAACGAGAGTGCGCGGAGCACCGAGGAGTGGGCGACCATGCCCTTGCCGGGCGGCCCGGAAGAAGACAGCGGGGTGGAGCCGTGAAGATGCCGCGGGCAGGCGGCCTTCCCTTTCACAAGCTCTCCGGCGGCGGGAACGATTTCATCCTCATTGATGCGCGCGAACCGGTCGCTGGTCTCGAGCCGCAGGCCCTGGCCCGGCTGCTGTGCCCGCGTGCTCACGGTGTGGGGGCGGATGGTCTCATCGTCGTGAGCCCCGCCTCCGAGGCCGACCTGGCGCTGGCCTACTTCAATGCCGACGGCTCGCGAGCGTTCTGCGGCAACGGGACGCTCTGCGTGGCGCGCTGGGCGCACCAGGCGGCGGGGCTTCCGGCGGCGCTGCGCCTGGAGACGGACCAGGGGGTGGTGCCGGCGCGGGTGCGCGGCCGCCGGGTCGAGATGGAGTTCCGCCCCCCCCGGGGCCTGCGCCAGGGCATCACCCTGGAGCCGGCCGGGATGGAGGGGAGCGGCCTTTTCCTGGACACGGGCTGCCCGCACCTGGTGGTTCTGGTCGACGCTCTTCCGGACCCGGAGGTGTTCCTCTCCCAGGCACGGCGGCTGCGGCGGCATCCCGGGCTCGGAGACGCGGGGACGAACGTCGACTTCGTCATGGTGGAGGATCCCCACCGGCTGCGCCTGTGGACCTTCGAGAGAGGCGTGGAAGGAGAGACACTGGCCAGCGGCACCGGTTGCCTCGCCGCCGCCCTGGCGGCCGCCAGCCGCTCCCTGGCGGCCTCGCCGGTCACCTGCCTGACCCGGGGGGGGATTCCCCTGAAGGTCCGCTTCCGCCGCCGTGGCGCTGATTTCACCTGGGTCTCCCTGGAGGGCGAGGCGCGGCTGGTCTACCGGGGAGTCACGTCGCCGGACCTGGACTGGACCGGCGGCCCGGGATCGGGCCGCCAGGCCGGATGATCGGGCCGGACCTACGGCCTGGTCCAGGAGGGACGCGGTGCGATGCCGCGCTTCTCGAAGGTGACGCTCTCGATGATGGCGGGGTTCTGCGGCAGGGGGTTGTTGGCGCGATCCCGGGGGAGGGCGACGATGCGGTCGACCACGTCCATTCCCGCGATGACCATGCCGAAGACCGAGTACTGATGATCGAGGCCGGGCTTATCTCCGACCATGATGAAGAACTGCGAGGTCGCGCTGTTGGGGTCCTGCTTGCGGGCCATGGAGAGAATACCCCGTCGATGGGGCACGGCTGAGAATTCAGCCTTCACGCCCGGCCCCGCATGGCCAAACCCGTCGTTGCTGCGATCGTCATCCTTGGTGTTGGGATCGCCTCCCTGGATCATGAACCGGGGAATGACCCGGTGAAAATACGTTCCGTCAAAAATGCCGTTCTTGGCCAGGAACTTGAAGTTATGGACATGGTTGGGCGCCACATCGGGGAAGAAGCGCAGGACGATGTCGCCCAGGTTGGTCTTGATCACGGCGACTTCCTCGGTGACCTGGGCCGGTGCCGCAACCGCCTCCCCCTGGGGAGAGCCCGGGGTTCGGGCCGGCGCGGCTGCGGACAGGCAGGTGAGCGCCAGAAGGGAACCTGGAACAAGCAGGGTGGTGAGGTGGCGGTGTCGACCCATGGCATCTCCTCGGCTGGCTTCGCGGGTGAAAATGTTAGCGGGTCCGCGTCCGGCTGGAAACCGGTGCGCAGAGCAGGCGCCGCTGGTACAGCCCGGCGGCCGGTCAGCTCTGGCCGAAGCTGTCCCCCAGGAGCGATCGATCCCCCTCGGCCAGGGTGCGGACCAGCTCTTCATCGAAGTAGGGGCCAAAGGGCCCGCCGAACCGCTCCATGTACGTCTCACGGGACCGATCGATCGGTCCCTTGAGCCGGTCATAGAGGTCGCCGCTCTTCTGGCCGGACTTCACCTGGGCGGCGTTGTAGAGGACGATCTCGGAGACCAGCAGACGGGCGAAGCGCCGCGCATCCTCGCCTTCCTGACTCGGGGGCGGCACCGGGATGGGGGTGGGGGGAGAATCACTGGTGTCCACGGAGGGGGCGGTCGCCGTGGCGGGCGGCGCAGCCGCGGGAGCGGTGTCCGTGGCCGACGGCAGGAGAGGCTCATGGGCGAGGGCGATGGTTTCGGCCGGGTCCTCGGGGGATCCGGTCTCGAGCATGGAAGCGGTCCCGGAAGCGGGGCCGGGAACGGGCTGGGGCGCCGCATCCTGGCTCCGGGGGGCCGCCTCGACCGGGGGCGCCGGATCCTGGCTCCGGGGGGATGCCTCGACCGGCGGTGTGCCGTCCGGCTCCAGGCGGCGGTGTCTTTCCAGGTACATTCCCGCCACCGCAGCGAGGATCTCCACGGATTCCGGGCAAATCTGGCCGGGATCCGTTCCGAGCCCGGAGTCGGCATACAGCACCGCCACGACCCGGTCGCCGACGACCACCGGCGCGAGACTGACGTGACTGGGGACCTGGTCCGTGAACCACCCGGAGAAGATGCTGCCGGAGAAGGCCGCGCCCGGCAGTTGCCGGGTCGTGTGCTCCTCGAGGACCTCGTGCAGCGGGTCGCCCGGTTCGGGAGTGGCCTCGAAGGAAGCGAGGTCGCCGGCCGCGGGCGGGAATCCGCGGCCCTGGAAGCCGCGCACGGTGTCGTTGTGGACCAGCAGGAGGGCCGCCCGGGCCGCCTGGTCCGACGCCGCGTCCAGAAGACGCTCCGCCATCTCCCTCTGTCCGCTGGCTGCGTGAATGGCGTCCACCGACTCCCTGAGCCGTCCCAGGGTCTGGGCGATTTCATCGGGCGTCTCGCCCCCGTGGGATGCTTCGTCAGTCCCCGGCGCCTGGAGCGGCAGGTCGTCGATCAGGCGCTGAAAATCATCCCTCAGGCTGGAGATATGGGTCTCGATCAACTCTTGCAAGCGCGAATCCAGGGATTCCCGGGTCATGGCATCCACGATTTTCCTCCGTGACGGGACGAATATAGGTTCGGAGGCCGACCTGGGCAATCGATCCCCGGACTGTGGCCGCGATGCGACACGACTGTGGCCATCCCACCACACTCCGGAAGGCCTCCACCCGGCGGGGGGACCTCCCCTGTCCGGAGAAATGGGAGTAAGTACTGGAATCAAAGGACTTGCGGTAGACTGGCGTGCCGGAAACCAGCAGTGGTCCGGATGGCAAGCATCCTGCGTGATGCCTGCGCGACATGGCCTCACGCGCGACCATTGCCCGCTCTGTTCAGACACGCGGGATCGGTTTGCACACGGGCCAGACGGTCACGCTCACCCTCCGCCCTGCGCCCCCCGGAACAGGCGTGGTCTTCGTCCGGTTGGACTGCCAGGGAAAGAAAATCCCGGCCGATCAAAAGAACCTGTCCTCGAGCGCTTACGCGAGCACTCTCTCCCGGGATGCCGTCAAGGTCTCCACCGTCGAGCACCTGCAATCGGCGCTCCTGGGCATGGGGGTGGACGATCTCTGGGTGGAGCTGGATGGGGCCGAGGTTCCGATTCTGGATGGCAGTGCCGCCCCCTTCCTGAAACTGCTGGCCCGGGCCGGTCGCAGGGAATCCGGCGTCGACCGGCAGGTCATGCGGGTGAACAAGCCCCTGACCGTCGAGAAGGATGGGAAGTCGATCACCGTGGAGCCGGGGCGCGGCCTGGAGATCCGGTACAGCATCGACTTTTCACATCCGGTGATTGGCGACTCCAGCAAGGTTTTCACCCTGCGCGCGCGGACGTACGCGCGCGATATCGCACCGGCGCGGACCTTCTGCCGCCTGCAAGACGTGGAGATTCTCCGGCAGGCGGGCCTGGCGCGAGGCGGGTCCCTGGCCAATGCCCTGGTGGTGGATGACCGGCGCGTCCTCAACGGGCCGCTCCGGTTCCGTGACGAGTTCGTGCGGCACAAGATTCTCGATCTCCTGGGCGATCTGGCGCTCCTGGGAATGCCTCTCGAGGGAAGAATCACCGCCGTTCGCGCCGGCCATGCCCTGCACGGCGAATTCCTGCGGGCCCTGGTGTCCAGGACGGACGTCTGGAGCCTGGTCACCCATGCTCCCGTCCGCCACCCGCGGCGCCGGACGGTGCTGGCGGTCCCCGCCTGATCTTTTCCGGGCGATAAGGCTAGAATTCGTCCCGGAGGCGACTCTTGGGACTGCAGCGCGGTGTGGCACTTCTGCTCGTGGGGGCGTGGGCGTTCCTGTGGCCCGTCGGTGCGGTTCCCCAGAGCTTGACCGGGGGAAAGGCCAGGACGCCGGCGCCCCGCATCGAGATCCTTTCCCTCACCCGGGACGCCGGGGGCGTGTCGATTTCCTTCCGGCTGCTTCATGCGTTCGACAAGCGCATCCGCGACAAGCTCGACTCCGGATTGAGGGTGACCTTCCGCCACCGGGTCGAGGTCGGCCGGCACCGAACCTTCTGGTTCGACCGGGTGGCGGCGCAGAAGAAGATCATGACCAGCGCCATCCTGGACCGCTTGACCCGCCAGTACTCTCTCCGCCGGGTGATCAACGGCGGCCTGGTCGAGAGCCTCACCACCACCGACCCTGATGAGATGACCACATTCATGACGCGCATCGACGGCATTCAGTTGCCGCTGCCGGCCGGGCTCGACCGGCAGCGGATGGAGGTGGGGGTGCGCTCCATGCTGGAGACCCGTTTCTTCCTCTTCTTTCCCTACGACTACGATACGGGCTGGGCCCAACAGCCCCTCCCGCCGCTGCCGGGGGAGAACGATCATGCGCCCTAGGTTCCGTCTGCGCGGCGAGCGTCTCCTCTTCCTGGCGCTGGCGGCTCTTTTCGGCTTTCTGTCGCTTCTTTACATCCTGCTGCAGAAGACCGAGGATTTCTCGCCCCCGTATTTCACCAACACCCTTCTGCTGACGGTTCTCAGCTTCACCAATGCCATCCTCATCCTGGCGTTGCTTTATGTCCTCTTCCGCAACCTGATCCGTCTGGTGGCGGAGCGCCGGAGGGGCACGCTGGGATCGCAATTCAAGACCAAGCTGGTGGTCATTTTTCTGGGGCTGACGTTGATCCCGTCGATTCTCCTCTTCGTCGCGGCAGGAAAGCTCATCGAGCATTCCATCAAGAAATGGTTCGCCACCCCGGTGGACGAGGTGGTGCGGGCGAGCCAGTCCGTGCTGGATGCCACCTATGACCGCTACCGGAAAGATGCTCTCCACTTCGCCGAGCGGGTCGCCGATGATGTGGCGGCGCGGCACCTTCTCGCGGCCTCCGGGCGGCGGCGCCTGCGTCCCGCGATGGCGGAACGGCTGCAGGAATACAAGCTGGATCTCATCATGGTCAGTGCGGGTGGTGAAGCACCGATCACCGTGGTCACCCCGGGTCTCTCCCTGGGGGCGGTGGATGCGCTTCCCTGGGATATGGTGAGCCGTGCCCAGTCGGGCCGGGCCGCGGATCGGATCGATGAGCTGCCGTCGGGACGCCTGGTGCGCGCCGCCATTGCCGTTCCGGGGCCAGGGGAGGCGGGGAAACCGCCGCCGGTGATCTCCGTCGGATACCTGATTCCGGAAGAGGTGTCCGGTCTGACCCGCCGCATCGCGCGGACCGCCGAAAACTACCTGCAAGCCAAGGCCCTGGAGAATCCAATCCAGCGTTCCTATTACCTCGTCCTGATCCTGGTCGCGGTCCTGGTGGTCTTCTCCACGGTCTGGGTCGGCCTGGCGCTGGCGCGGCGGATCACCGTTCCCATCCAGAAACTGGCGGAGGGAACCCGCGAAGTCGCCGCCGGCAACCTGGACTTTCAACTGGAGGTGGAGGCCGATGACGAGTTCGGTATCCTGGTCGATTCCTTCAACAAGATGACCCGGGACCTCCGTGCCGCCAAGCGGAACGAAGAAACGTCCCACCGGGCTCTTTTCGAGACCAACCGGGAACTGGCCGGGCGGCGGCGCTACATGGAAACCCTCCTGGAGAACATCACTCCGGGAGTCCTGTCCGTGGACGCCGACCAACGCATCAGCACCATCAACCGTTCCGCCTGCCGGATTCTGGGCATCGAGAGCCCCGGCGCCGTGCGTGGTCTGTCCATGCAGGAGTTCCTTTCCCGGCCCGGTCATGCCGCCCTGGCCCGGCTCGTGGAGGAGGCCGGCCAGTCCACGGGAGCGGGGTTCCACCAGCAGATCACCCTGCGAACCAGTGGACGCACCCTCACCGTGACGGCAACCCTCACCGGCCTCCGTGAGGCCTCCGGCGCGTCCATGGGCATGATCGTGGTTCTGGAAGATGTCACCCAGCTCATACGGGTGGAAAAGGTCACCGCCTGGCAGGAAGTGGCCCGCAGGCTGGCCCACGAGATCAAGAATCCGCTTACCCCGATACAGCTCTCCGCCCAGCGGATCGCCAAGAAGTTCCGGGAAAGAAGCCCCGACCTGGACCGCGTCGTGAGGGAGGGGACCGGGGCGATCGTCAACGAGGTCCTGGGGGTGAAAAAGCTCCTGGACGAGTTCGCCCGTTTCGCGCGCCTGCCGGCCATTCAGCCCGTCCCGTGCGACCCGCATCAGATCATCGACCAGGCCATCGCCCTGTACGACGGCCTGCATGCCCACCTGGCCTTCGAGCGCGATTACAACGCCAACGGCGGTCCCGTGAACCTGGATCCCGGGCAGATGAAGCGGGTCTGCGTCAACCTGTTCGAGAATGCCATTGGCGCCATGGATGGAAAGGGACGAATCCGCGTGGCCACCTCCACAGCCGGCGGATGGTTGCGCATCGAGGTGAGCGACAACGGGCCCGGGATCGAGGCCAAGGACCGCGAGCGCATGTTCCTCCCCTACTTCTCCACCAAGAGAAAGGGCACGGGCCTGGGGCTGGCCATCGTCAACCGGATTGTTTCCGATCACGAAGGCACGGTGCGATTCGAGGAGAATACGCCCCGGGGCAGCCGGTTCGTCATCGAGATCCCGGCGCGGGCATGAGAGGAAGAGACATGGGACGCGAGCGCATTCTCGTCGTGGATGACGAGGCAGGCGTCCGTCAGACCCTCAAGGAGATCCTCGAGGACGAAGGCTTCGAGGTGGGGCTGGCCGGTGGCGGAGAGGAGGCGCTCCGGAGTCTCGCGGCCGAGCCTCCAGCCGTGGTGCTTCTGGACATCTGGATGCCGGGGCGGGATGGACTCGCTCTGCTCCCGGAGATGCGGCGGCAAGCCCCCGAGGCGGTCTTCGTGATGATCTCGGGACACGGGACCGTGGAGACCGCCATCCGTGCTACCCGGCTGGGAGCCTTCGACTTCGTGGAGAAGCCACTCTCGCTGGAAAAGATCCTGGTCACGGTGCAGAACGCAATCCAGCGGGGGCGCCTGCTTGAAAAACAGAGGATCTTGTCCCGGCAGCTTGCCGGAGACGAGGAGCTGATCGGCGAGTGTGAACCGATCCGGAAGCTGCGGGCCCAGATCCTCCGGGCCTCCGCCTCGGATGCCCGGGTTCTCATCTTCGGTGAGAACGGAACCGGCAAGGAGCTGGTGGCCCGGATGATCCACCGGCACTCGCCGCGCCGGCACGAGGCGTTCATCGAGGTGAACTGCGCCGCCATTCCCGAGGAGCTCATCGAGTCGGAACTGTTCGGCCACGTCAAGGGGGCTTTCACCGGCGCCACCGCGGGCAAAAAGGGAAAGTTCGATCTCGCCCACGAGGGGACGCTCTTGCTGGATGAGGTGGGCGATATGAGCATGAAGGTGCAGGCGAAGGTCTTGCGCGCGCTCCAGGAGCAGACCTTCGAGCCCGTGGGCGGTTCCCGGCAAGTGCGTGTCGACGTCCGGGTGCTTGCCGCGACCAACAAGAACCTGGAGCAGGAGATCGTCTCCGGCCGCTTCCGGGAGGATCTCTACTTCCGGCTCAATGTCATCCCTCTGGACGTGCCTCCCCTGCGGGAGCGGGGCGAGGACATCCTGCTCCTGGCCGATCACCTGGCACGCGGATTCGCCAGCCGGTACGGGAAGGCCTGCAAGCGGTTCACACCGCGGGCCCGCTCCGCGTTGCAGGCCTACCGGTGGCCTGGGAATGTCCGCGAGTTGCGCAATATCGTGGAGCGCCTCGCGATCCTGACGGACAACGAGACCATCGATCTCGAAGACCTCCCCGGAGTCATCCGGGGGGAACGGGGCGCGGCCGCTTTCGAGACACCCGATTATCCCAGTCTGCGGGAGGGGCGCGAGGATTTCGAGAGGCGCTTCATCCTCAAGAAGATCCGCCAGGCGGATGGAAACGTGTCCCGGACCGCGGACCTGCTGGGCCTGGAGCGCTCCAGCCTCTATCGCAAGATGAAGCAGTACGGGATCCGGCCCGACGGTCTGGTGGAGAAGGTCATCACCCGGGAAGACTGAGGCGGGAGAGGTGTTCCACCAGGGCCCTGCGATCCCGGGCCAGGTCCGTTTCCCAGCTCTTCAGAAGGAGGCGGGCCGGGGAGCCGTGGTCGAGAAGACGGTCCAGGGGAGCGAGAAAGAGGGTTTCATCCTGGCCTGCCTCGGGCTGGAGCCGCTGGAGGCCTTGGCGCGCCGCGGCCACCAAGCCGGCCGCCAGCTCCCGGACCGGTCTCGAGCCGGCCCGTGCCTCCAGTCCCAGGCGGCAGACGTCGCGATGGAGTACCAGCCGGGCGTCGAAGGAAAGATCACTCACCAGTTGCCAGGCCTGGGCCATGGCGTGGTCGTCGTAGACGATTCCCTTGATCAGCGCGGCCTGAGCCATGGCCAGGCCGGGATCAGCCGAGTCGGCACAGCGCGCTTCCATGCACCGTTTCAGGCGGATGTCGGGGAAAAGGGTGGTGAGATGAAGCTCCCAGTCGGCCAGGAGAGGAACCAGGCCTCGGTGGCCGCCGGAGAGGAAGCGCCGGAACGGCAGGTCCACCGGGACCCAGGAATGGTCGCGGATCACGAACATCATCGGGACGTCCAGCGCCCATTCCATGTAGGCACGGAAGAAGGGGCGGTCCTCGAAGGCCAGACGCAGCAATCCGCAGCGGGCCGGATCGGTTTCCCTCCAGATGGCCGCCCGTGTCGACATGAGGCCCGTGGGCTTTCCGCCTGAGAACGGCGAGTTGGCGAAAAGGGCGGTGATGACAGGCGCGATACCCATGAGAGCGCGGAACTTTGCGGTGGCGTCGGCTTCGGAGGCGTAGTCCAGGTTCACCTGGATCCCTGCGGTTCGCTTCATCATGTCATGAGCCGAACGCCCCGCCTTCGCCAGCACCCGGGACATGATTCCATAGCGCGCCTTGGGCACCCAGCCGATGGAGGCGCGTTCGGTGAACGGCTGGAGGCCCAGGCCGATCCAGCCGATGTCCCGGGAGGCGCTCTCCGAGCGCAGATCGCGGAGAAAAGCCTGCAGTTCCGCATTCATGTCATACAGGTTCCGGTGAACGCAGCTGGACAGCTCCGTCTGCCCACCCGGCTCCAGTGTGATGTGGGTGCCGCCCCGCACCAGGGCAATGGGATGCTCGCCTTCGTGGAAAGCCTCCCACCCATGATGGTTCACCAGGCCCTCCAGGACGGACCGGACCGACGCCTCGCCCGCGTACGGAACCGCGCGGCCGGTGGGCCGGTCGAGCCCGAGGAGCTCGTACTCCAGGCCCAGGCCCCAGCGTGGCCGCGGCTTGCAGCCGGCCATGAACCAGCCTTCCAGGTCTTCCAGCGATCGGATGGGCCGCCGGGTCTCCGGATCGTGCGCCAGGTCGGTGCTCATAGCCGCTCCCGCGCGGCCGCCTCGTACCCTTCCATGTAGTCTCTCACCACCTCCTCGGGGTCGAGATCCAGGCAGCCGGCATAGGCGCGGAGAAACCCGCGCAGGAAGACGGGCACGGGAAGATCCTGGTACCGTTCGCTCTCGATGGCCTCGATCTGCTGCGACCGGATCTTGGTGATGGCGGCGATCCGGTCAATGTCCAGGCGGCGTTGTTGCCGCAGACTGCGCAGGAGGATCCCGGAATATCTCTGGTCTCGACCCGCTTCCCTTTCATTTTCATTGCGCTCCGGCAGGCGCCTCGTGTGGCCGGACTTCTTGGATGCTGGCACGGGGCGACTGGTTTCGTCTTTCCCGGCCGCCGGGGAAGAGGGCGCGTGCGCGGCCGCCGGCCGGGCGTCCGGTTGGGAAGGGCCGGCGGAGCGGCCGGCCGCGGTCTCCGCCTCGATCTCCAGCTCGCGGAGCTCCGAGGGGTCCAGGACGCCGGCTTCCACGAGCCCACGATCGTATTCGCGGCGGCTCTCCAGGAAGATCAAGGTCCGGTAGGCGGCCTCGACCAGAGACTGGACCGGGTCCAGGTGTTCGCGGGAAGCAACCGCCTCGGCCAGGCCGCCGGCCTGGAACGGGGTGCGGATCCATTCGTAGTGCTTCTGGATCTCCTGGGGGGATGCCCGCGGATCCAGGGCCAGGAGGCGGTAGTGGTTCCAGGCCGAGAGAGGGGCGTACCGCTCGCCGTCCGGTGAGACGCGCGGGGAAGGGGTCGACTGGAGGGAGAAGGAGACCTTCTCAAGACCTCGAATCACCGGGGCATTGGGATAGCGCTGGGACAGGACGCGGCCTTCGCTGACGGCCTGGTGCGCGCAGAGGTCGTATTCGATGTTCACCACAGGATCCACCACCACCGCCTGGAGCATGGCCAGGACGGCGCCCAGATGGGTGGCGGCATGGGTGTCGGCGGTGGTCCGCACCTGATTCAGGATCAGGCCGAAATGGCGGCTCCGGATGGCGGAGACCAGATTCGCGTACGCGTTGCTGCGTTCTCCCAGCTGGGCCAGGACGCCGCGCAGCCCCTGTAGCCTGAAGGGTGCGGTGCAGCGCTGTCCCTGCTTTGATCCCAGGGCCTCGTACAGGACCGCATGGAGAACGGCAGCCTGCAGCCTGAGCAGGCTGCGCAACGATTCAGGTTCCGGCGTGGTGACCAGGAAAAGATTCGTTGCCGCCCGGCAGGCGAGGCGGGTGGCCCGGGTGCGGCCCGAGCCGATGTCGGCGATGACGAAATCGCAGGCCAAGGCTCCCGCCGCCTGCAGCACCCGGGCGGTGAGGTCCTCCGGCACCGGCGCGCAGGAAGGATCATCCGCCAGTCCGGCCAGGAGGCGCAGATTGGGAATCGCCCCGGTGAGGAGCATCTCCTCGAGGGGCGGAGGCTCAGGCGCCAGCCAGGCTTCCAGGTCTCCGGGGGAAGGATCCATCCCCACCAGGGCATGGAGCGCAGCGCCGCCCGGCGCCGCATCCACCAGGACCACCGCACGTCCTTGCCGGGCGAGATGGATGGCCAGGTTCGCCGCCAGGAGGCTCGTCCCGACTCCGCCCTTGCTGCCCGCCAGCGCGATGACGCGGGCCTTTCCATCCCGGGAGGCACTCACGCGACGGCAGCAACCAGGTCGTCCACCAGCCGGGCCAGGTTGGTGCGGTCCAGCAAAATGGCGGCGGACTGGCGTGGAAGCCCGCCAGGGGGCTGACGGAAGCGCTGGAAGGTGGTGGCGCGGTTCATTTCCACTCTGAGCTCGAAATATTCCCGGTCCTCGCCGCGCCAGCGGGGCGAGTCGGAGCGCATCAGGGCCCCGGTCCGCTCCGGGTCGTGTTCCACCAAGGCCAGTTTCTCGGGCAGGTAGTCCAGCTTTTCCGCCAGCTTGAGCAACCGCCGCCGGAGCATCGCCCTGGACAGCGTTCCCGGAATGCGATCGATGCGGATGGATTCCAGAAGAACTCCCAGCCGGTCGGCATCGCCCGTGCTGAGACTCACCCGGACTCCGGCCTTTCGACAGACGGCGGTACGCACGCCTTGCGAGATGACTTGCTCGACCAATTCCTGCCCTGCACTGGGTGCGCTCATGGCATCTCCCTGAAAGATTCTAGCTTTCCTGCGTCTGCCGGGTGTCTTTTTCTTCGAAATCGGCGCCACTGAATGACAGGATCTTGCCTTTCTTGCCGACGACGGTCTGGATGTGGACCGGCCGCCGCCAGATTGTTTGCAGGGCCTTGAGAGTCTCCTGGGCCTCATCGACCTTGAGATCGATTCCCTCGTGTTGATGCACCAGAAACAGCTCCCCGCGGTTCTTGTGATTGGCGTCGGTGGCCAGGATGAGAGGCTGGCCCATATTGGTGAGCTGGGCGAGAAAGGCCTGCTTGATGGCGGGAAAACTCCGCGACTGAATGTGGTAGTGGCCGGTCTTGGGGTGGTACTGGTAGAGAAACATCTTGTGCCGGCGGCAGAAATCCTCGTTCAGGAAACTGTCGATGAAGGTGACGTCGTTGTAAAAACGCCGGACCTCGAAGATCTTCTCATGACCCAGGCCGGCCTGGAGATTCCAGGCGGCCTTTGCCACCATGTCGTCGCACGCTTCGTACGCCTTTCCGAAGCGGCCCTTGTTCCAGCGCTCTTCGATGTCACGGTACAGCTCGTACCCGAGCTTGTACGGATTGACCCGTGCGCTCTGCCCTCCCAGCGTGCGAGAGTGGTGATCGGCGAAGTCGATGATCTCCGAGTCATCCAGAACCTTCTCCGTCATGATCTTGGCGTGCCAGTAGGTGGCCCAGCCTTCGTTCATGATCTTGGTCTGGGCCTGGGGGGCGAAGTAGTACGCTTCTTCCCGGACGATGGAGAGGATGTCTCGTTGCCAGGCCTCCAGCGGAGCGTGGTTCACGAGAAGGTTCAGGACATCACGCTGTGGCGAGGCGGGGAATTTTTCCTGTTTCTTCCGGGCCGCCTCCCTCTCCTGCTGCTGCCGTTCCAGAACCTCGGGCGGATTCATGTAGGAAGACATGTAAGGCTTGCTCGGGATCTTGCTCACCGGGGCCGGGGCCTCCCGGCCTTCGGCGTCGGCGGAAACCGGCCGGCGGACGATGAAAGGAGAGTGGATGTCGATGAGGTTTTCCAGGGAAAGACAGGTGTCGAGGAACGCCTCGACCTTGTCCTGGCCGAATTGATCGATGTACCGGCGGATGCGAGTGGCATGGTTGGCCATCTCGTCCATCATCTTGCGGTTGGTGTGGGTGAAACAGTAGTTATTCTTGAAGAAATCCACGTGGGCGTAGACGTGGGCCATGACGAGTTTTTGATCCACCATGGCATTGCCTTCCAGGAGATACGCGAAGGCCGGGTTGTTGTTGATGACCATCTCGTAGATTTTGTGCAGCCCGTAGCTGTAGCTCTTGGAAAGGTGCTCGTACTCCATCCCGAAACGCCAGTGGGGGTAGCGGGTGGGATACCCGCCATAGGCTGCCACCTGGTTGACTCCCTTGTAGTCAAGAATCTCGAAGATGGTCGGGTAGAAGTCCAGACCGCATTCCTGGGCCATGGCGCAGATCTTCTCGCGGATCTTCTCGAGCTCGGGGGAGAGATTCAAGGGGCCTCCGGGATGGGTGGTTCAGCGTCCCTTGCCCAGGAATTGCTTGATGGAAGCATAGATGGCCTCCCGGTCCTGGATATGGGAGAGGATCAAGTTTTCGCTCGACTGAAATGCGGCGTCCAGATCATGCAAGAACTGGCCGGTCCCGTAAGGGCTCTCGACCTGGCCGTAGCCGAACAGGTTGGCCTGGGGAAGGAGATGATCGCGAATCACCTCGATGCACTCCTGGGTATCCCCCTGGGACCAGTTGTCGCCGTCTGAGAAGTGGAAAAGGTAGAGGTTCCAGTCGGCGGGAGGGTAAGTCTCCTGGATCATTTTCAGGGCCAGGCGGTAGGCGCTGGAAATCACGGTTCCGCCGCTTTCCCGGGTGCGGTAGAAGGTGTCCTTGTCGACCTCCCGGGCTTCGGCATCGTGGATGATGTAACGGGTTTCGATGCCCTTGTATTGATGGCGGAGCCAGGTGTCAATCCAGAACGACTCGATGCGGACGATGTCCTTCTGTTCATCACCCATGGAGCCGGAGACATCCATCATGTAGAGAATGACGGCATTGGTCTGGGGAAGAGTGACCGTCTTCCAGGAACGGTAGCGCGTGTCCTCCCGGATGGGGACCACCAGGGGATGGCTGGGGGAGTACTGGCCGGTGGCCATCTGCCGCTTGAGGGCCTGCTTGTAGGTGCGCTTGAAATGGCGCAGGGAATCGGGTCCGGTGCTGGAGATGCCGGTGTACCGGTCCTTCAGGGTCTGGATATTTTTCTGGTTCCTGGGCTCGATGCGGGGCAGCTCGAGCTCCTCTCCTAGAATGTCGGCCAGTTCCTCGAGGGTCAGATCCACCTCCAGAATATGCTGGCCGGGCGCGTTTCCCGCCTCCCCGGATCCGCCGTCCATCTCTCCGGGTCCCAGCGGCTGGCCGATTTTTCCCTCGCCCTGGCCGACGCCGGGAGTCTGCTGGGGAGCGAAACGAAAGCGGGGAATGTCGATGCGGGGCAGGGGGATGGAGATGATGTCCTTACCCTTCTTGCCGAAGAGCTCCCCGCGGGACATGAAGGTTTTCAATTCCTTCCTGACCCGTCCACGAATGATCTGGCGGAAGCGATTCTGGTCCTGGTCGATCTTCGAGACCATGGATAAGGCTAGGCCTTGGCATCTCCACGGGCGAAGATGCTCGCGACAAAGTGGAGCACATCGCTGGCGCAGATATCGCAGTAGCCGAAATCCTTGATCATCCGGCTCTTGACCACATCGATCTTCTCCTGGGTGTCTTTGTCGACAACGCTTGACACCAAGCTGGTGAGCTTGATGGAGTCTTTCTGGTCCTCGAAGAGCTTGAGCTCCAGAGCCTTGTGAAGCCGCTCGTTGGTCCTGAAGTTGAACTTCTTGCCTTCCACGGCCAGCGCGCCGATGTAGTTCATGATCTCGCGCCGGAAGTCATCCTTGCGGTTGTCCGGGATATCGATTTTTTCCTCGATGCTCCGCATCAACCGCTCATCCGGCTCTTCGTCCTGGCCCGTGTACTTGTTGCGGACTCTCTCTTTTTGCGTGTACGCCTTGACGTTGTCCACGTAGTTGGCGCAGAGCCGGGAGACTGCGTCCTCGTCGGCGGAGATCCCCCTCTGGACCTCGTTCTTGACGATGTCCTCGTACTCTTGCTTCACCACCGCCATGAGCTCGGCGTACTGTTTGCGCTGGTCCGCGTCGGTGATGAGCGAGTGGTGCTTGAGGCCGCTCTCCAGCTCATTGAGCACCATGAACGGATTGACGCAGCCCTCGCCCCGGTCGGAGACCAGGGCGTTGGAGATCTTGTCCTGAATGTAGCGCGGCGAGATCCCGTCCATTCCCTCGCGGGCGGCTTCCTTGCGCAGTTCCTTGACGTTGTCCTCGGTAAAGCCCGGCAGGGTCTTTCCGTTGTAGAGCTTCAACTTCTGGAGCAAGGTCAGATCGGCCTTCTTGGCAGGCTCCAGACGGGTCAGGATGGCCCACATGGCGGCGGTCTCCAGGGTGTGCGGCGCCATGTGCTTTCCCTTGATCTTTCCGGGAGAGTAATCCTTTTCGTAGATCTTGATCTCTTCAGCCAGCTTGGTGATGTAGGGAATGTCGATCTTGACGGTGCGATCGCGCAGGGCCTCCATGTACTCGTTGTTCTGCAGACGCCGGTATTCCGGCTCGTTGGTGTGGCCGATGATGACCTCGTCGATGTCGGTCTGCGGGAACTTCTTGGGCTTGATCTTGTGCTCCTGGCTGGCGCCCAGAAGGTCGTACAAGAAGGCCACGTCGAGCTTGAGGACCTCGATGAACTCGATCAGCCCCCGGTTGGCGACGTTGAACTCGCCGTCGAAGTTGAACGCCCTGGGATCGGACTCCGTGCCGTACTGGGCGATCTTCCGGTAATTGATATCTCCCGTGAGCTCGGTGGAATCCTGGTTCTTCTCATCTTTGGGCTGGAAGGTCCCGATGCCGATGCGGTCTTTCTCGGCCAGGATCAGGCGGTGGATCTTCACGTGCCGGGTCACCTGCCGCCAGTCGCCGTTGTAGTGCTTGAGGAGTTCCGCGAAGTACATGCGGCAGGCGGGGCACAGGTCGCCGCGGATGGTGATCTGAGCATCCGGGCCGAGGCCCGCGTTCAGCCGTTCCAGGGCCTGGTCCCGGATCGCCGGGGGGATGAGATGGAGCGGCTCCTCGTGCATGGGACACGGGATCTCCTGCTCGGTCTGGGGAACATCCCAGCCGCCGAGCTTCTGGGGAAGCACCCAGGAGAACGTGTACAGTGCGCCCCCCGGGGTGGCCGTGTAGTCCTCCAGGCCGCGCTTGAGAAGCCGGGCAATGGTGGACTTGGAGGCACCCACGGGGCCGTGAAGCAGGATGACGCGCTGCTCGGTCCCATAACCCTGGGCGGCGCTCTTGAAAATGTTCACCAGCTTCATGAGAGGGATGTCCAGGCCGAAGATGGCGTCCGTCCCGCCGTGGTCCCGATCATCGAAGAAGTGGTAATGGACGATGCGTTTCTTGACGTCGTAGTATTCCGTGTATCCCTTGGAGAGAATCATGTCGTAAATGCGCTGGAACGCATTCCGGCAGACCTCCGGTCTGGACTTGACGAGCTGGAGGTAGTCTTCGAAGGTGCCTTGCCAGTGGCGTTCCTGGAATCCCTCGGAATCGTACAGGCTGCCGATCCAGTCGATGAAGTTGGTCTCTCTCTCGGTGTCTTGCTCAGGCATGGGGGATTGCCCTCTCGTCGATCGACCCTCCGCTAAGATCAACTCGCACAAGGGCTTTCTTATTCTCTGCGAACCGGCCGAACGCAGTTTCAATATAGTCTCAGGCCTGAACCTTGTCAAAAGGTTCCGCGGAGACTCCCGCTTGCCTGGAAAGGAGCGCGGGCAGGCATCCGCGGCGGGTACACCGCGGCTATCAGGACGGCGCTTGCCGGCGGCCGGAGAAGGACTGCACGCTCAAGACGAGGGCCGTGGCCGCGGCCGCGAGACCCGCCAGAATCAGCGCCAAGCCGGGCAGCAGGTGGTGGACTTGAAGAGGTTCCGGATTCGCAGGCGGCCAGGACGGCGCGAGCTGGAAAGCTTGCGCCAGGGCCGCGAAGTGCACCAGCCAGTCGCCCGCCGCATGCAGCGCGGCGCGGAGACCGGGAAACAGGGGGGCGGACAGGGGATGCAGTCCGATCACCGCGTGGCCCACCCAGAGCACGCCCGCCGCCAAGGTCATGGCCGTGGCCCAGGCCATCCAGCCGGCCGCGCGGACCGGGGCGGACGAGGGCCGGACCGGCGCGAGGGCCCGCAGGATCCGTTCCTTGAGGTCGGTGGGTGGAACGGCCGCCGAGCGGCCGATCGCGTCGAGCTCCTCCACCAGGGCGCGCGCCGTCTCCAGGGTCGTGCCGCACGAGGCGCACCGGGCCGCGTGGAGATGAAAATGGAGAGCCGCGGCTTCGCCCATCTCGCCTTCCAGGAGGGGTTGCACCCGGGCATGGAAGCGAGCGCACGAAATCATCCGGAGACCCTCCTGCGCAGCGCCTCCCGCGCGCGGAACAGCCGGTTCTTGATGGTGCCCAGAGGCCGGTTCTTGATGGCGGCGATCTCGTCGTAGGAACGGTGCTGGAAATGGCGGAGGATGATGAGATCCCGGTACTCGCTGGAAAGGGCCGCAAGAGCCCGGGCCAGGCTGGAGGCTGACTCCTGGTCCAGGAGGCGCTCCTCGGGTCCACGCTGATGGGTGGCGACCTCGCGAACGATGCCTTCATCGGCAACGCCGGAGGTCGGGCTGAGCGGAAGAAGGGTCATGCGCTTCCGGCGCAGATGATCGATGATGCGGTTGTAGGCGATGCGGTACACCCAGGTGGTGAAGCGGTAGCTGGGGTCGAAGGAGCGGAGCGCGGTGTAGACCTTCACGAACACATCCTGGGTGAGATCCGCCGCCCGCTCGCGGCAGCCCACCATGCGAAAGACGTAGTTGTAAATGGCACCGTGATGCCTCTCCACCAGGATCGTGAAGGCGTCCGTCTCGCCGGCGAGAACCCGGCGGATGGCCTCCTGGTCGGATTCTTCTCCCCGGAGCGCCGCGGCGCCTTCGCGCCGATGCCATGTCTTACGGGCTGAGAGCCTGGAAGTTTTCATCGCCGTCCCCTGGCGTGGACCGTTCTGGCGCATCTGTCAGGTGCCGGAAAGCGGCCTGATCCTACCACTTTCCTTGCTCCGGATAGCATTTGACTCGCTCTGGGCGCGACCGTAAGATCCCCTCACGCCATGAGTCATGCCCCGCCGCAGAACGAGGCCCCCGAGCGGCCCTCCCCGGCCGCAGAGCCTTCCTCTGCCGGCTGGGACGGCCTGCGGCGGCGGATCGTGGAGGCTCTCGAAGAGGATCCGGTCAACGAAGCGGTCCTCTGCCGGCACCTGGACCGCCGGGACGAGACCATGGCCGAGCCGGCCCAGCACATCCTGGCGGTCTTGACGGGATTCTGTCCGGCTCCCGCGGAAGCCAGAACGCACCTCGAGGAGGCCCTGGAGCTCCGCGAGCGGTGGACGGTCCAGCGGGGCCGTCCGGTCGCCTTGCGTCTGGCCCTCATGGATGTCCTGTTCAGGGATAACCGCCGCCGCCCCGACCCTTTCCTGGCCGAGCTGCGGCTCTCGCCGGCGCCGGCAACGGGCGGTGTGGCCGATCCGGCGGCGGCCCCGACCTCCGAGACGGCGCTGGTGAACGCCGTCCAGGGCGAGGTGCGCCGCGCCCGGCGCTTCAACCAGGAAATGGCCCTGCTCCGCATCCACCTCGACGCCCTGGAAACCGTGAGACAGCGCGCCGGGAATGCGGCGGTGGAGCGAACCTTGCGGGAGGTCGCGCTCCTGGTCAAGAACGAGATCCGCGATGTCGATTGGGCCGCCCGGACCGAGACCCAGGACCTGGTGGTCTGCTTGACGGGCACCGGCCGGTTCGGCGCCATCCTGGTCGCGAACCGGATCGCGGCGAAGGTGCGCCGGGTCCATGACTCGCCGTGCAGCGGCTCGCAATGCACCCGTCTCAGCACCGGCCTCGCTTCCTTTCCGCAAGATGCCCGGTTTGGCTGGGAGTTGCTGGCCATGGCCGAAAACGCCTCGCACCGGGCCCGGGCGGACGGCGGCGACGGCGTCTCCGATGGCGGCCGGCCGCCGGTGCGGCGCTTTCTGCGTGTGTATCCCGAGATTGTCCGCATCATGGTGCGGACTCTCCCCGAGGAGGACGACTGGACTCCGGAAGGAGACGGGCGGGAGGGGCTCATCTTCGTGAGCCCCATCGCCTATGATCTCGGTTCCAGGTTGGAGATGGACTGCATCGAGATCGCCGGGGTCGGCCAGGTGCGCCTCCGGGGCCGTGTGGTGCGTCTCGAGGAACGTCCCGATGGCGAGTACGATGTGGGTGTCAACTGCCGTCTTGATGGCCGCGATACGGCCCTCCTGAATGGCCAGGCGAACCGGATATACGACTGAGCGCCGTTCCCCGCCGTGGGTGCTGGGAGTCGAGACCACCACGCCGCGAGGAGGCCTTGCCGTGCTGGCCGGGGGCGAAACAGCGGCGGCCATTCGTTTCTCCGCATGGATGTCCCCCTCGCGGGGCCTTCTGCCCTCCCTGCGTTTTCTTCTCGAAGGACTCGGGCTGGCCCTGGAAGACGTGTCCGCCTACGCCGTCGCTGTCGGGCCCGGCTCCTTTACCGGCATCCGGGTCGGGCTGGCCACCGTGCGCGGCCTGGCCATGGCCACCGGGCGCCCGCTGGCGGGGATTTCCTCTTTCGCCGCCGTGGCCGAGGCGGCGGATGACGGGGAAGATCTGGTGGCACCCTGGCTCGAGGCCGGGCGGGGAGAGGTTTACGGGGCCCTCTTCGGACGCGCGCCCGGTGGGCGGCTCACACCCGCGCCCCCGGAGAGGTCCGGCGCGGTCGGGCCGCCCGGCCGCCTGCTGTCCCGGCTTCCCCCGCGCCCCATTCATTTCGCGGGAGGCGGAGCGGTTCGCCATGCCGGAGAGATCCGGCGGCGGCCGGGCGCCCATCGGCGAGACCGCATCACCTTTCATTCACCCGGCCTGGCCGCGGCGGTGGCCCGCCTGGGCCAGGCCGCCCTGGAGGAGGGGACCGCGGCTCCCTGCCGTCCCTGCTACATCCGGCCCCCTGACGCAACCCGCGGCAGCGCGCACAAGGAGGCCGGCCGGTGAGGACGGCCCTCGAGAAGAGGGAGCGCCTCACCATGGTCCCCATGGACCGCCAGCACCTGGAGCAGGTTCTCGCCATCGAGGAGCAAGTGTTCTCGCGGCCGTGGACCGCCGCCGCCTTCGTGCAGGAGATGAGGAACAATCCATTCGCCCGAACGTTCGTGGGCCTGGGCGGGGGCGGTCCCGGCCCGGGGAGAGCGGTGTGGGGTTACGTCTGTCTCTGGACGATCCTGAGCGATCTTCATATCAACAACATTGCCGTGTGCCCGGCTCGTCAGCGCCGCGGCATCGGGCAGGCCCTGCTCCTCTTCGCCCTGGATTTCGGGGCGCGGGAAGGATGCGAGCGGGCGCTGCTGGAGGTGCGCCCGTCCAATTTTCCGGCAAAGAAGCTCTACCGGAAGCTCGGTTTTCATCGGGTGGGCCGCCGGCCGCGATACTACACGGACAACGGGGAAGATGCCCTGCTGATGCAGTGCCAGCTGGAGGGGAGGGCGGGCAATCCTTGAAAGGCTTCGGAGACCGGTGTTACGATGGCAGCCAGGAAAGGTAGGAATGGTCTGGAGGAGAACCCGATGACTTCATGGCGGCCCGAGAGTGTTCCCGGGGAACGCGAAGAGGCGTTCCAGATCCTTTACGATCGGCACCAGGCCCTGGAGAAGCGGCTCCAGGAATTGCAGGACAAGGGTTTCCTGGATGCCGACGGCCAGATGGAGAGCCGTGAGCTCAAGAAGCAGAAGCTGGCTCTCAAGGATCGCATGGCCGCGATGGCCGGGACCCTCTCCCCGATCAGCGCCGCCGGGAGTGGCGACTCAGGCCCCGGCTCCTAGATCGGGTGGCGGGCGCCGCAAGAAGATGAGAATTGCTCCGGAATCCCGACCGTTTCTGGCGGCGATCCTGGTCCTCATATTCCCCGCCTGGTGGCTGGGAGGGGTAGGGGCCGCGGGGCTGCTGGCCGCCGCCTTCCTTTTTGTTCTCTTCTTCTTCCGGGACCCGGCCCGCCAGGCGCCAACGGGCGCTGGATTGGTCCTCTCGCCGGCGGATGGGCGGGTGGTGGATCTGGAGCTGGTGGAAGATGCCCTCTTTCCGGACGGGCGCGCCCGGCGTATCTCGATCTTTCTCTCGCTCTTCAACGTCCACGTCAACCGCTCGCCGGTGAATGGGACGGTGCGCACCGTCCGTTATTCGCCGGGCCGTTTCCGGGCTGCCTTCCGTGACAAGGCCTCGGAGGAGAACGAGCGCAATCGGCTGGAGATCGAGAGCGACCATGGGCCCATGGCCGTGACCCAGATCGCGGGCGCCCTGGCGCGCCGGATCGTATGTGACGTGAGCCCGGGCGACCGGATCGCCGCCGGCGCGCGCTTCGGGATGATCCGCTTCGGCTCGCGCGTCGAGATTTTGCTCCCGGAAGCTGCCAGGTCCGCGGTCCGGGTGGGTCAAAAGGTGCGGTCCGCCTCCACGATCCTCGCCCGGTTCACGCCGGGGCCCGTCCCGGACCGCCAGACCGGGGGAAGTGGCATCCTCCGGGCCGGCGATGGATAAGCGGCGGCCTTCCCGGCGCGCCGGCGGCCGGCGGGCCCGGCGCGGCATCTTCATCTTGCCGAGCGTGCTCACGGTCGGCAACATCCTGGCCGGATATGCGTCCATCATCGCCGCCGAGCATGGCGACTTCAAGCGGGCGGCGGTGCTCCTGATCCTCGCGGCGGTGCTTGATAATCTGGATGGCCGGGTCGCGCGATTGACCAACACCACCACCGAGTTCGGCGTTCAGTTCGACTCCCTGGCCGATCTGGTCTCCTTCGGCATCGCACCGTCCTTCCTGATCTATCGCTGGGGGATGCTTCCCCTCGGCCGTCTGGGATGGATCGCGTCTTTTCTGTTTGTCATCTGCGGCGCCATGCGCCTGGCCCGTTTCAATATCCAGAGAGTGACCGACAAGCGGTACTTCGTCGGGTTGCCGATCCCAGCGGCGGCCCTGGTGGTCGCGACCTTGGTTTTTCGCCATCCGGAACCGGTGGCGGACGCCACCTTCGCCATCGCCGTGCTCGTGCTCGTTCTCACCCTTTCGGGACTCATGGTGAGCCGGCTGCGCTACCTGGCCTTCAAGAGTCTCGACGCGGGCCGCGGTCGCCACTCGTTTCTTGCGGTCGGGTTGCTGGCGCTCATCCTGGCGGCGATTGTCATCAATCCTCAGGTGGTCCTCCTGGTGCTCGCCCTGGTGTACACCATCTCGGGCCTGACCCCTCGTCGGACATTCGCCTGGATCTTCGGCCGCCGCCGGGCGGCGGCCGGCCGGGCCGAAGGACCGGAGAATGACCCCTGGGCCGGGGACGTGGAGGGGCGCCATGCCTCACGCCGACCCTGACCGCGCCGGCGCCGACGTCGTCCTCATCGGGTCCACGACCCTTCTGGGCGCGGAGATCCGCCGGCGTATGGCCGAGCGGCGCTTCCCCCTCCGAGATCTCGCCATGATGGGCGAAGGGGAGGAGATCGGCCGGATCGTCGACTTCAACGGCGAGGCCCGTCTGGTGACGGAGCTGGATCCGGAGCGGCTCACCCGGGCCGATTTGCTCATTCTCGGCGCCGGGGGCGGGGCGGCCCGCCGGGCTCTCAAGGCTCTCCGCCGCGGGCTGGGCGTGGCCATTGATCTGGTCGGGGTGGAAGCCGCCGGGCCCGCTCCGGTGGTCAACATGGAGATCAACGCCATGGCGTTGCCTTCCCGCCGGCCGGCGCGGGTCTGTTCACCCCATGGCATTGTCCAGGTGCTCTCCACGACCCTGGCCGCCATCGCACGGAAGGCGCGCATCCGGGCGGTTTCCGCCACGGTCCTCACGCCGGTCTCGGAGCACGGCAAGGCGGGCGTGGAGGAGCTCTACCGGCAGACCATGGCGGTGCTCAGCTTCGAGAATTGCCGGCACGGAATTTTCCGGCGCCAGGTGGCCTTCAATGCGATCCCCCACGGCTTGCTCCGTGACGCGCAGGGCGGGCCCGACCTGGATGCCCGCCTGCAGGCGGAGGCAGCCCAGGTGCTGGGGCTGGATGCGGAGCAGGTCTCCATCCGGGCGATCCTCGTGCCGGTCTTTCACGGAACCAGCCTGATGGTCAACGTCCGCTTCTCTTCCCGGGTGAAGCCGGGCGACCTCCCGGGCCGGCTGGGAGGGGATGCCTTTGTCTCCGGGCCGCGGACGCCGGCTGAGCTGGAGGGCAGCGAGGCGATCCATGTGGTCGGGCTGGGCGAGCAGCCCGGAGGACAGCTGGGACTCTGGATCGTGGCTGACAATCTGCGCTGTTCCGGAGCCGGCAATGGGGTCCGTATTGCCGAGGCCCTGGTCGCAAGATCCGGAGGGAAAGAATGACGGGCCTCGGCCGAGCGGGCGGCCTGGCCCTGGCGCTGGTGGTCCTGGGCGGCGCCCAGGCACAAGCGGACCAGGATACGGGCGCCCTCTTGCCGCCCGGGACGCTCATGCGGCCGGAGGCGGTCCTGGGCGCGCTCACCGGCCTGGAGGTGGATCGCCAGATCGAGGAGAAGGCCCTGGTCGAGGATCTGGAGCAGCTCGCTGCCTGGCGAGCGCGCCGTGACCAGGCGCTGAAGCGGCTGAATAATCTCTACCAGGAGCTGGATGTCTCGTTCAATACGGCCGAGAGCAAGGAGGAGCAGGAGGAGGTCCAGTCTGTGGACCGCCGCCTCATGGATCAGGAAGCCTTGCTGGCGGTTCTCGGCCAGCAGGGAAGGTCGCTGCGCCGCCGGATCCACAGGGAGAAAGATCGCCTGGCCGCCCTGTCGTCCAAGGCCGACGAGCTCATCGCCCTCCTGCCGTCGGACGAGGACAACCTGACCGGTCTGTGGAATGTCCGCTTCACGCCGACCGCGGAGCACGGAATCTTCAGCCTGTACCAGACCGGCACCATTCTGAGCGGGGAATATGTCCTCGGCGGGGGATGGCATGGTAGTCTGGAAGGCACGGTGGTCAATGGCCGCGTTTTCCTGGAGCGAATCGATGCCGAGAAGGGCCGCTTCGCCAGCATGACCGGGCTTCTGTCCGAGAATGGACGGAGCATCCGCGGGACCTGGAAGGAGCGGGATCTGACCGCCAACCGGGCGGATTCCGGCTCCTGGACCGCGCAGAAGAGGGTCCGGGGCCGCACCTCGGAGCCCTGAGCCGCCAGGTCCGGACCGTGCCTTACGAGCTCTACGTCGCGCTGCGATACCTGCGTGCCAAACGCAAGCAGGCGTTTGTCTCGGCCATCACGTTCATCTCCATCCTGGGGGTGGCCGTGGGTGTGATGGCTCTGATCGTGGCCCAGGCCATCATGACGGGCTTTTACGAGGAGATCCGGGCCAAGATCATTGCCGGGGACCCCCACCTCCTCGTCTGGAACGCCCATCCCGGCGAGCCGATCCGGACGCCGGCCGCGGTTCAGGCGGTCCTGTCTGCCATGCCGGGCGTGGAGGCCGTCGCCCCCGTGATCCTGGGGAACGGGCTGGCCGTCGGTGCGGCTGGAGGAGAGCCTCTCGGCGTGGAGATCCGCGGTGTCGATCCGGTCGAGCAAGCCCGGCTGACCGGGGTTGCCTCCAGCATGAGGGCAGGCCGCCTGGAGAATCTGACCCCCACGAGTCACGGGATCGTTCTCGGTGTGGATGTGGCGGACGCCCTCGGAGTCGGCATGGGCGATCCCGTCCGCCTGATTGTCCCCCAGGTGCGTCTCTCGCCCCTGACCCCTCCCATGCCCCGGAACCGGAACTTCAAGGTCGTGGGCATCTTTTCCACCCAGTTCTACCAGTGGGACTCCACCCGCGTTTATCTGAATATCGAGGAATCGGCCAGCTTCTTGTTGCCGGGATCCGAGCAGGCGGTCAGCGCCCTCCAGGTCAAGGTCGGCTCCTTCTCCCGGATCGCCTCGGTGGGCGAGGCGGCGGCCGGGCTGCTGGGAGAGCGGTTCTATGTCCGCAACGTGATGGAAAGAAACAACGACTTCTTCAAGGCCCTGCGCACCGAGAGGGTGGTCATGTTCCTGGCCATCGGACTCATCATCCTCGTGGCCTGCCTCAATATCGTCTCCACCTTGATCCTGATGGTCATGGCCAAGGTGGGCGAGATCGGCGCGCTGGTCGCCATGGGGGCGCGGGTCCGGGGAATTGTTGCGGTCTTCATGCTGCAGGGAGTGATCATCGGCCTCGTGGGGACCGGTATCGGGAGTGTCCTGGGCACGGCCCTGTGCTGGGTCCTGGATACCTACAAGCTCATCAAGCTGGCGCCGGAGGTCTATTTCATTCCGACCGTCCCGTTCCGGACCGGCCCGGGGGATGTGGCCCTGGCCGCGGGTCTTGCCCTGGCGGTCTCCTTCATCGCGACCCTCTATCCTTCTTATCGTGCGGCGCGGCTCGACCCGGTGGAGGCGCTGCATTATGAATGACGAGGCCTGCAGCGTCCCGGTTCTGGCGGCCCGGGGGCTGGTCAAGACCTTTCCTTCCGGCCCGGGACGCATCACCGTCCTCGACGGTTGTCACCTGGAGGTCGCCCCCGGAGAGATGCTGGCGGTGGTGGGGCCGAGCGGCGTGGGGAAGTCGACGCTCCTGCATCTGCTGGGAGGGTTGGATCAGCCCGACTCGGGGCGGGTTCTCCTGCAAGGGAGAGACCTGGCTTCCCTGGAGGCGAACCAGCGGGCCGCTGTCCGGAACCGCCAGATCGGTTTCGTGTTCCAGTTTCATCACCTGTTGCCCGATTTCACGGCGGAGGAGAACGTCTTCATGCCGTTGATCATCGGGCGGCTGGACCGGCGCGCGGCCCGGGCCCGGGCCCGGGCGGTCCTGCAAGAACTGGGCCTCTCAGCCCGGGGACACCATTTTCCATCTGAATTATCAGGGGGCGAGAGACAGCGCGTGGCGCTGGCGCGCGCCATTGCCCCGGAGCCTGCCCTGGTGCTGGCCGATGAGCCCACCGGCAACCTGGATCCCCGGACCGCCGAGGAGGTCTTCGACCTCCTGCTCAAGGTGCAAAGAAGGAAGCGGTTCAGCGTCGTCATGGTCACCCATTCGGTCGAGCTCTCCAGGCGTTGTGATAGAATCGCGCCCCTGATCGAAGGTGGTTTTTTCGCGCCTCGAGGATCTGAACCGGCCTTCGTGAGGCGTGAGCGGTCCTGAGCGGAGGGGTTCTCCAGCGATGCTGGAAAAGTTTACCGAAAAGGCCAAGCGGATTCTTTTTCTCGCCCGCTACGAGGCCAGCCAGACCGGGAGCAAGGTCATCGGGACCGAGCACCTGCTCCTGGGGATTCTCAAGGAAAACGAGGGGATCACCGCGGAGCTCTTCTCGCGGTCCACCATCAACGTGGATCTCCTGCGGGCCGAGATCGAAGCCCGCGGGCCGTCTTCCGAGCGCACCTCCGCTTCGGTGGAAATCCCTTTCTCTGATGAAGTGAAGCGGGTGATGAGCTTTGCGGAAGAAGAGGCGGAGCGCCTGCTCCATGCCTCCATCGGGACGGAGCACCTGCTTCTGGGGCTGTTACGTGTGGAGAGTTCCACCGCCGGCCGTATTCTCACCGAGAGAGGCATGAGCCTCTACATGGTCCGGGAAGACCTGGTGAACCTTCTGAAGAAAAAGGCCTCGCCCCGAAAAAAGAAAGACACCCCCTTCCTGGTCGAGTTTGCCCGCGACTTCTCGGCCCAGGCCGCCAAGCGGGCCTTCGATCCGCTCATCGGCCGGGAGGCGGAGCTGGAGCGGATGATCCAGGTGCTGTCGCGGCGCCGGAAGAACAATCCGGTCCTCATCGGCGAGCCCGGAGTGGGGAAGACCGCCATCGTGGAGGGACTGGCGCAGCGCATCCACGAGGGTGACGTTCCTCCGTCCCTGGTCAACAAGCGCATCCTGGCCCTGGATCTCTCTCTGATCGTGGCCGGAACCAAGTACCGGGGCCAGTTCGAGGAACGTCTCAAGGGGATCATCTCCGAGTTGACCTCGAGCTCCAACGCCATCATTTTCATCGATGAGATTCATGCCCTCATCGGCGCCGGATCCGCGGAGGGTAGCCTGGATGCCGCGAATATCCTGAAGCCCACCCTGTCCCGGGGCGAGGTGCAATGCATCGGGGCCACCACGCCCAGGGATTATCACAAGCATATCGAGAAGGATCGGGCGCTGGTCCGGCGGTTCCAGCCCATCAAGGTCGTGCCTTCCAGCCAGGAGGAGACCCTGGACATCATTCACGGCGTCAAGGAGCGCTACGAGAGGTTCCACCAGGTGCGCTACCAGGACGACGCCATCCGGGCCGCGGTCTACCATTCCGATCGATACATCACGGATCGTTTCTTGCCCGACAAGGCGATTGATGTCATCGATGAGGCGGGGGCGCGGGTGAAGTTGCGCAAGGGGAACTCCTTCAGCCGGATTCGCACGGTGGAAAAAGAGATCGAGCAGGCGGTCGAGCACATGCGCAGCGCCCTCTCCCGCAAGGATTTCGACGCCGCGGTCCAGTACCACGATAAAGAGGTGGAGCACCGCAAGCGGCAGGAGGGACTCCTCAGACAGTACGAGGGCGAAAGCCAGCGCATTGTCGATGTGACCCACAAGGATGTTGAAGAAGTCGTCTCGCGCTGGACGGGGGTGCCCCTGGAAACGGTCCATGGAGAAGAGATGGAACGCCTCCTGCATATCGAGGACGGACTGCACCGCAGGGTGGTCGGGCAGGACGAGTCCATCAACGCCCTGGCCCGGGCCATCCGGCGCAGCCGCGCGGGCCTGAGAAACCGCGCGCGGCCGGTGGGCGTGTTTCTCTTTCTCGGGCCCACCGGGGTCGGGAAGACGGAGGTCGCCAGAACCCTGGCGGAGTTCCTCTTCGGGCATGAGAACAGCATGATTCGCTTCGACATGAGCGAATTCATGGAAAAACATTCCATCGCCAAGATGATCGGTTCGCCTCCCGGCTACGTGGGCCACGAGGAGGGAGGCCTCCTCACCGAGCGGGTCAAGGGGAAGCCGTACTCGGTGATCCTCCTGGACGAGACCGAGAAAGCGCACCCGGACATCCTGAATATTCTGTTGCAGGTCTTCGATGAAGGGCGGCTCCAGGACGCTTACGGTGACACCATCGACTTCACCAACACGATCCTGATCATGACGTCCAATATCGGCTCCCATCGTTTCCGGCGGATGGCTCAACTGGGCTTCAATTGCAAGAGCGGCTCCTCGCCGACCGTCCGGCGCCAGGACATCATGCGGGAGGTCGGGCGTACTCTCTCCCCGGAGTTCATCAACCGGATCGACGAGATCATCGTCTTCTCGTCGCTGACGGATGAGCAGTTCCACTCGATTGCCCGGTTGATGGTGGCCCAGGTCAACGAGGCGATTGCGGAGAAGCAGATGAGCCTGCGCCTGGGCGATGAGGTCTACGAATGGTTGATCCAGATCGCTTGCAAGGATCGCTCCCTCGGGGCACGGCCCTTGCGCCGCGCCATCCAGAAGCATATCGAGGACGTGCTTTCTGAGATGATGATCCGTGGCGAGGTGCGGGGGAGCGGCGAGGTGGAGATTCACCTCGAGAACGGCAGGCTGGTATTCAAGGAAATGGAAGTTCTGAACACCCTGAAGGATTGACCAGCGGGGGCGCGGCCGACGCTGGCTGGGGAAGACCGCCGTCCCAACGCGCCAGGGGAGCGGACATTTCGTGAGGAACTGGGCGAGAAAAGGGGGCGAACCCCTTTTTCTTTTTGTGTCTGCTTGTCTCCTGGTTGCCTGGTCCGCCGGGCGCGTTGTGGCGCAGCAGCAGCCCGAGGAAACGTTCCAGGCCGCCAGGCCGCGCATCGTGGATGTGCGGGTGGAGGGCAACCGGCGCCTCTCCGATGCCGCCTTCTTCCGGTTGACAACTCTCCGCACCGGCCAGGATTACGATCTCCAGGCCACACGCCGGCAGTTCCGGCTCATCTGGGATTCCGGGCTCTTCGATGACCTCTGGGTCGAGACGGTGGATGCTCCCGGCGGCAAGGTGGTCGTTTTCCATGTGGTGGAGCGCCCGGTCGTGGTCAGCGTGACCTTCGAGAAGACCCCGGTGATCGGGCTGAGCGCCATCGAGGACCGCCTGAAGGAACGGGATCTCAGTATCAAGCTCAACGAACCGATCAATCGAGAACGTATCCGGGCGGTGGAGGAAGAAGTCAAGCGGATGCACGAGCAAAAGGGATTCCTGGGCACCGTGGTTCACGCGGAGATCACTCCCTTGCCGAATAACGGCCAGAGCCTGGAGTTCAAGATCAGGCCGGGCGCCAAGACTCTGATCAAGAAAATCCAGTTCACCGGCAACCATCTCTTTTCGAATCGCGCTCTCAAGCACATGATGCCGCACACCATCGAGTCGGGCTTCCGCGGGTTCTTCTCCAAGAAGGACCTCTACCATCCCGTCGGCTTCGCCCAGGACCTGGAGTCCGTGAGGACGAACTACCTGGACAAGGGCCATCTGGATATCCAGATCAAGGCTCCCGTGGTTGATTTCATCGAAAAGAAGGGCCGCGCGTCGCGCAAGGAACAGGCGCGACTGAAGGCCCTGGAGGAGCCGGAGCTGGTGGAGCTGCCCCCGCCGCCGGGAGAGACTCCCAAGGAGAAGAAGAAGCGGGAAGCCCGGCAAAAAGAGCTGAAGAAGAAGGCGGCCAAGGCCCGGGAGAAGGCCCAGAAGAAGCTTCCTCCCCCCCGGAAGGCCAAGATTGTCGTGCCTCTCGATGAGGGGCCGGAGTACAAGGTCGGGGAGATCACCGTCACGGGCAACACCGTCTTTCCGTCCGAGGCCCTGGTGGCGCTGATCCCCATGCAACGGAATACCACGTTTCGTTCCGAGGTCCTGAGCATGGCGTTGGATCGCATTGAGGCTCTCTACGGCCAGCGCGGATACTTCTATGCCTCCACCAACCGCGAGATCTCCCGGCGGGAGGGGAACATCGCCGACGTCAGCGTGGTGATCAACGAGGGCAAGCAGTACCGACTGGACCGGGTCGAATTTACCGGGAACTCCACGACGCGGGATCGGGTTCTTCGCCGCGAGCTGCGCCTCAGGGAAGGAGATGTCTTCAACACCAACCTCTGGCAGGTTGGTCTGACCCGGGTGAATCAGCTCGGTTATTTCGCCCTCTCGGAGGAGCCCAAGATCGTCCCGGTGGCCGGCGAGGGCCGCTTGCGGGCGACCATCGCCGGCAGCGAGCAGGGCCGCAACGAGATTCAGGTCGGCGGCGGGTTCTCGGGCGTGGAGGGCGCCTTCTTCCAGGGTTCCTACGCCACACGCAACTTCCTGGGCCGCGGCGACATCTTGCAAAGTTCCCTCCAGGTGGGGGGACGCAGCCAGCTCCTCAGCCTTTCCTTCACGGAGCCCTACTTCCTGGGGACTCCCAACACGGTGGGCGGCTCGCTCTTCACCCGGGAGCTGGAGTTTTCCGATTTCACACGCAATTCATCGGGATTTTCCCTTCTCTATGGCCGCCGCCTGGGCAACTTTTCCTCGTATGGCATAACCTATCGAAATGAGCGATTCGACGAGACGGGTATCGGGGCGTTTTTCCTTGATGTCAACACACTCCCACCGGAGTTCGAAGGGCTGGATGCCCTGGATCTCTTCCAGGGAGGGTTCGGCACGCCCATCCCCGACGGAGTGCGTACGACCAATTCCACGCTGATCCCGGTGTTCACTTTCAATACGGTCAATAATCCGTTTCGTCCCTCCCGGGGCATTCGCCTGCGGGCCAGCCTGGAACTGACGGGTGATTTCCTCGGTGGGGACAACGACTTCATCAAGCCCATCGTGCAGTTCACCTGGTACCATCCCGCCATCCCGCGCACCTTCCTGGCGGTTCACGTGGAGGCCGGCCTGGTGGAGGGGATCGGGACGTCCCTGATACCGCGTTCCGAGCGCTTTTTCCTGGGGGGCGACACCCGCGGCCCGCGTGTCTTCCAGACGCGGAGCCTCTCTCCCATCGGCCCGGTGGCGGGCATCGCTCCGCTGGCCGACAACGAGGGGAACATCCTCGGGATCCCGTTCGCTGTTGTCGGAGGAGACAGCTTCTTCCTGAGCCAGAACGAGCTGGTCTTCCAGGTCAGCGATCCCTTCGATCTGGCCCTCTTTCTGGATGCGGGGAACGCCTTCGACGATGACGCCTCGGGCTTCGATCTGGGAGACTTGAGATTCTCGGCAGGCCTGGAGGCTCGCTTCCATTTACCCGTCTTCCAGGCGCCCATCCGCCTCATTTTCGGGCGGGTGCTGGACGAGAGAGACGGTGATCTGACCAACTCATTCCAGTTCTCCATCGGGTTCCCGTTTTGATCGTGTCAGAGAAGGGCATCGAACCCGGGGTCCACGGGCCGTTGTGAGAAAGGAAGCTCAGTAGAGAGGAAGGCAATGAAGATGTGGAAAAATTTGACCGGGAGCCTCCTGCCCATGGTGCTGGTTCTGGCTGGATCCAGCGCCCAGGCTCAGACAGCGCCCAAGATTGGCGTCTTCGACTCCAACCTGGTGCTGTCTCAAGCCGCCGAGGGGAAGCGCCTGCAAAAGGTCTTGAACGTGAAGCGCGACCTGCTCCGGCAGAATGTGCAGCTTAAGGAAAACGAGGTCAAGGAGCTGCAACAGAAGCTCCGCGAGGGCGAGTTCACGCTTTCCGACGAGAAGAAGTCGGGAATGCAGAAGGATCTGCAGCGCAAGCTGGTGGATCTCGACAGCGCCAAGCAGGCCGCCAACAACAATCTGAAGATCGAGCTCGAGGACGTGCGCAGCCAGCTGGAGAAGAAGCTCGTGGAGGTCATCGAGGAGCTCGGAGAGGAGCAGAACTTTTCTCTCATCCTCGAGAAGAATACCCAGGTGGTTTTTTCCTCCCCGGCCATCGACATCAGCCAGGTGGTCATCGATCGTCTGGACCAGAAGTATCCCCCCACCGATACCGACGGCACCCGCTGAGCGGCGATTGCCATGGATCGACGTCTGGCGGAGATCGCGGCGGCGGTGGGGGGAACGGTGGAAGGGGACCCCGATCGGCGCATCACCGGACTGTCTTCCCTGGACGAGGCCGGGCCTTCGCATCTCTCCTTTCTGGCCCATTCGCGCTACCGGCGACTCGCCCGCGGGTCGGGCGCCGGGGCCATTCTGGCGGCCCCCGGCGAGGATCTGCCCGGGAAGGATGTGGTGCGCGTGGCGGACCCCTATCTCGCCCTGGCACGAGCCCTGGAGCTGTTCGCGCCTCCCCGGCCGGCTCCCGCGGGAATCGATCCGCGGGCCGTGGTGGGTGAACACACCCGGATCGGCGCCGATCCCGATATTCACGCGGGAGTCGTCCTGGGGGAGAACGTTCTCATCGGCGACCGGGTGCGCCTGCTGCCTCATGTGGTGGTCGGGGCCGGCGCCACCATCGGCCACGACACCACGGTCCATCCTCATGTCTGTATTTATCCCGGCGTCCGCATCGGCGAACGGGTGATTCTTCATGCCGGATCGGTCATCGGGGCCGACGGCTTCGGATATGCCGTGGAGGCGGGCCAGCCCGTCAAGATTCGCCAGGCCGGCGGCGTGGTCATCGAGGATGACGTGGAGATTGGCGCCGGCGCGTGCATCGACCGCGGCACCCTGGGAGACACCCGGGTGTGCCGCGGGGCGCGCATTGACAACCTGGTGCAGGTTGCCCACAATGTGCGGGTCGGTGCAGGAACGATGATCGCCGCCCAGGCTGGCATCTCCGGTTCGACGCGCCTGGGTCGCGGTATCTTGATGGCCGGCCAGAGCGGCATCGTGGGCCATGTGACCCTGGGTGACGGAGCGCGGGTTGCCGCGAAATCGGCGGTCACCAAGGATGTTCCAGCCGGCCGCACGGTGGCCGGGATCCCGGCTGTCGAGATCGGCCGCTGGCGGCGAGCCGCCGCCGTGCTCACTCGCCTGCCGGAAGTGTTGCGGCGCCTGAGGGCGCTGGAGCGCGGTACGGGTCCGGCGTCGTCCAGGGGCCCTGGGGAAGGAGAGCGGCGGGGAGGCCGGGGCCATGACTGAAAGCGGAGGCCGGATCATCGATATTCGCCAGGTTCTCGACGTGCTGCCCCACCGTTATCCATTTCTCCTGGTGGATCGGATCATCGAGTACGAGGAAAAGATCCGTGCCGTGGGCATCAAGTGCGTCACGGCCAACGAACCGTTTTTCGCCGGTCACTTCCCCGGCTACCCGGTCATGCCCGGCGTCCTGGTGGTGGAGGCCATGGCCCAGGTGGGGGCGGTCTTGCTGCTCTCCACCATACCCGACCGGGATGACAAGATCGTGTACTTCAGCGGGATCGACCGGGCCAGGTTCCGGCGCCCCGTGGTGCCGGGGGACGTCCTGACCATGACCCTCACGGTCTCCAATCTCCGCACCCGGAACTGCAAGATGCACGGAGAGGCCACCGTGGATGGCCAGATGGCCGCGGAGGCGGACATTCTCTCGGCGCTGGTCGATCGATAGGCCCATTGTGTCGTCTCGCCGGATTCACCCGACGGCCATCGTCGACCCCGGAGCCGAGCTGGCCGACCACGTGGAGATCGGCCCCTACTGCATGGTGGGCTCCCGCGTGCGCCTGGGCCCCGGTTGCTGCCTGGAAAGCCACGTGGTTCTCGCCGGTGAGACGTCCATCGGCGCGGACTGCCGCTTCTCTCCCTTTTCGTCCATCGGCGGCCGGCCCCAGGACCTGAAGTTCAAGGGGGAGCTGACAAGGCTGGAGATCGGCTCCCGGAATGTGTTCCGGGAATCGATCACGATCCACGTGGGGACCCGCGGCGGCGGCGGCGTCACCCGTATCGGGGATGACAATTACTTCATGGCCTATGTGCACGTGGCGCACGATTGCGACATCGGCAACCGAACGCTCCTGGCCAACGCGGCCACACTCGCAGGACATGTTCTGGTGGAGGATCGAGCCACCATCGGGGCGTACTCCGGCGTCCATCAGTTCTGCCGCATCGGCCGGCAGGCGTTCATCGGCGGGTATTCGGTGATCACCCGGGATGCCCTGCCCTATGTGCTGACGGTCGGGAACCGGGCGGCCAGCCACGGCATCAACGTCATCGGCCTGCGGCGCGGCCACATGCCCGAGGAGACCATCCAGTGCCTGCGAAGAGCCTACCGCATCCTGTTCCGCTCCCGGCTCACCCGTGCGCGGGCCCTGGAGAGGGTCGAGGAAGAGATGGGGGGCGTGGAGGAGATCGCCGTGATGATCCGGTTCGTGAGAGAATCCTCCCGTGGAATCGTGACGTGACCTCCGCGAGATTTCTGAGGGTCGGAGTTGCCGGCGTCGGCCACCTGGGCTGCCACCATGCCCGCCTTTATGCGGGCATGAGCGGGGTCACGCTCACCGGGGTTTACGACATCCGGCAGGACCGCGCGCGGGACGTGGCGTCTCTGTGCGGCACCACCGTCCTGGAATCTCTCGAGGCTCTCGCGGATCGGGTTGACGCCGTGTCGGTGGCTGTTCCCACGGTGTCCCACCGGGAGGTGGCGGAAGTCTTTCTCTCGCGCGGCCTCCCGTGCCTGGTGGAAAAGCCCCTGGCCGCCGACCTGGCCTCCGCCCGTGCCCTGGTGGCGCTGGCGGCGGAGAAGAACACCACTCTCATGGTGGGGCACTCGGAGCGCTTCAATCCGGCCATGGTGGCCGCCCGCGAGCAGGTGCACCAGCCCGGCTTCGTCGAAGCCCAGCGGCTGGGCGGTTTCAGCGCCCGGAGCCTGGACGTGGACGTGGTGCTCGATCTGATGATCCATGATATCGACGCGGTGCTCGACCTGGTCGGAGAGAAGCCGGTCTCGGTGGACGCGGTGGGAGTCGCGGCGCTGACCGAGAAGGTCGACCTGGCCAACGCCCGTCTCCGTTTTCCCTCCGGATGCGCCGCCAATCTCACCGCCTCGCGCATGAGTCTGGGAAAGGTGCGGAAGATCCGGATCTTCCAGCCGGATGCCTACATCACGGTGGATTGCGCCGCCCGGGAATCCATCCGGTACTCGCTGGTTCGCGGGGGCGGGCCGCGGCCGGAAATACGGGGTGAGACCCTGGCATTGTCCGAGGGCGAACCGCTGGGACTCGAGCTGGCAGAGTTCATCGCCGCGTTGCGGGAGGGCCGCACACCGCGCTCTTCGGGCGGAGAAGGACTGAATGCTCTGGAGATCGCCCTCCGTATCCGCGATGAGATGAACCGGGTGGAGGGCAAGCCCGTCCCGCCGCCGGAGTAGGCCGTGTCTCCGAAAGCCTTTCTGGAAGCGCGGGTCGCGGCCGGCGACCTTCCGGGAGCCGCCTGGGTGGTGGCCCGCGGCCGGCAAGTCCTGGCCGGCGGCGCGGTGGGGGCCGCCCGCGCCGTTCCGCCGCGGCGTCCGGCGGATGAGGGGACGGTCTATGATCTGGCCTCCCTCACCAAGCCGCTGGCGACGGCGGTCCTGGCGGTGCTCCTGGCCCGCGACGGCGTGGTCGGCCTGGACGGGCCGGTGGGCGATCACCTGCCGGAGCTCGGATCGTCCCCCTATGCCCGGGCCACCTTGCTCGATCTCCTGGTCCACCGTTGCGGGCTGCCGGCGTGGGAGCCTCTCTACCTGCATGGGAGCGACCCTCCGTCTTACTTGCGGCGCCTGGCCAGGCTGCCGCCCGCCGGTCCGCCGGGCGGTCCGGCCGTCTACTCGGACCTGGGGTACCTGGCGGCGGGGATCCTCCTGGAGAGGGCCTCCGGCCACTCCCTGGAGACCCTCTTCCGGACGCGGATCCTGGACTCCCTGCCGGGACCGGCGCCGGAGGTCTGCTTCCTTCCTCCGCCGGCCTGGCGCCCGCGGATCGCGCCGACCGAGCGCGGGTCGCGGCATGATCGAGAGATGACGGCCTCCCTGGCGGGAGAAGCCGCGGCGCGGGATTACCGCGGCTGGCGGCACGCCCTCATCGAGGGGGAGGTCCACGACCAGAATGCCTGGGTGGCGGGCGGCGTGTGCGGCCACGCGGGGCTCTTCGGCACCGCCGCCGGGGTGGCGCGGCTGGGGGCGGAGTTCCTCGCCGGCTCCCGTCTTTTCACCTCCGGAGAACTGGACCTGTTCCAGACCTCCCGGATCGATCCGGGGCCGCCCCGGCGCAGCCTCGGGTTCGAGGTGGGAGGGGAGGCGGCCGGACGGGTGGTCTCGCCCCGCACCTTCGGCCAGGTGGGCTTCACCGGCACCAGCCTGTTCGTCGATCCCTCGACCCAGGGCGTCTACGTGCTGCTGGCCAACCGGGTGCACCCGGAGCACAGGGAGATCGCCATGAAAGCCCTCCGGAGCGGCTTTCACGATCGAGCCGCCCGGCGGCTCGGGCCGGTGCCGGACCCCACTGCGCTAGAATAGAGAGGTGCCTTTTCCCCGTGCCACTCCGGCTCTGGCGGCCGGGCCGGAGCGGGTCGATGCACCCCGCTTCCGGCTGACCCATTCGCTGGGTCTCGCCCTGCTGCTGCACCTTCTGATCCTCCTCTTGATTTCCCTCTTCCCGGAGCTGTTTGCCGCGCCCGAGGTGCGTCTTGCCAGGCTCCGGAACGTGCCGGCGTCCATCAAGTTCACCTTCATCGATGTCCCCGACGACCACGTGGTCGCGGAGAACCCCGACGCCAAGCTGGTGTCGGACAAGGCGCGCGAGGAGTCCGGGCCCACGCCGCGGGTGACGACCCCGGAGGGCCGCCACCCGCCGTCCACGGGGAACACGCGCGAGAAGATTGCCGGGGGCGCGCAGGTGGCCGCCCGGGAGTCTCGCTTGCCGCCGGCGCCCAAGCTGCCGCGCCCCGCGCGCCCGGCCGCGGCCGCCCGGGAGCCGGCCGGGGAGCCGGCCGGCCGCCGCCGTGTTGATACCGACCGTGGACCCGGCCCGAGAGACCTGTCCCCGCGAGCGGCGCCCGGCAAGCCATCGCGGCGCCCGGATGGCCGCCAGCGCCGGTTCAGTCATGCCCTGGACCGGCTGGCTGCGGATCCGTTGCCCCTGGATCTCGAGGCGATGGCGCGGCCGGCGGACACGGCGCCGGATCCCGGGGCCGGTCGATCCACCGTCTGGAATTTTGACAATCCCAATCCTTCCTTTCCGGTGAAGATCGGCACCCTCTCTTTTGATTCCAAGGGAGCTGACTTCGGGCCGTGGCTGGCCGAGTTCCATTCCCGCGTGCTCAACGAGTGGAACCGCAACCTGACGGCCTGGCATGAGCGGGTCTGGCAGGACATGCTCGGGGCCCGGGTGGCCAGCGACTCGGAGATCTGGAACCGCTATGCCCGCATCATGAACCGGACCCGCGGCGTCACCGGAGTGGACTTCCTGGTGACGCGGGAAGGCTCGGTGGTGAACTTGCAGATGATCCATCCTTCGGGGGCCCTGGAGCTCGACCGTTCGGTGCAGAAGACCCTGAGAAATGTTCTCCTTCCCCCGCTCCCGGACGATTATCCCGATGACACCCTCCTGATCCGCGCCGGGTTCTACTACAACGTGGAGCCTCCCGAATGAACCCACAGGCCCATCATGCCCCGCGTTGACACCCTGGAAGCGCGGACGGTATCTTTCCACGACCTCTTGACTTCCTGCCGGAGATGCCGTTGAACTTCCTGGATCTCTTTTCCCAGGGTGGCTGGATCATGTGGCCGCTCTTGCTCTGTTCGCTGCTCTCGGTGGCGATCACCATCGAGCGGCTCATCAACCTGCGCCCCTCGCGCTTTCTTCCTCCCGTCGTCACCACGCGCATCGAGACGCTGGTGGAGGCGCGGGCCTTCAGCCGCGCCCTGGAACTGTGCCGCCAGCAGCCGGGCGTGTTTCCGAACGTGATCCGCGCCGCCCTGGAGGCGTTCCCCTTCGGCCGGGAAGCCATGCGGGAGGCGACCGAGGCGGCCGGCCGGCGTGAGATTCCCCGGGTGGGATGCTACCTGGGCACCCTGGGGACCATCGCCAGCATCGCGCCGCTCCTGGGCCTGCTCGGGACCGTGCTGGGGATGATCCAGGTGTTCACCCAGGTGGCGCGCCAGGGGCTGGGACAGGCGGCCAGCCTGTCCAGCGGTATTTCCATGGCGCTCGTCACCACCGCCTTCGGCCTCATCATCGCCATCCCGACGCTGGTGATGTACAACGTGTTCTCCCGGCGGGCGGAGACCATCGTTCTCGACATCGAGAGCCGTGTGCTCTCCCTGACCAACCGCTTTTACCAGGTCGACGGCACCCCGGTGCAGGAAGCCGTGGGCGCCTCCGGCAGCCCTGCCCCCCGGCAGGCCGCTCCGGCGGAGGTCTGAGGCCGCCGACCCATGCCGTTTCCCCTGCCCAAGCGCGCCGAGCCGCGCATCGACCTCTCGCCGCTCATCGACGTGGTCTTCCAGCTGCTCATTTTTTTCGTGGTGACCACCACCTTCCTCTCGGACACCGGCATCCCCCTGGATCTCCCGGAGGCCCAGTCGGGGCAGGAGGCGGAGAGCCGCAGGGAGATGAGTGTCCGCATCTCCGCCGACGGAGCCATTCACTTCGAGGGGAAGCTGGTCTCCCTGGCCGACCTGGAGACCCTGATGCGAAAAGCGATCAAGAAATCTCCGCAGGAGCCCGTGACCATCTACGGGGACGGCGAGGTCGACTACGAGACCATTGTCCAGGTGATGGATGTTGCTCGCCGCAGCGAGGCCCCGGGGATTGTCCTGGCCACCGAAACGCCTGCCGCGCCAGACTGAGCCGGATCCATGCGGATCATCGCCGGGAGCCTCCGGGGGCGGCGGTTGCAGCCGGTGGGCGGCCGCCGGGTCCGGCCCACCGCCGATCGGGTGCGGGAGGCCCTCTTCTCCATCCTCGAAGCCGGGGGCGCGGGGGGACGTCCCCGGGACGCGCAGGTCCTGGATCTGTTCGCCGGCACCGGAGCCCTGGGTATCGAGGCGCTTTCCCGCGGCGCCCGCCGGGCCACCTTCGTGGAGTCGGATGCGGCGGCGTGCCGGACCGTGCGGGGCAATCTCGAGCGGTGCGGTCTTCTCGAGCGCTCGCGGCTGGTGCCATCGACCGTGGAGCGCTTCCTGGCGGCGGGCGCCGCGGGGGACGCGTCGGCGCGGTACCGGCTGGTCTTTCTCGATCCCCCCTACGCCGCCGGCCTCGAGTGCGCGGTCCTGGAGAAGCTGGACCGGCGTCTGCTGGCGGAGAACGCGGTGGTGGTGGTGGAACATGCGGCCGGAACGGCGCTGCCGGATCAGATCGGCCGCCTGGAGCGCTTCGACCGGCGCGCCTACGGGCGGACCGCTCTTTCTTTTTATGGGTTGAAGCTCACCGCCGGGTCACCTCTTCCTGGAGGGCACGGGCCACCTGTCGCGTGATGAGATCATATCCCCGGTCGTTGGGGTGGATCATGTCCCGGCCCGGGTCGTCGAACAGGAGCGCCTTGCCGGTCTTCCGGAAGGCCGCTTCCAGGTCCACCAGCCGGACCCCGGACCGGCGGGCCACCTCACGCACCTCCCGGTTGTACCGATCCTGCAGCCGCACCACGTCGGCAACGGAGCCCGCGCCCGCGTGGGTGGCCACCAGCCAGTCCGGCGGAGCCATTCCCAGGTCTTCCAGCAGCGAGAGCGCCGTGGGATAGGTGCAGAGCAGAGCGCGGGCCCCGTGGGCCCGGGCGGTGTTCACCATGGCCGTCAGGTCCGCGGCGAACGCCTCCGGCCCCACGCGCCGGAGCGCCGCGAAGAGGCCGTCTCCCCGGGTGTCCGGCGCACCCTTCCCGCCGCCCGGCGGTGCGCCGCCCCGCGCCCTGGCGATGCACCATGACAGCAGCTGGTAGACGCGGCTCCGGGAGAGAAGATTGCGGATCCGGACCACGGCGGCGCCGCCCACCCGCTGGTGGGCATCTTCGTATCCCATGGCCAGGAGGTGATCGTTCCAGCCGAACGAGATCACCACGAGGTCCGGCTCCAGCCGGCCGGCGCGCGTCTCCAGCACCTTTCGTCCCTGGAAGGCCGTGTAGCCCGGCACACCCAGGTTGAGCACCTGGAAGCGGCCCGGGGGAAAGCGGCGGTCCAGCTCATGCTGCAGGCGGGTGGGCCAGGGCTCCGGAGTGTTGACGCCGTAGGTGGACGAGTCTCCCAGGGCCAGCACGCGGAGCGTCCCGGCCGGTTTGGGGCCGAAGGTGCGGGAATCGCGGATCTTGAGCTGGAAGCGCGGCTCCCAGGTCAGATCCACGTTCCGCTGGCGCACCGTCCAGCGGATCCGGTAGAGAAGGTCCGGGTCGAGCTCGAAGAAAGCCTTGAGAAAACCGGGACGGGGGTAGTTGAACTGCAGGTAGGTGGTGACTCTCTGGTAGCGGAAGCCCGCGGCCCTGAGGAGTCCCTCGGCCAGGCTGAAGGCCAGGGTCAGGGTCAGGAGCGTGTAGATGGCCTTGCGGAAGCGGGGCACTCCGGCGAGTCTAGGGAGTCGGACGCGGGGAATCAACGCCCTGCAACCGTTCCAGGCGGGCGGCGATTGCCTGAAACCGGAAGCGTGTGCTAACAATCTGGGGTATGCGCGGCCACCGCACGGTTCTCGGAATGCTCGCCTTGGGGATGGCGGCGCCCCTTTACCTGGCTCTGGCGGCGCCCGCTCCGGTGGCCCCGGTGAAGCCGTTGACCCCCGGAAGCACTCTCCCGTCCCAGAAGCCTTTCAAGATCCTGCAGGCCGGATCCGGGTCGGAACCCGCCGGATTGACGGATTTCGATCTGGACGCGGCGATCAAGGGGAAGTACCTGGTCCTCTTCTACTGGGTGGCCGGCGACGCGGCCTCCGAACGAAATCTCCAGGACATGGCCCGCTGGAGCGCCGGCAAGAAGAATCTCGTGCTCGTCGGAGTGGTACCGGTCCGGGGCAAGACCCAGACCCAGGTCACCCAGCGGCTGGCCGCCCTGAACGTGGATATCCCGGTGATCTGGGATGAAAAATACAGGATTCAGCGCACCGTCCGGGCGGCCACCGTTCCCCACATCACGGTGGTGGATCCCGAGCGCATCGCGCGGGTGGTGGGAGCGTTCAATCTCAAGCACAAGGTCATGGGCGACATCACCCTGGCCCGCTACCTGACCACGGCCCTTGAGGGCGGCGGACACCCCACCATCACCCGGCTGCCCCGCCACTATCCGGTCACCGAGCTCATCAATGGCCCCTACCTGGACTTCACCTTGAACGAGGTGCCTGATAACAAGGCCCTGCGCTTCGCCGATTTCATTGCCGACGGCAAGCTGACGCTCCTGGTCTTCTGGTCGCCGGATTGCGGGCATTGCAAGAAGGAGATGCCGATCCTGAACGCTTTTTTCCGGCAACACCGGGAGGCCCTCAACATCATCGGGGTGGTCAAGGTGGGCAATGACGGGGTGCGCAAGCGCACCATGGATTTCATCCGCCTCAACGATCTGCAGTTCCCCACGGTGGCGGACCTGGAACACAAGATCTTCGACGAATACCGCGTCCGCACCACGCCGACCACGGTGGTGGTGACGCCGGATGGACAGGTCAACACGGTTCTCCTGGGCTCCGCGGTGGATCTCAAAGCGGAGCTGCTCCCCCGCATCAAGAAGGTCCGGGAGACGGCGCACGCCGGAGCCTGATTGCGTTCTTCGCACCGGAAACGGATCATGGCCGGCCTGGCCGCCGCCGGACTGGTCCTGCTGATCGGCGGAGACGCGGCCGCCCGGACGACCTCCCGCCAGAAGAAAGCCGCCGCGCACCGTAAAGAGCTGGCCTATGCGCGTCAAAAAGCGGACGCGGATCGGATGGCGGACCGGCTCATCAGCGAGGAGAAAGCCCGCCGGAAGCGGCTCGCGCAACAGAAAGCGGATTCCCCGGCGCCGCCATTACCCGTGAAGAACGAGAAGGCGGCCGACGCGGACCTGGATCGCGTCTTCACCGGCGAGCCGGAACCCCGGACGGCGGTGGCGAGAGATTACCCGGCCGCCATCGTGACGCGCCCGGCGGAGAAGGCGGGCGCGCCGGCGGCCCCCGCGGCCCCCGCCGCGGAGCCTCCGGAGCCCGGCTCCGGCGGTCTCGATCTGTTTCACGCGGGATACTCCGCCTACAGCCAGGGAGATTTCGAGAGGGCCGCCGCATCGTTCTCCCGCTTCCTCACCCTGTTTCCCCGGGCCGGTCTGGCAGACAGCGCCCAGTACTGGCTCGGAGAATGTTCCCTGGCCCGGGGAGACTACGAAGCCGCGCTCGAGGCTTACCGCCTGGTCATCGAGACGTATCCGGAAGGCGACAAGGTCCCCGAGGCCTGGCTGAAGAGCTCCGATGCCCTCCTGGGCCTGGGCCGGGTCTCCGACGCCCGCCGGGCGCTGGAGCGGGTGGTGAGCGACTATCCCGAGAGCTGGGCGGCCGGCCGCGCCCGGGAGCGCTTGAAGGCCCTGGCCGGCAAGGGCGGCACCGCGCCGCCGGACAGCTCCTCCTAGCCGCTCCCCTCCCTCCCCGAGCCGGCGATTGACACGCCCCGGACGGCGCCTATATTCACCCTTGCAATCATCCCGGACCGCAGCCCGTGTGCCTCGAAGAGGAGAGAACCTGATGCAGAAAGGCAGTGTGTGGGTTGTGCTGGCTCTCGTCCTGCCGCTGGCAGTCCCGGCGACGACCACGACCACCGATTCGACCGCGTCTTCCTCCACCCGTCCCCCGACGAACCTCAAGCTCGTCCGTGGCCACTGGACTCCCTGGGACCCGCCCGTGCCGGCCGACGGGGCGCAGGTTTATCTCATCGAGAAGGGAGACACTCTCTGGGACCTGGCGGAACGCGACCTGAACGACCCCTTCCTCTGGCCCCGCATCTGGGATCGGAACCGCTACATTCTGGATTCCCACTGGATCTACCCCGGCGACCCGCTGACCCTGCCGGGTCCGGTGACGGTGGTTGCCGACGAGACCACGCCTCCCGAGGTGGAACCCGCCGAGAGCACCGAGGAGGAAGCGGCCGAGATCGCCCTGCTGCCTCCCGAGGAGCCCAGCGGGCGGCCGGGGCAAAAGTGGATGAAGCCCGATCCCGATAGCGCGGCGGACCACAGCGAGATGCTCTGCTCGGGATACATCCTTCCGGAACGCTGGGAGAGCGACCTGTATCTCTATGCCGGCGAGGAGGAGCAAAAGGCCGGCTTCGCCACCGGCGACGTGATGTACGCCAACCAGGGGAGCGACGCGGGGATTGCCGCCGGCGACCGCTTCTTCGTCGTGCATCAGGAGAACAAGATCAAGCACCCGGTCGACGGGAACTCCCTGGGGCGGCTGGTGCGCCGCATGGCCACGGTTGAGGTCATCGCGGTGCAGGGGAGCACGTCCACGGTGGAGATCGTCGACGGCTGCGACTCGGTCCACCTGGGCTACGATCTGGTCCCGTATACCGATCTGGCCTCCCCCAAGCGGCGCGAGATCGACCTCGAACGGTACGGAGTTCGTGACAACGGCAAGACGGCGGGTTACGTCATCTATGCGCGGGACATGCGCCATGCGTTCGGCGAGGGCGATATCATCTACATCGACCTGGGTGAGTCGGACGGGATTGCCGCCGGCGATTACATGATGATCTACCGCGATGAGGTGACCTACCCCAGGCCCAACGAGGCGGGCCTGTTCGGCTGGCGCCCCAAGCACAAGTCCAGCATTCCGGCCTTCCAGGTGCGCCGGCTGCGCAGCGGCCGGGAGATTCCACGGAAGATGCTGGGAGAGCTGGTGGTCCTGGCCAGCCAGGATCACACCTCCACGGCCAAGATCATGTCTTCGTGGCGGGAAATTTACGCCGGCGACCAGGTTCAACTGGTGGACTGATCACCGGGGGCTGTCCGGCGGCTCGTCCTCCTCATCCTCGGCGAAGACCTGCGCCGTGAAGATCTCCACCTTCAGGTCCCGGTCCCGGCCCGCCGCCCAGGCCCGCCAGCAGCCGGCCGGCAGGCCGGCCTTGGCGCAGGTGCGGGAGAGAAACGTCTCGGCGTCCCAGTTCTCGGCCGCGGCCACCTGGGGGAGCAGCACACCCCGGCACTCGCCGCGTCCCACCACGAGGCCGTGCCGTCCCACCTGGATCCGATCCAAAGAATCGATGGCGACCAGCGGGCCGAGGACGGAGATCTCGATCCGAAGGTCCTCCAGCTCCCGGGCGGTCACCGGCGCGAACCGGTAGTCCTGGGCGGCGGCGGCCCTGGCCAGGCGCGGCACCGTCTCGAAGAGGGGCGTGGTGGAGGACAGGGTGCCGATACAGCCGCGGAGCCGCGAACCGGTATGGAGAGAGACGAAGCAGCCGCGCTGAGCCTGCAGCGCTTCCGGCGGCCGGGGCGTCTCCGCGGCCTCGGGGCCGGCGGGCGCCTCGCCCAGGAGATCGGCCAGCGACTCCCGGGCCAGGCGGAGCAGCCGGGTCTTCTCTCCGGCGGAGAGGGACGTTTCCTGGTGCTCATCGGCTTCCGGATGCATGGGTCCCGCGGGGAGGATCGGGCCTGGCCTGACATCCCCCCGCTCCAGGTTCTAACATAAACGTTCGGACCCTTGCCAACGAACGGGAGAAGACCATGGACAACAAGGACGCGCGCGCCGGCACCGTCGCCATTCTGGCGGAAAACGGTTATCAGGAACTGGAGCTCTGGGTGCCTTTTTACCGCCTGCGGGAAGAGGGGTACGAAACCGTGGTGGTGGCCCCGGAGGAACGGACGTACGCCTCCAAGCTCGGCTATCCCGTCACCGCCACCCGGTCCGCCGCCCAGGCCCGGGCGGATCAGTTTCTGGGAGTCGTCATTCCGGGAGGCTGGGCCCCCGACCGCCTGCGCCAGGATGACGGAGTGCTCAAGCTGGTCCAGGGGATCTTCGAGCGCGGCCGCATGGTGGCCGCCATCTGCCACGCCGGATGGGTCCTGGCGTCGGCGGGGGTGGCGCGCGGACGGACCCTGACCTGCTACCGGGCCATCCGCGACGACATGATCCACGCGGGGGCGGAGGTCGTGGATCGCCAGGTGGTGGTGGACGGCAACCTGATCACCTCGCGCAAACCGGATGACCTGCCGGCCTTCTGCGCCGCCATGGTGCAGGCTCTCGAGAAGACACGGCGGAGCTCCACGGCATGAGCCGGCCGGCGCCGGCGAGGGCGGGCGCGTTCGCCCGGCGGATCCAGGGTCTGGCCCAGTCGGATATCCGCCGGATGTCGCTGGAGTGCGCCCGGCTGGGCGGGATCAACCTGGGCCAGGGGATCTGTGACCAGCCGGTCCCGGACCGCATCAAGGAAGCCGCCACTACAGCCATCCGGGCGGATCAGAGCATCTACTCACCCTATCCCGGCATCGAGCCCCTGAGGCGGAAGATTGCCCGGAAGATGGAGGATTACAACGGGATCCGGTGCGATCCCGCCACCCAGGTGGTGGTGACGGTCGGGGCCACCGGAGGGTTCGTGGCGGCCTGCCTGGCGGCGGTGAATCCCGGGGACGAGGTGGTCCTCTTCTCGCCCTTCTACGGCTACCACCTGAACATCCTGAAGCTGTGCGGCGCCACGGTCCGCTTCGTCGCCCTCCATCCGCCGGACTGGGATTTCCACCGGGAGGATCTGGAATCAGCCTTCAGCGGCCGGACCGCGGCGGTGGTCGTCAACACCCCCTCCAACCCCTGCGGGAAGGTCTTCACCCGCGACGAGCTGGCCTTCATCGGCTCCCTCTGCCGGCGGCACGACGCCCTGGCCATCACCGACGAGATTTACGAATACATTCTCTACGACGGCCGCCGGCATGTGAGCATGGGATCGTTGCCCGGCATGGAGGACCGCACCCTCACCCTCTCCGGCTTCTCCAAGACCTACAACATGACCGGCTGGCGCCTGGGTTACGCGGTGGGTCCCGTGGCCTGGATGGAAAAGATCGGCATCCTGAACGACCTGCTCTCCATCTGCGCCCCGACCCCGCTCCAGCATGCCCTGGTGGAAGCCTTCCACTCGCCTCCGTCCTATTACCGCGGCATGGGCCAGGATTATGCCCGCAAGCGTGACATGACGCTGGAGGCCTGCCGGGCGGCCGGGCTGGCTCCCTTCTCTCCCCAGGGGGCGTACTATCTGCTGGCGGACGTCTCCTCTCTGGGACTGCCCGATGACGCGGCGGCGGCCCGTTTTCTCCTGGAGAAGGCCAAGGTCGCCACCGTCCCGGGAGGATCTTTCTATGCCGACCCGGCGGAAGGCCGCCAGCAGGTCCGCATCTGCTTTGCCAAGCAGGAGGCGGATCTCCGCGAAGCGTGCCGTTGTCTCGGCGCCCTGAAGCATTGAGTCACGGCCGGCTCAACAATTCTCTTTTTTTGTTTTGACAGAACCGCGCCAATTATCTAACTTA
>JBHHYE010000020.1:0-61606 GCA_046757405.1 Acidobacteriota bacterium | reverse complement strand
GCCCTGGCCCCGGGGGGGGGGCGGGGGGGGGGCCGCGGCCACGCCCGCCTGAAACGGAGGCCTCACTGACCTTCGGAGGCGGGGCGGGACGGGGGCGAAACCTCTCCGCACGGCCTGGCGCGCGACGGCAGGGCGTGCAGCAAGCGCCGGGGCAGTCCGCCGAACGAGCCGTTGGACATCACCGCAATCACATCCCCTGCGCAGCTGGCCGAGGAGAGGTCGGCCACGATCTGGTCCACCTGCGGCAGGTAATCGGCGGGCGTGCCGGCACGGCGGAGGGACGTGACCAGGGCATGAGGATCGAACCGCTGCCCGGGAGGGATGAGCTCCGGGCGATGGACGCGCGCCACGATCACTCGATCCGCCTCGGCCAGCGCACGCTGGTAGTCGGCCTGGAAGACCGCCCTGCGGCTGGAGTTGGTCCGGGGCTCGAAGACGGCCACCAGACGCCGTCCCGGGAAGCGGGTCCGCAGAGAGCGCAGCGTCTCGCGTACGGCGGTGGGATGGTGGGCGAAATCATCGATGATGGCAACCTCTCCCACTTCACCGCAGAGCTCCTGCCGCCGGTGGACGCCGGAGAACGATGCCAGCCCCTTGGCGATCGCCTCGGGTCCCAGACCGAGCTGTGCCAGGGTCTCGACGGTGGCCGTCAGGTTGAGAAGGTTGTGATGCCCGGCGAGAGGCGAGCGGAAGCGCCCGAAAAGCCGGCCGTTGCGCACCACCTCGAAGGCGCTTCCCATGGATCCGGCTTCCAGGAGGCGTGCTCGGGTGGCTGCTTCCGTCTCCATGGAGTAGCGGGTCACCGGAGCGCGGCAGGCACCGACCACCGCATCGATTTCCCGGTCGTCAGCGCAAGCCACCAGGTGCCCGTCGGCGGGGAGGCAGCCCAGGAACCGGCGGAAGGCCGTCTTCACAGCCTCCAGATCCGGGAAGACCTCGATGTGATCCCACTCGATGCTCGTGAGGATGGCTGTCCGGGGTTGATAATGAAGAAACTTGGGATTCCGGTCGAAAAACGCGTTCTCGTATTCGTCCCCCTCGATCACGAAAGTCGGACCGCTTCCCAGGCGAAACGTGACCCCCAGATTGGCCATCACGCCGCCGATGAGAAAGCTGGGCTCGTGACCTGTGGCCGTCAGCGTCCAGGCCAGGAGGGAGGCGGTGGTGGTCTTGCCGTGGGTGCCGGCCACCACCACGGCGTGGCGGCCTTCCAGAAAGTGCCGGGCCGTGGCCTCCGCCATGGAAGTGACCGGGATGGCGCGCCGCCGGGCCTCGACGGCTTCCGGGTTGTCGGCGCGGGCGATGTTGCCCACCACCACCAGGTCCGGCCCGCTCTCCAGGTGGCCCGCCTCGAACCCCTCCAGGATCGGGACACCCAGGCGGGCCAGTTGCTCGCTCATGGGAGGATAGATCCCCGTATCGGAGCCTGACACCTCCCAGCCCGACGCCTTGAAGAGACCCGCCAGCGACCCCATTCCGGTGCCGCAGATGCCGACGAGGTGGACGGAGCGGGTCACGGCGAGAGAGTAGCATCCCGGGTATGGACAGGGAGGGGGCGATGAGGTAAAGTTCAATCGAAATTGAGACGCAATCTTAAATGACTCGTTCCAGCCGACCCGAATGAAAACCGACCAGCCGCAATCCAGCCCTGGTGTCCGCTTGCCAGAGACCACTCTGGCGGGCAATCAGGCCGTCGCCTTCCGGGACCATCTGCGCCGGAACGGATTGAAGCTGACCCGCGAGCGCGAGCAGATCCTAGAGGAGGTCTACCGTATCGAGGGGCACTTCCGGCCGGAAGACCTTCTGGTGCGCTTCAGAACCAACGGGCTGCGGATTTCCCGCGCGACGATTTACCGGACCCTGGATCTCTTGATTGCCAGTGGCCTGGTACACCGGGAGACCTTTCGCGGCGGGGGAGCGCACTACGAACGGGTCCACACGGTCCATGGTCATTTCCACCACGACCACCTCTACTGCACCGGCTGCGGTGCCATCTTCGAGTTCCACAACGAGGAAATCGAGGCTCTGCAGAACCTGATCTGCGCCTCCTTCGATTTCGAACCCCAGAGTCACTCGCATCAGATCTGGGGCCTTTGCAAGAGTTGCCGGCGGCGCACCGGCGCGTCCTGAGATACCCCTGATCGGCTCCATGGAGAAGCCTGTGAGAAGCTTTGTGAACTGATAATATGAGAATGAGTCTCAAATTCATTATTTTCTTTTCTTTCCTGACGGCTCGGGCTCTGCTCGCCGGAGTGCAGGCAGGAGAAGTCATCCCGGATCCGGGCGGACGGGTGCACGTGGAGCGCCGGGCATTCCTCATGGGAACCACTTGCGCCATCGATGGGTGGGCATCCAGCCGGGCCCGCGGGCTGGCCGCCATCGAAGCGGCCTTCCGGGCCACCGAATCGACCGAGGCCCGGCTTTCCACCTGGCGGGCCGGCACCGCCCTGGCGCGGCTGAACGCCGCCCCGGTGGAGACCCCTGTGCCCCTGGATCGTGATCTCATGGATCTCCTGGTCTGGCTGGGCGACCGAACCAGGGAAACCGGAGGCGCCTTTGACCCGGCGATCGGACGGCTGGTCGCGGCATGGGATCTCCGTGGTCCGGGACGCATTCCTTCCGCCCGGGAGCTCACCCTGGCGCGGAGAGCCTCCGGTATGGCTCTCTTCCATCTCACACCCGGCGCCGGCACCGCCATCCGCCGCGCGCCGGGTGCTCTGCTGGATGCGGGGGGATTCGGCAAGGGGCTCGCCCTGAAGAAGGCCGGCCGCTCTCTTTCAGGGCGGCTGGACCACTGGCTGATGAACTTCGGTGGGCAGGTCCTGGTCTCTCGGGGCGGGGCCGGCCGGGTTGTGGATCTCGCCGATCCTCGCCATCGGGGGCGGTCCGCAGGGACACTCCGGGTCAGCGGGGTCTCGGTGGCCACCTCCTCCGACAGCGAGCGGTTCGTGCGGGCCGGCGGCCGCCGCCTCGGGCACATTCTCGACCCGCGCACCGGGAAACCGGCGCCCGATTTCGGCAGCGTCACGGTGGTGAGCGCCGACCCTCTGGAGGCCGACGTCATGTCGACCGCGCTGTTCGTCATGGGGCCGGAGGAAGGCCTGGCCTTCGCGGCCTCCCGGCCCGGGCTGGAGGCCTTGTTTCTCGAGTCGGTCACCGGCGGACTGAAGGCGCGTCAGACTCCCGGAATGCCGCTCTATCACCTCCACCTTTGCCTTCTCACCGAACCATAGAAAGGAACTGCTATGAGCTGGACACCACTCAAGGGGCATCTCTCCGGCGTGCACCCCGCCGCGGCCTGGGGAATTCTTCTGGCTGCGGCCTTCTGGGGAACGGTGCCGGCGCCGGCGGCCGGAGCCGAACCGCCGGCCCCGGCCGCAATCAGCCCCCGGAACGAGGGCGCATCACCGGACGGCAACACGCGTCTCGAGGAAATGGAAGAGAAGATCCACCAGCTGGAAGAGGACCTGGCCGCCCTCCGCCGGCGGGAGACGGCTCCCGCCGGGGACGTGGTCCTCGAGCTGCAACGGCGCATGGAGATCCTCTCCCGCGAGATCGAAAAGCTGACCATCGGGGAGGCGGCTGATGAGGCGGCCGGATCCGTCCATGGCTTTGGCCCCGCCGCCTCCAAGGTGTACCACAAGAAACAGGGAGTCAGCATCGGCGGTTACGGCGAGATGCTCTTCGAGAACCCCGACGCGCGCCGGGACGACGGATCTCCCTCCGGCGCCGTCAACGCAGCCGACCTAAAGCGCGCGGTGTTCTACATCGGGTACCGGTTCAGTGATCATCTCCTGTTCAACTCCGAGCTGGAGTTCGAGCGTGGCACCACGGGCAAGGGGGGAGAGGCCTCGGTGGAGTTCGCCTACCTGGATTTTCTCTTCAACGAGAAGATCAACGCGCGCGCGGGCCTCCTGCTGATGCCGATGGGGTTCTTGAATGAGCTCCATGAGCCGCCGGTTTTTCTGGGTGCCAAGCGCCCCGAGCTGGAGCGGAGGCTCATCCCCACCACCTGGCGGGAGAACGGCGCCGGCGTGTTCGGAAGGCTGGGCCAGGTCTCCTACCGCGCCTACCTGGTCACCGGCTTCGACGGGGCCGGCCTCAAGGGCGAGAATGATGGCTTCGGCGCGGGCGGCCTCCGCGGCGGGCGCCAGAAAGGCGCCGATGCCCTGGCCGAGGACCTGGCCCTGGTGGTGCGGGCCGACTGGCAGCTGGCGCCCGGCCTGACCCTGGGTGGGGCGTTCTACACCGGCGATTCGGGACAGGGGGCCGTGGCGCCGTCCACCCAGGAGACGATCCAGGCGAGGACCGACATCCTGGACCTCCATGCCGAGTGGAGATGGCGCGGGCTGGAGGCCCGGGGGCTCTACGTGCACGTGGATCTCGACGATGCGGACCTCATCAATGATTTCCAGGGGCTGAGTGGTTCGGATTCGGTGGGCGCGGAGATGAACGGGCACTACCTCCAGGTCGGGTATGATGTCCTCTCCCGCCTGAAGACACAGCAGGCGCTGACTCCGTTCGTCCGCCATGAGGAGTTCGATACCCAGGCGGAGGTCCCTTCGGGGTTCTTGCGGGACCCGGCCCGTGACGTGGAACTGTGGACCTTCGGGATGAGCTACAAGCCGATCGAGAATGTCGTGCTGAAACTCGACTTCCAGAACCAGGACAACAGAGCGGGCACAGGCACGGATCAATGGAGCCTGGCTATCGGCTGGCTCTTCTAGGGGAGGCGATGTGTTGAGGAATGCGGAAATGGGACGGTCTCACCGTCTGAACCGGCGCGCGGCCGCGCTGGCCTTCCTGGCCGCGGCGCATCTGGCGTCGGCAACGCCTTCAGATGCGAAGGTTCTTCTCTCGCAGGACGAGGCGTTGAAGCTCGCCTTTCCGGAGGCCCGGGTGGAGCGGCGGACCGCTTTTCTGGATGAGTCGGAGCTGGAGGAGGTCCATCGGCTGGCTGGCGCCGGTGTCTCCGCAAGCCGGGCCATGGTGCCCTACTACCTTGCCTCGGCGGAGGGCCGTCCGGTGGGAGCGGCTTACTTCGACACCCACACGGTTCGAACGGAGGCGGAGACGATCATGGTGGTGGTCCTTCCCGGCGATCGGATCGGCCGGATCGAAGTCATCGCTTTCGAGGAACCGCAGGACTATCTGCCTACGCCGGCCTGGATCGACCAGTTCAGGGGCCGGCCCCTCGATGACGAGCTGGCCATGAAGCGGGGCATCCGTCCCATGACGGGAGGTACGCTCACCGCGCGCGCCATCACCGCCGCCGCGCGCCGGGTCCTGGCCCTCCACAAGGTGATCATGCCGTTCGGGGAGCCGGAGCCGTGAGCCGGTTCGAGTCGTGGCTTCTGAGCCTTTCCACCCTCCTGGCGGGCGGGACCGGTCTCTGCCTCTACGTGCTGAAGACATGGCTGGCCACGGATGATCCGTTCTCGGTGGTCCGCCATCCCTGGCAGCCTTGGGTGTTGAAGGCCCATCTGGTCGCCGTTCCGTTTCTCATTTTCGCCTTCGGCCTGGTCTTTTCGACTCACGTTCTGGCCCAGTGGCAAAAGCGGCGTCCGCGAGGTCGCCTGACCGGTCTCTGGGTGACCGGGTTGTTCGCGCCGCTGGTGCTGTCCGGGGTGCTGATTCAGGTCCTCACGGCGCAGGTGTGGCTGGACCGCGTGGTCTGGATCCACCTGGCCAGCGGGATCCTGTACCTGGGTCTGTATGCGGGACACCGGTGGTCCACCCGGTCTTTACCGGCCAGGAAGGAGGCTCCGGAACGACGCGGCTTGGCGGTGCCGGGAGGCCGCAGCCCGGCCTAGAACTAGAAGATGAACGGAATGACCTCGCCGGCTACCGAGGGCGGACCCCCGTCATTGGTGTTGGGAGCCCGGTCGAGATCGTTCTCCCGGCGGGACTCCGCCCAGATCAGAACGCGCCGCTGTCGATTGCCGATATCCGCGGAGCGCAACTTCTGGTCGTTGACCGCGCCGGTCAGGTCCGAGAGAGGAGCGGCAAAGACTACCCGGCCATGCGTGGAATCCAAGGAACTCTCCGCCGCCAGGTGAGGGAGGCCCGAGAAATCAGCCTGGATGGGATTCTTTCCCTGCCGGTGCAGCCTGGCCTCGAGCGTGACATCCGGGGAGCTTTTCTTGCCTGGTTCGGAGCTCGCCTCGGCCAGTCCGTGGCTATTAAAATCGATCAGAAGCTTGACCGTGGTCCCATCCAGAAACTTTCCTGCCGGCTCTCCCACGAGATCCACCGTGGCATAGAAAAGGGGTAGGTCGGCGCCGGCGGGGTCTTTCTTCTGCCGGATCTCCAGGAAGACGTCCTCGATATCGATGGCACGCGCCACGGCTCCCGTCCCGGCGGCGGCATCGTCGGTCTCCTTGGTGGACGCCGTATCCGCGAAAGCCACGCCCGTGGGCCGGTTGTTGGCCGAGAAGTACAGGGATTCCAGGCCGCCGCTGTACACCAGGTGCAGCGCCGCCGAGAAGGTCACCGCCTTTGACAACGCGGCATCGGAGCGTGGGAGTTCCAGACGGGTGGTCGAGAGGGGCAAGTCTTTCTCCACGGCCACGGCGGAAGCCTCGAGATCCGCCTGGCTGGGCGGCGAGACCGGATTGGGATAGATGAACAAGCGGTAGCCGGTGATGGGAAGCGGTGCTCCATCGCGGCTGACCTGGCTGGCTGGTTCTTCCCAGGCGAAGGAAACGGTCTTCACGCCGTTACGGACGAGAAGGGGCACCGGGAGGGGAGACAGCGAGCCGACAGGGCGTATGTTGCCCAAAGGCGTGTTCTTGATTCCTGCGGCCTCTCCGGCCACCAGCTTGCCGAAGCATGCGTACTGGCCCCGCACTGGAAGGCAGTTGGCACTGATGGGATTCCCCAGTTCGCCGCTGTTCACGATCTGGGATACGCCGCCGTAATAACCCACATGGTCGGGCTTGTCACGGTTCTGCACCCCATCCCAGACCAGGTTCCAGACATGACCCGGCCCCAGGCTGGAAGCCCGCGGGTAATTTGCCGTGAGGAGGCCCGGAGCGAGATAGAGCTGTTTCTTGGGTTTGTAGGTGGGGAAGCCGCGGGCCGGCCGGGCCGGCGCGTTCACCTCATCCGGTTGATCGACACAATAGATCCGATAGGACAGATCGCAAGGGTTGGCTGTCCCCTTGGCGACCCGCTTTTCTCCCTGACGTCCGCAATTGAAAACATCGGTGTCGATATGCCCGGCACTGCCACTCAGGATTTCCATCAAGGCCTGTGCCGGAGCGGGCGATGGGAAAAGTCCGGCGCTGGAGAGCAGGCCTGCCATCATGAGGCGAAGGAAGGGGCTGATTCTCCTCCCTGGATTGGTTCTCATAGGTCTTTGTCCTCCTACGGCGACCGGCGGCCGTACAAAGCGGCGCATTTTACCACACGACCCGTGATCCCCTCATGCTGCACCGGGCGGGCGCGCCCCAGGATGATAAACTGGCTGGCCGTGGCGTGCGCGTGAACCCTCTCGACCTGTCCATCGGCATCTTTCTCCTCCTCGCAGGCCTTGCGGGGATGGCCAAAGGCTTGTTCCGCCTGCTCCTGGCCGGCGGCTCACTCCTGGCGGCCTGGTGGGCCGCCATCTCCTGTTACCGGCCCCTGGCCGATGGACTTTTCCCCGGGCCAGGTGCCTCGCCGGCGACCCGCCTGGCGACCTTCGCTGTGCTTTTTCTCGGAGTGGTCCTGGTGCTGAGCCTGGCGGGCCGCCTGGTTATTCGGTTCCTGCGGCTGGCGCGGTTGCGCTGGATGGACCGTCTGGCCGGAGGGCTGGCGGGCGTGGCTCTGGCGGGGGTCCTGACCGCCGCGCTCCTGCTGCCCCTCACGGCCGTGCTTCCCCCCGGGAGCCCCCTGCTGGCCCGCTCGCGAACCGCGCCATACTTTCTCGCCCTCACCGGCGTGCTGGTCCGCCTGGTCCCCCGAACCGTCCGTCATGATTTTCTCCAGCGGCGGCAGGAAACGGGGGAGGGATCCGGTTCGCGTCACGGCGGGTGAGGGATGCGTCCCCCGGGGCGAGCCGCCGCCCGCCTGCTCGCGGTGATCCTGGTGGCGTTCTCCCTGGGGGGCGGATCCCGCGGCCCATCCTCTCCGCGCCGGCGCTTGCTGGTCGTGCTCCTGGACCGCTCCGCCAGCCTCGAGAACACAGCCGTCTGGCAGGCGGCCCGCGAGGCCGCCGATCGTCTCTTCTGGAACTTGCGCCAGGGCGAGATGGCCGCCCTCGTTTCCTTCGATACCGAGGCCCGGCTGGAGATCGGATTCACCGGGCATCCGGAGCAGCTCAAGGCAGCCCTCTGGTCCGGCCTCCGCCCGCGCGGGCGCGGCACGGCGCCCAGGGTGGGCCTGGAGCGGGGGGTCGAGCTGCTGCTGGCACGGGGTGGAAAAGGCGAGATTCATCTGATCTCCGATTTCCAGCGCTCTGCTTTCGCGAGGTCCGCGCCTGACCTGCCGGCGGAGATTCACTTGATTGCCCATCGCGTGCCCTGGCCCGCAGAGAAGAATGTCCGGGTCGGGCCGGCTTCGAGAGGGACGGGGCCTCCGGGTGGAGTGACGATCCAGGTGCCCTTGCAATGGTGTCGCGGCGGGCGCTGTGGAGAGGATGAGGCCACCATCCCGGGGGAGGGATGGTGGCCCGATGGGGTCCGTCGTCTTCCGGCCGCCGGGAACAGGCCGGAGCTCCGGCTGGTGGCGGCTCCTCTCCAGGGAGGCGAGGTCGGGGTGGTGGCGGAGCGCCTGCCCGGGGATGGCTGGCCCAGCGATGATCGTTCGTTCGCCGTGCTCCCGGCAGGCGTGCAGCCTGGAAGAGCCGCACCCGGTCTTTCCAGCGCCCCCGGCGAGCCGGTGGATCTCGGCCCGGTGGCCGGGGGTGGGCCCCTTGTCCTGATCACCCCCGGGGGGCGGAAGATCCGGATGGCGGGATCGGGCCGGATCGGCTGGTTTTTCCGCGATACAGGGCAGACTGGCATCTACCGGGTGGATGTTCCGGGCAGGGAGCCGCCCACGCGCTACCTGGTGGTCGCTCCGGCGCCCGCGGAGAGTGTTCTCATCTCCCTCTCGGCCGGTGAAATGAGAACCGTTTCCGGTGGATCGAGCGCGAGGACTTCCCCCGGCGCAGATCGGGGAGCGGAGAGGCGCGGCGCGGAGTTCTTGCAGCAAACCCGGGAGGCGGCGTTGACGATTCTCAGGAGCCTCCGGTAGAATAGGTTCCTGCGCATCCAGGCTGATGAGTGTTCTGCCGCGGCCGGGAGCGAGTGACATAGGCCGCGCAAGGGGCGGATCTACGCCAGGATCATAGAGTATTCTCCACGGGCGCGCCGGTTGCGAAAGGCGGGAGGGCGCAAGAAGATGTGGTGGAGCAAGGAAGGGGTGATGATCCGGGCCGGCGGTCTGGCCGCCGCCCTGGCGGCCTTCATGGTGGCAGGGGAGGCACGGGCGCAGGGGGCGACCTTCGTCGAGTCCGAACCGAACAACTCGATCGCCACCGCCAACGTGCCGCCGCTGAACAACCTGAACCTGGCGGGAGAATACGACACCAAGGGCGACGAAGATTTCTTCAAGTTCGACCTGATCCAGGGCACCATCGTCAGGGTCTTCGTCGGCGCCATCGCGGGGAAGAACAATGTTCCGACGGTTCAGGTCCTGAATGCATCGGGCCAGGTCCTGGGCGAGGCCACCCGGGAGTTAGGTTCATCGACTCTCGGTTTCTCCGTCCTGGTGACCGCGACCAGTCCGCCGGGCGACGGTTTCATCCGGATCAAGAACATTCTGGTCAACTCGGTCTTGACCCCTTCCTACGTCATCAGTCTCGCCGAAGGTGTCCCCGAGAGCGAGCCCAACGAAGACCCATCCCAGGCCACTCCTTTTCTGGTGGGAAACAGTGACATCCCCATTCTTGGCGAGTTTCCCTTCCGGCCGACGCCGGACGGAGTCCAGACTCTCGACTATCTGGTCCAGGACGAGGGAACGCCGCCCCGGAAAGTCTTCGGCTCGGTCAGGCTCGTGATTGGAGAGAACCGGCCTCCCTCGCTGACCCCGGTCAGCGAGCAGAAGACGCCGCCCTCCTCCCGCACCCTCTCCCCCATTTCCCTGGCGGCCACCGATCCGGACGGCGATGGGCTCACCCTCAGCGCCAGTCCCCTGCCGCCGTTCCTGGCCCTGGTCGACAACGGCGATGGGACCGGCCGTCTTCTCCTCGACCCGAACAATCCGGCGGCCGATTCCGGCCCTCCAGCGCTGTTCGACATCACGGTCACGGCCACGGACGATGGCACGCCTCCACTGAGTGATTCGGTGCAGTTTCAGCTCGTCGTGAGCAACAACGTGAGGCCGGTCCTGGATCCCATCGGGGAGATCTTTTTCCCCGCAGGGTCGCTGAAAGGGCTTTTTACTTTCACGGCCAGCGATCCCGATGGCGGGCTGCTGCAGGCCGTTGTGGAAGGAATCGAGGACGTCCACACCAAGAAGTCTTTTCCCTCCCTGGCAAAGCTCATTCTGGGCTCGCCCTCGAACCCGCTCACCGGGACCGTCGCCGTGAATGTGACGTTCGACGACTTCAGTCAATGCGGGAAAGTTTTTGCCTGTAGCCAGGGGCTGGTCGGCACGATCTGCAACGGAGACGATCCGGCGCTTTTTGATCCCGTGCGGGATTGCAACGACCCTGATGCCAAATGCGAGGCGCAAAAGAACACCTTCGTCGCTTTCTGCACATCGGGCGGCGATGCGGCGACCCGGCTGGCCGAATGCGGCACATCGGCGACGACCTGTACTAAAAATGATGGCGAGACCGAACTGCCTCCGGCGTCGTTTCCGCTCACGGTGGTCGTGACCGATGATGGCTTACCGCCTCTCTCGGCCCGGGAGAGTTTCGACCTGGTGATCGGCGACAACCTGAAGCCGATCCTGGTGCCGGTCCCCGACCAGCAGATCACGGTTGACACGCAGAAGGCGGTCTTCCCGATCACGGCCACCGACCCGGAGGGCGGGCCGCTCCAGTTCATCCTGCTGCGCACCAATGCGCAACGCCAGTTCGTCACGCAAGAAAACCTGGTGCCCGGCTCCACCCAGGTCACCGTGAACCCGCGGTTCGGAACGGCGGATTTCTTCAGCTTCGAGACCACCCAGCCCGACCAGACCGCCATCATCACGCTGGACTACCCGGTCAATCTCGCCATCCTCCTGCAGATCGATCTGTTCGACCCGGACGGCAAGCTTCTGGGCTCCGACCTGCGGACCGTCTTCTCGGGCTCCGGGGGGCCCAAGAACCCGTCTCTGGTGCTGCCCCTGCCTCAGCCGGGACGGTACGTGCTCTCCGTCACGTCCGCCCAGGGAATCCTGGGGAATGACAGCGTGGCCGGCTACACTCTCTTCGCCAAATTCAGGCAAGGAGTCTTCGAACTGGAGCCGAATCAGTCGTTCGACGAGGCGATTCCGATCAGTCTCACCGGAGGCAGTGGCCGCATCTCCGGCCTCTTGCAGACATCCCAGGATGTGGATGTCTACAAGGTCCAGGTGCCCGCGGGGAAAGCGCTGGTCGCGGATCTGAATTCCACCTCCAAGGGCGTGCAGATCATGGATAGCGTGGTTTCCACCTTCCTGCGGCGGGATCTGGGCCGGGCGTTTGCCTCGAGCGATGATAACAGCCTTGTCCCGGCGGGGGCGAACTTTTCCCTGGTCAACAAGGATGGGTATGTCCGCGTGGTGCCGCCGACCAGTGGGGAGGTTTTCATCGGGGTTGGAGATCGGAACAATCTGGGCAGTATCACCGGGTTCGAATATGAGCTGGCCGTGAGTCTCGTCGATCCCGCCAGGCAGGAAGGGGAGCCCAACGATCAGGCAGGCTCGGCCATCCTCCTGGATGGTTCAGAAGAGGTCCGCGGGATCATGAATACCGACACGGATGTGGACCGGTATACGGTGAATGGGAGAGCGGGCGACACCCTTCTGGTCAACGTGAACGCGTTTGGCATCGGATCCTTTCTGGATGCACGGGTCGTGGTCCGGGACGGGCAGGGAAACCTCCTGGCAGACCGGGACCGCTCCGCCTTCAGTCCGGATCCTTTCGTTCTCATTCCGTCGCTCCCTGCGGATGCGGCCTATTCCGTCGAGGTGCGCCACAGGCAGGGAACCACGGGCTCCGGCCCCGCGTTCTACTACGAGGTATTCGCCGTGGCCGGGCCGCCGGTGCAGGCCGTGATCAAGAACCCCGACATTGATCGTTCCGGGCGGGTGGATGGCTTCGATCTTGCTCTCCTGGCGCGCCTCTTCTCACAAAATCAAGGGGATCCCCTGTTCGACCCGGATGCCGACCTCCTGCAAAACAACGCCATCGACGGCCAGGATCTGTCGGTCCTGGCCGATTTCTTCGGGACCGACCTGGCCAATGCCGACGCCATCGATACCGACACCGTCGGGGATGCCACGCCCTTCTTCGGCCCGGCCCGGAAGACGTCCGACCTCATCGGCCTGGGATCGCAGCTGTCAGGTTCCCAGCTGACCATCACGGCTTTCTACGCCGGGGCGGTGACCGCTGACACCGGCGGCAATCTGAGCATCGATTCTGATGTCAGTTCCTTGACCGGAAGCCTGGGCACGCCGGATGCCTACGTCGAGCGCCGGAGCCTGGGCAGCGAGCTCGAAGTCTTCTTCGACGCCAACGGCTTCGACGTTTTCACGGTGTCCGATCCGCGCAACGCGGTCTTCAGCGATTTCTCGGCCAATGTGGGTGATGCCACGGTTCCGAAGCTGATCGGCGCAGAGAGCCGCACGCCTCTCCTGCCAACCAAGATCCTCGCCCGGCAGCCGGTCACCCGGTCCGGGAGGAGCATCTCCTTCGACCTGGATACCGGCCTGCTGGGCGGGTCCCAGAACGCCAACGTGGCGGCGCTTGCTCTTTCCGTGTCGAACGTGGAGCCGACGGATCGATTGCCCAACCGGGGAAAGATCACCCTGCGCCCGGCATTTTTCCCCGGTTCGGTGACCGTGTCCCAGAAGGTCTGTTCCGGAGCACCGGAGGTCCTGTGCACCACGGACGCCGATTGCGGCGGGGTGGCCTGCGTGGACGTGGATGCCAACCCGGCGATTCTCCCGACCCAGGCCGTCTATCTCCGCACCCAGACAGGAGGCCCAACGTGGCGGGATCTCGAGCGGGGTTCGGGTACCGCGGGTGATGATTCGGGGCTTGCGCGGTTGAACAACGACCTTATGGATCATGTGTTCCCCCTGGGCGTCTTCCCCGGCCTGACTCGCCTTCCCCTGGACGTATTCACCCGGGACCTGCTCTACAATTTCGGCTTCCGCGACGCAACCTTTGATCCCCACCTGCGAACAGCGATCGAAGGACCTCTCCCCCCCCCTGATGTGGACCTTTATTACTTCCTGGGAGCCGAGGGGGACCGCGCCGTGGTGGAGGTCCGCACCGCCGATGACGGCGCGACCTTCAACTCCGAGATCCAGCTCTTTGTCACTCCGCTCAGCATCGCCGCCCTCGACCCGACCTCCTCGGCGGCGCAAACGCCTCTCACGGAGCAGGATCTCACCTTCATCACGGCGGCCGATGACATCAGCGCCACCGATCTGGATGCGCGCCTGGACGTCATTCTTGACGATACGGCCGTCTACGTCGTGCGGGTCTCCCTGAGCCCCCAGGGAACGCCCATCGATGCCCCGGTGCCGTACGAGCTTTACCACGAGAGCCTGGGGCCCGACGAGGTGAGCATCCCGGTGGTGAGCCAGGGTCCCTATCCCTTCAATCTTGGAGCCCTAACCTTCCACCTCCAGTTCGACCCGACCGTGATCCAGTTTGCCGGCTTTGACCTGGCGCGCGGGTTGCGCCATGAGTTCCAGTTTTCTGGCACCTCGTCTACCTCCGCGCAAGAGATGGCCGGAGAGCTGGTGGTGGGGAGCTCGGGAGAGATGCGCTTTGCCATCAAGTCCTTCGTCGGGAACACGATCAGCAAAGTGAACACGCTCCTGGCCAGCCAGACCGGGGAGGTGCCGCTCGCCCGTCTTCGTTTCCGAGGAGTCGGGCCGGGGACCACGCAGTTGAAGTTCGTTCCCAACCCGACCACGCCCGGCGAGCCCTTGGTCAACCTGGGCTTCCAGGGCCGGACGGCCGGGTCACTCCCGCCCATTTATCTGCCGGCAAACGGCTTTGGCCCCGGGGTCACGATCACGGTCACTCCCTGACGCCGGGCTGGTCACCGGGAAGCAGGGCGAAGAACAGCTTCTCGTAAGCTCCGGCCACCTGCTCCCACCGGTAGCGTGCCCCGGCCCGCCGGCGGGCCCGGCGGCCCAGGGCGACCACCAGTGCGGGCTCCTTGGCGAGCCGGGTCCAGACGGCCCGGAGCTGCTCTTCGCCTCCCGGGCCGTACGGCAGGCCGGCCTCCCCGACAGCCTCCCGGTTCTCCGCGGTGTCGTTGTACACCAGGGCAAGACCGGCGGCCATCGCCTCCAGGATGGCCGGATGGGTGCCTCCGACCTCTCCAGCGAAGATGGCCGCCCGGGCGTTGAACAGGAGCTGCCGGTAGCCATCGCCGAAACGAAACCCCGTGAACCGGACGCCTGGTCCCGCTGCCCGGCGGACGGCCTGCTCGTACTGTCGGCTGTAGGGGGAGCCGCCGACCATGACCAGGGGAACCGGCGTGTCCATGCGGGCGTGGGCCCTGACCACCAGGAGAGGATTGTTCTCCGGCTCGAAACGGCACACACAGAGATCGTAGGCGCCAGGCCGCAGATTCATTTCCTGGAGAAGAGAGGTGGAAACCGGCGGCGTCAGCTCCCCGCCGTAGGGGATGAAGACGGTCCCCGCGCCATGCCGGTCCCGGTAGTAGGTGGAGATGGTCTTGGAATCGGCGATGATCTGCCTAGCCAGGGCAACCGCCAGATGCTCCGACAGCAAATGGATACCTCGACCAAGAGGGTTCCACTTTCGCCGCTGCCACTCAAGACCATCCACGTTGAGGATGGTCAGGACGCCGGCGCGGCCCAGAAGGCCGCAGAGGGGTGCGTTGACCGCATTGCAGAACAGGGCGACATCGGGAGGATGCCGCAGACAGTGCAGGGTCGACAGCGCGGTGTGAGAGATGGTTTCCAGGTGCTTGGTGTAGACGGCGGGGAGGGTGATCACCTGGACGCCGGGGACCTCTTCTTCCACCGCGTAACGGGTCCGGCGGTAGACCGTGACTCGGTGTCCGCGGCCGGCCAGGCGGACGGCAAGCTGTTCCGCGAAGGTCTCGAACCCCCCGTAGCGGGCTGGAACACCGCGTGTTCCCAGGATCGCCACGGATAACGAGCGCCGGGTTGTGCTCCTCACGTCCGTGGAGGGGCCCCGTTCACGCGGCTCAGGCGGTGAACCAGCGATCCACTTCCCATCCGGGAACACGCCTCCGGGCCATGATGGCGCGCCGCTTGGACCAGGTGGAGGGGAGCTCGCGAACAGCATTCACGAGGCCAGGCAGGGAGGAATGCTCGAGCGCCAGGACGTATCCGATGACCCCCAGGTCCCGGGCCAGGCCCGGGAGGAGGGTCCGCCAGAGATTGGAGGCCGTCTGATTTTTCAGCCGCAGCAGAAAGCGATTCTTCACCGAGTGCCGGTTCAAGAGATCGGGAACCTGGCGCCGGTTGCCGGGCCGGACCCGGCGGCGGTGGGCGGCGCGGGCGCCGGGCGCGTACAGAGCCCGCCAGCCCAGCAGCCGGGCTCGCCAGGCCAGGTCCGCATCCTCCCGGTACAGGAAGAAGGCTTCATCCAGGACCTCCCCGTGGACCTTCACGTCCTCGAGCATGGACCGGCGGTAGAGAGGCGCGGCGCCGGAGGCTCCGAAGACTTCCTCTTCGCGCTCGTACTGCCCGCGATCCTTGCGTCCCGCGCCGCGGTCCATGTGGCGCTGCGTGCGCGTCATGACAATTCCGGTTGAATCGAGGATCGGTCCCGGGAGCGGGTGGAGCTCTGCGTCGGCCCGGAGCAGCTTGCCGGTCACGGAACCGGCCCGGGGATGCCGGTGCATGGTTGCGAGCGCCACCTCCAGGAAGGCGGGCTCCAGGCGAACATCCGGATTCAGGAGCAGGATGAACTCCTCCCGCGCACTCGCCAGCCCGGCATTGTGCCCGCCGGCATAGCCCCGGTTCTCGTTCAGGAGGAGGAGGTCCAGGCCCGGCTGGGCTCGCGCCCTGTCCATCAACCAGGGCACGGTGCCGTCGGTGGAACTACAGTCAATGACCAGAAGCCGGTCCGGAGGGTGCGTCTGGCAGGCAATCCCGGCCAGGCAGGCTTCCAGGAACGGCCGCGAGTTGTGGGTCAAGACATGGACGGCGACCGACCCGCTCATCGGGTCGCGCTCCGCCAGGCGGCGCTGTTCTTGGGAAGCTGCATGGGACCTTTCGGATGAGGCATCCTGCCTGCGGACGCCCGGGTCAGGAAAAAGGATTATAACAAAATATCCTCTGGAATCCGGGGGATCCGGACTCCCGGAAAGCGCCGCGGCAGCCGCGCCCCACCCTGGAGGGCCAGGCGGTACCCGCCTAGAATACGCCGTGGATGGAGGAGAGCCCGTGTCCGAATCGGATGGTGAGCGCGGCCGGATGGCGTTGTGGCTCTACGTGGCGGCGACCTGCCTGGTGGCCAGCATCTCCGGAATGGAGATCGTCATGGGGCTCGCCGGGCTCGCCTGGATCGCCCGGCGGCGGGAAAAGGAGCCCGCACCCGATCGACGGCTGGTGGGTCTCCTCATCTCCCTGGCCGCCTGGAGCCTGCTTTCAGCACTGTTCTCACCCGAGCCCCCGCGGTCTCTGGACGCCACCTCCTCGGCCTTGCTCTGGATCGCCGCTCCCATGGGAGCCGTCCTCCTCACCCCCGGAAAGCGCCGGCTGGTGCGCAGCCTGTTTCTTCTCCAGGCGGGGCTGCTCGGCGCCTGGGCCCTCCTCGAGTTCTTCTTCTGGTGGGACGGGAACCTGTTGCAGCGGGTCCATGGACCGTTCAGCCACCACATGACGCTGGCCGGCGTCCTTCTCCAGATGACGCTCCAGGGGCTGCCGCGGCCCGTTCTGGAACCGATCCTCAAGGGGCGGGCCGGCCGCTGGGGCGGGCGGCTCGCTCTGTTGCTCGGGTTCGGGGGGATGGCCGCGACCTGGTCGCGCTCGGCGGTGCTCGGCGCCGGCGCCGGCGCGGCGGTTCTCTGGTGGGCGGCTCCCGCGACGGCGCAGGGGAATCCGCGCCCGGTGCGGCGGGTCATGCTGGCCGGCCTGGGCCTGGCCCTGCTGGCGGGTACGGTGAGTGTTCCCTGGCTGGCCGAGATGCGCGGCGGCGGAGAGCTGTCAGCCGGCGCGGCCTCCGTGCAGGATCGCCTGGTGCTCTGGGGGGCGGGGCTCCGGATGATCGCGGATCACCCCTTGCTGGGTATCGGGGCCAACCGTGTCCGGAGGGAGGCTGACCGCTACCTGGATCCCGGTTACCGCCGCCCGGGGCCTCCCGCGCACCTGCACTCCTCGTCTCTCACCCTGGCGGCGGAACGCGGGCTGCCTGCGTTTCTCCTGTGGGCCAGCCTGTACCTGCTCAGCTTTCTTCGTTTGCGCGGCGGGGAGCCGCGGGGGACTCCGGCGTTCGACGCCAGGTGGGGTGCGGCCGCGGCTGTGGCTGCCTTCCTGGTCATGGGACTCTTCGAGGATAATTTCGACGACGTGGAGGTTCTCTTCGTGCACCTGGTCATCCTCTCGACGCTCTGGACTCCGCGCCGTCCGATCAGCGCGGCCGCGATCCGGTCCTGAGCGCAGCGGGAAGCCGCCGCAGTGCGGCCAGCTCTCCGGCCAGGAGAGCCGCATTCCGCCAGGGATGCAGCGGGAGCGCCGCCAGGCGGGCCAGGCTCTGGGCCAGGAGGGACGGAGCCAGGCGAAGCCAGGGACGGAGGCCCAGATGCCGGGCCAGGTAGAGGTGGTAATTGCGCCCGAGCCGGAAGGTCTTGATGAAGGAGCCATCGATTCCGGTGGCCGATCCCACGTGCTCGCAGGAGACTCCGGGGACCAGGTAAGCCGTCCAGCGGGCCCGTGCCAGGCGCAGGGCCAGGTCGATATCCTCGTAGTAAGCGAAAAACTCGGCGGCAAAGATCTCCGGCGGCTCTTGATTCCCGGCCACGCTTTCCAGCGCGCACCGCCGGTAAAGGGCGGCCGAAGCCGAAACCCCGGAGACTTGCCGCGGACTCCCCACAGGTCCCGGGTCTCGTTCTCCATGTCCGGCCTGGTGGGCGCGGAGAAAAGGATCCAGAACGATGCCGAGCGAGTCGACCCTGGACGGGTCCTGGTGGCGGAGGACGCGCCCCTGGCAGGAGCCCGCCCGCGGCCTCGCGTCCAGGAAATCGGCCAGAGTCCGCACATAGGCTGGCTCCGGCGCCGCGTCGTTATTGAGCACCAGGACATGGTGGCTCCGGGTGGCGGCACAACCGGCATTGACGGCAGAGGCAAAGCCGGTGTTCACCGGCAGGGACAACAGCCTGACCCCGGGAAACCTCTCGTGGAGCCAGGGTTCGGTTCCATCGGAGGATCCGTTGTCCACCACCAGGACCTCCATCCCGTCCTCGTCCTGCCGCTGGAGAGCCTCGAGGGAAAAGGGCAGGAGATGGCGGCCGTTCCAGGAGGGAATGATGGCCGTGACGCGCTTCATCCGCACATGGCTTCCCGGAAGAGGTCCATCCACCGGGGAAGGAGGACGGGCCAGGTGTGATGCCTCTGGAAGCACCGCCGGCCGGCGCTCCCCAGGCGCGCCGCCAGGGCGGGAGATTGCTCAAGGCGCTCCAGGGCCGCGGCCAGGGCGGCAGGATCGCCGGGGGGGACCATGAGGCCGTCCTCGTCATGGTGGACCAGGTGAGCCGGTCCACCCGCCCGGGCCACCACCACCGGAACGCCGGCCCGCCACGCCTCCAGGATCACTAGCCCCAGAGAGTCGGCGCGGGTCGGGTGAACCAGGGCCGTGGCCCCGGCCAGGACCGCGTTCCACTCTGGCCGACCGGGCGTATGGATGAGAAAGACGCGCTGGCAGGCGGCCGGCGGCAAAGAGCGGACGGCCAGGAGCACATGGCGGTCGGCTTGTCCCATGAGAACCAGGTTCTGGCGGCGGCCACGGGCTATCTGCAGGGCGTGAGCGGCGAGAAGAGTCATGGTGCCCTTGTCGGCGGACAGCGTTCCCGCCTGGAGCAGATAGGGAGCCGGCAGATCGAGATGTGGAGAGGAGCATGGGTCGGCGCCGGGGAGGGGATCCAGCTGGAGTCCGGCCCCAGCGACCCGGATCTTCTCCGCCGGGATACCCAGCCTGTCCAGGGTGCTGACTTCGGAGGGGGTCATGGCGGCCACGCGCCGCGCCCGCCTCAGGAGGCGGCCGGCGCACGGGCCGAGGACCTGGTCGCGGGGGCGGGTTCCCAGGAGGGCCGTGTGCAGAAGAGGGATGGCCAGGAGCGGCAGACCCTGGCGCCGGGCAAAGCGGACGGCCGGCTCGAGGAAATGGTTGTGCGGCAGGACTCCGGCCACCACGAGATGGAAGGGACCATCCTTCTGCTGGGCATGCCGGCGAAGGAACCGGCGATATCCCCGGACCAGGATATGGGGGAAGCCCGTGGCCGTCCGCCAGCCCATCGGTCCCCAGCGTGACGCGGATCCCAGCAGCCGCCCGCGAAGCCGGGGACGACCGGATGCGATCAGGCCGAATCGGCGGACGGGGACGGGCCCGTCTTGCAAGGGACGGAAACCGGGGGAGGTGGCCGCGGGGTCGATGGCGGCGAGACCCGGGTCGGGCGATGTGGTGTACACGATCGAGGCGCGGCCTTCCCCCGCTGCCCACAGATGGGCCAGATCGGAGAACAGGGCCGCACTTCCCCCCAGGGAAGGCGGATAGAGGGGCGGGCAGAAGAGGATCCGTCTCACGCCGCGATTCTAACCCGCGAGGGGGGCCTCCACCGGCGCGGGCGGAAAGGGCCGCCCTCCCTCCGGTGGCAGGGCGGGAGCCTGCGCCTCTGATATCCTTTTCGCGGGCTGCGCTGCAAGATGAATGAAACCGTCCGAGGGCCGAAGGCAACTGAAGCCGCAGGCGAGCATGAGCCCCGCTGGTCGGCCCGGGCGCGGTGAGGAGCCCGGCCGACGAGCCTCTGCTGTGCGCCCTGGTGGTGCAATGGGGCGCGCGGGACAGGCTCGGGGAGCTCATCGAGCGGTGGCCACAGGTGGCGGCGGGCACGCCGCTGATCGTGGTGGACAACGGTCCTCAGGTCATCCGTCTCCAGGACGATCCGGACCTCCGCATCCCGAGCTGGGTGGAGATCATCCGTCCGCGTCAGAATCTCGGTTTCGCCGGCGGTGTCAACCGTGCCCTCGGGGCGACCCGGGCCAAGTGGCTGCTCCTCCTCAATCCTGACGCCGTGCCGGAGCCCGGTGCCATGGATGCGCTCCTCCAGGGGTTCGACCGCCACCCCCGGGCGGCGGGGCTCATCCCCAGGCTCGAGGATGCCAGTGGCGCGAGCCAGCATGCGTGGCAGCTCCGGCCACTGCCCCGGGCGTGGCATCTGCTGGGGCAGGCGCTGTTCTTGCCGGTGCCCCTGGGGCTCCGCCGGGAGCCGGCCGAGACCACCCCGATCGGGCAACCGGCCGCCGCCGCCCTGGCGCTCCGCCATGACGTGCTGGCGAAGCTCGGCGGTCTGGAAGAGTCCTTTTACCCCGCCTGGTTCGAGGATGTGGACTTGTGCCGGCGTCTCGCGCAGCACGGCGAGCGGCTCTTGTACTGGCCGCGGGCCCGTTTCCACCATGCGCTGGGGAGCTCGGTCGAGAGTCTCGGATACCGCTCCTTCCTGTGGGTGTACTCCCGCAACCTGGCGCGCTACGCTCGCCGCCACCATGGCTGGTGGGCCGCGGCGGGCGTGCGCTGCCTGTTTCCCCTGGCCTGCCTCGGCCGCGGGATGCTGTTGCCGCTCCGCAGGCCACGCCGGGCACGCAGCCGCCGCATGGCCCTCGGCGCCTTGGGTGCGCTCACGGCAGGGGCCTTGAGCCGCTGGCGGCTTCCCACGGACCTGGCCCGGCGCTTCGCCTTACCCCGGCAGACGGATGGATTCCGGCCGCCTCCGGGCGCTCCATGAGGAGGCGGGGGAGTGTGTGTCCCAGAGCCTCGAGAGGGGGGCACACGGCGCCGCCGCCCGAGCGCAAGGCGAGGCGTTCCATGGCGGTCCCTCTCGCCGCCAGCGCCAGAAACGGAATCTGGCGCGAAATGGCCTCCCTCGCCGCCTGCGTGTCGCCGGCGTCCAGCAGAAGAACAACCTCCGGCGCCTCCCCACGGACGCTCGGCGCGGCGTCTCCAGGGCGCTGGCGGGGCCAGGAGGCAAGGTGGAACGGTCCGCTCCGTGACTCGGCCCGGAGCAGCGTCTTGAAGACCTCCTCCACCCTGGAGTGTGCCGTCTCGCCGGCGAGCGAGACGACCCGGCGATTCCAGGGCAGGGCCCGGGCCGGCGCGCTCTTCGTGAGCGAGCGGTAGATCTCTTCAAGGCGCTCCAGGACCTGCACCAGGTCGAACCGTTGGGCGCCGTGGCGCCCCTCCTTGCCCAGCCGCGTGCATTCTCCGCGGTCGCGGGCGAGATGGCTCAGGGCGCTGGCCAGCTCCCCCGGGTCGTTCGGTGGAACCAGGTAGGCTGTCCGCCGGTCCGCTACCAGCTCGGGAATGCCGCCGGTGCGCGTTGCGACCACCGGCCGCGCGGCGGCCATCGCCTCGACAATGGTGACCGGCGCGTTCTCCGGCCAGACGGACGGTAGAACAAGAGCCCGGCATTCCGCCAGCAACTCCGGCACCGATTCGTTAGGGATCTTTCCAAGAAACTTCACCCGGCCGGTGAGACCCAGCTCGCGCGCCCTCTTCTCGAGAGGCCCGCGGGCATGCCCATCTCCCGCCAGCCTCAGATGAACGTCCTTCCCGGTCCGGGAGAGAGCCTCGAGCAGGACAAACAGCCCCTTGTGGCTCCCCAGGTATCCCACATATATGAAGGGAGCGTTCCACGGGATGGGCCGCTCCGGATGGAAACGGGTCAGATCGACGCCGTACGGCAGGTGCCGGATCCGTTCCCGGGGGAGGCCGGCCGAGACGTATCGCCCGGCCAGGTAGCGGGAAGGGCTCAGAAACAGGGAAACCCGGGATAAGGCCTCCGCCAGGCGCGTGTTTCTCATGGAGGTCGACCATGGCAGGGCGTGGTTTCTGGGGGGGACACAGACGGCGCAGGCCAGGCCGGGCCCGTCGCAGGGGGAGCCGTCACTCCGGACGAGCGTATTGCGCACGCAGATTCCCCAGTAGTCGTGCAAGGTCATGACCACCGGGAGTCCCCGGTTGGCCGCAGCATGGATCATCTGGATCGAAAGACCGGCCAGGTTATGGAAGTGGACCACGTCCGGGGCGACCCGCAGGAGGAGGCGGCGGAACAGGCGCGCGGCAGCCGGATTCACGTGGTTGGGAAAATCGGTCGACAGATCCTCCGGGTGCAGCACCAGCCGGTGAACGGTTTCCCCGCCCCGCTCCACGGACGCGGCGTGCCGCGGCAGAGACGGATCCAGGCGGCCGGCCAGCACCTCGATCTGGTGGCCCCGGGCCAGCAAGCCGCGGGCCTGCTGCGCCAGGGCGATCTCGGCGCCTCCCTGGATGTCCGGGGGATAGAAGTTGCTGCCGTAGAGAATCCGCAGCCGGCCCGCCGGGACCAGCCGGCCGTACCCCTGCAGGACCGTCCCGGTGATCCGTTCCCAGTTGTACCGCTCCCGGATGGCGCGCTGCCCCCACGCGACCGCGCGGCGCGCGTCCTCCGGGTCATCCAGCAAGGAGGCGATGGCGCTGGCGGTGGCCTCCTCGTCATCGAATGGAACCACCCGCCCGCCCGCGCCGATCACGGAGGGCTGCGCGCCTCGATTGCCTCCGATCACCGGCAGGCCGGCATTCCACGCCTCCAGGAACACAATGCCGAACGCCTCGAACCGCGAGGGCATGGCGAAGAGATCCGCCCCGGCCAGGAGCTCCGCCTTTTCCTGGTCGGTGACCACGCCCCGGTCGAGGATCAGCCGCCGGTGCCGGGGAGGAAGGGAAGCCAGCAACGTCTCGAACCAGTCGAAGGACGGTCCGGCCAGGACCAGGCCGATGGCGCGCCCCTGGTCCGCCAGCCGTCCCACTGCTCCGACCAGCGCCTTCAGCCCCTTGACCGGATGCTTGCGGGCGATACAGACGACGATGGCCGCTTCCTCGGCGAGCCCCAGGGCCTGGCGCCACCGCCGCCGCGCGGCGGGCCGGTCCGGAGGGTGGGAGGGGCCATCCGGGAGTCCGATTCCGGCCACCTGGATCCGGTCTGCGGCCACGCCGCGCCGGACCAGGTCGACCTTCTCCTGCTCGGAGTCGGCCAGGACGAGATCCGCTTTGCGCATCCAGCGGTACTGGTGGGAGCGTTCGTACTCCGGGTGGTCCGGGTGGAAATGGGGCGTCAGGACAACCGGGCGCCCGACTCTCCTGGCGGCGCGAAGCCCGAACCAGTTGTGGGGGTACGGCATGGTATGCAGGTGCACCAGATCGGCCCAGGCGAATTCCACGTCCAGATGGGCGACCATTTCCCGGGAGTGCGGCCCAAGGAAAAGGATCCCGAGTCTCCGGTTGATGGCACACAGGATCCGGTGCAGGGTCGGAACAGGAAGGGACCGGTGAAACCGGCGAACCTCGACGCCTTCCATGAGGTCCAGGTGCCCGAGCCTGAAGCGCTTTCCCGACCCGGCGGATTCGGCCCAGAATTCCTGTTCGGTCACGATGTCCAGGGTGAGGACGCGGACCTGGTGGCCCAGTCGGGCCTGGCGTCGCGCCACCTCCCGGCACCAGGTTTCCGAGCCGCCGATGGCCGGTGCGTAGCGCTGGATCAAGTGGATGATCTTCATGCCGGAACCGCTTCGCGTTGCTGCCAGGCGCGCACCTCGTCCACCACACGGGAGTCGTGCCGCAGGGTCAGGATAACATCGCACCCGCCCGGGTGATTCACCTCCCCGAAGCATGTCTGGCAAGCGATCGGCCTGTTTCCCCACCGGGCGGTGGCAGGGTCCACGCCGTTCCAGATCATCTCGACCTCGACCCGGGCGCGCGGCTCCGTCGCCAGATGCGACAGAAGATACCCGACGTGATGCGCGGCGGCGGCCTCGTGGATCCAGAAGTCCAGGACCAGTTCCACCCGGCGGGCCTCGAGCCCCAGGTCGGTCACCGCGGTTCGATAGGTGGCATCGCAGCCGGGCCGGGCGGTCTCCTCGCCCACTTCCAGAAAGGCAAGCCCCAGATCGAGGCAAACCGCCCGGCGTGCCTCGCGCCGGTGGGACTGAAATGCGCGCAGCAGGCGCCGGCCATCCCGGTAGAGTGTGGAGAGCTTCATGTCTTGCTGCCGATGACGTGGTACTCCTGGTCCGAGAAAAGCAGGTGATTGAGCTGCTGGAGGCGCTGGTCGATGTCGGACCGCAGCTGGCGAACGGCTGCATCGGCGGCGCGATCGTTCGAGAGCAGGTCGAGACGGGCGGCGTCGGGCACCGGGGAATGGGTGACGACGCGCACGGCTCCGAACCCCACCTCTTTCATCAGGAAGGCGACCGTGTCCGGATGCACCGGCCGCCGGTGGGTGGGATCGCGGTAGAACGTCGTGGCGAACATGGAGAGGCAGGCAGGATTGAGGCTCTCCAGGATGAGGAGCCCGCCGCGGGCGAGGGCGCGGAAGGAGCTCTCGATCACGCCCTGGAGGACGCCCGGAGGCAGGTGTTCGATGACCTGAACCGCCAGCACCGCCCCCACGCTCCCTGCCCGCAGCGCCTGCAGGTATTCCAGGCCTTCCCCCACGTGGGCCTCCAAACCTCGTGCCTGCAGCGACTCGACCCCGGCGGCGTCCCGATCGACTCCCCGGGCGCGCAGGCCCGCCTCGCGGCACAGCTCCAGGAATTCACCCCGGCCCGATCCCAGCTCCACGATGGGGCCTATGTTCTGGACCCCGCCGGCGCGGAGCAGATCAATGTATCGCCGCATGCGCCGCCGGATCTCCTGTTCGCTACCGCGGAACCGATCGGCAAACTCCTGGATGTTGAACTGGATCTCCTCCTGATTGATGCGCTGGATGGCCTCCTCGAGCCTTTTCCGGTCGGCTCCCGCCTCCCGCTTCGCGTGGGAGTGCTCCGCCTGCAGGAGATCCAGCCGGCCCTCCAGGGTCCGCATCCGGTCCTGCTGCTGTCCGCCGCTCTTCTCGAGTTCGGTCACCTGCCGCGCCGCATCAGCGAGAGCCGAGCGGAGGCTCTTGCCGGCCTCCCGGAGGGTCTCCATCCTGGCGTGCAAGCGTTCCACCTGCGCGCGAGCCCAGCGCTCGTGATTCGCGGCCTGGTCTTGCACGGATCGTGATGCCCATGCGACGCGCGCCGTGGCCTCGCGCACCTGGGCGGCTTCTTGCTCCGCCTTGCCCATGCGGCGCTGCATCTCCTCGGCATGTTGCCGCTGCCCGGCAGCCATGCTTCTCAGTTCCGTGCCGGCGGCGTCGATCCGCTCGCGCAGCCGGCCCAGGGCGTTCTCGAGCTCGCTCAACCGCCGGTGCAGGCTGTCCTGGCGGGCGGTCGCCGCATCCAGCGATGACTCCAGCAGGTGTTCCTGGAGGACGAGGTGTTCCAGGACCGCCACGGTGGCGTGGTTATATTCCTGTTGCCGCGCCGTGTGGAACCCTATCAGGCGCCCCATGACGGCGCGGGCCATCCGTTTCCACAGCGGCCCCTGCCCGCGCACCGCCGCGGGGGCGACGTGCGCCAGCTCGCGGCTCCGGGTGAGGAATCCTTCCTGTGCCTGGCGCCGGCTGGTCAAGACCCGCGGGGGGTTCACCGGTCCGCCCTCCCTTCCGTCCGGGGCGATCGCCCCGGCTGCCGGCTCCTCCGCGGCTGCTCCCGCTTCCGGTGCGGCAGGCTCCATCTGTTCTTCCTTCAACGGATTCACCGAACCTCGCCCCGGGTTCCCCGGGCCGCCTGCTTCCAGCCCACCGAGATCACCGCCACCCCCAGATCCCGTTGATCATCGAGTCCGTACTCCCGGGGGGACCAGATCTGGCTGGGGCGCAGCTGCACGCGGACCGGATCGCCCTTGATCTCGCCGGGCACTTCCACCTCGCACGCCGTTGGCCCGCCCGGACCGATCCGGAGCGTGCCGGCGAGCCGTCCTTCGACCTGGACCTGGACCGGCAGCGGTTCAGGGTCTGGCCGGGAGAGGAAGGTGATCAGCTCCAGCCGCCGGTCCCCGGGTTCCCGCCGGAGCAGGACGCCACCCTCCCGGCCGGTCCAACGGAAGGGAGGATCGGCACCTTCGGGAGCGTGCCATTCGCCATACAGAAACTCCTCGTTCCCGTCTTCCCCGGGATGCACCACCCGCTTGAGGCCGGCGGCGGAGGCCCCCTCCCTGACCTCCCAGCGTCCCGGGAGCGCCACGATACCGTGGGAAGGATAGGGTGAAAAGACGCGGAATTCATGAGTCTGAAAGTAATAGTCCGACGGGTCCGACCAGAACGGCTCATCGGGGCGCGTGTAAGCCTGCACCGAGAGCAGGTAGCGCCCGGCATGCAGGTGAAGCGCCTCGAAGCGGAAGGCAAGACAGATGGGACCCTCCTGCGGCGCCAGGGGATGGAAATCAACATTGTTATCCGACGTGGAGGTTCCCATGACGTAGACGCCATCGGCGCGGTGGATCTGGAAGGAGACCACCGGCGTGTCCTGCCTGGTCAGGAACAAACAGTGCAGGCGGAGCTCCACTTTCTCGCGGAGACGGAAAACCCACCCTGGTTGCCCGCTCTCTCCGACCATCTCCACACCGATGATCCGGATGGGCCCCCGGCCCCAGCGAGCTCCCGCCGCCGGCGGGGCCGGCCTGACGGCTGCCGCCACATCCATCCCGCGCCCTCCGGTGCGCCCGAGTTGAGCTTCCACACGGGCCAGGGCGGACGATTCGTAAGCGCGCCGCACCTGGTCCGCCTCGCCCACGGCGCGGCTCTCGCCATTTTCCAGCCAGAGCGCGCGGTTGCAGAATCGGCCGACGAGGCGAAGATCATGGCTGACCAGAAGAATCGCCTTGCCCTCCTCCCGGAAGCGCGTGATGCGGCGCATGGACTTGCGCTGGAAATAGGTGTCTCCCACCGCCAGAGCCTCATCCAGGATCAAGACCTCGGGGTCGAATCCCGAGGCCACGGCAAAGCCCAGGCGCACCACCATTCCGGCCGAGTACGTGCGCACCGGCTGGTCGATGAAGCGGCCCAGCTCCGCGAAGGCGATCATCTCCGGAAGACGGAGTCGGGCCTCATCGCCTGAAATACCCATGAGCCGGGCGGACATGAGGAGGTTCTGCCGGCCGGTGAGCTCAGGGTGGAAGCCGGCGCCGAGCTCCAGGAGGGCAGCCCGCGGGCCGCGGATCTCCGCTCGCCCGCGTGTGGCCCGGCTGGTGCCGGCCAGGATCCTCAACAGGGTCGACTTGCCGGCGCCGTTGGGGCCCAGCACACCGAACACCTCGCCGCGCTGCACTTCGAAGTTGATATCCCGCAGCGCCCAGAAATCGAGATGGCGCGACCGGGCGCCGGGAAGCCGCTCTGCCAGGCGATCCCATGGGCGCTGGTAAAGGCGGTAGCGCTTGCTGAGCCCGCGCACCGCCAGGACCAGGTTCGAGGCCGCGGCTTCAGATCCCATCGGGGACGTCGCGCACCAGACCGCGAAAGAGGACGATGCCGACCAGGACGCTCAACAGGGTGACGAGAAGGCCGGGCCACGCAGCCTGGACCTGGGACGCCACCCCCGGCCCGGCTCCGAGGGCCCGCCGAAACAGGTTCAGGATCGGGACCATGGGGTTCAGGGAGAGCAAGGGCGCCACGGCTGCCGGCAGAACACCCGGGTCATACACGACCGGTGTGAGCCAGAACCAGAGCATGGTGGCCACGGGAATCAGATGCTCGAGATCCCGGAAGAAAACCGTCAAGACCGACAAGCTGCAGACCAGTCCCGCCACGAGGATGATGAGGAGGATGGCTGCGGGAACCAGAAGGCCGACGGCCGCTCCCGGCGGCCGCCCTGACAGGGTGAGAACGCCGACGAAGAGCGCCATGGACACGGTCAGAGTCACCAGGGCCGAGCCGACCAACTGCCCCACCAGGAGCACCGGCGGGAACGCCACCTTCTTCACCAGGCCGGCGTTCTCCAGGAAGAGTCCGCAGGATCTCTGGACCGCATCCTGCAGGGCGAACCATGGAAGAAGGCCCGCGCACAGGTAAACCAGGTAATCGAACGGTGTGGACCCCTCACCAAGCCGTGTGGCCATGAGTTGCCCGAACACCAGGGAAAACAGGCCGATGATCAGCAGCGGGTGGAGAACCATCCAGAAGATCCCGAGGCTGGACCCTGCCCAGCGGCGGGTCAACTCCCGCACGATCAGATCTCGCAGCAGACCACGCTGGCGGTAGAGGGTAGCGAGAGCCTCTCGAGACGGTTTCACAACCTCGTCCTGGCTCCGGCGCCGGTGGCTGGGTTGCCGATCGCGCCGGCCTGCACCCCGCTTGCTTCAGGGCCGCCCCGCCCGGGGCCGCCGGAAGGGTTGAAGCCGCCTGGGGTGGCATCACGTGATCTCGTGGAGCCAGGCCATTTTTCCATGCACCAGGGCAAAGATCAACGGCGGCCCCCCCCGCCCCGCTGGTGGGAAAGCGGCGGTGAGCTCCGTGCCGGCCCCCTCATGGCGTGTGTTGCGGGCTGGAGAATGACAGCCGTGGCTCTCCCATGAACCGGAGAGCCACGGTTCGCATGTCCCCGGTGCGGAGAATGTCATGGACTCTCCGGGCCTCGGGCGCGGTCTGAAAGATCAAGCTGGTGCTGCCAGGGGGAAGGAGCAGGCCCTCCAGGTGCAGCTGCTTTTCCTGGGCCGGCACGAGCATTTGGGAGAGAGGGCGCCCGCCCGCGGAGATCGCGACCTGCCGGTCTTCGTGAAACGATGCCACCTGCAGGTCCAGATCCAGGAAAAGCGGCGAGGCGGTGGTGTTACAGAAGCGCAGCTGACTGTTCCCCTTCGACCACCTCCATGGTCCGGCCGGGGAGGACTCCGGGGCATAAAACCCGGCGGCGAAATCCCATTGGATGGGTGGGGTAGAAGAGCCCGGCCCCCCGGGACATCCTGGTGTCCGCGGCTGGAGGAAAGGAACCGGAAGGAGGAGCGCGGGGAGAAGCCACCGCAGGAGACGGCCTCGACCAGGCCGCCCATGGGCCGGTCCGGCCCCGAGGCGTGGTGCGCCGCCGTCGAGGAGCCCCAGAAAACTCCAGAAGAGAACCACCTGCCGCGAGAGGAGAAGCGGGTGTCCGGTCAGGCACGTGAGCAGAAAACCGGCTGCACCCAATCCCAGGAGGCGAGAAGGGAATGAGTCCGGAAGGAGCCTGGACCAGGAAGGCCGCATGGCGGCTGCGACCATCCAGCAGAAGAACACGAGCCCGGGGAGTCCCAGCTCCGCCGCCACCTGCAGGAAATAGTTGTGGGCGTTCTCCCGGCCCGGTCGCCAGCTCGAGGGATCTCCCGGTGGTTCATACCGTCCGAGATTCCGGTAGAGGAGGCCGGGGCCCAGGCCAAGAAGGGGATTCTCGAGAGAGGCGGTCAAGGAAGCGTTCCAGACGGCGAACCGGTGATCCCGGAGGTAGCTCCACAGGTACCGCGGAGAGGTGGCCTGGGAGAGCGTCACCGCGGCCCGTCCCGGCATGGCGCGCCAGCCCAGCCAGGCGGCGGGGGGAGCGAGGAGCAGCAGGACGAGAACGGCCATGGCTGCCCGGGACCGCTGCTGCCGCCGCAGCCAGAGGGCGGCCGCGACACCGGCGCTCAGAAGCACGGCGAGGATGGCGACCCGGGATCCGCTGAGAAGCAACATCCAGGCCGCACCTGACAGGGAAGCTCCCGCCAGGTATTTCCAGGTGCGGCCGGATGAAGAGGCCAGCACCGCCCAGGAGAGAAAGAACGTGAGGACCAGGTAGGATGCGTACGAGTTCTTGTCCTCCATGAGGGAGGCGGTGAACGGCCACAAGCGTTCCCGGGCGGTCATCCAGGCCCAGGTCCCATACAGGACGCTGAGGAGGCCGCCGGCCATCCAGGCGCCGCGGATCAGTTCCGTGCGCACGGCCACATGCCCGCTCCTCCGGATGAGGGAGAACCAGAGGGGGGCCGCCAGGAAGAGCAGGCCAGCGCGAAGGGTATGCTCCGGCCCGGCGGGATCGGCCACGGGAATCCCGCGCCAGCACAGGGCCAGCAGGGACGGGAAGGCGCCATCCCACTCGAGGCCGAGCTTGATGAGGGACCAGCACAAGCTGGCCAGGGCCACGGCCACGAACGGCCGGCCGGCGGACAGGATGAGCGGCCGGTGGCCCGGGACACGAAGCTGCCGCACCAGCATGCCGGCGCCGGCGCCGATGGCCATGGCCTCCAGCCAGGAGAAACCGATGGCCTCGTGGAGGAACGGATTTCCGGAAAGGAGAAAATCGATGATCCCGTCGGCCAGGGGGGCGAGGCCCAGGACGGCCGCCAGCGCCAGCCCGGGTGAGGCCGCGCCCAGGGCGAAGGAGAGCACCAGGATGGCGGCGACCGGAAGGACCGGAAGCCCCGCCTGCAGGTAGGGGACCGCCAGGACGATCAGGCCCAGCCCGGCGATTCCCAGATGCTGTGGTTTGCTGGCCCGCAGCGCTGACAGTGGCATGACTCTTCCGCCGGACCGCAATCCGGGGATCAGGCGGCGGCCGGGCGACACGAAGCGCCGTTCCCGATCACCCGGCGCCCCGGGATCACGGGATCATGCGGTGGCGGTGACAGTGACAGGCCGGTAGAGAGTATCCCTCTGGACCGGCGTGTACCCTGCGTCACGAATGACCCTCTGCATGTTCTCCCGGTCCATCCGGTTATGGGCTCCCGCCGCCCGCACGACGTTTTCCTCGATCATGATGGAGCCCATGTCGTTGGCGCCGAAGGAAAGGGCGACCTGGCCGGTTTTCGTGCCCATGGTCACCCACGAGGACTGGATATTGGCAATGTTGTCCAGATAGAGGCGGGAGACGGCCAGGGTGCGCAGATAGTCCACCGCCGTGGCTTCCCGGCCGCCCAGCTCGGTGTTGGCCGGTTGATAGGTCCAGCCGATGAAGGCGGTGAACCCCCCGGTGCGCTCCTGGAGGTCGCGGATGAGGCGCATGTGGGTGACCCGATCGTCCAAGGTCTCCAGGCCTCCGAACATCATGGTGGCGGTGGTGGGCAGGCCCAGTGAATGGGCTGTTTCCATCACCCCGAGCCATTCGTCCGTGCTGGATTTATGGGCGTTGTACCGCCGGCGCACCGCATCCACCAGGATCTCCGCACCGCCGCCCGGTATGGAATCAAGGCCCGCTCGTTTCAGGCGCAGCAGGACCTGGGCGACGGAGATGCGGGACACGCGGGAGAAATGCACGATCTCCGGGGGGGAGAAGGCATGGAGGTGCAGTGGGAATCTTTCCTTCATCCGGGCGAGCATGCGTTCGTAGAACTCGATCCCCAGCTCGGGATGCAGGCCGCCCTGCATCAGGATTCCCGTGCCGCCCAGGGCAATCGTTTCGGCCAGCTTGGCGTCCAGCTCTTCAGGGGAGAGCAGGTAGCCTTCTTCGTCGCCCGGCAGACGGTAAAAGGCGCAGAAGTTGCACTTGGCAACGCAGACATTGGTGTAGTTCACATTCCGATCGATGATGTAGGTGACGCTGGGCTCCGGGTGATGCCTGCGCCGCATCTCCGTGGCCAGGAGGCCCAGGTCGGTGAGGCGCCGGGTCTCGAGAAGGGCGCGCGCGGCCCTGTCGGAGAGGCGGGCGCCGTGAAGGGCGGTGCGTGCGGCCGCCTGGAGGGCCTCCGACTCGTGGGTGGCGGCGGTCACGCCGCTCCGCCCGCCGCGGCCCGCTTCCCGGGCTCGGCCCGCCGGTAGAAACGCAGCGGCTGACGTTCCGGGATCAAGTCCAGAGCCTGGGCCTCCACGAAGAACCGTTCCAGGCTCGCCACCTCGCGGGGCCCGAGAGTATAGTGCAGCAATTCCGAGAGATAGGCGGTCAGGATGGCCCGGCCAGGATTCTTGTTCCGGGCGGCTTCTCGCGCCACCAGGAGCGGAAGGTTCTCCAGGCCTTCGGTCCGCGAGCGGGAAAGGAGCCCCGCGATGGCGGGCTCATGAATGCCGGGTGCCACGGCCCAGACGGCAAAAACAAAAGGCAGGCCGGTCCAGCCCGCCCAGAGAGCGGCGAGATCATGCACCCTCCACCCATCGGTTTCGGCCTGGAGCGCCGCGTCGGCGATGAGGAGGGCGCCGTCACAGTGCTCCATCATGACCGTGGGGTCGGGCGGCTGCGTGGTGAAGCGCGGCCGGACTCCGAACAGGTTCTGCAGCAGGACGCGCAGCAGAGCCACCGAGGTGCGGGAGGTCTGGTCGAGCGCCACGTGCCGCAAGGCGGCCGGATCGCCGCGGGTCAGAAGGATCACCGAGCGCACCTGGCGCCGGGCGGCGATGCTGATCCCCTCGACGATGCGCACACCCGGGATTCTCTGCACCTCGATGGATGGAATCAGCGCGACATCCGCCTGGCCGGTGGCCAGCGCTGCCGCGGATCCGGCCGGAGTCCTCAGCGTCAGATGAATGGAAGAGGGTCCGGTGCCCCGGTGCCGGGCGAGGCCCCACTGAAGAGGAGCCGCATTGAGGCCATCGAGGCCGCCAATCCGCAGGATCCTTGCCATGGAGGCCAGATTGTACCAGGGCGTCCGGGCGAGTCAATGCGAGCCGCCGGGTACCTGGTAAGATGAAACGGTGGGTGCGGCGGTGAAACAGGTCATCTTTCTTTCCTACATTCTGTATTGCTTTTATATCGGCGTGCTGCTGCTCTTTCTCCCCTGGTCCGCGCTGTGGGATCGCAACGGGCTGGCGGTCCGTTTCCCTGCTGTCGGAGACGTGGTTCTGGCCGGTTCCACTCGTGGAGCCATCTCCGCGCTCGGTGTCCTGCTCCTGGTCATGGGCGCCGTGGACGCGCTGCGCTTCATCCGTCATGGACGAGCGTTCGGTTCCGGCCGGCAAGAGGACGGCCGCGAGAGCTGATCGCGCCGGGAGCCGGACGGCGTGCGCGTTTGCCTGATCACCGATCGGCGGATGCTGGATGGCGACGCCCTGCTCGAGCGGATCGCCATGGGCGTGGCGGCGGGGATTTCCATGGTGCAGGTGCGGGAGAAAGACCTGGATGGGCGGTGCCTCGCCCAGCGAACTCTCCGGATCCTGGACGCAGTGCGGCGCGCCCATCCCGCACCGGGGGGCGTCCCTGTGGTGGTCAACACGCGCCTGGACGTGGCCCTGGCCACCGGCGCGGATGGCGTGCACCTCCCGGCCGCCGGCCTGCCGCCGGCGCGGGTGCGGCGCCTGGTCCCGCAAGGTTTTCTCGTGGGAGTCTCGGCGCATGGGGTGGACGACCTGGACGCGGCGGAACGGGAGGGAGCCGACTACGCTTTCCTGGGGCCGGCGTTCGCCACGGACTCACATCCGGGCCGGGCCGGGCTCGGGCGCCAGCGGTTGCGGCAGATGCTCCAGGGCCGCTCCCTCCCGATTTGGGCCGTGGGAGGGGTTCGCCCCGAAACAGTGAGCCGGCTGGCCGGCTTGCCCCTGGAGGGAGTCGCCGCTATCCGGGCGCTTCTCCGGGCTCCGGAGATCCGCCGCACCGTCCAGGCTCTCGGAGGGACGCCTACCAGTCGGTCTTGATCGGCACGAAAATGGTCCGGGTTCCGCGGCGCACGAAGAACACCACCTCGGCGGGCCGCTCCTCATGGACCTTTTGCATGGCGGTGTTGAAATCGTCCAGATTCCGGATGCTCTGTCCGTGGATCTGGGTGATGACGTCGTTGATGGAGAGCCCTCCCACGTCGGCCCAGCCGGCGCTCTTGATGTCGGAGATGAACACGCCCTGGGTCTTGGAGGGCATGTTGATGGCCTGGAGAAAATCGAACGTCAGCTCCTTGACCGTGAGGCCGAAATCATCGTCCTTGGCCTCCTCGGCCAGGAAGATCGTCTTGGGGCGGGCGCCCAGCGTCAGGTCGACGTCCCGGTACGTGCCGTGGCGATAAATGGAAAGCGGGAGCTTCCGGCCCACACCGGCCTGCTGGACCAGTTCGCGGAACCGCCCCAGATTGCGCTGCTCGCGCACCATCACGGGATGGTGATCCACCTCCAGGATGACATCGCCGACCTGGAGACCCGCGCCTTGCGCCGGCGAACCGTCCAGGACCGCGCCGATGACCACGCCGCCGGGGCCCGGAATCTGCCAGTAGTCGGCGAGCTCCTGGGAGAGAGGCTGCATGATGATTCCCAGCCAGCCGCGATTGGACGCGGCATCCTTGTCGATCCCCGGGGGATGGGCAATCAGATCGTCCAGGAGTCCCTTGTAGGGAAACAACATGGGATAGCCGGGCCGCTGGCCCTGGGAGAGGGAAGAGAAGAGAGTGAGGACATTCCCGGCCGCCGCCAGGTCGGATGGGCCCGAGGGGGGAGTGGTCAGGAGATCCTCGCCGATCATTCCCAGCACCTTGCCCCGGGGCGTCGCAGCCAGTCCGCCGATGGTCAGGTCTTCCACCAGGGTGTCGAAAACGAAGAGGCGGCGGGGAGTCTCCACGGCACGGACCACGCGAGCTTCGGTGTAGGTGGGAACGTAGCCGAGCTGCTCTCCCAGCAGGCCCAGCAGAAGGATCTTCTCTCCCGGGATAGGCTCGCGGTCGGCGAATCGCGCCGCTTTTCCTGAAAAGAGATCCGGTCTCTTGATGCGAAGAAAAGCCAGATTCAAGGGGCGGTCGAGCCCCACCGCGCGGGCCAGGTGCTTGTTGCCATCGGTGGTCTGCACGTGGAACTCGACGGGAACATAGATCTGGCGGGGATCCCCGTCCATGTCCGGGAAGATGTCCGCCGTGGTGACCACCAGGTCCGGCGAGGCCACGATCCCGCAAAGGACCCCTTCGATCTTGTCTCCCTGCCCGCCCTCGGGTGTTTCCAGCAGGCGCAAGGCGTAATGAACGGCGACGACGCTCTCCTTGAGCCTTTCGAAAGCGCGGGAGATGCGCAGTGATTCCTGGGCGGCCGCCGCCGGGAGGGCGAAGCACAGGAGGGTGCTTGCCGCGAGCAGGCCCGGCCAGGCTCGTGATCGGCGCATCATGAAGGCTGCTCCCGGGCGGGCCTCCGGCCACCAGCGGAAGAGACCGCATAGACGGGGCGCACCACGAAGAAATACGAAGCCGGGCCCCGGCGGACGGTGATGAGAACCTGGGGACGGCGCTCTTGCACGGCTTGCTGGTAAATCTGTGACCAGTGCTCGAGATCCTCGATCTCGACGTCGTCCACGCGCGTGACCAGATCCCCGGGCCGCAGGCCGGCCTCGGCCGCGAAGGAACCGGGCTTGACCCCCGAGATCAGCACGCCTCTCCGGCGGGGCAAGTTCATCTTCGCGGCCATCTCCTTGGTGACCTCGCGGATGGTGAACCCCCATTCGCGGCCCTCCTTTTGACTCCCCTGCGCGCTCGCCCGCCGCTGGGGAACGAGAGAGAGCTGTTGCTCCTCGCCATCGCGCAGAACACTCAGGGACACCGGCTGCCCCACCGGCGAATCCGCCACGCGCTTCTTGAAGGCAGGAATCTCTTCTTCGAACCAGACGCTGACCGGGGTTCCGTTGTACTTCAAGACGATGTCGCCGGCCCGCAGCCCGGCTTCCTCGGCAGGGGAGCCCCGGACCACATCTCCGACGACGACTCCGCGCCTCTCCTTGAGGCCGAAGAAGGAGGTGAGGCTCTTCATGCTCTGCCAGTGCACTCCGATCCAGGAGCGCGTGATCTCACCGTTCTCGATGAGAGCGGAGGAGACTTCCCGCGCCAGGTTGGCGGGAATCGCAAAGCCGATATTCTCCCCGAAGATGGGGACGGCGCGCGCATTGATGCCGATGACGTAGCCGTCCAGCGACACCAGCGGACCGCCCGAGTTTCCTGGATTGATGGCGGCGTCCGTCTGGATCCAGGTGTTGTACAGGCCGGTGGGGGAGCCGGACGGCAGCTGACTCTCCGGGATGTAGCGATCGAGGCTCGAGATGACGCCCACGGAGAGGGAGCGGGACAATCCCAGGGGGCTGCCCATGGCCAGCACGTACTGCCCGGCCTCCAGGCGGGAAGAATCGCCCAGGGCCGCATGCGGCCAGCCGGACGCCGGCGGCTGCCCGCGCAGCTTGAGAACCGCGAGATCGGTCAGGGGATCCCGCCCGACCAGATCGGCGGCCACCTCCTGGCGGGTGGAGAGCGTGCAGGTGACGCGGGCCGCGTTTTCCACCACATGGTTATTGGTGAGCACATAACCATCGGGTGAGAAGATGACTCCTGATCCGGTGACGGCGACCTGTTCTTTCTCGCCCATCCGGTAGACGTCGAGGATGGGCTGGATGTGGACCAAGGCCGGCATGACCCGGTCCCGCGCGGTGTAGATCTCTGCTTGAAGATTCCCCACGCCGGCGGCCGACGCCCGGACGGCAAGCGGTGCGGAGAGGCATGCGGCCAGGCAGCTCGCCACGAGGACGCGGGAGGACGCGGAACGCTTGCGGATCATGATGCGGTTCTCCCATGGTGTCGGCGGGTTGCGGTGGCGAGCTGCCCGCAGGCAGCGGACACGTCACTTCCCTTTGAAAAACGAATGCTCACGTCCAGTCCACGGGCGAGGAGCGTGTCCCGGAAAGCTTCCGCGGATCGGTTGGAGGAACGGCGATGAGGCATGCCGGGACAGGGATTCCAGGGAATCAGGTTGATGCGGACGGGAAGCCCTTCTGTCCAGTCCGCCAGACGCCGGTGATCGTCTCGAGAGTCGTTTTCACCGGCGAGCAGCACGTATTCGCAGGTGATCCGTTCTCCGGGGCGCGTGGGGAACTCAGCCAGAGCTTCTCTGAGCTCCGCCAGGCGCCAGCGGCGGTTCACAGGCATGAGACGGTCCCGGAGACGGTCCCGTGCCGCGTTGAGGGAGACGGCCGGCCGGGGACGGTGGGCCCGGGCCGCGAGACGGCGGATGCCGGGGAGGTGTCCGACCGTGGACAGGGTCACCCGGCGCCATGAGAGGCCGAGACCGGCGGCGTCCGTGAGAATGTCGAACGCTTCGAGGACCGCGTCGAAGTTGTCCAGGGGCTCACCCATTCCCATGAACACCACATGGAAGGGAGCGCCCGGAGCCAGTCCACTGGCATCGGCCAGGTGCAGGATCTGCACCAGGATCTCGGCGCTGCCCAGGTTCCTCACCTTGCCCATCGATGCGGTGGCACAGAAGCTGCAGCCGAAAGCGCAGCCGACCTGGGAGGACACGCAAAAGGTGATCCGCCCGCTCTGGGGGATGGCGACGGCTTCGATCTGATTTCCATCTTCGAGAGTCACGAGCCACTTGGCGGACCCATCGCGCGAGAGGCTGACCGCGGGCGGAAGCGAACAGCGCAGCAGAAACCGCGAGTCCAGGCGGTGGCGCAGCTCCAGGGGGCAGGTTGGTCATGGACATAAAGGTAGAGGCGCGGTGGAGATGGATCCACTGGAAGATCTGTGCGGCGCGGTAGGGCTCCACCTGCTCGTTCTGAAGCAGGCGGGCCAGTTCCGGGCGGGGCATTCCCAGAAGGGCCGGAGAGACGGCCGCGGAGTGCTCCGGCACTGCCGCACGCTCCTGATCTTGGAACAGAGAAATCATTCAGAGGGGAGAGCCTAATGAAGTGTAGCACGGAGCCTTGATGGGCCCCCGTCCCTCCCCACCAGAGAGGCGGAGCGGAACGGGGGGTGGCCTTGACGCATCTTTCTGTCTTCCGTAGACTACCTTGATACCGGCCTGCAGCCCTCCGGACAGGCAATCGAGAGCATCGTGACGCGAAAGCAGGCGACCCTGAGCATCGGCGGGGCGGTTTTCGGCTTCACGGTGGGGTTTCTGCTCGCCTACGCTCTCATGGGGGGAGGCGGCGTGGTCCGGCCGCCGGGCTCTGCCGCCGGGCCGGGCCGCGCTCTCCAGAATGCCGCTCCTCCACCCCGGGAAACAGCGCAGGGGGACCCCCAGGGTGATGCCCACCAGAACGTCATGGAGCTCCTGGCCGATCTCAAGGGACGCCTGGAAAAGAGCCCGGACGATCTTCCCACGCTTCTGGAGCTGGCCAATCTCTACCTGAGGGCCGGCATGAGCGAGCCCGCCCTGGAATACCTGCGGCACGGGCAGGAAGTGGACCCGGGGAACTTTCAGGTCCGCCTCTTCACGGCCATGGCCCTGGACGAATCGGGAGACGACGACGGTGCCAGGAAAATCATCGACGCATTGATCGCGACCGCGCCCGAACGCTGGGAGCCGTACTATCTTCTGGCGACTCACATGATTCACCAGGACGATGCGGAGGGCGCCCGCCACGCTCTCGGCCGGCTGGAGGACCTCAATCCGGACCTGGAGGTCCTGCCGGACCTGCGCCGGGAAATCCAGCGGATGAAGTCCGGCCCGGCGGATGCGGGAGCGCCGGAGGGATGATCCGCCGCCTCGTTGTCCTGATCCTCGCGCTGTTGGTGTTCCGCTGGTTCCTCAGGCGATCGGGGAAACCAGGCAGGAGGCGGCGCGGCGCGGGGCCGCGGGTGCCGAGCGCCGGGCGCATGGTGCGGGATCGGTTCTGCCGGATCTTCCTGCCTGAAGAACAGGCGCTGCGCCTGACCGATCACGGGACCACCCTGTACTTCTGCTCGGCGGCCTGCAGGGACCGGTTTCTCGCCTCCCGCGCCGGCCGGGCGCATACGGTCTGACCCGCGCCTCACGTCCGGCCCCCTTCCAGTTTGAAAACAGGGTGCGGCGGCCCTAAATTGGCTTGCGGACAGTCCCCTGGAAGGAAACTTGCCGGTGGAATCTCGAGACCCCCAAGGTATGGAGCCGGGAGTGGTGGATGGGAAGCTCCTGGACGAGGCTGCCCGGGCCTACATGGCCGGGGATTACGATACCGCCATCACGGCCTGGACACAGGTGCTGGAGGCCGATCCGGCCAATTCCAGGGCCCGGGAGGGGATCAAGAAGGTCCAGATGCTGAGGAGCGACGACGGACCGGTTGGCGATGAGTCCGTTGATCCCCTGCTGGTGGAGGTCCAGGGGATGCTCGATGAGCGGCGGTTCGAGGAGGCGGCCCGGCTTTGCCGCGCCCGGGCGGAGTCCGCCGGACCCGCGCTCCGCTCCGCCATCCACAAGCTCCAGCAGAAAGCCGAGCATGGCCGTCTCATGGAACCGGAGATCAGGAGGTGTATGGGCGCGGCCCGCCGGCACCTGAAGGAGGGGAATGCGAGGGAGGCTCTTCCGTTCATCAAACAGGTGCTTGCCATGGAGGATGACCACCCGGTGGCGCGGCGCCTCATGGAGAATCTTCGAGACCGGGTTCGCAAGCGAAGCGGTATCAGCGAGCCTCCTGCCGCTCCCGAGATCCCGGTGTTCCAGGAGGCCCCGGCGGTTCCCGCCCCGGAGGACCACTGGCGGGGAACGGCGGTTGCGCCTCCCATTGGAGATTCACCGGCACGGACCCGTTCCGGGCCGGAGTCCCCCCGGGAAGTGTCCGGGGATCTGGACGGCACCGGACCGCCGGCGGTCGATCGAAAGCCCCTGGTTTCCCAGGAGGCGAGCCGCGGCGGGAGCTCCGGACTGCCGGAGATGGATGCGGCCGGAGCTCCCGGCCCGGACCGTGCCGCAGCGGCCGGCGGGCCGGTGTCCCTCCAGAAGGAAACGGACGAGGTCGTCATCGAGGATATGGAGCCGATCGCCCTCGCTCTGGAACCGGAACCCGGGAGCGGCGATGAGCCCGGGGCGGCCGGTGCTTCGAAGACGGACTTCCGCATCGAATCTCCCTTTCAAGGCGGTGATGGGACGCACTCCGGTTCGGACAGGCCGGCCACGTCCGGTCCGGGCGCGGCCGGCCCGGACGGCGCAGACGCCGGCCGCCCGGGAGGAGCGCCGGCGCCGGCGGAAGCAGGCCCCCTACCGTTACATATAGAGGATGCCGGCGGTCAGGCGGAGTTCCAGCTTCCGGGACGGGAGCCGGAACGAGCGGCCGAGTCTCTTCCCGCGGTCCGTCCCGCCCGGCGAGGATGGGGACGCGGTGTCCTGCTGCTGGTGGTCCTGGGCGGTGTCGCGGGGGTCATTCTCTGGTGGTCCGACCTGACGCCGGAGTGGCTGTCGACGGCGGGGCCATCCCTCGAGGAGTCGGTACCCGCGGCCCGGGCGCCCGGAGCCGGAGAAAAGAAGACCGTGGACCGTGCGTCATCCCAGGCGGAGACCTTCACCCGAGCTCACGCTCCCGCGTTCAACCGGGCCGACCCGCCCGCCGCGGCGAGACGGGATCCGGCCGCGGCGCTGGAGCTTCTGGAACAAGGGGAGGATCTCTTCGGTGAGGGGCGCTTCCAGGAGGCGGCCGAGCTGTTCGGGAAGGCGGCCGTTCTGGACCCCGTGAATCCGGACATCGCGGCCTGGCAAGGGAAGGCGGGAGCACAGCTCGAGATCCAGCGCAAGGCCACCATGGAGCGGGACTCGGCCTTGAGGGCTCTCCGGACCAAGGATTTCGAGACCGCCCTGCGGAAGCTCTATCGCCTGCAGCAGAAAGAGGGAGTCGCAACCTACGAGGCCCATATCGCCACCGGATGGTACAATTGGGGGCTCCAGCTTCTGGCAGCCGGAAACCTGGCCGAAGCCGATCGGAAGATGGACGAGGTCCTGGCGATCCAGCCCCAGGATGAACAGGCCCTGGCCGTCAAGGAGTTGATCGCGGACTACATCGACCGCGCCAAGGATCGCCTGTTCTACACGCGCATCGAAGGCCTTCATTACCGCGCCATTCCGGAGTAGCTCCAGACCCGGCGGTATTTTTCCCGCCCTCCGGCCTCCAAAAAACGCTCCTGTACGCCCAAATATTTGTGTGTTAACCTAATGGAAACAGTCTGGCTTGGGGCGCCGGAGAACGAGCGTTTTCCGGCCGAGGGGTTCCATTAACGGAAAACAGTTTCAGGAAGGTGTGCCATGCCGAGAAAAAGGGTTGGTCGAGCGGTTGAATCCTTGCTGAAGAGGATCGTCGGCGCCACCGTTCAGGAGATCCGACACACTCTCCCCTCTCAGAGGCAGTTGAACAAGATCGAGCAGAGATTGAAATCTCTCGATCGGCGCGTCTTGCGGGTGTCTCGCGCCGCTGGCAAGGGAATGCGGAAGGGGAGCGGCAAGGTGGGCCGCCCGCGGGTGAACCCCCTCACCTGCTCCGTCCGGAGCTGTCGGAGCCCGGCCCGCGCCAAGGCGCTCTGTAGCCGGCACTACCAGCAGCGCCGGCGGAGCAACATGCGAAAAAGCGTGGGGAAGTGATGACACGGAGCCGCTGCCGTTTTATTTCCTCCTACGACGGCGTTTCGCGCTGTCGTCACTCCGAGTACGCGCAGGATTTCTGCCGCTTCCACTACCGGGCCTACCTGGCGGGAGAGATCACCGTCCAGGGGTACCTGGTGGATGGTCTCTCGGATCAGGTCCGGCGCCGCGCCATCAATTATCACGGCATCCAGCCTCCGGCTGTTCTGGTGGGGCCGGGAAGCCCGCCGGCCGTCTCCTCGAAGAAAGCCGGCGCCGCCGGCTGAAAGAGTTCCGGGCCATTCCTGCCGCCATGTGCATCGCCCGCCGTATCCCGCGGCACCGATGGCTTGCGAGGCTGCTCGCGGGCCTCCTGGTCGGCGGATGCGCTGGACCCACCCGCGTCCCGCCCATCGGCGCCGGCCAGGAAGGGCGAAGTTTTGTTCCCGACCGGGATGAGGCGCAGCTCTGGAGAAGGTCCGCGGAGGAGGAGCACAAGCTCCAGACCAGCGGCGCACTCTATGAAGACCCGCTGCTGGCGGCCTACCTGGATCGGCTCGCCCTCAAGCTGGCCCCCGCCACGCTTCAGGAGGCGGCCGCCGTTCACCTGCAGATCCACGTTCTCGACGATCCGTCCCTCAACGCGTTCTCCTATCCCACCGGGGGAGTGTACGTTCACACGGGTCTGCTGGCGCGCCTGGAGACGGAGGCGCAGCTGGCAACGGTGCTCGGCCATGAGATCATGCATATCCACGGGCGCCACTTGCTGCAGGCTCACCGTTCCTCCCACAGAAAGGCCGTGGGCACCACCATCGCCGGGATCGCCGGGAGCCTGGTGCTGGCTGGCGCCGCCGGGCACCGCGCCGGCACGGGGCACGCCACCCAGGCCTATGTCATCAACCAGGTGGGGAACATCATGCTCCACCTGGGCTTGACGCTGGGACTGGAGGCGGCGGTGAACGGCTTCGGGCGGCGGCTGGAGCGGGAGGCCGACCGCGGCGCGGTGCAGCTCCTGGAGGCGGCGGGGTATGACCTCCGGGAGGCCCCCAAGGTGTTTCACCTCTTGCAGGAAGACTACGGAGATTCCCACAAGATCGAGACCTTCTTCTACGGCAGTCACCCGAGCAACCACCAGCGCGAGCTGCAGTTTCAGGAATGGCTCGAGGGCGCCGACGCGGAAGCGGCGGCCGAAGAAGAGCGCACCGTGGACACCGAGGAGTTCCACCTGCGCACCCGCAGCATGCTGCGGGATAATGCGGAAATGAATCTCGCGGCTGCCCGCCTGGGAACCGCGGCGGCCGACCTGAAGAAGGTTCTTGGCATGACCCCCAACGATCCGGTGGCGCAGTTCCTCATGGGGGAGGTGCACCGCCGCCGCGCCGAGCGAACCGATGTACCCCGTGAAGCCGCGCGTGAAGAAGAGCAGGCGCTGGCGTCGTACCGGAAGGCGGCCGACCTGGATCCGGGCTACCCGGAGCCCTGGCGGGCCATCGGGCTCATCCACTACGAGAGAAGGGAACAGGCCGCGGCACTGACTGCCTTCCGCAAGTACCTGGACCTGGCACCGGCGGGCGCCCCGGAACGCAAGCGGGTCCGGGATTACATCCTCGAGCTGGAGGCCGCCGGACCCTGAGAGAGGGCGACTGGCTGGGGAGCAGGGATTCGAACCCCGATTCTACGGTCCAGAGCCGCATGTCCTGCCATTGGACGACTCCCCAATGAAAGCGGCGATGTTAGAGAATCGACCCTGGCCCGTCAACGGAGAACGGAGCGCTGGCGGCGGAAAGGCCGGGTGGGCCGGGGCCTGGAGAGTGGCGGAGAGGGAGGGATTCGAACCCTCGGGACGGTTTGAGCCGTCCAAGCGCTTAGCAGGCGCTCCTGTTAAGCCACTCCAGCACCTCTCCAGAATTGGGTGCAGGGAGTCTAGCGCAAAGTCCCGCGTCCTGGCCTCATAGCCGCGCATGGCCGCGGTGCAACCCCAGATTCAGGATGCGCTGGAGAAGATCAGCGTAATCCAGGCCGGCCGAATCAGCCGATTCGGCGAAGTCCTCACCATAGGCGAGCTGGGGGTTCGGATTCGCCTCGAGAACATACAGCTGGCCGTCGCCGGCCAGGCGCATGTCAATGCGCGCATACCCGGTCATGCCCAGGATGCGGTAAATGCGGCGGCTCAGGCGGTCGATCTTCTCGGCCAGCCCTGCGGGGAGATCCCGGGCTTTCTGGCTGACGATGCCCCACTTCCTTTGATACTGGTAATCCCACTTGACCTTCCGGGTGGCGATGTGGGGGGCGTCCTGGGGCATCTTGGTGAAGAGGAGCTCCCAGGTGGGGAAGACCGTGAGGCGCTGATTCCCCAGGATGCCGCTGTAGAGCTCGCGGCCGTCGATGTATTCCTCCACCAGGGCGTCGGTCTTGACGCGCTCGTGAATGAAAGCCACGCGTTCCTTCAGCTTCTCATCATCGTCGACGATGGACGCTTTCGAGATGCCCAGGGAGGCTTCCTCCATCGCCGACTTGACGAAGAGCGGGAACCGCAGGCGCCGGGGTCGGCGGACGGCCCTGTGGAGGGGAAACACGGCGAAGTCGGGCACCTTGACGCGGTGATAGGTGAGAAGTTGCTTCGACAGAGCCTTGTCCCGCGCCAGCAAGAGACCGCGGGGACAGCACCCGGTGTACGGCATGCGCAGCAGTTCCAGATAGCTCACCACGTTCTGGTCGTACATGGCCACGCCGTCGAACTCCTCCAGAAGATTGAACGCCACCTCGGGTTTCCAATCGTTGATGGTGTCGCGAATGACGGTGAGGTCGCCCCGCACGCCCAGGGGAAGCACCTCGTGTCCCAGCTCCTGGAGAGTGGTGACCACGTCGAACTCCGTCTTCCAGGGGGCAATCTCCTCGTCCCTGCGTCCCTCGATGGAATCCGGCGGGATGAGGTCCGCGTGCATGAGGGCCATGATGCGCATCTTCTTCATCGGCTCATGGTCACAGGGTCAGCCGCAGCCGGCCGCGATGGGCGGCGCTCATGGTCTTCACCGCCAGCAGGAGCATGAAGTCCCGCTTGGTGCGTTCCTTGCCTCTCCGCAGTCTGAGGTCGAGGCTGCGGCAGCGTGTGAGCATTTCCCGGAAACTATGCTCCACCATGTAGCCGGACTGGCTGCTCCAGGACGACACCACCTCCAGGGCCTCGGCCCGGATGCTGCGCAGGAAGGCGGCGGCCGAGTCGCGATGCAGGTGGCGCGGCTCGTCGGAGAACAGGCGGCGGAGATCCTTGTCATCGGGATCCGGCTCGTCGATGGCGTACCGGGTGCGGCGTTGCTCGTAATGCTGGCGCAGCGTCTTCCGGAGCCTGGAGACCGGATCGACCTGGCGCCTGGATCTCACTTCCGGGCTCTGGGGGCCGATCTCGGCCATCAGCTCGTGCACATATTCGAGCTTCTTGAGCGCTCCCCATCCCTTGTAGTGCTTGCGCCAGGAAAAAGAAGGCGTCATCCAGACGGCGAAGGTTTCCGCGAAGTCCTCATCCGGATGGCTCTGGGCGTACCAGGAATCCAGATGATGAACGTACCGCTTGCTGAGCGGGCGGGGCCGGTACATGGTCGGGTAAGGCTGGGAGGATGGGCCGAAGAGTCTTTGCCAGTGGCGCCGCCGGTGGAGGCGGTAGGCGTGACAGAGGGCATGTCCCGCCTCGTGGCGCAGGATCCGCATGCAGGAAGACCGGCTGGCTCCCTCCACCTCGAGCATCATGCGGCGCTCCAGCTTCATCAGGCGGGGGTGAGTCAGATAGAAGGGGATGGCGATGCCCGGGATCCCCGCCGGAGAGAACCATTCGTCCGAGAGCCAGTAATGGGGACGGAAGCGAATCCCATGTTTTTCCAGCTCCAGATTGAGGGACTCGATGCGCGACTCCAGGACCATGCCCTTGATGCGGAGCCCCAGCTCGTGCAGGCGCAGATCGAGCAGGTCCTCGGTGCTCAGGTCCGTCCAGAACGGATCAGCGGCCGGCCGCCGGCGCGGGCGGCAGGGCGCACGTCGGGCTGTCATTTTTCGGGGACTCACAACCGGTCCTCGTGAAGCTGGCGGAGGGGGCAGGATTCGAACCCGCGGTGCTTGCGCACAGTGGTTTTCAAGACCACCGCCTTTGACCGCTCGGCCACCCCTCCGGACGGAAGTCATTGTAAGAAGGGGGAAGGCGTGGATCAACAATGCTGTATAATCCGCCGGCTCGATGGGGCCGGGACCAGGATCGGGAGGAGGCCAGGTGGCTGGACAGGCGAAGACGGCGGTGGGGGAGCCCGGGCGGGTGCGCCGGGCGGTGTTCCCGGTGGCCGGGCTGGGCACGCGCTTTCTGCCGGCCACCAAGGCGCTTCCCAAGGAGATGCTCACCCTGGTGGATCGCCCGGTCATCCAGTATGGAGTGGAAGAAGCGGTGGCCTCCGGGATTCGTGAAATCATCCTGGTGACCAGCCGGGGCAAGACCGCTATCCAGGACCACTTCGATCGTTCCCCGGAGCTGGAAATCGCGCTGCGCCAGCGGGGCAAGGAGCAGATGCTGAAATGCGTGCAGTCACTGGCCAGCCTGGTCCAGGTGACGTCCGTCCGCCAGAAGGAAGCCCTGGGGCTCGGGCATGCCGTGCTCACCGCGGCGAGTGCGGTCGGCGAGGAGCCGTTCGCGGTGTTCCTCCCCGATGACGTGATCCGGGCCGATTCGCCCTGCATGGCTCAGCTCCTCCAGGTTCATGCCCGGCGGGGTGGATGCGTGCTGGCCGTCGAGGAGGTCGACCCGGAGCGCGTCGCTTCGTACGGCATCGTCGACGCCAGAGAGATCGACGACGGGATCTTCCAGGTGCAGGATCTGGTGGAGAAACCGGATCCCAAGAACGCGCCCTCCAATCTGGCCATCATCGGACGGTATGTTCTGCCGCCGGAGATCTTCGCGCACCTGGCAACCACCGCTCCTGATCGACGGGGGGAGATCCAGCTCACCAATGCCTTGAGAACTTTGGGCCGCGAGGCGCCGATCCACGCCGTCCGCTTCCAGGGACGCCGGTATGACACGGGCGACAAGCTCGGATTCTTGCAAGCCACCGTGGAGTTCGGCCTCGGCGACCAGCGTCTGGGCCCCGCCTTCCGGCGCTACCTGAAGAGCCTGGACCTGGCCCGGGCGCCGGAGGCGCTGCCCGGCTCCCGGAAGACCCCGGGCTAGTCCTTGTCTGTGGAGCCGCCGGCCTTCTGGCCGCGGCCCTCCCGGCCGGCGCCGCCGTTCTTCTTCTTGGCGGCAGGCTTCTCCCGGGCGCCGTCCTTCGCGGCCGCCTTTTCCTTGCCCGGATCGCCGCCGCCGGCCTTGTTCTTGGCGTAATCGGTCACGTACCAGCCGCTCCCCTTGAACCGGATCGCCGGGGCCGATAGCAGGCGCTTGCCTGTGGACCCGCACTGAGGGCAGGGAGCGGTGCGGGTGGTTCTTTTCTGCAGGCGCTCGTAACGGTAGGAGCAGTGGGAGCACTGGTATTCGAAGAGGGGCACCGAGGGATCCTTTCCACAGACAGCGAAAAAGTACCGGCTGCACGGACGCCGCGTCAAGGGATATACTGCACCACTCCATGGAATGTATCCGGATCGCCGGCCGCCGCACCCTGTCGGGAACGGTGTCGGTCTCGGGCGCCAAGAATGCGGTCCTCCCGGCGCTGGCGGCCACGCTCCTCACCGATGAGGAAATCGTCCTCCACAACGTCCCCGATGTGGTGGATGTCGCCACCATGCTCCGGGTCCTGGAGCACCTGGGGGCCCAAGGAGATCGAGACTCCGGCACGGTGCGGATCCGCACGCCCGATGTCCGCCACCCGGAAGCGCCTTACCGCCTGGTGCGGACCATGCGGGCCTCCATCCTCACGCTGGGTCCCCTCCTGGCGCGGCATGGAAAGGCGCGGGTTTCACGGCCCGGCGGTTGCGCCATCGGCGCCCGCCCCGTGGATCTCCACCTGGAGGTCATGCGCGCCATGGGGGCCCAGGTCAACCTCCAGCACGGGTATATCGAGAGCCGTGCCGGGCGCCTCCAGGGCGCCCGGTTCACCTTTCCCACGCCGACGGTCACCGGGACGGAAAACGCCATGATGGCCGCCACGCTGGCCCGGGGACAGACCCGCCTGGAACACTGCGCCCGGGAACCCGAGATCGACGACCTGGCCGTTCTCCTCAACCGCATGGGCGCGCGCATCGCCGGTGCCGGAACCGGAACGATGACCATCGACGGGGTCGAGAAGCTGCGGGGCGCGGAGCACCAGGTGATCCCGGATCGCATCGAGGCCGGCACGTTCCTTTGCGCGGGGGCTCTGGCGGGCGGCCTGGTGACGGTGGCCGGGTGCCGCCCGGACCACCTGAAGGCGGTCCTGCAAGCTCTCCGCTCTTGCGGGGTGTCCACCGAGATCGGACCCGGTTCGATCACCATCAAGGGGGGCGGGGATCTCGCGGCGTGCGATGTCACGACCCGGGCCTATCCCGGCTTTCCCACGGACCTGCAGGCTCAGTACATGGTTCTGATGACCCAGGCCGCCGGAAAGTCCGTCATCTCGGAAACGATCTTCGAGAATCGCTTCATGCATGTTTCCGAGCTGCAACGGATGGGCGCGCGCATCCGGGTGCACGGCCGCCAGGCCACCGTGGAAGGAAAACGGCCGCTCTCCGGAGCGCCGGTCATGGCGACCGATCTGCGCGCCTCGGCCAGCCTGGTTCTGGCCGGGCTCATCGCCAGCGGGGAGACCCTGGTGCGGCGGGTGTACCACCTGGACCGGGGGTATGAGAATCTGGAAACCAAGCTCAGGAGCCTGGGCGCCGAGATCTCCCGGATCCGCGAATGATCGCCGCCCGAGGAAATGCAGAGGAGAAACGCGATGCCACCAGCGACTGACTGCATCTTTTGCCGTATCGTTGCCGGGGAGATGGGCAAGAAAATCCACGAGGACAACCTGGTGGCGGCCTTCGAGGACGTCCACCCGCAAGCGCCGCACCACACCCTGGTGGTTCCCAAGGAGCACCTGGCCTCGCCCGGGGATCTGACGCCCGGCCGAGAGGAGCTGGCGGGCCGGCTGTTGACCACCGCGGTGACCCTGGCGGCGCGGAAGGGACTGGACCGGAAGGGATACCGCATGGTGATCAACTGCGGGGAGTCGGCCGGTCAATCGGTCTTTCATCTTCACCTCCACCTGCTCGGCGGGCGGTCCTTCGGCTGGCCTCCCGGCTGAGCGCGGCCGGAACCCGGCCAGGGCTGTGGTAAGATCCGCGCGTCGCGCACTGGGGGAGGTCTTCATGCAGGAAACGGTCATTCTCAGCGCGGTGCGGACCCCCATTGGCAGGTTCCTGGGCGGCCTGTCCACGCAACCGGCGGTCCGACTGGGCGCTCTCGTGGTGGCGGAAGCCGTGCGCCGGGCCGGTGTCTCTCCGGAGACGGTTGACGAGGTGATCATGGGGCATGTCCTCACCGCCGGACAGGGGCAGAATCCGGCGCGGCAGGCCGCCCTGGGCGCCGGGATGCCCGAGGCGGTGGGCGCGGTCACCATCAACAAGGTTTGCGGATCAGGATTGAAGGCCGTCATGCTGGCCGACCAGGCCATCCGTCTCGGCGATGAAGAGATGGTGGTGGCCGGCGGCCAGGAGTCCATGTCCTCGGCTCCCTTCCTCCTGGAGCGGGCCCGCACCGGGTACCGGCTGGGCCACGGAACGCTGGTGGATTCGGTGATCCGGGATGGCCTGTGGGACGCCTACGAGGACTACCACATGGGGTGCACGGCGGAAGTGGTCGCGGAGGAGTACCACGTCGGCCGCCAGGAGATGGACCGCTGGGCGCTGCAGAGCCACCAGCGCGCCGTGGCCGCCGCGGATGCGGGCCGGTTCCAGGACGAGATCCTGCCGGTGGAGGCGGCGGGCCGCAAGGGGAAGACCATCCGTATGGAGGCGGATGAATCGCCGCGGCGGAACACCTCTCTGGAGGCGCTGGCCCGCCTGCCGCCGATCTTCAAGAAGGACGGGACGGTGACCGCCGGCAACGCTCCCGGACTCAATGACGGAGCCGCTGCCCTGGTGCTGACGACGGCCGAACGCGCCCAGCGGATGGAACGCCGTCCCCTGGCCCGCATCGTCGGCCACGCCACCGCGGGCCTGGCGCCGCGGCTGGTCATGATGGCCCCGGAAAGAGCGGTGCGGAAGCTCATCCAGCGGATCGGCTGGGACCTGGAGGGCGTGGATCTGTTCGAATTCAACGAAGCCTTTGCCGTGCAGCAGGTGGCTCTCTCCCGGGCTCTCGCCATCGATCCCGAGCGCATCAACGTCCATGGGGGAGCCGTGGCGCTGGGGCATCCGCTGGGCGCGTCCGGCGCCCGTGTTCTGACCACCCTCCTGCATGCCCTCGCGCTCCGGAAAGCGCGGCGTGGCATCGCCGCCCTGTGCCTGGGAGGGGGTAACGCGGTCGCGCTGGCCGTGGAACGTACCTGATGGCAACGGTGGCCGTGGTGGGCGCCGGCACCATGGGAGCCGGTATCGCCCAGGTGCATGCGGTCTCCGGCCGGCAAGTGATTCTTTCGGACACGGTCCCGGCCGCGCTGGACAAGGCCCGCCAGGCGATCGGCGGGAGCCTCGGTAAGCTGGCCCTGAAGGGAACGATCGACCAGGCCGCCGCTGACGCGGCTCCGGAGCGCATCCGGTTCACCACCGATCTCCAGGAGGTGGCGGCGGCGGACCAGGTGGTGGAAGCGATCGTGGAAGAGGTCGCGGCCAAGACCGACCTCTTCAGACGCCTGGATGCCATCTGCCCGCCAGCGACCATCCTCAGCTCCAACACCTCGTCCATCTCCATCACCGTGCTGGCCGCGGCCACCCGACGTCCGGAGAAGGTCATCGGAATGCATTTCATGAACCCGGTGCCGCTCATGAAGCTGGTGGAGGTGATCCGCGGGCTGGCCACCTCGGATGCCACCACCGAGGCAACCCTGGAGCATTGCCGCTCCCTGGGGAAGACGCCGGTGGAGGTCAACGATTTTCCCGGCTTCGTGTCCAACCGGGTCCTCATGCCGATGCTCAACGAGGCGGTCTTCGCTCTCATGGAAGGCGTCGGAAAAAAAGAAGCCATCGACACGGTGATGAAGCTGGGAATGAACCATCCCATGGGCCCCCTGGAGCTGGCCGACCTCATCGGCCTCGATGTCTGCCTGCACATCCTGGAGGTCTTGCACCGCGACCTGGGAGACCCGCGCTACCGTCCCTGCCCGCTCCTCCGCAAGATGGTGGCGGCCGGCCGGCTGGGCCGGAAGACCGGTTGCGGGTTTTACGCCTACGGTTCCTAGGGCGCGGCCCGCTTGAAAGATTACGCCGACCGCCTCCTCTCCGCGTGCCGGCTCCGGCGGTACGTGGCCCACCGGGAAGACGTACCCGGCCGGCCCGCGCGTCACGGGGAGCTGGGCCTGGCTCTCCAGCCCGCGGTGGCCGGGGCGCTGGAGCGGAACGGCATCAGGCGCCTTTACTCTCATCAGGCCGAGGCGATCCGGCAGGCCCTTGCCTGCCGCCCGGTTCTGGTGGTCACCCCCACGGCGTCCGGGAAGAGTCTGGTCTACCATCTGCCGGTTCTGGAGGCCTGTGCCCGGGATTCCGGCACCCGGGCACTGTACCTGTTTCCATTCAAGGCGCTCGAGCAGGATCAGAAGGCGTCCTTCGAGCGGCTGGCGGCTGCCTTTCCGGAGGCGGACCGTCCCCGGTGCGCCATCTACGACGGCGACACCCCGCCGGCGCGCCGGCGCTCCATCCGGGCGAAGCCGCCCCACGTCCTGATCACCAACCCGGACATGCTGCACCTGGGCCTCCTGGCCCACCATGCGAGCTGGGCCTCGTTTTTCGCCGGGCTGCGCTACGTGGTGGTGGACGAATTGCACGTCTACCGGGGGGTCTTCGGCAGCCATCTCCATCACATCGTGCAGCGCCTCCGGCGGCTGTGCCGGCTGTATGGCAGCGATCCGGTCTTCGTGGCCGCTTCCGCCACGGTGGGTGAGCCGTCCCGCCTGGCCCGGGATCTTCTCTGTCAGCCGGTTGCGGTGGTGGACGAATCGGGCGCCCCCCGGGCCGCGCGGCACTTCGTCTTCTTGCAACCCGGCCTGGAGCTCTCCCCCTACACCGTGGCCATGCGGCTGATGGCGCGCACACTGGCTGACGGGCAGCGCACCATCACCTTCACCAAGGCGCGGCGCATCGCCGAGCTCATCCACTCCTGGCTGCTGTCCTCCGATCCCGGGCTCCGCGGCAAGGTGACGGCGTACCGCGCCGGATATCTTCCGGAGGAGCGGCGGACCATCGAGCGGGACCTGGCCCGAGGGCGCCTCCTGGGGGTGATCTCGACCAGCGCTCTCGAGCTGGGGGTCGACATCGGCGGCCTGGATGTCTGCATCATGGTGGGCTACCCGGGGAGCATCACCTCCGCGTGGCAGCGCGTGGGCCGGGTGGGGCGGCAGGACCGGGTGTCGCTGATCCTCCTGGTGGGCATGCCCGACGCACTGGATCAGTTCTTCCTGACCCACCCGCAGGAATTCTTTCACCGGCCGTTCGAGCCGGTGGTCCTGGATCCGGCCAACCGGGAGGTGGCCTCCGCACATCTGGTCTGCGCCGGGGCGGAGAGTCCCTTGACGCCGGAGGACAGCAACCTCTATGGCCAGGCGATCTTCGATCTCATCCCCGGTCTGGTGCGGGAAGGGCGCCTGCTCCGGGACGCCGGCGCGGAGCGCTGGTCTTCGCTGCGCCGGGCTCCCCAGTGGGATGTGGGCCTGCGCTCGCTGGGGAGGTCTTTCACCATCTTCGACGCCGCTTCCGGCCGGGAGATGGGCTGCATCGATGCGATGCGCGCGCCGATGGAATGCCACGGCGGCGCCATCTACCTGCACCGGGGGCACACTTACCGGATCCGGGAGCTGGATCTCGAGGGACGCCGGGTGCTGGCGGAGCCGGCCTTCGACGCCGACCACTTCACCGTGGTCTTGACCGAGAAGGAGACGGAGATCATCGAGGAATGCCAGCGCCGCCGGCACCGGCCGTTTGCCGCCGGGCTGGGACGGTTGAGGGTGACCACCCGGTTCCGTGGCTATCTCCGCAAACGCCTGGCGGACCGGAAGGTTCTCTCGGAGCATCCGCTGGATCTCCCTCCCGCCGAGTTCGAGACCGTCGGGCTCTGGGTCGAGCTCCCCGGAGGGCTCGCGCAGGTGGTTGCCGGGAGAAGAGGGCACTTCATGGGGGGAATTCACGGCATCGAGCATGCCGCCATCGGATTGTTTCCCCTCCTGGCGCTCTGTGATCGGGCGGATCTCGGCGGGATCTCCTACGTCTCGCACCCACAGGTGGGTGGACCGGCCTTCTTCATCTATGACGGCCACCCGGGCGGCATGGGCCTGGCGGCCGAGGGATACCGGCGCATCCGGGAGCTCCTGGCGCGCACCCGGCAGCTCCTGGCCGCCTGCCCTTGCCAGGGAGGCTGCCCGTCATGCGTCCAGTCTCCCAAGTGCGGGAACGGCAACCGGCCGCTGGACAAGGAGACGGCGCTGTACCTCCTGCAGGTGCTGACCGGCCTGGAAGAAGCTCCCGGCGCGGTCGCCGCCGGAGCGCCGCGGAGGACCGTTCCCTCGCGACCGGCGCCGGCCGCGGCAGCGAGGAGCCGGTCCTCGAACGGTTCCCCCTCACCTCCCACGACCGGCCGGCGCCGTCCGGAGGTCGACCTGGTCTTCGATCTGGAGACGTTGCGCAGCGCCGCCGATGTCGGCGGCTGGGATCGGGCCGCCGAAATGGGCCTCGCCCTGGCCGTGGTCCATGACCGGAGGAACCAGACCTGGCGGACGTACCGGGAAGCCGAGGCCAAGGACCTGATCATCGACCTCCTGGGGGCGGACCGGGTCATCGGATTCAACGTCAAGCGGTTCGACTATGCGGTGCTCTCGGGGTATTCCACCGCGGAACTCGGGCGCATCCCGACGCTGGATCTTCTGGAGGAAATTCACGCCGTTCTCGGTTTTCGCCTCTCCCTGGCCCGGCTGGCCGAGGGCACCCTCGGCCTGTCCAAGGGCGGGGATGGGCTGGCCAGTCTGGAGTGGGTCAAGGAGGGGCGCTGGGACCTGGTGGAGGCGTACTGCCGCCGTGACGTGGAGATCACGCTCAAGCTGTTCGACTATGGCCGGCGCCACGGCCATCTCCTGGCCCGCGACCGCCAGGGACGCTCGCTGCAGATTCCGGCCGGATGGTCCTGAGGCGGGTTTTGCGGAGATTTTGCCGCTGGCAGGCCGGTATCATGTTGCAATATTCGGCGAGAGCGGTCTAGAATGCGACCTTCTGTCACGTCTACGGACGGGGGCCGCGGCCGCCTTCCGTCAGTGCTCAGCTTGGGCCGTCTGGGCCCGCACGGAGGGGTTTGGGATGTCGCTCCGCTCGCCTGTCATTGGACTGCTCGCCGTCTCGCTGCTCTGGTCCGCCCCGGCGGGGGCGGAGGGCCCGGAAGGGCGGGCCAGAACATGGGAGTTCGGGATCACCGCCGGCTCCACGGTGATCGATTCGGGCTTCGACGCCAAGTTCTTCGGCTTCACGGTTCCCAGGAACATCAAGACCCCCGAGAAGATCGATCCTGACAATCTGGACACGGTGATCCCCACCATCGGCGTCCGCGCCCAGTACAACATGACGCGGTTCTTCGGCGTGGAGCTCAACCTGACCAGCGGCAGCACCGACACCGGCGACGGGACAGCCGCCACCGTGGTGCCCGACCTCACCATTCCCTTTTCCCAGCGCCAGCAGAGGATCCTGGAGCAGAAGCTGGCCATCCCGGGAATCAAGAAATCGATTGCCAGCCTGGACTGGGACTACCTGGGTGGATCCCTGACCGGAGTGTTCAGCTTCAACAACCGGCCCACCTCCAAGTGGGTCTTCCACATCGAAATCGGCGGGGGCGGTTTCTCGCTGAACCCCGATACGAAGAAGTTCAATGAATGCAGGGGCGGGGCCGCTCTGGCGGCCACCGCCAAGTCCCGTCCGGACGTCGACCCGTTTGACTTCATCGGCGGCAGGTTCGGCGATCCCAATAACGCCTTCCCTGACAACCCGCAGCAGATTGCCACCGTGGATCCCGGTTGCGACCGGGCCTTTCCCGTGGCCTTCGAGGTGAAAGATTTCGTGAACGGCGGAACCAAGGAGGAGCTCGGGCGCGTCCGGGTTCTCAATTCATCGCCCGTGCTCATCGATCCCAACGGTCCCATCGTCCCCAGCAACCAGGCCACCGATCCGGTGACCGGCGAGCCTCTCTGGGTCGTGCCACCGGGAAAGATAGTGGATACCGGCTTCCGCCTGGTCAATCCTGTCGAGGGGAGATCCACCTCGTTCTTCACCGCAGGGGGTGGCGTGACCTGGTACTTCAAGCCCCGGCAAGCGTTTCGCATCGATGCCCGCAGGCATTTCGCCGAGAGCATCAACAAGAACATCAACGAGATCACCGTGGGGTATACCTTCATCGTCGGCCATGGCAAGCGCGTCGAGGCGGCGGTCCCCGCGGCGGCGCCGGTGCCGGCGCCGGATGAAGTTCCGCCCCCCGCCGGAGATGAAGAAGGCGGGGGCGGCGTCGATGGCCGGGAAGGGGTCTCCCTCTAGGCCGCCCCGCCCCTCCGGGCCGGATGGCAACGGAGACGTTCCGGCATCCTGCGCACGGCAGGCTTCCACCCGGTCCTCCGGGCCCCCTCTGTTCACCCTTGGTTGACGGCTGTCCGGCAAACGGACCAGAATGGACCACGACATGGATCTCAACGGTGTCATTTCCCCCGTCCCCACGCCGTTTGTGGGTGAGGAAGTCGATCTCAGCCGCTTCCGGGAGAACCTGGAGATGTGGATGAGCTGGCAGGGCCCGGGGCCGCCCGGCGGCGGGGGGCCTTTCCGGCTTTCGGGTGTCCTGGTGGGCGGCTCCAACGGCGAGGGACCCCTGCTGGCGGATCGGGAGGTCGAGAACCTGGTGCGGGTGGCGCGGGAGGTGGTGCCGCGGGACCGCCTGCTGCTCGCCGGCGTCACGCGGGAGTCGACATTGGCGGCCCTGAACATGGCGCAGCGAGTGGCCGGCCTCGGAGCCGACGCGGTCCTGGTGGGCGCGCCGATCTATTTCCGCAGGCAGATGAGCACCGAAGACATCGTCTCGCATTTCGAGGCGGTGGCCGCCGCGCTCCCCATCCCCGTGATCCTTTACAGCGTGCCGCGCTTCAGCGGTTTCGAGATTCCGGTCCAGGTAGTCCAGAGGCTCTCCAGCAATCCGCGGATCGCGGGCCTGAAAGATTCGGGAGTCGACACCTCGAGGGTGGTGGAGATCCTGGCCGGCGATCACCCGGTGAAGGGAGACGGGTTCCGGGTGATGGCGGGCAACGCGACGGTCTTTTATCCGGCCCTGGCCTGCGGCGCGGCGGGAGGCATCCTCGCGGCGGCTTGCGTCGTCCCGGGGCTGGCCTGTGCGCTCCTGGCGGCCTGGCAGGCGAATGATCAGAATGCCGCCCGACGGATCCAGAAGCGGCTCACCCCGCTGGCCCGCGCCGTGACGGTGGAGCATGGCGTCGCCGGCCTGAAGCTGACCCTGGAGATGATCGGCCTTCACGGCGGCCCGCCCCGGTTGCCGCTCCGGCCGCTGCCGGAGAAGAGCCGCGCCGCCCTGCGGCGGGTCCTGGATCATGCTCTGTGGGCGTCGGGCGAGGAGCTGGGCGCCGGAGCCCGGCTGGTGGACAGGGCCACGTCTTGAAGATTCTCCTGCTGGGCGGCGGCGGGTTCCTCTCCTCCGCCGTGGAGCGCCGCCTGGATCGCGGCGGCCACCATCTCACCGTCCTCAACCGCACCGGGCGCACTGTCTGCCCGCGCACGCGGCCGGCGGCGGGAGACCGGTACCGCGCTGGCATCCTGGAGGAGCTGGCGGAGGATGGATACGACGGGATCGTGGATTTTCTCTGCTTCCGGCCCGACCATGCGCGCCAGGCCGTGGCGGCGTTCGCCGGGCGGGCCGCGCGCCACGTGATGATCAGCACCGGGTCGGTCTACTGGTGCACGGGCGAGTGGTGCAACCCGGTGGGAGAAGATCAGTACGCGCGGGCGCAGGTCGACGAAAAGCCGCCCACACCGCTCACCCCGGGCAGCGTGGAGTTCGCTTACGGAGCCGGCAAGCGCGCCGCCGAGGATCTTCTCGATGCTGCTTGCCGCCGGGGAGATCTGCTCTCGGTCCGCCTGCGCTTCCCGGTGGTCGGCGGCCCGGGCGACCCCTCCGGCCGCTACGCGGGGTATCTTCGGAGAGTGGCGGACGGCGGGCCGGTGGTGCTTCCCGACGGCGGCTTCAATACGTTCCGCCACCTCTACGTGGAGGACGCCGCGGCCGCGGTGGAGGCGGCGCTGGTCCGGGAGGGTCTCGAGGGCGGCGGCTACAATGTGGCGTCCCGGGAGATCGTCTCCGTCCGGGACATGATCCGCTGCCTGGCGCAGCTCCTCCGGCGCCCGGTGCCGGAGGTGGTGGGAGTGCCGTCCGACTGTCTCCGCCGCTGGGGGATGGAGGACCTCTTCGCCCCGTTCTCCTGCCGGGGCAGCCAGATCCTGGATTGGAGCCGGGCGGCGCGCGAGCTGGGATTCGCGCCGACCCCTTACCAGGACTGGCTGGCGGAGACGGTCCGCCGTGCGCCGGCCGCGGCGAACGGCCCGGGCGCGGCCGGCGGCCGGCGGCAGTCCCGGGAGGCGGAGGCCGGAGCGGTCCGCCGCTACCAGGCGACCCTTGAGGCCGCCTGAGAACCAGACCGGTCGATGGAACGTATGTACGAGAGCAGGGGGGCGGCATGATCGTCGAGCTGGATCATCTCACTGTGTCGTACGGCCGCAAGGTGGCGGTCAAGGACCTGAGCCTGCGCCTGGGAGAGGGGGCCGTGGGCCTACTCGGCCCGAACGGCGCCGGGAAGTCGACCCTCCTGAAGACCATCCTGGGCTTTCTCCCTCCCTCCTCCGGGGGCGGCCGGCTCCTGGACCACGATATCCGCCGGGAGCCACTGGTGGTCCGCCGCCTGGTCGGCTACATGCCCGAAAACGACGGACATATTCCCGGCATGAACGCCGTCTCTTTCGTGGCGTTCGCCGGGGAGCTGGCCGGCATGGGACGGATCGACGCCATGGCCCGGGCCCACGAGGTGCTCTCGTACGTGGGGCTGGGAGAAGCGCGCTACCGGCCCGTGGATACCTACTCGTCCGGAATGAAGCAGCGCATCAAGCTGGCCCAGGCCCTCATCCATGATCCCAAGGTCCTCTTCCTGGACGAGCCCACCAACGGCATGGACCCCAGGGGCCGCCGGGAGATGCTCGATCTGGTGCGGGATATCTCCAGCCGCAAGCGGATCAGCATTCTTCTTTCTTCCCACCTGCTTCCCGATGTGGAATACGCGTGCCGCGAGGTGGTGGTCCTGAACCAGGGTACGGTGGTCACCTCCGGCAACATCGAGGAGTTGAAATCCAGGCGGCGGCAGGTTTACCAGGTGCGCGGCAAGGGGAACATGGCAGCCTTCGAAGAGGCTCTCCGCGCCGCGGGATGCGGGGTCAGCCGCGATCGGGACCGGATGCTGAGGGTGGAGCTGCCGGCCGGCCACACGGCCCGGCGCATCTTCGAGGTCGGCAACGGCGACGGGTTCCAGGTGCGCCACCTGGTGCCGCTGCGGATGACCCTGGAGGAGATCTTCCTGGATGCCATCGGCGCGCCGGAGGCGAGGGAGGCCGTCCAGGTCATGGGCGCCACCGGCGAAGATGGCAAGGAAACCGTGAACTAGCCATGCCGATTTACGATCTGAGCTACAGGCACTGGGAAGGGCCCCTGGGCGCCGCCGGCTGGCGCTGGCGGGTGATCGCCGAGGCCGGTATCCGCCTGCTGGTGGGCCAGAGGCGGTTCGTCTTCCTCTTGATGCTTTCCTGGATGCCGTTCTTCATCCAGGCGTTCACCCTCTACCTGATGCTGGTGAAAGGAACCAGCCTGGGATTCTCCGTGGGGCCGGCCTTCTTCCAGAATGCCTTCAACGTCCAGATGTTCCCCCTGGTGCTGGTGACCATCTACGCGGGCTCCGGGCTGATCGCCGGCGACCTGGCGGCCAACGCCCTGCCGCTTTACTTCGCCAAGCCGATCACCCGCCTGGATTATGTGGCCGGAAAGTTCGCCGTCATTGCCGCCTTCCTGGGCCTGGTCTTCCTGTTGCCGGTGCTGTTTCTCTTTCTCTTCGCGGCCGGGGTGTCGCCGGATCTGACCTTTCTCCGGGAGAATTACTGGGTCTTCTTCTCCATCCTGGGGTACGGCCTCCTGGTGGTCTTCATGACCTCCCTGTTCATTCTCGGGCTCTCCTGCACCTCCCATTCGGGCCGGGCGGTGGGCGTCGCCTTCATCGCCGCGGTTATCTTTTCCTCCATGATGGGGCGGATGCTGAGCCTGATCCTGCGCACCGATCAGGTGCTGGCGGTCTCCCTGGCGCACAACCTGACGCGGCTCTCCGCCGCCTTCTTCCGCCAGCCCTCGAGCCTGCAGCTGCACTGGGCGGTCTCCCTGGGGGTGGCGGCCTTGCTCGTTGCCTGGTCCGGCTGGATGCTCTCCCGCCGCATCCGGCCGGTGGAGGTGGTGGCGTGAGCCACACGGTGAGCGTGGAGGAGGTGGCCAAGTGGTACGGACAGGTGGTGGCCGTGAACGGCGTCAGCCTGGCGCTGGATCCTGGCGTCAGCGGCCTCCTGGGCCCGAACGGGGCGGGGAAGTCCACCCTGATGAAGGTCCTGGTGGGCCAGCTGCGTCCCAGCCGGGGAAAGGCGACGGTGCTTGGCCATGAGCCCTGGAACAACCCCGAGATGAACCGCTCCATCGGGTTCTGCCCCGAGCAGGACTCCTTCTACGAATCGATGACCGGACGCCGGTTCATCACGTCTCTCCTGGCCCTGAACGGCTACTCCCGCGCCGAGGCGGCCCGGCGGGCCGACCGGGCCATCTCCGAGGTCGGCATGGCCGAGATGGCCGGGGGCAAGATAGCCGGCTACAGCAAGGGAATGCGCCAGCGCATCAAGCTGGCCCAGGCCATTGCCCACGACCCGCGGGTGCTCATCCTGGACGAGCCCGTGACCGGGCTCGACCCGGTCGGCCGGCGGCACGTGATCGATCTGATCCGCAAGTGGGGCGACGAGGGGCGGACGGTGCTGGTCTCCAGCCACATCCTCCACGAGGTGGAGGCCATGACCTCCACCGTGCTCCTGGTGAACCACGGCCGCCTGCTGGCAGAGGGGAACGTCCACGAGATTCGCGATCTCATCGACGAGCACCCGCACCACGTGACCTTGACCACCTCCGACCCCCGCGCCCTGGCGGCGCGGCTCATTGCCGACCCGGACGTGGTGTCGGTCCGCTTCGACGAGGGGAGCCGGAACGTCACCGCCGAGACGATCCGCCCTGACGAGTTCTACCGGCGGGTGCCCGCCCTCGTCCTGGAGGAGGGCGTCGAGGTCGAGGAGCTCTCCAGCCCGGATGACAACCTGCAGGCCGTTTTCGATTACCTGGTGAAATGACCGGCCCCGCCGCAACCGCTCCCGCTCCCCGGCCCAGCTTCACGGCCGGTGCCCGGGCGATCTACCGCCTCGCCCTGCCCATGGCGCTGTGGAGCCGGCGCACGCTGCTCATGAGCCTGCTGGGTCTGTTCCTGCCGCTGGCGGCGGGCCTGTTTCTCACCGTCAAGGCGATTCCCGCCGCCGAGCTCCGCATCCCCGGCTACATCTTCTATTCCAACGGCTTCCAGTTCATCCATTACTACGTCATGCTGGTCGCTCTCTTTTACGGCACCGCCGTGGTCGCCGAGGAGATCGACTGGAAGACCTTGACCTATCTCTTCACCCGCCCGGTCCCCAAGGCCGCCATCCTCGCGGGGAAGGGGGCGGCCGCCTGGACCCTGGGCGCCCTGATCCTGGCCCCCGCCCTCATCCTGACCTACACGCTGTTCACCTTCGCCGACGGCTTGCTCTACGTGGGGAACACCAGCGATTTCCGGGTGAACCTCCCGATCCTGTTCCAGGATCTGGCGCTGACCCTGGGAGCCCTGGCGGTCTACACGGTGGTGTTCACCTTCGTGGGCGCCCGATTCAACCGGCCGGTTCTCTGGGGCATCGGCCTGGCGTTCGGCTGGGAGTCGTGGGTGGCCTTCGTGCCCGGCCTGACGCGCAAGCTGACCGTGATGCACTACGTGCAGTCGCTCTCGCCGCACGCCAGCGGGAGGAACATCGCCGTGGCCATCCTGGGCCAGAGGACGCCTCCCGGCCAGTCGATCCTGGCGCTCATCATCATCCTGGGCCTGTTCACCGCGCTCGCGGTCTGGACCTTCAGCAGGCGCGAGTACAACTTCGATCTCTCGAAGCGGTGAGGAGAGACGCCCCTGCCTTGCCCCCCGCACGTGCCGCGGGGAGCCCGCTACGAGGGAGGGGGTGTCGAGGTCGAGATATGGACGTGGCTGATAAGCCACTCCTCTCCGCGGCGTTCGAAGGCCATGGTGACGAGGTTTTCCAGGGTGACCTGCCGTCCGCCGATCTGGAGCGTGATGGTTTCCGTGTACTTGCCCCAGGCGTACGGCCGGGCGATCTTGACACCCTGGATCCGGTAGGTGGTCCGCAGATCGGACCAGTTCCCCCAGAGGGCCGGCAGGTCGCGGAGGAATTCCGAGATGCGCAGCGCCCGGCCGTCGTAAGAGTAAGCCTCTGCCATCTCCGTGAACAGGGACGCCAGCCGGCGGGTGTCCTTGGCATCGAAAGCGCTGTTGAACGCGCGGATCGCCTTCTGGACCCCGCCTGTATCTCCCTCCAGCCGGGCCAGGCGATCCTCCGGCGAGCCGGGCGCCGGCTGCGCCGGGGAGACCGTGCTCCCGCCGCAGCCGGCGAGGAGCAGGATCGACGCCGCCAGGAGCGCCCGTGAGAGCGCTCCCACGCCGCATGAGCCTCTCACCTTCTTCATGGACCACCTCCCGGGAAACACCCACTCTATGTGAGACCCCCGCGGCCGATCAAGCTCTCTTGACACCCTTCCCCGCCGGTTGCTACGATGCGACCTGTTCTCGATTCGAGCTCATTCTGGCGCGGGGTGGAGCAGTCTGGTAGCTCGTTGGGCTCATAACCCAAAGGTCGCAGGTTCAAATCCTGCCCCCGCT
>JBHHYE010000019.1:0-64289 GCA_046757405.1 Acidobacteriota bacterium | reverse complement strand
CCGGGATGCAGCCGCGTCGCTCCCTTCCGGGAAGATCGGCTGGCTGACCCGGCTACGGTCCTGGATCACCGGCCTGGGGCCGGTCGGGATCGCGGTGTACATGGTGGTTTACGCGGTTCTGACCGTTCTCTTCATCCCGGCTTCACTCCTGACTATCGGGGCCGGAGCCGCCTATGGCGTGGTGTTGGGAACAGTGGTGGTCTCCGTGGGATCCGTCGCCGGGGCCGGAGCCGCCTTCCTGGTCGCCCGTTACCTGCTCCGCAGCCGCGTCCAGGGGTGGGTCGCAGGCAATCCACGCTTTGAACTGATCGACGCGGCCGTGGGTCAACAGGGGTGGAAGATCGTCGCCCTGACGCGGCTCTCACCTGCCTTCCCCTTCAACCTGCAGAATTACGCCTACGGGCTGACCTCCGTCGGCTTCTGGCCTTACCTGTTCGCCTCCTGGCTGGCCATGCTCCCCGGGACTCTGCTGTACGTCTACATCGGAGCGGTGGGCGCCGAGGTGACCGAGGCCGCGAGCGGCGCCGGCCACTGGCTCGAGCAGGGGCTCAAGGGAGCCGGCCTGGTCGCCACCCTCGTGGTCACCGTCTTCATCACGCGCCTCGCCCGCAAGGCTCTCAAGGACACCACTCAGTCCGCCGGGCCGTCCCGGACCACCGCTTGACGAGGCGCCCGGGCTTGCCTAGCATTCCTGGTCATGAAACCAGCGCTGCGAAGATGGAGCTTCCAACCGGCGGTCCTCGCCGTCGCTCTCCTCTTCCCGTTCTTGGCTCTCACCCTGGGCGGCCCGGACGCCACCCGGCTCCTTTCGGAGACCTCCCTCAGGGATCAGCCCGGCGGCGCCACTCTTCGGGCCCTGCTCACCGCGGGATCGCCGGTGAACGTGCTGCAAGAGCGAGACGGCTGGCTCCAGGTGCAGGTCCAGGGCTGGATCCCCGCCGGGGCACTGCAGGAGGCGGTGACCCCAGGCCCTTCCCATCCAGGCGACCAGCGGCCAGGGAGACCCGCCGCTCCTCTCCCGCTCACGCCGCCGCCTGCCACGGCACCGCTGGCCACGGGGCCCTCTCCCCGGGTCGGGGACGTGCCATCTGCCCCGGGGCTCCCCGTGGAGGGGACCATCGCCCTCAAGCTGTCCCGGCTTCGGACCCAGTGGGGACGGGGAGCGATGGTGCTGATCCTCCCGCCAACCTGGAGCCCGGAGACTACCGGGGAGGAGGAGGCCGGGGTGAGCGCCGACCTGGCCCGGCTGGAGGACGAGGCAGCGCGGCTCAAGCGGGAGGCTGAGAGGGCGATGCGCCAGGATTCCTTCTCCGATGCGCGCGAAACCTTTGACACCCTCATGGGAAGGAGACAGGTCCTGCTCGCCCGCCGGAGCGAGGCGCTGGCCATCCTGCACGGACGCCGCCAGGCCGCGGCACGCAGCCACGCCCTCCTGGCCACCGTGGCGGATGCACGGGGCTGGTTCAGCTTCCCCTCGGTGGCGGCGGGAGACTACGTCCTCTACGCGCGCATGGCCAATGACGAGCAGGACGTCGAGTGGGTCGAGAAGATCACGGTCGGCCCCGGCTCTCTCCACCTGGATCTGGACGAGTCGGGCGCCCGCGACCTGTATCCGGACTCCTGATCCGCGCCTTGCGGCCCTCTGTGATCACCGGCTGAGGCGCACCGCTACCGTGGAGCTTTCCCCACCTGGTTCAGGTAGCGGAAGAAGTCGCCGTCCGTGGTCAGCACCAACCAGGTGTCCTTGTCCAGGGTCTCCTGATAGGTTTCCATGGTCTTGAAGAACCCGTAGAACTCCGGGTCCCGGCCAAACGCGCCGGCGTAGATCTCCGTTGCCTCGGCATCGGCGGCGCCGCGAATCTCCTGGGCTTGCCGGTAGGCATCCGATTCGATCTCCTTCAGCTTGCGATCCTTCTCGCCACGGATGCGCGCGCTCTCCCCCTCACCTTCCGAGAGGAAGCGCTCGGCAATGCGTTTCCGCTCGGCAATCATCCGCTGGAAGACGGCCCGTCTGACATCCTTGTTGTAGTTGATTCTCTTGAACCGGACGTCCAGAATCTCGATTCCCAGGTCGGACGTCCGCTTCTGAGACTCCTTCAGGATGATGCTCGAGATGACCAACCTCCCGGTCGTCACCTTCTCCAGGGCGGTCGCCTGCTCTTCCAGGCTCAACTCGGGATCGACCTGGACCTCCCGGTTCGTGGATCGCACGATTTCCACCAGCTCATGGTTGGCCACTGCATTCCGGGTCTCGCCATCGATGATGTCATCCAGGCGGGTCAACGCGCCGCGTTCGTCCCGTAGGCGCTGAAAGAAGAGGAGTGGGTCCACGATCCGCCAGCGTGCGTACGTATCCACCAGGACGAACCGCTTGTCCTTGGTGGGCACCTGGTTGGGATCGCCGTTCCATTCCAGGAAGCGCTTCTCGAAGTAGTGCGCCTTCTGGATCAAGGGAATCTTGAACCGCAGTCCGGGGGCGAGAATCGCTCCTCCAACAGGCCGGCCGAACTGGGTGATCACCACCTGCTGGGTCTCGTTGACGACGTAAAGCCCGCCTCCCAGACCCACCACCAGCAGGAGGAGAACAACGACCCCTATGAGACGCGCCATCATGGCCGGCCTCCCTTCTCGGCGGGAGCCGCCGCAAGCGGCCCCCCACCCAGGTTGAGCAGCGGTATCACGTTGCCCGCCTGCTGGTCCACGATCAGCTTTCGCCCGACCTTGGGCAGAACGGCCTCCAGAGTCTCCAGGTAGATACGCCGGCGCGTCACCTCAGGGGCCTTGCGGTACTCCTGGTACACGGCCTTGAAACGGTCGGCCTCCCCCTTGGCGCGGTTCACCCGCGCCTGGGCATAGCCATAGGCCTCCTGGATGGTCTGCTCCCTCTGGCCCTGCGCCTTGGGGATCGCCCGGTTGTACTCGGCCTGGGCCTGGTTGATCCGGCGTTCCTTGAGCTGCTGCGCCTGGTTGACCTCGTTGAAGGAGGGTTTCACCTCGTCGGTGGGCGTGACGTCCTGGAGGATCACCTGCTCCACACGGATGCCGGTGTCGTACTGCTCACACATCTCCTGGAGCCTTTCCTGCACCGCCAGGGCCAGCTCAGTACGCCCCACGGTGAGCACCTCGTTGATGGTCCGGTCCCCCACCAGCTCGCGCATCACCGCCTGGGACATGTAGCGGAACGTATCGCGCACATCACGAACCCGGAAGAGAAACTTGAGAGGATCAACAACCCGGAACTGTACGGTCCACTCGACCAGCGCTACATTCAAGTCGCCGGTAAGCATCAACGATTCGTTCTCAAAATTACCGCTGGCATAACGGGTATTGATCCCGGGGACCTCGGTGCGAAAACCGAACTCCTCCTTGAGCTGCCGCTGGGTCTCGACAATATAGACCTGCTCGAGGCCAAGAGGGAGCTTGAAGTGAAGACCGGGTGGGACCTCCCGGTTGTAGGCTCCCAGTCGCAGGATAATCCCGACACTTTCGGGCCCCACCTGGAACCAGGAGGTCAGAAGCAACAGAATCACCACGGCCACCAGGGCAATCTGACCCGCGCTCCGCAAGCTGAACCCCTGGGGCATGCGAAGGCGACTCAAGTCAAAGGGGGTCGGATCGGACACGGCACACCTCCATCCTCGTTGACTCCACCGGGCGCATCATACTCTGAATCGCCTGATGATGTGTGCCGGCGGTGTCCACCAGGGTCAAGCCGAGATCAAAACCGGGCCTCAGCGCGGCCACCTCCGCCTTGCGGCGGCCGGGATCCTCACCCAGCCCCCAGGTTTCCTGGCCCAGGGTCGGAAACCGGGCGCCCCGGGCTTTCTCGTACACCGGCATCATCCGAACCGGCTCGCCAGCAGATCGCACGTGTCCTCGACACCGGCCGCCGTGAGCCGGTAGCACGGGACCCCCTCCAGCAATCCCATCAGCTCGAACAGCACACGGGCAATACGCCCCTCGTGGCGGATCATCAGTGCGCTGCTGGGCTCGCGGTTGAGGGTTTCCCTCAACAGCTCGAGAGCCGCATGACGGGTCGAAAGAGGGACCAGGGAAGGAACCTCTGCATACTCCTTGCGGCTCCCGTAGCCGCGCGAATGAAACAGGACCTGATGGTCCGCCCGGTGGACCACCTCCTCCGCCGTGGCGATGGCGAGCCCCCCTGAGAGAATGAGGTCCAGGACCGTGATGCCCGCCGCCGGCTCACTGCGGCGCACCTCGAGCCCGTCGACACCGGCCAGAGCCTCCAGAACGGTTCCCGGATCGCCCTCCAACCCCACGCTCATGCGAACGGGACCCTCGCGCTCCAGATACGGGTTGATGAGGACCACGGCTCCGGGCGAGAGAGGCTCCGAGACCAGGCGGGCCCCCATGACGGCGGAGGAAAGGAATCGCTTGTCGGCCATCTCCACGGCAGCACCCCTCTGTTCCTCGCCGGCGGCGTCGCGGAGCAACCCCAGCCGGCGCGGGAACGGGTAAATACGCCCGTCCGCCACGGCCAGGGGGGCCAGATCGTCCCCGAGGAATCCGTATCCGCGGCGCAGGAGGCCGCAGGCGAGAGAGGTCTTGCCCGCTCCGGATGGCCCGCCGATCAGCCACGCCCGGCCGGCCTGTTCCACGGCCGCGGCATGAAGGAGGAAGACTCCCTGAATCCTCCGCACCAGCGTCCGGTAAAGAAGATTGTAGACATGGGCAGGGCGGAGAGGGCCGCTCGCCAGGCGGTGCCGGTGAATGCCATCGTCCAGGAATCCGCCGGCCGCGTCGATGCGCACCTGCACGTCCTGGGTAGGCGAAGGCCAGGAGGGAATCCCGGAAAGGTCCCCGAAGATCTTGAAAAACGGCCGGACCAGTTCCGGCGCGTCGCATCTCACCACCAGACGCATCCCGGGCACCGACAGATGGCGTTCCACCGCGCCCTTCCCTCCCTTCGACACTTTGGACACAGTAATCCAGCCCCATCCAGGCGCAAAGCCGGACTCCCTGCTCAGTGGCCCGTGGGGCCGTCGCCGAATCCTGGGCGCACGGCCACCACCAGGAACAGCTTTCCTCCTGGGTCGTCGGCCTCGCCGGCCAGGATCGCCCCTGCCTGCGTGGTGACCGTGCGGGAAACCAGAGGCGGCAGCACGCCGGGCGGCGCGGGCCCCAGGCTGGCCTCCAGCACCCGGTACAGGACACAGGGGTCCTGGGAGGTCAGGTCGTCCCAGGAAAGGACCAGATCCGCGCCGTTGATGGCGCTTGCCAGATGGGCCAGCTCCGGAGGAGGAACCGGCCCGCAGGCGGCGTCATCGAGGGCGAGATCCGGGTCGGTCTCGGCACCGCCCACCTGCCCGTCGGCATCGCGGTCCTCGGCGCCATCGGGAGCCCCGCCCCCGTCGGTATCCGGGCTGCGCGGGTCCGTGGTGCTCACCGGGTCCAGGTCCGGCCGGAAGAAGCCGGCCGCAAGGTCGGTGTCCGGGTCCGCGCCGCCGACTCCGGCTTCCAGCCCGTCGGGGAGACCATCGTCATCGGCATCGGGGTCCAGCGCGTCGATCACCCCGTCGCCGTCGCTGTCCGCTTCGGGAGTGGGTTCGGCGCCGTCAACCAGGCCATCGTCGTCGGTATCGGCATCCCTGGCATCGAGGCCGCAGGCGCAACCATCCTCGTCGGCATCCGACAGGCCGTCGCGGTCTCCATCCACCCTCAGATCCACGCTGGGATCGCCGAACAGGGTCATCTCGTCCAGGTTGGAGGATGAAATGCCCTGGTTGGTGAACGCCTCCACCTTGGCCGTGGTGGTCACGGTCCCCAGATTGGCCACCCGGTCGGTGAAGATGAGGCGAAACAGAATATTCGACATCACGGCGTAGTCGGTCAACGTGCCCAGGGCGCTGGGGCTCCAGACCCCCATGGCGCCCTTTCCCGGCTGCACCAGGGCCATCTCCGCCAGCGAGGTGACATTCGAGCCGCGCGGCGCCGCATGCAGACCGTTGATGCAATTGAGAGTGGTCAGGAAGAACGGCCGATCGCTATTGGTGAGGAGCGGGATGTCCAGGGTGTCGACGAAGAGATTCTCAGCGGCCCAGTTATGGATATTGCCATGGCCGAGGTAGTTGACCATGAGCGCGCCATCGTTGATGTCGTTGCGGATCTTGGTGTTCGTCGCCGTGGTGCCCAGCAGGCGCGAGTAGGCCCGCTCCACCGGCAAGCGGGTGCCTGCCAGGTACAGGCTGACCAGATCCTCCTGGAAAGTCTCGAAACTGAGATCGTCGTTGTCCGCCACCAGGAGCACCTTGCGGTTCAGGTTCTCCAGGGGAAGAGTCTCATAGTCGAGAATCTTCGCCACCGCGGCCGCCACGTCTCCGGAGGTCTGGGCGGGAATCCGTCCGACATTCAGATCGGGCAGCGAGTCGGCGCCGGCCACCGTCACGAATGCGTTGTCGGTGGAGGCCACGCCCAGGGTCGGCGCGGTGAAGGTGCCCGTGGGCATGATGAGAGGGACGCCGGTCGGATTGCTCAGCAGCCGGCGCGGGTCCAGGGTGGCGTTACCCACCAGGAGCAGGGAGGCGGGCGCCGGCGGCTGCCAGTTGGAAAAGGCATACGAGACGAGGCCATTGATGCCCGCCGGCTCCGTGCGGCCGGAGCTGAACTCGTCATACGCATCGTCCACATCCACCAGCGCCACCCGCAGCCCCTGGGCCTGCCGGGCCGCCACCAGCGGGGCAAGGTCGGGCAGGAAATCCGGGTAGGAGACGATGATGAGATCGGCGCCGTTGCCGGGATCCCGCCAGCTGGACGGCTGGTCAACCTGGAGAGGATCGGGGGGAAGCACGGATCCCGCACGCACGATAAATCGGCGCGGCCCGCCCAGGCTGTCGGTGAAAGTCAAGGTGAAATCCGGCGCGGTCCCGGAGACGGTTCCGCCGGTCAGACGGACCGGCGCGCCTGGGTCGGTCACGTCGTAGGCGACGGGATCCGGGGTGGTGAAACCGCTGATCTGGTACTCCACCGGAGCCGGCAGATCGGTGGAAAAGGCGAGTTGGTCCCCCGACGCCACGAACAGGCGGGAATAGTCCACCTCGAACCAGTTGGCCAGCACCTGGTGGATCCCGGAGCCCGAGAGCTGCACGCTGACGGTGTTGGTGCCCGGCGCCAGCAGTGAGGGCAGGGCGGTCGCCGCGTGGGTGACCTCGGTCCCGCTCCAGGTCCGCGTGTCCAGCAGGTTGGTGCCGTTGAGGAGAAGGTCCGTGGTATGGGAGGAGCCAATGCGGCTTACCAGCCGGAAGCGAATGTTCAGGGCGGCGCCCAGCGGGTCGGGATTAGGGAGCGTGAAATCGAAGTTGCTGGTGACGGTCGACGACTGCTCGGTGATGGCGCGCCAGGTGAACAGATCGCCGTCCGAATCAGGGAGGTTGGTGAACAGGAGCTGGTTCGACTCGAACCGCGCCGTGTGCCGGAACGAGGCGGGATGGATTCCGCCCGAGGGAGTGGCGTCGCGCAGGGCCGGGCCGGACCCCGGGCCTTCATCGAAGGCCAGACGGTACACATTGGTGTCGGTCTCCAGGTTCCCGGAAAGCCCGACCCCGTAGAATTCCACCCGGTCCGTGCCGTCGAAGAGTCCGTTCCCATCGTCGACCACTCTGAGCGGCACGGACGTGCCGCCGGCTGAGAGCGAGAGATCGGCCACGGGCGTGCCCGAGGCGTCGATGCCGGCCGCCAGAAGGTCTGCCTGGCTCACCGACCACACTCCCTCGTCCCGGACGCGAATCTTGGCGGGTAGCGGACCCCCGCCAGCCGCTGCGCCGCCGGAGAGCGAGAAGAGTCCAGCATCCGGGCTCCCCAGCCCGAGCGCCCCGGATGGCGCCTTCTGGCCCGCCATGCGCCGCGTCCGGAGACGTTCCACCGCCTCTCCATAAGCGCCGGGATCCACGGCCGCCTCATTCAGGAGGGTGGCGGCATAGACCGGTGCGAACGGATCCGGCCGCCGGGCGGCGCCCGCGATCTCCCCTCCCCGGGTGAGTGCCGCATCCGGTGCCCGCTCCCGGGCCGCCGGCTGGACCCGGAACACCTCCCCGCTTTCCTGGCCCGCCGCAATCCGCAGGCGCAGGTGAGCCGTCAGGAGCGGATGGAAGACGGCCCCGTCTGTCCCCTGTGGAGTGAGAGGGTGGAAAAGAAGCCGGACCACACGCCGGTGCCGCAGCCACCCTTCCATGTCCATCTCCACCGGACGCGGCGGGCCGGCCCGCGGTGGATCGGTCGCCGCCAGGATCGCGCCCGGTTCGGCGGGCGGAAGATGGAAAACCGCGGGAAGGCGGCCCAGCAGCGGGCGCTCCTCCGGATCGTCGAACTCCAGGGTGAAGGACGCCGTGGGAGGCACGGCCACCAGCACGGATCGATACGGCCAGGCGCGCTCTCCAGGGATCCGGTGGTAGGCCAGCCCCGACACCGTGAGGACCGTGGCCCCGTTGGGGCCTGCCCGGGAACGCGGGGCGCCGAAGCGAACCTGGACGGCGATCTCCTGGCGGTCCGAGATCAAAAGACGGACGGCCGCTCCGCCTGGAGGATCGACGCCTGAAGGGCCCGCGGCGCGAGCGGCGCTGCCTGGGAGACCGGGCAAGGCGGGTAGAGCAAGCAAGAAGGCCCGGAGAACAGGACGGAGACCCCTCCCTCTCCAGGCCTTTGCATGTCGCTCCGACGGCCGCGCCAGGCTAGAAGGAATTCGTGACTCCCGGAATCGACCCATTGTACCCCTGTGCCGGACCCACCTCCTGGAGAATCTCCTCTTCGGTGAAAGTCTGAATCGTGGGTGGCACATACCGCCGTATCTGCTTCTCCCGGCCAGGCACCGCCACCACGGATGTTCCCGACAGCACCGGCAAGTCCTTGCGTGAACCCGTTCTCGTGGGGTTGTTCATCACTTCACCTCCATCCGGAAGGTCTCACTGAGCGGAGATCCCCCCCTATCGACCAAACGCCAGTAAAGAATCCCGTCACCCGCACCGGCCGCCTTCCGGGCCAGGCGCACGGCGCGCGGATTGAGGCGCACCGTGGACGACCCGATCCGGACCGGCACCCGGGCCGCGACCGTCTCCGCCGCCGGGAACAGCGGACTGGATGCCATCTGGATGACAAAACTCCCGCGTCTCGACGCATCAAAACCCACCTCGAAATCCCTGGACAGGTCCACCTGGGCACCGTAGGCGGGCGACGCCAGATGCACCGGCGCGGCGCGCGGGTTGGCCACCGCCGTGGCCGGCCGGCTCAGATGGTCGATGCCGGCGAAATTGATGTCCTGCAGGCGGTACACATACTCGACACCGTTGATGGCCTCTCCGTCCACGAAGGTGTACTCGGCCCCCGTCAGAGAATCGCCACGTCCCACGATGAACTCGGAGTTGATCTGCTCCCATCCGCCGCGGGGAACCGCAAGGCGCAGGATGTTAAAACCGGCATTCTCGAACTCCAGGGAGGTGGCCCAGTCCAGAACCACCTGCCCGCTCGCCGGCGCGGTGCGGAAAAAGCGGTAATTGGCCAGCAACGGCGTCCCCGGCGCGCAGGGAGCGATGCGGCCGCTCCCTCCCAGCGTGCCGGTCTGGAAGCGCGCCGCCATGGTCCGCAACAGTTCGGGAGGTGTCGGCTGACTCAGCTCGGTGAGCAGATCGCAGAGGCTCCAGGGACCCACGATATCGATCCGAAACGTCAAGGTGTCCCCGGCCAGGATCTCCATCGGGTTGCCACCGTTGGGACTCACGTCACATGTTCCCTGTTCCTTGCTGTTGCTGATCACGGCATCGAAGTGGCCGAAACCGCCGGCCTTGAAACCATGGCCGTCGTTCTGCGCGGATGTCTGGTCGTAGCAGATGGTCCAGTCCGGTGTCGTCGGGGCCGGGGTGATGCTGATCAGGTTCATGCCGGTCACGGAGGGCGTGATGTTCAGGAACAGCGCCGTGAGAGTCGCCGTGGCGCAGGTCGTGTTCCGGATCTCCACGTCGATGGTGTCCGCGTCAACCTGGGTGATGGTCACCAGAGCGGTGGCCTTGGTGCCGTCATCCAGGATGCCCGGCATGGTCCCTTCGTTGTTGACGGAGCCGATGCCGCCCAGCTGGACCGTCACCTGGGTGGTGCCGCTATCACATTGGTCGATGGAGGTGCTCTGGCACTGGGCGCAGAAATCCACTCCACCCGAGTTGGCACAGGCCTCGGCTCTCGCTGCTCTCCCGGGCAAGGCGAGCTGTGCCACCGCCACGAGAATCAAAGTCCAATATTTCACTTGGCCCCCCGTCGACTCAATTTGCAATACATTCTGGAGTCCTGTCGCTGCCGGCACTCCACCGCTGACGTCCCTTTTCCTTGCCACCAGAGGAGCTCAGAACAGGAGTCCGCCGTCGCTGCCCCCCCGGAACGACCCTTAGATGTAGAAGATCAAACGAGATGTTACGCTCCCGGCCGGTAGCTGTCAAGAGTTTTCTTTGAATTTTCGGGATCGCGATCCGGCCGGAGACACCACCCAGCACACGCCTCCAGGCCGGGGGCCGGTCCCCGGCACGGGTCTTCCCCGGCCCGGGCGACCGGCGAGTGCCACGTTCGGCATCAGAAGAACAAGAACCCCCGTGTTAGACTCTGCCGGGTCCAGACAGGCACGGACCAGGGGGGAATATCAGGTGCATTCCGGGTGGCTGGCCCTCATTCTCATCCTCCAAGGCCTCTCTCCGGCTCCCGCACATGGATCGTCCCCGGGACCGGGCGACGACACCTCCCACCGCCAGGCTGTTCAAGGATGGGTGGCCGATCACCGCCAGGCTGTTCTCGACGAGCTGATGGCCTTCGTGTCCCGGCGCAATGTCTCCGGCGAGACAGACGCCATGGCGGAAAATGCCGCGGCGCTCCGGCTGCTCCTGGAAAAGCGCGGGCTCGCGGCGGAGCGCTGGGACAGCGGCGGCGCGCCCTACCTCTTCGCCCGTCTGCCGGCGGAGGCGGCTTCCCCGCCGGGCAAAACACTCGTGGTCCTGTTTTACGCCCACTTCGACGGACAGCCGGTGGATCCGGCCCGGTGGACGGTGGGATCCCCTTTCACGCCAACCCTGGTGGGGCGTCCCGCCCAGAGGGACGCCCGCCTCTATGGCCGCTCCGCGGCGGATGACAAGGGCCCCATCATCGCCTTGCTCTCCGCCCTCGATGCTCTGCGGGCCGTGGGTCTTCCACCCACCGTGGAGACGCGGTTCATCCTGGACCCCGAGGAGGAATCCGGCTCCCCGCATCTCGGAACGGTCCTGGAGCAGCATGCCGGGGCCCTGCGGGCCGATATGCTGATCTTCGCGGATGGGCCGGTGCACCCATCGGGCCGTCCCACGGTCGTCTTCGGAACCCGCGGCATCATCACGATGCGGCTCACGGTCTACGGTCCGGCCGAGGCGGTCCACTCCGGGCACTACGGTAACTGGGCGCCCAACCCGGCGGAGAAGCTGGCGGCGCTCCTGGCCTCCATGAAGGACGCAGACGGCCATGTCCGGGTGGCGGGGTTCTACGACGATGTCAGGCCCCTCTCGGCCAGCGAGCGTCACGCCCTGGCCGCCGTGCCCCGGATCGAAAACCGTCTCCAGGACCGCCTCCTCATCGCCAGGCCCGACGGGGCCGGACGGAGCCTCCAGGAGCTCATCAATCTTCCTTCCCTGAACGTGCGGGGCCTGGGCTCCGGCTGGGTGGGGCGGCAGGCGCGGACCATTGTCCCCGCCACCGCCACCGCCGAGATCGACCTGCGGCTTGTCCCGGACGTGGACCCGCTGGAGCAAGTGGAGCGGATCAAGGCGCATGCCCGCCGCCAGGGATTCTTCGTCGTGGAGAAAGAGCCCGGCGCGGCCGTGCGCCGCGCCCACTCCCTGGTCGTCCGCATCACTCATGGACCGGGGACACCCGCCGCCCGGACATCCATGGACACGGAGCTCTCGCGGACGCTGGTCGGCGCGGTGCGCCGCGCCGGCACCATGGAGCCCGTGCTTCTTCCCACGCTGGGGGGCACAGGGCCCCTCTCCCATTTCCACAAGGCTCTGGGCATACCGGTTTACGGGGTTCCCATCGCCAATCACGACGACAAGCAGCACGCCCCCGACGAGAATCTGCGCCTGGGCAATCTGTGGGACGGGATCGTCGTCTACGCCTCCCTTCTCCGTCTCCGGGCTCCCGGGGAGGACTGACTCCACCTTCCCCGGCCGCTGCGGTCGGGCAGGAAGCCGGTTGATGGCGTATCTTCATTGCCATCATGCCAGGCAGAGCCATCCCCACGGCGGCCGGAAGGCCGCAGGCCACCCCTTCGATCCTGGCCATGACGGCGCCCCTGGTGCTGTCGTTCTGGATGCGGTCCGCCTTCACCTTCGTGGACACTGCTTACGCCGCCACCCTGGGCGATGCGGCCATCGCGGCCATTGGCCTGGCCATCCCTCTGGAGTTCCTGATGATTGCCTGCTGGGTCGGCCTGTCGAACGGCCTGACTTCCTGCCTGTCGCAGGCCATGGGCGCCGGGGAGGGGGCGCGCATCCAGCAGCTCCTGGGGACCGCCTGGAAGATGATCACGCGCGCGCTTCTGCCGACCTTCCTGGCGCTGGCCGCGGCCACGGGCATGATCGCGCCCCACCTGGGTCTCGAGCCGGAGGTCGGACGCCTCTTTGCCGTCTACGGGAGCGTGATGCTGGCCGGCTCTGCCCTGACCGGCTTCTGGTCCATCCTGCCCGATTCCCTGATCAAGGCGCACCATGACACCCGCGCCACCATGTGGGCCGGCATCTGGTCCAACGTCATCAACGTCCTCTTGAACACGATCTTCCTGTTCCTGTTTCACTGGGGTATTTTCGGTATTGCTTTCTCCACCGTGCTCGGCCGTTTCGGCGGACTCCTGTACGCGCTGAGCCGGGCCCGCCGCCATGAGCACGCCCGCAAGAGCCGGGGCGAGGACCAGTCCCTCCGGCTTGATAATCGCCCCTACGGGGTGATCCTGGCCTTGGCCTTGCCCTCGGCGGCGGCCTACGCCCTCATGGCGCTGGAATCGACCTTCGTGAACGGAGTGCTGGCTTCGACTCCCGCCGCCACAGCCGCCATCGCCGCCTACTCCATTTACTATCGCGTCCTGCTCTTCGCCTCCATGCCGATCATCGCGGCCAGCGTGGCCACCCTCCCGTACACGGCGCGCCTCTTCGGCCGAGAGCGGCTCACCGAGATCCGCAAGGGGTTCCTCCAGGTCAGTCTGTCTGCTCTCGCCTACGCTCTCCTCCTGTTGATTCCTGCCACCTGGTTCGGGGGACCGCCTCTGGCCCGCCTGCTGGCCGAAGAACCGACCACGGCGGCGTTCGCCGCCTTCGCCCTCCGCGTCATTCCCGTGGCCGTCATCGTCGCCATTCCTTTTTTTCTCTGCCGGCCGATCTTCGAAGGGATGCAGCGCGGCCGCCCGGGGCTGTGGATCGCGCTCTTGCGGTATCTGGTGCTCACGGTCCCCCTGGCCCTGGCCGGCGTGAAACTTTCCCGGGCTCTGGGCTTTCCGGGATTCTACGGGCTCATCGCCGGCCTGGTGGCCGCCACCGCCATCTCCTCGGCATGGTTCCAGATCTGGCTCATGCTGACCCTGGCCGGCCCCCGGATCGGCCGTGAGAACACTCCCACCCTGCCGGCCCGCGCCCCATGACGGTGGCGCTGGTTGTTCTCGAGCCGCTGAAATGAGATCATCGAGGCCACGGGAACGTCCCGCGGCCCAGCCACCTCATCGGTGAAGCGTCACGACCCATGCGGCAGTACCTCGACCTTCTCCAGCATACTCTCGATTCCGGCACCACCAAGGACGACCGCACCGGAACCGGGACGCGCAGTATCTTCGGGTATCAGATGCGCTTCAATCTCGAGGACGGATTTCCCCTGCTCACCACCAAGAAGATGCACCTGCGCTCCATCATTCACGAGCTTCTCTGGTTCCTGGCCGGCGACACCAATATCCGCTACTTGAATGAGCACGGCGTCACGATCTGGGACGAGTGGGCGGACGCCCAGGGCGAGCTCGGCCCGGTCTACGGTTCGCAGTGGCGGTCCTGGGCCGCGCCGGGAGGCCGGACCATCGACCAGATGGCCCGGGTGATCGAGGCAATCCAGAAAGACCCTGATTCCCGCCGCCACCTGGTCAGCGCCTGGAATCCAGCTGACCTCCCCAGGATGAAGCTCCCGCCCTGCCACGTCCTCTTTCAGTTCTACGTGGCCCACGGCCGCCTCTCCTGCCAGCTGTACCAGCGCAGTGCTGACATCTTCCTCGGGGTGCCCTTCAATATCGCCTCCTACGCCCTGCTCACCCTGATGGTGGCCCAGGTCACCCGGTTGCAGCCGGCGGAATTCATCCATACCCTGGGCGACGCCCATCTCTACCTGAACCATCTGGACCAGGCCCGGCTCCAGATCGCGCGCCTCCCGCGGCCCTTGCCCAAGATGTCCTTGAACACCAGGGTCGCCTCGCTCTTCGAGTTCCGCTACGAGGACTTCTCCCTGAACCAGTACGGTCCTCATCCCGCCATTCGCGCGCCCATCGCCATATGACCCTGTCTCTCATCGCCGCCGTCTCCCGGAACGGCATCATCGGACGAGGCGGCTCTCTTCCCTGGCGCCTGCCGGCTGATCTGGCCCGTTTCAAGCGGCTGACCCTGGGGCACCACCTGATCATGGGCCGGAAGACTTTCGAGTCCATCGGGCGGCCGCTCCCTGGACGGACCATTCTGGTGGTCAGCCGGCGTACCGGCTATGCGCCCGCCGGCGTCCAGGTGGTGTCCTCGCCGGCAGAGGCCATGGAGCAGGCCGTGGGGGACCCGGAGCCGTTCGTCGCCGGGGGCGCCCAGATCTTCGAGCAGATGCTCCCCGAATGCGGGCGCTTGTATCTGACCCGGATCCACCAGACGTTTCAGGGTGACGTGAGCTTTCCTTCGTACGATCCGTCCGCCTGGACCGAGATCCTCAGGGAGGATCATCCTGCGGAGACCCGCAACCCGCATCCCCACACCTTCTTGATCTACCAGCGGCGGTGAGCCGGGAGACGGGCTGGACGCCAACGCTATATTCTTATATAAGAATATGGTGATATGAAGGCTTTGGCCCATTCTCTGCAGATCCTGGCCGATCCGACCCGCTTGCGCCTGCTCCGCCTGCTGTCCGAGGAGACCCTCACCGTGGGTGAGCTGACCGCGATTCTGGGAATGGCCCAGCCGTCCGTGTCCAAGCAACTGGCCACCCTCCGCAGGGCCGGCCTCATCCGCCTGGAGCGGCACGGTGCCTTTGCCTACTACAGGGTGGGCGACGCCAACGGCACCCTGTGGACCGCTGTGTCCGGAGAGATGCGCGGACGGGACGATCCGGATGGAGATCTCGCCCGCCTCTCGGAAACCCTGCGGCGGCGGGCGGAGCGCGGCGGGGGGCCCCGGCCGCTGGAGCCGGGACGCTCGTGGCCTGCCTGGGCACGGGCTCTCGGGTGGCTGATCCCGCCCCTGAGGGTGGCCGATCTCGGCTGCGGCGATGGAGCTTTGACCGCCGAGATCGCGCGGTGGGCCCGCCGGGTCATCGCCATCGATCGGGATCGAGCCCGGCTCCTGGCGGCACGCCGCCGGCTGCGCCGCCAGGGGTTCAAGAATGTCCGCTTTCTGTGCGAACCGATCGAAGAAGTGTCGCTGGCGGCGCGGAGCGTGGACGTGGTGGTCCTCTCCCAGACCCTGCATGACATCCCGGAGCCCGCCCGGACGCTGCACCAGGCGCACCGTATCTTGGTGGCCGGGGGGCGGTTATTGCTCCTGGATCTGGCTTTCCACCAGGAAAAATGGGTCCGGAAAAAGCTCGGCCATCTGCATCTGGGGTTCCGCCCCGATGCGCTCGCACACCAGATCCATGCGGCCGGTTTCACCCGTGTATCCACCAGCGAGCTGCCCCGGGGACCGGGACAGCCGTTCCAGGTTCTCCTGGCGACCGGCACCCGGTCCAGGCGGCGGGCGAAGCCGGTCCGGAGACCGGGACGGTGACGGAAGCGGCTCGCAGGAAATCTCTCCATCAGGCGCTGGAGACCCGGATCCTGGTGCTGGACGGGGCCATGGGAACTGCCCTCCAGGCCCGCGACCTGGGGTCGGACGATTTCGGCGGGCCGAGCCAGGAAGGGTGCAACGAGATCCTGGCACTGACCCGCCCGGAGGTGATCCGCTCCATCCACAGGGAGTACCTCCAGGCGGGAGCCGATATCATCGAGACCAACACCTTCGGCAGCACGTCGCTCGTCCTTGACGAGTACGGCCTGGCGGATCGCGCCGAGGAGATCACCCAGGCGGCGGCCACGCTGGCGCGCCAACTGGCGGACGAGGCCTCCACACCGGAGCGCCCGCGCTGGGTCGCCGGATCCATGGGGCCGACCACCAAGGCGATCTCGGTGACCGGAGGCGTGACGTTCGACGCGCTCCGGGACACCTTCCGCGGCCAGGCGCGCGCCCTGATCCAGGGCGGGGTCGATTACCTTCTGGTGGAAACCTGCCAGGATACGCGAAACATCAAGGCCGCTCTCCTGGGTTGCCAGGACGCGTTCCAGGAGCTGGGCCGGGAGATTCCCCTGGCGGTGTCCGGGACGATCGAGCCCACCGGGACCATGCTGGCCGGCCAGGGGGTGGAAGCGCTGAATACCTCCCTGGAGCATGTGAACCTTCTCTACATCGGCCTGAACTGCGCCACCGGCCCTTCCTTCATGGGCGATCATATCCGCGCCCTGGCGGACGTGGTCCGAACCCGGGTGGCCTGCGTCCCCAACGCCGGCCTCCCCGACGAGGACGGCAGGTACCTGGAAACACCCGAGACGCTGGCCCGTGTCCTGAAGCGGTTCGTGGACCATGGCTGGCTCAACCTGGTGGGAGGCTGCTGCGGGACCGGCGCGGAGCATATCCGCGCCCTGGCCGCCATGGCCGCCGGCAGGACGCCGCGGCCCGTTCCCTCGCACCGGCGCACCTGCGTCTCGGGCATCGAGAATCTCGAGCTGGAGGAGGCCAACCGGCCGGTTCTTGTGGGGGAGCGCACCAACGTGATCGGCTCCCGCCGCTTCAAGGAGATGATCCGGAAGGGTCAGTACGAGGAAGCCGCCGAGATCGGCCGGCGCCAGGTGAAAAAGGGAGCGCAGATCCTCGACCTCTGCCTGGCCGACCCGGACGGCGATGAACGCGCCGACATGGAACACCTTCTCGAGTCGCTCATCCGCCTGGTCAAGGTTCCGCTGATGCTCGACTCCACGGACAAGGAGGTCCTCGCTGCAGCGCTTCCCTGGTGCCAGGGGAAGTCGATCATCAATTCCATCAACCTGGAAGACGGCGAGGCGCGCTTCCGGGCCGTCGTACCCCTGGGCCGGCAGTTCGGCGCCGCCTTCGTGGTCGGCTGCATCGATGACGACCCGGTGCAGGGGATGGCCATCACCCGGACCCGCAAGCTGGAGGTGGCCCGGCGCTCCCTGGCGCTCCTGACCACGGCCTACGGGCTGGACCCGTCCCAGATTCTCTTCGACCCCCTGGTGTTTCCCTGCGGCACCGGGGACCCCGCCTATGTGGGCTCGGCCCGCGAGACCGTGGAAGGAGTGCGGCTGATCAAGGAGGCCTTCCCCGAGTGCAAGACCATTCTCGGCATCAGCAACGTGTCCTTCGGCCTGCCTCCCGCCGGCCGGGAGGTCCTCAACTCGGTCTTTCTTTATCACTGCACCCGGGCGGGGCTCGACGCGGCCATCGTGAACTCGGAGAAGCTGGAGCGCTACCCCTCCATCCCGGAGGCGGAGCGCCAGCTGGCCGAAGACCTCCTCTTCGCCGCCGCGAGGGCTGCCTCCGAGGCCGCCCTCGCCGCCTTCACCTCCCATTTCCGCGCCGCATCCAGTCGTCTCCCCAAGAAGGAGGTATCGAATCGGTCGCTGGACGAGCGCCTGGCCGGGTACATCCTGGAAGGCACCAAGGACGGACTGATCCCTGACCTGGAGGAGGCTCGCCGGAAACGCCCACCGCTGGACATCATCAACGGTCCCCTCATGGCAGGGATGGCGGAGGTGGGCCGGCTCTTCAACCGCAACGAGTTGATCGTCGCCGAGGTCCTGCAGAGCGCCGAGGCCATGAAGGCCGCCGTCGCCCACCTGGAACAATTCATGGAGAAGATCGACGCCAGTTGCCGCGGCACGGTGGTGCTGGCCACGGTGAAGGGGGACGTCCACGATATCGGCAAGAACCTGGTGGATATCATTCTCGCCAACAACGGCTACCGGGTGGTCAACCTGGGAATCAAGGTCCCACCCCATGCCCTCATCAGCGCGCTGGAAGAGCACCATCCAGATATCGTGGGGCTCAGCGGCCTGCTGGTGAAGTCGACCCGGGAAATGGTGGCCACCGCCGAGGAGTTCGCCGCCGCCGGCTGGAGCTTGCCTCTCATGGTGGGCGGCGCCGCCCTGACGCGATCCTTCGTCCGGCGTCGCATCGCGCCTGTCTATCCCGGGCTGGTGGTCTACGCTCCCGACGCCATGGCCGGCCTGGATCTGGCCGGGCGCCTGCTCCGCCCGGAGGACCGGCCGGCCCTGGAGGAGGAGCTGCGCCGGGAGGCCACCCTCTACATCGAGCGCCGGCCGGCGCCTGCGCCGGCGCCGCAGTCCCCGCCGTCCCGGAAGACCGTCACCGTCCTCGAGGAGCTCCCCGCCGCCCCGGACTTCGAGCGCCACGTGCTCAGCGAGCTCAACCTCGATGAGATCTGGTCGTTCCTGAATCCGGCCATGCTGTACGGCAAGCACCTGGGGCTCAAGGGGCGTTTCGATCGACTTCTCCGGGAGCAAGACTCCAAGGCCCTCTTCGTCCAGGAAACCGTCGAACGGGTCAAGGAAGAGTGCCGGCAGGGCGCCCTGCGCGCCGACGCCATTTATCGCTTCGTCCAGGTGGAACCGGACGGGAATCGCCTGCTCCTGTTCGCCCCCGGGGAGGAGCAACCGGTGGGGGCCCTTGCCTTCCCCCGTCAGGCCGGTGGGGACAGGCTCTGCCTGGCGGACTACATCCGCGCGCCCCTGAACGATGGGCGCCGTGACACCGTGTGCCTGATGGTGACCGGCGCCGGCACGGGTATCCGGGAGCGGGCGGCCCGTTATCGCGAAGAGGGAAGCTATCTGAAGAGCCACACACTCCAGGCCTTGGCGCTGGAAACCGCCGAAAGCGCCATGGAGTGGCTCCACGCCCAGGTTCGAGCCTTGTGGGGATTTCCCGACGACCCCGGTCTCAGCAAGGAAGATCTGTTCAAGACCCGCTACCGGGGACGTCGCTATTCTCCCGGCTACGCCGCCTGCCCGTCCCTGGAGGATCAGGATCTGCTCTTCCGGATGCTGCTTCCCCAGGCGATCGGGATCACACTCACGGAAGGGTACATGATGGATCCGGAGGCCTCGGTGAGCGCCATCGCCTTCCACCACCCCGAGGCGGTCTACTTCAACGCCGGCTCGCCATCCGCCGGACCGCCAGGGCGCAGAGCCGCCCCTCGGTCTCCGAGAAGATCCAGCCCCGGCACCGGAAGGTCCGGTCCCTTGAAAAATCCTCCCGGACCTGCGACGTGACCAGCCCACGCAAGGTCCTCTCCGGGAGAAGCGCCGCGTCCCGCTCCGCCACGATCGCCCCGGCCAGGGCCCGGACCCCGCTCTGGCCAGGAAACTGCTCCAGGTAGGACCGGCCGACGAGCCGCGCCCCGGGAGTTCCTGTGACCAGCGCGGCGAGGCGATCGACGGCGGGCGGCAGCTCCTCTTCTGCCGAGCAGGACCAGGCCCCCCGGGCGAGGCCGAGAGCGGCTCCCAGCTTCACCGTCCTGGCCAAGAAGACCCGGCGTGGCCATGCCCGGCCCGGCGCGCGCTCCCTCACTCTTCCAGTCTGCGCTTCAGGTGGTCCGCCAGACGGAGGGTCAAGGCCACCAGGGTCAGGGTCGGATTGGCGAACCCGTAGGTCGGGAAAACGGAGCTCCCCGCCAGGTGAAGGTTTTCGACGCCGTGAACCTGCCCCTGGGCATCCACCACCCCTTGGCGGGAATCGGAGTGCATGCGCGTGGTTCCCAGGTGATGTTCCCCGCCCACTCCCTCCGGCCAGGGGTCCTCGGCGCTGATGCGCACTCCGATCCGGCCCCTTCCCAGACGCCCCAGCTCCCTGGCCAGGATCTCCAGTGAGCGGCTGGCGCTCCGGCTGTCGCCGCGATGCAGCTTCCAGTCCAGGCGGACCAGGTTGCGTCCCAGGGCATCGCGCTCCTCCAGGAGGAAAACGCGGCTGTCCGGGTGGGGAGACGGCTCGGCGCGGGCATACAGATCGGCATACTGAAGCGGCGACGTGGCCGGGGCGGAGCGGAACCCGCGGTCCACTTTTTCTGCGAGCCGCCCCAGTTTCCGATCCGCTTCCGGCAGTTTTCCCTGGACCACGGGCAAGAACTCGACGCTGAAGTTGAGGAGCTTCTCCCGGCGTTGGACCGCCTCCGAGGTGCAGAGAACACCCAGGCTCTCATGCCCCAGAATCGGATCAACCGCATCGTTCATGTAGAGATCCAGGGACTCATGCCGGGTGAACACGATGGAGCCGGCGTGAAAATGCGGGTGATCGGCAAAATACCGCCCGACCAGCCCATGGCCGTTCCCTAACCCCTCCTTCTGGGTCTGGCGTGACAGCAGGAGGAGACGCGCGTTTTCAATCCCGCCGGCGGCGAGCACGAACTGGCGCGCCCGTACCCGGAACCGCCGGTCCGCAGCGCTGGCCGCCTCCAGCTCCAGCACCCTTCTGCCATTCTCGCCGGTGAACAACGCCACCACGTCCGCATGCAGGAAGGTTTCCAGGTTGTGTGCCCGCAGGATCTCGGGACCGTAGACCTTTCCGAAACGAGTGGGCGGGCTGAAATGGAACATCTTGGTGGTCAGGTCGCTGCCGGGGTCAAACGGGAGGGGCGCGCGGGGGGTGCCGCTCCACTCGCGGAGATCCCGGCGCACCGGCTGGATCTGGCAGAGGGAGGAGGCGGCCTGGTAATACGGATCCAAGACGGCCAGCGGAAAGGGCCAGCCGCTCCGGGGCACCCAGGATCGCTCCTCCAGGTCGATCGGATCCAGGGGCCGGCACCATCCCGCCCAGTGGTTGGTGCTGCCCCCGAAAAAGCGGAGCCTGGACCACTGAACGTATCGATCCCCATGGGCCAGCAACGGACCGTGCCCTTCTCCGCGGTACATCGCCTGCGTCGCGTCGTCGAGGTGATCCCCCCCGGCTTCCAGGAGAGAGACCGAGGTCCGGGTGTGGAGAAATTCCCGGGCCAGGGTGATGCCAGCGGCCCCGCTTCCCACGATGCACAGATCCGTGGAGACGACCTTGCCGGAGGGAATGTGCCGGGCGTCGATGAGCAAGAATGGTCTCCCGGTTCCGCCGGCCTGGGAGCTCGGACGCACCGGCCGGGCGGCGTCGCTGCCACCGGCTATTGTGTCACAGGGGGGCCCGGCGCAGGCGAAGGGCAACCACCTCGGGAGGACAAGCCATGCGCAGCGGCAGCCCGGTGGCGCCCAGACCCCGGCTGACGACGAGCTGGGACGGGCGCATCTGGTAGTGGCCCTGATCCAGCCCGAAGCGGCTCATGCGCACCAGGACCGGCAATCCCGGCAACCGGATTTGCCCGCCGTGGGTGTGGCCGGCCAGCACCAGGGCGACCCCTTCCTGAGCCGCCTGGAAGAACACATCCGGGTTGTGAGACAGAAGGATCACCGGTTCACGCCGACCTTTTCCCCGCGTTCCGGCCAGCGCCCTCTCCAGATCAGGGCGCCCCCAGTTCAGGTCGTCGATGCCCGCCAGCAAGAGGACCTGGCCCATCCTCTCCAGGGCGACCGAGCGGTTGTGGAGCACGGCGATGCCGGCACGTTCCATGGACCGCCGCAGACCCTCCGGGTCGCCCGTGTAATGATCATGGTTTCCCAGGACGCCGAACAGCCCCAGCGGCGCGGTGAGGCATCCAAAGGCGCCGGCGCAGCCGTCGAACTCGCTGACCCGGTCCGTGGTCAGATCACCACCCAGGAGAATCAGATCCGGCCTCAGAGCCATCAGGCGGCGGAAGACGCGCTCCAGCGCCTCCGGCGCCAGAAAGGGTCCGGCGTGGATATCGGTGATCAGCAAGACCGTGGCCCCCTCGAAGGCGGAGGGCAATCCAGCCACTGGCACCTCCGCCTCGGACACGGTGAGACCGTGCTCCAGCTGCCAGGAGTAGAGACGGCGGACCGGGGACAGGCGCGGATAGACACGGCAACCGAGAAAGCGGTTCAGCCGGCGCTCACCGCGGCGGATCCAGCCGCTGACCGGATCGAAGAGCCGTCTGAGGCGGGGAAGGGCGGACCGGGGAGGGGGAAGAATCGACCGGTCCAGCCCCGCGGGCCGGATCGTCCCGGGGCCCCGGGGGGCCGGCCCCTCCCGTTCCACGCTCCTCTCCAGGGTCTGGAGAGCACATGCCTCGGCGGCCGGCACCAGGCGGGGTGGAGGAAGGGGTGAATGGCGCATGGTCTGGAGAGAATATGACCGCTTCCGTCCCTCTCCGCCAGGCCGCTGATAGAATGGCGGCCCGTCCGTCCAGGATGCAGAGGAGAAACTCATGTTCCCGTCCACACCGAGCGCCCGACACGCCCCTTCCCTGCGGGTTTGCTGCCCGGGACCAGCCTGGAGAGCGTTCCTCGCCGCCGCCTTGCTCCTTCTCTCCGGTGCGTGCCGGAGCGGCGGACAAGACCGCTCGGCGAACGTACCCGATTCTCCGGCCACCGGGCCCACGGCCGATCAGGTGGCGGCGGCGGAGAAGAGCATCCGGGATGAGGATCTGGCCCGGCGGGTTCAGGAGCTCTCCGCCGACCGGATGCAGGGTCGCCTCCCGGGAACCGTCGGCGAGGAGCGGGCGACGGCCTACATCGAATCCGCCTTCAAGGACGCGGGGCTGCGGCCCGCCAACGGCCTTTCATACTTCCAGGCCGTTCCCCTGGTGGGCATCACCGCGGACCCTTCCATGTCGCTGGCGATTTCCGGCCACGGTGGAAAGAAGGCCCTGGCTTACCGGAAGGACTTCATGGCCGTCACCACCCGCGAGCAGAAGGCGATCCGTGCCTCCGGCGAGATGGTCTTCGTCGGTTACGGAACGACGGCGCCGGAATTCGGCTGGGATGATTACAAAGGAGTCGATCTGACCGGCAAGATCCTCGTCATGCTGGTCAACGACCCTCCCCTGCCCGATGCCTCCCGCTTCGGCGGCAAGCGGATGACCTACTACGGCCGCTGGACGTACAAGTACGAGACCGGGGCCCGGAAGAAGGCCGCCGGAGTCATTCTGGTGCACCAGACAGAGGCCGCCGGTTACCCGTGGGGGGTGGTGGCCAGCTCCTGGTCAGGCGAGCAGTTCGTCCCGGCCAGGTCCGATCACGGCGCCAGCCGCCTGCCGTTCGAGTCGTGGATCACGCACCAGGCGGCCGCCGAACTGTTCCGGATGGCGGGAATGGACCTGGCGGAGCAGGAGCGCCGGGCGGCCAGCGACACCTTCCGTCCGCTGCCCCTGGGTCTCGAGGCTTCCCTGTCCTTCACCAACACCATCCGGCGCATCCAGTCGCGCAACGTGGCCGGCCTGCTCCCCGGATCGGACCTGGCGGATCAATGGATCGTCTACACCGCGCACTGGGACCACCTGGGCGTCTCCGACCCGGTGGACGGAGACGCCATCTATAACGGCGCCTTCGACAATGCCACCGGCGTGTCGAGCCTGGTCGCTCTCGCCAAGGCCTTTGCCAGCCTGCCCGTGCCGCCACGGCGATCCATCCTCTTCCTGGCGGTCACCGCCGAGGAGCAGGGCCTGATCGGCTCGTACCATTACGCCGATCATCCCCTTCATCCCCTGTCCCGGACGGTGGCGCTCATCAACATGGATGGCATGAACGTGTACGGACGAACCAAGGATGTCATTGTCATCGGCCTGGGAAACACGACCCTGGACGACCTGATCACCGAGATCGCCGCCCGCTCGGGCCGGCATGTCACTCCTGACATGGAACCCGAGAAGGGGTTCTATTATCGGTCCGATCAGTTCCCCTTCGCCAAGCAGGGGGTCCCGGCGCTGTACATCGACCATGGAATCGAGTACGTCGGCCGTCCCGACGGCTGGGGCATGGAGCAGAATGCCCGCTACACTGCCGAGCGGTACCACAAGCCCTCCGACGAGTTCGATCCCGCGTGGGATTTCGGGGGCATGGCCGAGGACACACGGCTTCTCTTCCGGGTGGGAGCGCGAGTGGCGCAGGACGACGCCATCCCGCAGTGGAAGCCGGGCACCGAGTTCAAGGCGGTGCGCGAGCAATCCCTGGCCGGAGACGCGGGGCGGTGAACGCCGCGGCGGACGCCATCTATCTCGATCACAACGCCACCACACCGGTCGCCGATCAGGTCATCGAAGCGATGCGTCAGGCCCTCCAGAACCTGTGGGCCAACCCATCCAGCTCCCACGCGGCGGGCCGGGACGTCCGGCGGGCCATCGGCAAGGCGCGTGAGGATGTGGCCAACCTCCTGGGATGTCTCCCCTCCGAGATCATCTTCACCAGCGGCGGAACCGAATCGGACAACCTGGCTCTCCTGGGGGTGGCGCGGGCCCGGCGGCGCGTGGGGAGGCGCGTGGTGATCTCGGCTGTGGAGCATCCGGCCGTGGAAGCCGCCTGTGCGGTCCTGGCGGCGGAAGGGTTCCAGATCACACGAGTTGCCGTCGCGACCGACGGGCGGGTCTCCGCGGAGGCCTTCGCGGAGGCGTTGACGCCGGAGACCGCCGTCGCCAGCCTGATGCACGCCAACAATGAAACCGGGACCTTGCAACCCGTCCGCGAGGTCTCGCAAGCGGCGCGGGCACGGTCCATCCCGCTGCACTCGGATGCCGCCCAGTCCGTGGGGAAGATCCCGGTAGACATCGGGGACCTGGGGGTGGACCTGCTCACCGTGGCCGGGCACAAGCTGTACGGGCCCAAGGGCGTGGGCGCGCTGTACGTGCGCTCCGGCGTCCCCATCGCCCCGGTCCTGGTGGGAGCCCCGCAAGAGAACGGGCTCCGGCCGGGAACCGAGAACACACCCGGCATCGTGGGCCTCGCGGCCGCATGCCGCCTGGCCGCCCGCGAGGGCGAGGAGCGCGTCCGCCACGAGCGGTCCCTGGCCGCTCACCTCCTGGAGAAGCTGGTCCAGGCCTTTCCCGGCCTGGAGATCAACGGCCCGGTCGATCCCGGCCTGCGTCTCCCCAATACCCTCAACGTCTCTCTGCCCGGCGTGCGGGCTGACCGGTTGCTGGCAGCGCTCGAGGGGTTGGCGCTGTCCTCCGGTGCGGCCTGCCACGCAGGGAACCCAGCCCCCTCCGGCGTGCTCATGGCCATGGGACTAGAGAAGGAGCGGGCTCTGGGCGCCCTGCGTCTCAGCGTCGGGCGAGGCAACACGCATCCAGAGATGGACCAGGCGGCCGCGCGGATCGGGCACGCCGCGCGGATCGCCTTAAACTCCTGATACATCCACACTTCCGCTTGACGGAACAGCAGGCCGGGAGTACTATGCCGTCCAGAATGACCTTCTTGGATCACAGGCCGGTCTCGCGGCCGCCCCGACCCCGGGGCGCAGCGGGTGCCGTTTCCTCACCGGATCGGCGTGGATCGGTCTGCCTCAATTCAACCGGAGCTCTCAATGAATACCCTCACCCTCGGCGGCGTCACCCTCGCCGCTTCCCTGGTGGGGATTCTCCTCGGCTGGCTGGCAAGCATCTATCTCGGACAACGTTCCCTCGCCCGGAGCCGCCAGGAGGCCGCGGAGCTGATTCACCAGGCCCAGACCGAAGCCGAGCAAACGAAGAAGGCCGCGGAGCTCACCGCCCGCGAACAGTTGCAGAAGGCGCGCCGTCGAGCCGAGCAAGAGAACCGGGAGTGTAAGAGCCAGATCTCCCGGCTTCAGTCCTCTCTGCAAACACTCGACCGGCGGCTGGAAAGCCGCCAGGACGAACTGAACCGGCGGCAGGATGATCTCAGCGCGCGCCTGGAAGCCCTGAAAGAGCAAGAGGCCCACCTCACGGCCGAGAGAGCCAAGCTGGAACAGCTGGCCCGGGAGGAGACCGTCCGCCTTGAGCAACTCTCCAATCTCTCCCGCGAGGAAGCCCGGAAAGCGCTCCTCGAGAACCAGCGCAAGGAGGCACGGCTGGAGACCGCGCGCATGCTCCGCGACCTGCGCGAAGAGGCGCAGGCCCGGGCCCAGGCCGAGTCCCAGAAGATCATGGCCCTGGCCATCGAGCGCAGCGCCTCGGAATTCTCCACCAGCAGAACGGCCTCCACCGTGAGCCTGGAGAACGACAAGCTGAAGGGCCGCCTGATCGGGCAAGACGGCAAGAACATCAAGGCCTTCGAGGCGGCCACCGGAATGCAGCTCATCGTGGATGAAACACCCAACCAGGTCATGATCTCCGGCTTTCACCCGATCAAGAGGGAGGTGGCCCGACTGGCCCTGGAAAAACTGGTGAAAGACGGGACGATCCACCCGCGGCGGATCGACGACACCGTGCGCAAGATGCGCCGGCGCACCAACAACATCATGCGCCGCGCCGCCGAGGAGGCGCTGAGGGAGCTCAGGATCCGCCGGGTGCATCCGGAAATCATCAAGCTTCTGGGAAGGTTACGGTACCGCACCTCCTATGGCCAGAATGTGCTGGAGCACAGCAAGGAAGTCGGCTACCTGACCGGAATCATGGCTGCCGAGCTGGGTCTGGACGAAAAGCTGGCACGGCGTGCCGGTCTTCTTCATGACATCGGCAAGGCCATCGACTACGAACGGGAAGGAACCCATCCGGAGATCGGATGCGAGGTCGCCCGGCGGTACGGCGAGCCGGCGATCGTCGTCAACGCCATCGCCTCCCATCACGAGGATTGTGAGGTCATCTCCCCTATTTCGGTGCTGGTGGCCGCGGCCGATGCTCTCTCGGGCGCGCGCCCGGGCGCGCGCCGCCGGACCCTGGCTGATTACGTCCGCAGGGTGGAGAAGCTCGAGGGCATCGCCAGCTCGTTTGACGGCGTCTCCGAGTCGTACGCCATCCAGGCCGGCCGGGAGCTCCGGGTCATCGCGCACCCGGACCGGCTCTCCGACGAGGAGTCGGAGATTCTCGCCGGCGACATTGCCCATCGCATCGAATCCGAGGTCGACTACCCCGGGCGCATCAAGGTCACGGTGATCCGGCAGCTGTGTGCCACGGGCCGCGCGCGCTGAGCGCCCGGCACGGCACGGACGGAAGCCCCCTCCGCACCGGCATCGACCTGCATGTCCACTCCCGCTTCTCCGATGGCCGGTACTCCCCGGCCCGGCTGGCGGACCTGGCCGCCGCGGCAAACCTCCGTGGTTTCGCCCTCACGGACCACGACGGCCTGGGCGGGCTCGATGAGGCGGCCCGCGCGGCCCGCGGAAAGGGCCTGCGGCTGGTGCCCGGTGTGGAGCTCTCGTGCCGCTGCCAGCAGCACGATCTGCACCTCCTGGGCTGGTTCGTGGATGCCCACTCCGTTCCTCTGCGCAGGGCTCTCTTCCGCCTGGCGGAGGCGCGCCGGAGGCGGCTCCACGCCATGATTCAGGCGCTCCAAGAGCAGGGAATCCCACTGGATGAGGAAGAGGTGCTGGAGCGGAACGACGGGCCGGTGACCGGACGTCCGCACCTGGCGGCCGCCCTGGTCGCCGCCGGCCGGGCCCGGTCGGTTCAGGACGCGTTCCAACGCTGGCTGAACCCGGGGCGGCCCGGTTTCATTCGGCTGGATCGCCTGCCTGCGAGCCGGGCCATCGAACTGATCCGCGGCTCGGGCGGCGTCAGCGGCATCGCCCATCCCGGGCTTCAGGTGCCCGACGCCATCGTCCTGAGACTGGCTGCGCAAGGCCTGGACGCCATCGAGGTGGATCATCCGTCCCATGATCCGCGCCAGCGCCGCCATTACCGCGCCCTGGCCCGCCGCCTGGACCTGACCCCCGCCGCCGGGTCCGATTTTCACGGCGACCGCCAGCGCCATGCGCGCCTCGGCGCCGAGCGGCTCTCCGACGCCGGCCAGGCCGCGCTGGAAGCGCGCCGTCCCGGCGGGACGATCAGAAGCGAGGATCCGGTACAATGCGATCCGGATTGAGGAGACCGATCCTGGTGCAGGTGAGTCCGATCCTCGAGAGAGCCTGCCGGCGCGCCGGCCTGGAAGAAATCGCCCGCAAGGTTGCCGCCGGAGAGCGCCTCTCCTTCGACGACGGGCTGGCCCTGTACCATTGCCGGGATCTTCTCGTCCTGGGAGCGCTGGCAAACATGGTGCGGGAACGCCGCCACGGGAACCAGGCCTTCTACGTGGTCAACCAGCACATCAACCATACCAACATCTGCGTCGGTGGTTGCCGCTTCTGCGCCTTCGGCCGGGCTCGCGGAGCTCCGGACGCCTACCTTCTCAGTCTCGAGGAGGTCGAGGCCCGGGTCCGGAAGAACCTGCACCGCCGGATCACCGAGATCCACATCGTGGGTGGTCTCACCCCTCTCCTTCCCTGGTCCTACTATCCGGAGATGCTCCGGCGGATCAAGGCGCTCCGCCCGGACATCCATCTGAAGGCTTTCACCATGGTCGAACTGGACTATCTTGCCCGGCAGGTGGCCAAGAAACCGCTTCCCGAGGTGCTCCAGGAGCTCAAGGAGGCCGGGCTGGGTTCCTGCCCGGGGGGCGGAGCCGAACTGTTTTCGGAGCGGGTTCATCAGGAGATCTACAAGGGCAAGATCGGCGGGGATGCATGGCTGCGGACCGCACGCACCACCCACCGGTGCGGGGTCAAAACCAATGCCACCATGCTCTACGGTCATGTGGAGACGCCGGCGGAGCGGGTCGATCACCTGGTTCGCTTGCGGGAGCTCCAGGACGAGACCGGTGGTTTTGTCACCTTCATTCCCCTGGCCTTCCATCCGGCCAACACGCAACTGGACCACCTGCCCGAGACCACCGGCGACCAGGATCTGCGCAACATCGCCGTCGCCCGGCTGATGCTCGACAATTTCGACCATATCAAGGCGTACTGGGTCATGATCACGCCCCGGCTCACCCAAACGGCCATGCACTTCGGCGCCGACGATTTCGACGGCACCGTCGACGAAGAAGAGATCGTTCACGACGCCGGAGCCACCACACCCATGCATTTGCCGGTGGCCTTGCTTGTCCGCCTGATCCGCCAGGCCGGCCGTGATCCGGTGGAACGCGACACCCTCTTCAATCCCGTCGCCGCACCAGGCGCCCCGCGCGCCGTACCGGCCTGATGCGCGTTCTCCCGGCGGCGGGACAGACGGGGAGCTTCCTCGCCGACACGGGTGGGTGGGGGGCCTATCACTGGGTGCGCGTCGGAGGAAGTCTTCTCCTGGCCGGCGCCGGGCTGGCCGGCCTTTTCTTCATCTTCTTCTCCCGCCCGTCCGGGTTCGGGTGCGCGATCTTGGGCGGCGCGGCAGGCGCTCTGGCGCTGGCCGCCGCTGCTTACCTGACCGGAATCCTGCTCCCCTTTTCAAGGTGGGCGCCGCGCTTGTGGATTCGATCGTACGCCATGCTGTGCGATCGCGTCTTCCTGCGGATCCTGCTCCGGGCCGTGCGGATCGTGGGCGACAAGACCGACCCTGTCTTGCGCTCCTACGTGCGCGCCAACAACGCCGCCGTCCGCTCTCTCTACCGCCGCCGGAAACCGGAGAACATTCTGATTCTCCTGCCACACTGCGTTGTTTACAGCCGGTGCCCGAAGAAGGTCGTCAAGGATCTCTCTCGATGCACGGACTGTGACCTGTGTCAGATGGAAGGCATCCTCGGCCTCTCGGATCGCAGCCGCCTCCCCACGGGCATCGCCGTGCGATCCGCCGAGGCTTACAGCCAGGCCCGTGCCCTGGGGCCGGACCTGACTCTCGCCGTGGCCTGCGACGACCGCCTGGTCAAGGGGATCACTCGGGTTCCCGAACTACCGGCCTTCGCTCTCCCCCTCCATCTTCCCGAGGAATCCTGCCACGACAACCTGGTGGACATGGGTGGACTGAGAGAGGCCATGTCCTACTTTCTGGGTCCCGCCAGGATGGCGGGACAGGTGCAGGCCGCCCCGGCCAGACCCCCTGTGCCCGGCGCCAGGCTCAGCCGGCGCATCCGCCTGCCGGGTGTTCCGGCCGGCAAGGGACTCGGTGCTCCCACTCCCCACCAGGGCTGAGCCAGCGCCCCGGCGGCGGCCGGCGCGGCCCTTCCTGGCCGCTCTGCTCCACACGCGGCCGCGCTCCTGGCCGGTCGTGGCGGGCCACCTGGCAGCCGGCTTCCTGGTGGCCACAGGACCTCCCGCAGGTGAAGGGCTCGTGTGGAGCCTCCGCCTGGCGGGAGCCGGTCTCCTCTGGGCCATCTGCCTCAACGGAGGCACCCTCGCCCTGAACGGCGCGGTGGATCAGGACGACGGCGACGTCGGCTATCTCGACGCGCCCCCACCCCCTCCTGCTGGACTGGCGGGAGCCGGAATCGGACTGATGGCCGCCGGTCTGCTGGCCAGCCTCGGACTGGGCCGGCTCGGCTGGATCGGGCCCCGCTTTCCGCCGGTGTATGCGGCGTGCTTCGTCCTCTCGCTGCTCTACTCCCTGCCTCCCGTACGGCTCAAGGCGCGCGCCGGCCTTGACCTGCTGGTCAACTGCCTGGGGTACGGCGCCGGCACCTTTCTGGCTGGCTGGGCCGCGACAGGGCGTCCGTGGTCCAGCTCCCTGGCCTGGGCCAGCCTGGGGCTGGGGTTTCTCTTCGGCGCTCTCTATCCCCTGACGCAGATCTACCAGATCGACGCGGACGCCCGCCAGGGCATTCGGACCCTCGCCGTCCGGCTGGGCCGCCGTCTCACTCTCCGGCTGGCCCTGGTCGCCGCCGGCATCGCCTTCCTCTGCCTGGCTCTGGCAGCCCGCCTGGCGCGGACCGACGGCGCCGGCTGGCGCCCGGCGTTGCTGCTGATCCCAGGCCTCCTTTGGTTCCGCATTCTGGTGCCCCAGATGAGAAGGGGCGGGCAAGACTGCGGCAAGAGAGAGATGTACCGGGCGCTCCAGGCCTGGGCCATCACCGATCTGGCGGTGGTGCTGGCGCTGATGCCGGTGGCCGGGTAGGCGGATCCTCTTCACGCGCTCCCGCCGCGCCACGGAGCGCCCGCTCTGCCTGAGTCCGCACCCAGGGAGATGGGTCGGAGCGGCTCAGATCGATCAGCCGTTCCCTGGCCCTGCCCCGGTCCAGACGGCCCAGGGCACGCGCCGCATCTCCCCGGACCCGGAGGTCCGGGTCGCCCAGGGCCTCCAGGAGGGCCGACACCGCTTCAGGCGACCCGAGCTGGCCGAGAATCAACGCCGAGAACTGGCGGATGCCAGCATCCGGATCGCCTCCGAGAAGATTCACCAGGGCCGGCACCGCCGCCTCGAGACGCCGGGCTTGAACAACCTGCTGCGCGCGCAGGATCTGAACGCGTCGAAACACCCCGTCTCCGCCGGCCGCCCGATCCGCCGCGGCGGCTTGCTCCAGCAGACGGACAACGGCCGCCGGATCGGCGCGGGCAATACGGGGCGACTCCTTCTCGCCGGGAACCGGCGAGTCGATGAGCCACTGGCCGTCCTGAAACACCACGGCCACCTGCTGATACGGCTTGAAACCGGTGCCCTCGATCACGAAGATACGCACCGTGGCGAACGATCGCCGGCGCAACTCCACCGGACCGGTCACCACCATGGAACGCCGGTTGGCAAAGAAAGCCCGGGGATCGCCGGCATGGACGGTCTGCAGTTCCTCGCGGTAGCGGCCCGCCCTGGGGCCAGCGAAGCACCGGACGAAAGCCTCGAAATCTCCAGCGTCCCGGGCAGCCGCCGCCCGTTCCACCACCTCCCGGACCGCCTCCGGCCGGTCGCCCGTCCCACCGGCACAAGCCGACAACGCCAGGAGAACCGGCAGGCCGGCGCCCCACCGGAGCATCAGCCGGTCCATTCTCTGGGCGGCCAGGATTCCCGGAGAGCCTCCTGCCAGGTGCGGGGAGGGGAACCGGTGATCGCCTGGAAGCGGCCCGTGTCCAGGCGCGTGTCGGCAGGACGGGGCGCGCCTCCAGGGACGGCGCCGGATGAGACCGGTATCACCCGCACATCTCCGCGCCCCGCCCCCTGGAGAATCTGCCGGGCGAAGGTGGCCCGATCGGTCCCGCCGCGACAGACCAGGTGAACCGTTCCCGTCGCACCTACCAGGATGAGCTTCAGCAGTCCGCGGGCCAGGTCCTGGACGCCTGTGGGAGAGCCGACCTGATCCCGGACCACGGGAATGCGGGGGGACGCCGCGGCTGCTTTCAGGATCTTCTCGATGAAATCGGGACGCGCACCGGTGCCCCCGAAGAGCCAGGCCGTTCTCACCACCAAAGCCTCGGGCTGAGCTTCCCGGACCGCTCTTTCGCCCGCCAGCTTGCTCTTGCCATACACCGAGAGGGGAGCCGGTGAATCGGTCTCCACATACGGCTCCCCCTTGGTCCCTGCGAACACGTAATCCGTGGACAGGTGCACCACCCGGGCGCCCACCGCCTGCCCCACCCGGGCCACATGGCCCGCGCCCTCGGCATTGACCCGGAAAGCCCGGCCGGGATCGGCCTCGCACCCATCCACATCGGCCCATCCCGCAGCGTTGACCAGCAGGTTCGCCTGCAGCCGCTCACACTCCCACCGCAGGTTGAAGTAGTCCAGGATGTCCAGCTCGGTCCGCGTGGCCGCCACGGTCTGCGGGATCGCGTCGGAGAGCAGGCGGGAAATCACCCTTCCCGCCCGGCCGTCGCTTCCCAGCACGACCGGGCGGAGGCCGGCGACCTCCTTGGATCCCGGCGTCCGGCTCATCGCGCGGAGCCGCCACCCTGGAGATCCAGGAAATTTCCGATCCCGCGCAGGTTCACCAGGAAACGGAACTCTCTTTGTTCGGTGCCCTCGAAGTTGCGCTGCAGGAGTTCGACCGCGAAACCGCAGCATTGGGTGTCGTAGCCGAAACGATAGCGCTGGTCCTGCAGCTTGGAGAGTGTGGCGTCGTAATTGAGGGAGACAGAGGTCGAGATCTTGCGGCGGAAAAAACTCGACCCGCCGGAAACTCTCAACTGCGAGGAATTCAGGCTGAGGCCATCCAGCCCGTTGCGGAAAAACCAGGTGGTATTCAGGAAACCGCGCCGGGGATCGTTCAGGCCGGCGCTGACACTGGCGCTGGAAACCGCCTGTTCCAGAATATCATAACTCATTTGTGCGTTGACGCTGGTTCCCGCCGACGGGTTGATCCGCGAGGCGAACGTGATGGGGGAAAACCGGCTGTCGTCCACGGTGATCAGGGAATCCACCTGGCCGTCGCCGTCGGTGTCCCGGGCTTCCCGATCGAACGACAGCGGCGACATGAACGAGAAGCGCTGACTGATGGAAAAGGAGGCGATTTCCACGGGGCTGGTCAGGCTTTCGGTGGCCGGAGGCTGTGCGGGCAGGGTGGTGAAGCTGTTCCCGGCGTTCACCGTTTGACCCGGGAGGCCGCCGACCTCCAGCCGGTGCATGGCCGTTCCGGCCCCCTGCCCCCCCGGCGTGAGGGTCGTGGAAGGCGTCCCTGGCGGCGGAATGTCCCCGGACTCCTCCCGGTCCCGGCCGTTCTCCCCCGGCGCCAGGGGCGTGTGAACTTTCTTGCGGGCAAAGAGCCGGGAGACCACTCCATACCGGAACTCATTGACCTCCGAGGGAATGATGTCGATCTCGTCGAACCTCGGGACACGGAGGTTTTCATCCGACTGGGGCGAGGTGTGGTACCGGTAGGTGACGCGCGGCTCGAGGGTCGACTTGTACCGCCCGACTCCTTCCTCGTCCATGGAGATGCGGGACAGGCGCGGGCCCAGGACTTGCAGATCGAACTGCAGGAACTCGCGGCTCAGGCCGGCATCGAGAAGAGCTGGCTGGCCGGGGGCCAGGCTCGGCGGCTGGTTGGGATCCAGGAGGACGGAGGAACCGGGGGCCAGGGACTGGGTGTAATAGGTTTCCCGCAAGCGCAGCGTGGGCGTGATATCCAGGTACGGAAGGGGAGAGAGCGGCAGGGAGAGGGTGGGGAAAATGTCGAACCGCCCATAGGTCTGGGAGGGAGTGTCCGGAAGCGACTTGTCCAGGAGGCTGCCAGAACTCTCCAGGGCCAGAAAGAAGGGGCTCTTCCCCAGCCGCCGGCTGCGAATGCGCACCTCGGCTTCCGGGATGCGCGACTGGATCACCGAGTCGTCCGCGAAGAACTGCTCCCGCCGCTCGGATCTCACGTTCAGAGACGTGTAGCCCCGGTTGAGAACGTACTCCAGGCGGGAGAACGCCGAGGGATCCGATCCCCGATCCGGGTCGCGGCTGAAGTCGAGATAGTAATCCGCGTCGGAAACAAAGTTGAAATCGGCCAGCAGACGCTCGCCCGGGCGAAAATCCTGACGCTCCTTGAAGCGCACGCTCCATCGCCGGCGCTCGGGGAGCTCTGTGGGAGCGAGGCCATCTTCCTCGAGCAGGTAAGCATTGAAGATGGCCGCTCCCTTCTGGTTGGGCACCAGCCGATACTCCACTCCACGCCCGAGGCTCCCCTGGTTGAAGGCATCCAGGAAGAAGGTCGCATCCTGATTCCGGCGGATGTCCCAGAAGAAGGCGTTCCCCAGGGAGCTTCCCAGGCGCTGTGAGAAGCCGATCTGCGGCAGAAGCAGGCCTGTGGCCCGCTCCGATTTGATGGGAAAGACCAGGTAGGGCGAGTAAAAGACCGGAACCCGGCCGGCGCGGAGGGAAAGGTTATACAGGTGCACGTAGCGGTTGCGAATCACCAGCCCGCTGTGCACATGAAACGACCAGTACGGGACCGGCTGGGTGCAGGCGGTGAAGTGACCCTTCTCGAAGCGGATATGGTCATTGTCGATCTGCATGACCTTGCGGGCCCTGAACAGGAATCCCTGATCCAGAAATCCCGTGGCATTGAAGATCTCGGCCGTCCGTGCCTTCAAATCGAAGCTCAGGCGGTCCCCGGCGATCCGGCCCGTTCCCTGCACATACAGCACATTCCCCGTGGCCTCTCCCCGGCCGGTGGACCGGTCGTAAGTCACCCGATCCGCCTGGAGCAAGACGCCGGCAGACCGGAAGGTGACGTTCCCCTCCAGGAGCCACTGATCGGGGGAAAGCGCCTGGAATCGATCGGCCTGCGCATCGAAGTCCCCTTGTCCCGGAAAGGGGGACGGGGACGAGGCAGGCGGCGGGGGGGCGGCCGCCGAGAGAGCGAACGTGGCCAGGAAAAGGCAGTTGGCGAGAACCAGCGCCTTGATCATGTGCAGGTCAGTCCAGCGTAAGCCACGACCTGTCGAACATCACCCGTCACATCTCCCGAGCAAGAATAGTCGCAGAGCCGGCCGCGGACCGCTCCCAGCCTGACGGCGGCAATGCAACCCACCACGGCCGGGACCACCCCGCACATGCTGATGGAGTTCTCCCGGACCGTGGCGTAGAGACCGGGCCCGTCCAGCGCCTCCATCCGTTCCAGGGCCAGGCGATCCTTTTGTCTCGCCGCCTCCCGCGATTCGTAGTGGGTCATGTCGCTGGAAATCACCACCAGCGTTTCTCCCGGCGCATGCGCCTGAATCACGGCCCCCAGGCTCTCGCCGAGAGCGACCAGCCTCTCCAGGCCGAGGTCGGCCAGACAGATCGGAACGATCCGCAGACCGGGAGCGCGCCTCTGCAGGAACGGCAACTGGACCTCGAGGGAGTGCTCCTCGAGGTGCGCCCTCTGGTCCGTTTCCAGCCCCGGTGTTTTCCCGAGCAGCGCGGCCGCGAACCGTTCGTCCACGGGAACCCGGCCCAGGGGGGTCCGCCATCCTCCCTTCGCCCAGAGAGCGGCCGGCCGGCCGCGGCCCGTGTGGTTGGGGCCCAGGAGCACGACCCGCCCGGGCACCTGGACGGATCCGTAGGTCTTGCCCGCGGTGCGGCCCGAGTAAACGTATCCGGCGTGTGGGACCACCAGCGCCACAGCCTTCGCAGCCTCCTGGCCAGGGTCTCCCCGCATGTATTCATCGACCAGCGCTCGCAACGCATCGGGTTGAGCAGGATAGAAGTGCCCCGCCACCACCGGAGAACGTTCCATTTCGTTCCTCCATCGGGCAAAGTAGCATATCGTCTCGCCTGGCTCAGGAGGATTGCGGCATGCGGTCCGCAGGCCGAGGCGAGTGGTAAGATCCAGCTCTTGAGGACCCGCCTTGCGACCGCCCAGGCGAGATTTTTATTGGCGCAACACTCACCATTCTTCCGCATTCACGTGGCGCAGATCGCCCCGTCCCTGGGAGATCTCGAGGCCAACCGGGATCTCCACCTGGAACAGATCGCCGCCGCGCGCCGGGAGCACTGCGATCTCATCGTGTTCCCGGAACTTTCCCTGACCGGGTACTGGCTGCGTGACCTGGTGGCCGAGGTGGCCCTGGTCCCCGAGACTGCGCCTCTCCTGGCGCCGCTCAAGCAGGCGTCCCGGGATATCGACATCGTTCTGGGGCTCGTGGAAGCCGGGGCAGACGGCCGCAGCTACAACAGCGCCATCTGGCTCAGCGGCGGGCGGGTTCTCTGGCGCCACCGGAAGATCTATTTACCCACTTACACTCTCTTCGATGAAGGACGCGACTTTGCCGCCGGAGATCGGGTGGCCGCCTTCGACTCTTCCTTCGGGCGCACCGGGCTCCTGGTTTGCGAGGATCTCTGGCACCCGGCCCTGGCGTATCTCCTGGCCCTGGAAGGGGGGGATCTCCTGGTGACCATCTCCAGCAGCCCGGCCCGGGGAATCGGAGACACCCATCTAGAATCGGAAGCTGCCTGGCGCCTGTTCGCCCGGACCACCGCACGCTCCCATACGCAGTTCGTGGCGTATGTGGGACGGGTGGGGGTGGAGGACGGGCACACCTTCGCGGGGGGGTCCAGGGTCTACGCTCCCGATGGGAGGCTTCTGGCCGAGCTCCCTGCCCTGAAAGAGGCCTCAGCCACCGTCGAGCTGGACCGGCGGGACCTCCGCCGGGCCCGCATCATCAGCCCGCTGAGAAGAGACGAACGGCCGGATCTGGTCCACCGGGAGCTCGGGCGGATCCTGAAGGCGCGCACCGGAACGGACCGCCCGGAGTGACGACAAAAGAGGCCGGACAGGTTGCCCTGCCCGGCCTGGACAGAATGTTGGAAGTACCCCCTCTCTCCAACATCCACCTCGTGCAATAATCTGACAGACGACGATGCTCAAGAGATACAGCCAAGGCACCGGAACGTCAAGAAAAACAAATAGATAGGAACCTTACGGGGAGCCCCATTCGGCAGTTTAGATGCGTGTCAACCATGGCCAGACACCTTACGGTTTCGTCCTCCCATACCAAGGCGCGCTCGCCCGCTGATCTGCTGCGGGTCGACCCCTCGCTGGCCCGGCGGATCATCAGCCGGTTCCTCCGCGACAGCATCCGCCGTCATGGCTTCAAAGGGGCCATCATCGGCCTCTCCGGAGGACTCGATTCCTCGGTCACCGCCCTGCTGGCGGCCGAGGGGCTGGGAGCCGGCTCGGTGCGGGCCGTGGCGCTCCCGTTCAGGGAGTCCGATCCCGCCAGTCTCCATCTGGCCGCCTCGGTGGCGGAGGCCGCCTCCATCCCGCTGGAAACGGTGTCCATCACCGGCATGGCGGCCCCCTATCTGGCTTCCCTTCCCAAGTCGGCCCGGCGCCGGCGCGGCAATGTGCTCGCCCGGTTGCGCATGATCGTCCTGTACGACCTGTCCGCCCGCGACCAGATGCTGGTGGTGGGAACCTCCAACAAGACCGAGATTCTGCTGGGCTACACCACCCTGCACGGGGACGCGGCCTGTGCCCTGCTGCCGATCGGCGACCTGTACAAGACCCAGGTGCGGGCCCTGGCCCTCCATATCGGCGTGCCCGCGCCGATCCTGGAGCGTCCTCCCAGCGCGGACCTCTGGAAGGGGCAGACCGACGAGTCCGAGCTGGGATTCAGCTACGCTGCGGTCGATCGCCTCCTGGTTCGCATGATCGACCATCGCCTCCCTCCGGACCGGCTCCTGGAAGAAGGGTTCGATCCCGCGCTCATCCGCCGCGTGCGGGCCATGATCCGGCGCAGCCAGTTCAAGCGCCGGTTTCCGCCGGTCGCCAAGCTCTCCCATCGGACCGTGGGAATGGACTTCCGCTACTCGCGGGACTGGGACCGCTGGGGCAGTGACTGATTCCGAGCCAGCCGCGGGCGTCCTCTACCTGGTCGCCACTCCGATCGGCAATCTGGGAGACGTGAGCCGGCGGTGCCTCCAGATTCTCGGGCAGGTGGATCTCCTTGCCTGTGAAGACAGCCGGATGACCGCCCGCTTGCTGGCCCGCCACGAGATTCCCCGCAAGACGATCTCCTACCATGCCCACAACGAGCGCCGCCAAGCGCCCCGCCTGGTGGCCAGCCTGGTGGAGGGCCGCAGCGTGGCCCTGGTCACCGATGCCGGAACACCCACCGTCTCCGACCCCGGGTTCCTCCTGGTGCGGGCGGCCCGCGCCGCCGGCCGGCCGGTGGTGGCCATCCCCGGCCCCTCCGCCCTGCTGACCGCCCTGGCGGTCTCCGGCTTGCCCGGTCAGCCGTTCACCTTCCTGGGCTTCCTCCCGCCGCGGCGCGGACCGCGCCGCAAGAGGCTCTCGGAGGTCGCGCCCCTTCCCCATACCCTGGTGCTGTTCGAATCGCCTCACCGCCTCGCCCGGTCCCTGGGCGACATGGCGGACATCCTCGGTTCCCGGATCGCGGCCGTCTGCCGGGAGATGACCAAGCGCCACGAGGAGGTGCGGGTGGATCGCCTGGAGCGGCTGGCCGCCCTCTTCACCTCCCGGGATCAGGTCAAGGGGGAGATAACTGTGGTCATCGCCCCACCTGCGAAGGAACGCCCCGTCCGCGGGCTCACGGAACCGCCTCCCCCTCTCCCTCGCGCACGGTGATGGTCCGGTTCACCCCGGGGACCTGGAACCGCTCCCGGCGCCGCGTGGGCCAGCGCACCTCCAGCTCCTCCACGCTTCGGGCCGGACCCAGACCGAAGAAAACCGTCGGATCGGACGACGAGAGGTACCCCTTGCTGGCGCGCACTTCACGCACCTGGCGGTGGCTCCCGGCGAGGAGGGTCACCCGGGCCCCGTACCCGTCCCGGTTCGAGACCGTGCCCCGGGTGCGCACCGCCAGCCAGCCTCCCCCCGGCCGGGAATCGTTCCTGAGAAGATCCGGCGTGTCATCCAGGTTGTTGATGGCCAGGTCCAGGTCGCCGTCCCCATCGTAGTCGGCCACGGCGACGCCGCGGCTGACCTTCCTCACCGCCAGGCCGGGCCCGGCCTGGCCGGACACGTCCTCGAACCACACCCGTCCCCCGGCCCGCCGCGCCAGGAGGAGGAGGTTCGCCTGCGGGTAAGGGAACGGCCCGGGCGTCTCGCCGGTCCAGGGATGGACATGTCCGTTGGCGAAGAAAAGATCCGGCCATCCATCGCGGTTGGCGTCGAGAAAAACCGCCCCGAAACCGAGTGGCTTGATCGTCGCCGACAGGCCGGCGTGAAAAGCATGGTCCGTGAACAGGCCGGTGGAGGAGTTCCGGTAAAGATTGAAAGGCTCGGTCTCGAAGTTGGTCTTGACAATATCCTGGAGGCCGTCCCCGTCGAAGTCCGTGGCATCGGCGCCCATCCCGGCCTGGGTGAGGCCAGCCTCCGAAAGGGCGACCCCTTCCAGGAGCCCGCGATCCACGAACTTCCCCGCCCCATCATTGATGAAGAGAAGGCTCGGTCCGTTGTCCACCGCCACGTAGATGTCGGCGTCTCCATCGTCGTCCACATCCAAAAAGAGCACGTCAAGGCTGTATCGCGGCGTCGGGGTCCCGATCCCGGAAGATTCCGTGACCGCCTGGAAGGTGCCGTCTCCCCGGTTGCGGAACATCCGATCGGCTGCCGGTGGCAATCCCTTGGGACCGCAGGCGACTCTCACTCCACGATAGCGGCAGAGATCTTCCGGTTCGGGCAGGGGCCGGTCCGCATGAACCTGGACGTAATTGCCCACGTACAGGTCCAGCCAGCCGTCCGCGTCCACGTCGCCGAAAGCGGCCCCGGTGCTCGGTCCCGGATCGTCCACCCCGGCTTCCGCCGCCACGTCGGTGAACGTGCCGTCTCCGTTGTTGCGCCACAGGGCGTTGGGGCCCAGGTGCGTCACATAGAGATCCGGATCCCCGTCGTTGTCGTGGTCGGCCACGGCCGCCCCCATACCCCAGCGCCAGTCGGAAAGCCCGGCCTCCTCGGTCACTTCGCGGAAACGGCCGTCCCCTTGATTCCGGTAAAGGGCGCTCGTGGTGCGCTCCCCGGGCGGCGGGGCCTGGAGGGTGAGCTTGTGCGCCCCGTTGACCAGATAGAGATCCATCCAGCCGTCTCCGTCATAGTCCAGCCACGCGACCCCGCCCGAGAGGGACTCGTAGATCTGGAGCTTTCGCTCGGGATCCCCGGAGACCTGATGGAAAGCCAGTCCCGCCGTCCGGCCGACCTCCGCGAACCGAACCTCTCCGTCCGGAACCGTCGCCGGCGCCGGCGCCGCAGGCCGGCGGCCGGTTTCACCTCCCGCGCAGGCGGCCAGGAGACAGGCTCCGATCAGGCAGATCCTCGAGCTCAAGGCCCGCCCGGTCCCGGCGCCGGGCGCGCCATCTGCCGCAGGCGCCGCCAGTCCGCATCGCCAGGGTCGGCTTTCAGGCCGTCCTGGATCAGGGCCCGGGCCTCCGCCTTCCGATCGAGGCCCACCAGAAGCCGGACACGCTCCTTGAGAAACAACCTGCCGTCCGGATCCAGGCGCGCCGCCCGCTCGTAGGAGGCCAACGCCTGCTGGTAATCTCCCTCCCGGGCGTAGGCCGCTCCCAGAAGCCGGTGGGCCTCGGCGTTGCCAGGATCCGCCAGCACCAGGTCCTCCAGGTGGCGGCGGCGCTCCACTCGATCCTCGGAGCCCGTCATGAGCTCCCAGCGCTGCGCCAGCCGCCGCTGCCGCCCCTTTTCTTCCTCGGCGGCGAACCGCTCCATCTCCCGTTGCCCCTCCGCCTCTTTCCCGGCGGCAAGGAGCGCCCGGGCCAGCGCGTAGCGAGCTCCCGCGAGGTCGGGGTCCGCCTCGAGCGCCCGGGAAAGGTCCGCAGCCGCACCGGCCGGTTCGCCCGCGTGGAAACGGATCAAGCCCCGGTGATAAAGAAGATTGACATCATCCGCCGCCATGGCCAGGGACTGGTCCAGCACGCCCAGGGCTTCCTGGAAACGGGCCACCCGGTCGAGAGCCTGGGCCAGGGAGAGGGACACGTCGGTGCGGCGGGGAGCCAGCTCCCGGGCCCGCTCCAGGTGGTGGATCGCCTCCTGACTGCGCCCATCGTAGTCAAGATGCAGGCCGAACCGGTAGCGGGCATCCGGATCGTCGGGCCGCAGAAGGGTGGCGCGGCGGAGGAGCGGCTCCGCCTCCTGATAGCGGTGGGCGACCTCCAGGTACGACCCGGCACTCAGGGCGTAACGGCCGTTGGCCGGGCGCAACGCCGCGAGACGCAGGTACACGTCCGCCGCCGCGGCGATGTCTCCTTCACTGGCCAGGAGACGGCCGTGCGCCACCAGGGCGTCCTCCCGGCGCGGGTGAGCGGCCAGGATCTTCAAGAGGATCTCGTTGGCCTCGGCCGTCTTTCCCGCAAGCGCCGCCTTCTCCGCCCGCGCCATCAGACGGTCGGCCGCCTCTCCCTCTTCGCCGCGCCCGGCGCATCCGAGGCATACCAGCGCCCCGGCCAGCGCCGCGACCCCTGTGAGGCCAGGTCTCATGACCATCAAAGGAAAGCACACTCCCGCCGGCGAGGAATCCGCCAACGGCCGTGTGCGCCTGCCATGTTGCCACGCGCCGCGGCCGCCATTATGATCCGCGTCCCCTCGCCAGGAGGCGAACGTGAACGGGATGGTGCATCGCATCGAGACCGCCTTGTCCGCTGCCATCCGCCGGCGGTTCCATCTGGAGTCGCCCCGGATCGCGGCGTCCTCCCCGCCGGACCCGGCCCTGGGCGACCTGGCCTTTCCCGTCTGCTTCGAGCTGGCCCGGTCGCTGCGGCGGCCGCCTCGCGAGATCGCCCGCGAGGTGGCGGAGGACCTGGGCCGCATTCCGGGAGTCGCGCGGGCGGAGGTGGCGGGCGCCGGTTACGTGAATGCTTTTCTGGACCGGCCTCGCTGGCTCCTGGAGCTGCTGGCCGACCCGGGAGCGCCTCCTCCGTCTCCCGGCCGGATCGGCAAGGTCATCGTGGAACACACCAACATCAATCCCAACAAAGCGGCCCATGTGGGACATCTCCGCAATGCCGTTCTCGGCGACACGCTGGTCCGATCCTTGCGCTACCTGGGACACCAGGTCGAGGTCCAGAATTACATCGACGATACCGGCGTTCAGGTGGCTGACCTGGTGGTCGGCTTCGAGGACCTGGACGTGGACGCCCCCGCCCAGGTGGCCCGGCAGGTGGAGCGGTTCGATTATTTTTGCTGGGATCTCTATGCCCGGGTGACCGCCCTGTTCGCGGAGAGGCCCGGGGCGCGCGCCCGGCGGGGCGAGGTGCTCCAGTGCATGGAGAAAGGAAACAACCCCACCGCCGCCCTGGCGGAGGAGGTGGTCCGGCGGGTCGTGAGCCGCCACCTGGAGACCATGGCGCGGATCGGAGTTCATTACGACCTCCTGCCGCGGGAGAGCGATATCCTGCACCTGCATTTCTGGAAGCGTGCTTTCGCGCTTCTCCGGGAGCGCGGGGCGATCCACCTGATCCAGGAAGGGCGCAACGCCGGCTGCTGGGTCATGGACCTGGCCGACGATCCCGAGTTTGCCGACATCCAGGACACGCAGAAGGTTCTGGTGCGCTCCGACGGCACGGTCACCTATACGGGCAAGGACATCGCCTACCAGCTCTGGAAGTTCGGGCTCCTCGGTCAGGACTTCCATTACCTGCAGTTCCGGACGGACGCGCGCGGACGCACCCTCTGGATCACCACCAGCGGTCCCGGCGAGCCGAACCCCCCCTCCTTCGGGCATGGCTCCATCGTGTACAACGTCATCGACCGGCGGCAGGCCTACCCCCAGAAGATCGTGGCCAAGGGGCTGGCCTGCCTGGGGCACCACGAGCAGGGGCGCCAGTCTCACCATTTCGCCTACGAGATGGTCGGGCTGACCCCCTCCTGCGCCAGGGAGCTGGGACAGGACGTGGGAGAGAACGGCCGCCAGCGGTCGTACGTGGAGATGGCGGGCCGGCGCGGGCTGGGCGTCAAGGCGGACGACCTTCTGGACCGCCTCCTGGAGCGGGCCACCCAGGAAGTCCGCAAGCGGAATCCGGACATGGAGGGCGGCAAGGTCGCCGCCATCGCGGAACGCGTCGCGGCCGGAGCCCTCCGGTATTTCATGCTGCGCTTCACGCGCAACCGGGTGATCGCCTTCGACTTCGGCGAGGTCCTGGCCTTCGAGGGAGAGACCGGGCCGTACGTCCAGTACAGCCTCGTGCGGGCCAACAACATCCTCAAGAAATTCTCCGCCCGCCATGAAACACCGCCCGACTCCCTCGAGAGCCTCGCCCCGGAGTGGCTGGCCGCGCCCGCGCCGGAGCCGCCTTCCGGGGAGTGGACCGTGGCGCGCAGCTGCGCCCTCATGGGCAGCGTGGTGGCCGAGAGCGTCCAGAAGCAGGAAATGGCCGGCATCGCCCGGTATGCTTTCACCATGGCCCAGATCTTCAACACCTTTTATCACCGTTTCCCGGTGCTGGCCGAGACGGATCGCGACGCGCGACAGAGGAGAATCCTTCTGGTCCGGCTTTTTTGCCGGACCATGACCCGGCTCCTCGGGCTGATGGGTATCGAGGTTCCCCCCCGGATGTGAGGTCGCCGGCCGCACTCCGCACCAACGCCCTGAGAGGTGCCTGGCACCCGCCGCGGGCGTGTTAGCATGCTTTCTCGTGCTCCCCCGATTCCCTTCTTCTCCGGCTGCCAGGTCCCGCCTGGCCCTTCTGGCCGGGGCCGCCCTCGTTCTGGCCGCGCACGGCGGTTGCCGGGGCCAGGGCCGCGCGGGAGCCGTCCTCAACGCCTACCTCTCCACGGAGCCGGCCAGTCTGAACTTCATCACCCAGAACGATCACAGCACCCGCACCATCGGCAAGCTGATCTGCGATCCGCTGGTCGATTTTGACCGGGGCATGAACCTGGTTCCCCGGCTCGCCAGCTCCTGGGAGAGCGAGGATGGCGGCCGGATCGTCACGTTCCACCTGCGTCCCGGCGTCCGCTGGCACGATGGCGCTCCTTTCACCGCCAGGGATGTCGCCTTCACCCTGGAAAAGGTCCTGGACCCGGCCTCCCTGGCCACGGGCAAGCGCGCCTATTTCGAGACGGTGACCTCGCACCAGGTCCTCGATGACGACACCATCCGCATCATCCGCCGCGAACCGTATGCCCGCGCCGTGCAGGTCTGGGAGGCCCTCCCCATCCTCCCGCGGCACCTGTACGCCAGCCGGGATTTCCTGGAGGCTTCCGCCAACCGGTCTCCGGTGGGAACCGGACCGTACCGCTTCGTCTCCTGGGAAGCCGGGAGCCGGATCGTCCTGCGCGCCTCCCGGGAGTATTTCGGCCCCCATCCAGGCATCGAGGCGATCGTCTTCCACCCCCTGCCGGATCCCAACACCCGGGTCCAGGCCTTGCTGGCCGGCGATCTGGATCTCACCAGCCTGCGGCCGCTGGACCGGGAGCGCATCCTGGCCCATCCGGATCTCCGCCGGAAGGTCCGGCTGCTCACCCAGGACACTCTCTATGTCTGGTACATCGCCTGGAACCAGGACGGCTCCAATCCGTTCTTCGGCGACCGCCGGGTGCGCCTGGCCATGACCCGCGCCCTGGACCGGCAGCGGTTCGTGGATCGGATCCTGAAAGGGCTGGGACAGGTGGCCACTTCACTGATCCACCCGTCCATGTGGGCCTTTGATGCCCGGATCACACCCTGGTCCTACGCCCCGGACGCGTCCGCCGATCTGCTGGCGGAGGCAGGCTGGTCCGACCACGACGGCGATGGGCTGCGAGACCGGAACCACACCCCCTTCCGGTTCACCTTGATGCTGCCGGCGGGGAACCAGGAGGTGGTGCAGCTGGCGACCCTCCTCCAGGAGTCCCTGCGCACTCTCGGAGTGCAGATGCGCCTCCGGGTCCTGGAGTACAACCTCTTCCGCCGCCAGCGGGACGCCGGCCTGTTCCAGGCCATGTTGAACGGCTGGATGCTCGATCCCGACCCGGATTGCTATGAATTCTGGCATTCGGGGCAGGGCAGGGGGATCGGGCTGAATTATGTCAACTACCACGATCCGGAGATGGACCGTCTCTGCGAGGAAGGGCGGAAGGTGGTGGACCGCTCCCAGCGCCGGAAAATCTACGTCCGGGTGCAGGAGATCCTTCACCGGGACCAGCCCAATACCTTCATCGCCTACCGGAAGACCCTCCTTGGCCTGTCCCGGCGCCTGACCGGGGTCGAGACCTCCCCGCTGAGTGTCTGGGGCTGGTACCCGGGGCCCCTGGCCTGGCGCATCCAGGAGACCCCCTGACCTTGGGCACGTACCTCCTGCGCCGCTTGCTGGTGGCCCTCTCCTCTCTGGCCGGCATCACGGTGGTGACCTTCGCCCTGGCGCACCTGGCGCCCGGTGAGCCGCTCCCCGGCGCCGTCGACGCCCAGCGCCCGGCCGATCCCCAGACCGTTCATGCCCTGCGCCAGCGGTACGGCCTGGATCGCCCCCTGCCCCGCCAGTACGCCGACTGGGTCGCGCGGGTGATCCGCCTCGATTTCGGCCGTTCCTTCGTGGACCATCGCCCGGTCAGGGACAAGATCTTGGAGCGCTTGCCCAGGACGCTGGCTCTCAACCTGGTTTCTCTCCTCCTCATCGCCGTGATCGCCATCCCCCTCGGCGTCGCCTCCGCCGCCCACCGCGACGGGCCCCTGGACCGGATCGGCGGACCGATCCTCTATGCGCTCTACTCGCTCCCGTCCTTCTGGGTAGCGCTTCTTCTCCAGGCCGGGCTGGCCGTCGGCCTGGGCTTCTTCCCGCTCGCGGGCCTGCACTCCGACAGCGCTTCCGGCTGGCCCTTCATCTGGCGCTGGGCGGACGCGGCCTGGCATATGGCCTTGCCGGCTCTCTGTCTCAGCTACGGGAGCCTCGCTTTCTTCGCCCGCTTTTCCCGCGCCAGCCTCCTGGAGGCCCTGGCCGCCGACTTCACGCGGACCGCACGGGCCCGTGGTCTTCCGCCTGGCCGGGTGGTCTGGCGGCATGCCCTGGGAGCTTCCTGGCTTCCCTTCCTGACTCTTTCCGGCCTCCTTCTGCCGACCCTGGTCTCGGGCAGTGTCATCATCGAGCGCATCTTCGCCTGGCCGGGGATCGGAACCCTGCTGTTCGACAGCCTCCTGGCCCGGGACTATCCCACGATCCTGGGCCTGTCCGGCCTGACCGCCATCCTCGTCCTGGCCGGCACCCTGGGAGCCGACCTGCTGTATCTCCTGGCCGACCCACGCCTCAGGAGATCGGCCGACGTCCCGTGAGCGGGCCCCTCCCGGCCCGCCTCGGCCGCTGGCTGACCGGACTTCTCCTCATCGTGGCCTGGATGGCACCCCTCCTGGCCAATGACCGTCCCCTGATCCTGGCGGCGAAAGAAGTGACCTTCCCGGCGCTGGGGCAGCTCCCGCTGGCCGGACCCTGGCTGGAGCGGGCCGGATGGGAGCACCGGGACTGGCGGCAGGCCGTGGCGGGCGAGCGCTGGCGGCTGCCGGCCCCCATTCCTTACTCGTACCGGCAGACCGACCTGGAAGCGAGTCTCTCCCCGCCCAGCCGGCGGCACCTCCTGGGCACCGATCGCCTGGGACGGGACCTGGCCTCCCGGATCCTGGCCGGGTGCGCGGTCTCCCTCCAGGTCGGGCTGATCTCGACCGCCGTGGCCCTCGCCCTGGGCATCTTGCTGGGGGCCCTGGCCGGCTTCCTGGGAGGCGCCGTGGATTTCGTGGTCTCGCGCACCGTGGAGGTGGCTCTCTGCTTCCCGACTTTCTTTCTTATCTTGACCGTCCTGGCCTTTCGCTCACCCTCCCTGCTCCTTCTCTTCGCCGTCATCGGCCTCTCCCGCTGGCCGTCCCTGGCGCGCTACGTCCGCGCCGAGGTGATCCGCGTCCGGGAAGGAGCTTTCGTGGAGGCGGCGCGGGCCACCGGCGCGGGCGCCTGGAGAGTTCTCCTCCGCCACGTGCTCCCCCATGCCCTGGCTCCGGCCCTGGTGGCCGCCACCTTCCAGCTGGCGGGCGCCATGCTGGTGGAAGCCGGCCTTTCATTCCTCGGCTTCGGGGTGCCTGAGCCGCTTCCCTCCTGGGGGGGTCTCCTCCGGGATGCCCAGGGAACCGGAAGCTGGTGGCTGGTTCTCTTCCCCGGCCTCACCCTCACCCTGGCGGTCACCGGGGTTCAGCTGGTCGGCGAACGATTCCGGGATGCCCTGGACCCCCGGATCGCCCGGCTCTGAGACCCGCCTCGCGCCGCGTCCTGGTGAACCTATATTCAGCTCCGTGACCCCGCGAACTCACGACGGCCCACCGGACCGGGCTCCCTGGCTGCGGCGATTTCTTCGCGATCTGGGGTGCAGCTTCCTGGCCGGCGTGACGGCGCTTCTTTTCCTCTTCCAGCCGTTCAAGGTGGAAGGAACCTCGATGATGCCCGGCCTGCGGGATGAAGAACGGATCCTGGTCAACAAGATTGTTTATGATTTTTCTCTCGTTCAACGTGGCGACCTGATCGTGTTCCGTTCTCCCCTGGACCCGGGCAAGACGTTCATCAAGCGGGTGGTCGGTCTGCCGGGTGAGTCGATCGCCGTGGCCGGGGGGCTGGTCTGGATCAACGGCCATCCGCTCCGGGAGTCGTACCTTTACCACGAGCTGCGCGGCATGGAGCCGTTCGGACCCCTGTCCGTCACTCCACAATGCTATTTCGTCCTCGGTGATCACCGCTCGGTTTCCAGTGACAGCCGGGCCTGGGGCCTGGTTCCCGAGCGGAACATCTATGGCAAGGCCGTCCTCAAGTACTGGCCTCCCGAGCGCCTGGCGCTCCTCGACTGAGACGCCATAACTCCTTACATAAAAATACTTTAGAGAATTCTCTCGGGCCGCCGCACAAAATTGCGGAGCGCTGGTCTGCACGGGGCGCGGCCCCCACCTTGTGTCCGCCGGAGAGGCCGGGTAATTAAGGAGAGGTCGAGGGGCGCTCCGAGGTCAGGACGGGGGAGATGGAGCGCATCCCAGCCAGGGGGGGGAGGGATGACAGTCGCATGTTCCGCCAGACGTTGACTCCAGCAGCGCTGAAACCCACTCCCTGGCCGCATTTTCTCCTTGACTCCGCTCCAGTGCCCCGTATAATGCGGCATATTGCGAATGCTGCCTTTTTGATGAGGCATCACCTATCGTGGCCGGGCAGGCCGCGAGAAGAGGGGGAGGTGAAAGCCGGCCAGAGCCTGCTGATCCGCCAGACGGCGTGTCGTGGGGTGGAGGTCGGTTTCTCTCCAGAACGATGGCAGTAAATGGTTGATCTTGTTGAGAAGAGATGGTTCCAGGGTGGATTTCGCCTGCATTCCATTTCAATTGAGGAGGAGGTCACATGCACACTAGGTTTCGCTGGACCTTTCTGCTAACGCTCACCGTGGCGAGCCTCTTGGCGGCGCCGCTGGCGGTTCTGGCCACCGATGCGGCCCGGCAACCCATGGATCTGGCGATGGGGGAGATTCAGGTCCGAGGTTCTGGCAGCAGCCAGGCCGAGGGGAATGCCATCGGGGCAAGCGATTCCATGGTCCTTTACGGCCGGGGATTTGCACCGATCATGGACAGCGTGAATGTCCAGGAGAGCAATGGCATCCTGAGCAGCGATTCCATCGCGACACCGGGTGGCTTTGTCCGGATCCGCGATCTGGCGGATCATCCGGCCAGCGCTTTCCGGGCCGCCCTGGATCCCACCGATGTCACACCGGATACGGTCCTGCTGGTCCACTTCTCGGGACAGTCCCGGGAGGAGATGCAGCAGATCCTCGACGCGGCGCACGTCAACCCGCTCGATTCGGTTCCCAATGACACCGTGATCATCAATGGGGCCGACGATCTGGCCCTGGCGACCCTGGCCCGGGCCGGAGCCACCACCCTCCTGAGGACGGTGCCCTTCTTCATGTCGCCCACCATCGGGACCAGCCCGGTTCCCAGCGCCGCCATGGCAGCCGATCCGAACCTGCGGCTGGTGGCGGGGGTCTTCCCTGGCCTCGACGCCGGTGCGCTCGCCGACCGGTTGACCCAGATGGGCGCGACCAACGTGACCATCGGCTTCAACAACACCATCGGTTTCACCATTGACGTGGACGTGCTGCGGCTGAACGCCTCGGATCTGGACGGCGCCGGCCTGCGTTACGTCTCGGAGGCCCCGCTGTACACCAGCGCGGACGAGGACACCTCCACCTCCATGCAGACCGGCGAGTTCAACAGCGGCCGGCTGCCGTACCGGGAAGCCGGCATTGACGGCTCGAGCCAGGTCATCGGCATCACCGACACCGGTCTCGCCCTGGATGCGGCCGTTCTGGCCGATCCGGATGGCGCGGGCCAGGCCCTGGGTGCCAGTCTCAGCCACCGCAAGGTCGTCGCCTATGTCCAGGCGCAGGCTCTGGCCGGCAACGTGGGCGGCGCGGGCGACATGGAAACCTGTGAATCCCTGACCGGTGTGAGCCACGGGCACCTGGTGGCCTCCATCGCGGCGGGCAATGCGGGACCCGGCGGCGTCCCCGATATCCGCATCCAGTCCGGCTTCGAGCCGGACCTGGGAGGCACCATCACCCCCTTCGGCATCGACGGGGTGGCGCCGGGCGCGAAGATCTACTTCGTCGACGCGCAGGCCACGGCGCTGTGCACCAAGGACCAGCAGATCGAAGCCCAGAATCCCGGCCTCCTGTCGGCCAATGCCGCCGCCTCCAAGGCTTTCGGGGTGAACAACAGCCTGAACCTCTCGATCCACAACTTCTCGCTTTCCATCCTCGATTCCGAGGGCTCTTATGACGCCGCGGCGCAGGACATCGACCAGTTCCTGGTCATGAACAAGGACTTCCTGGTGGTGACCGCCTCCGGGAACCGGGGGCTGGACGGCGACCAGGACGGCAACCTCGATTTCCTCACCGTCACCTCTCCAGGAACGGCCAAGAACGTGGTGACCGTCGGCGTGGCGGGCGAGCCCAGCAATGCCCTCAACCCCGACGATCCGAACGATTCGGTCTTCGCGGGCGTGGACAACATGGGCGTGGAGATCATCGGCCGCTTCCAGGGACTCGGCTCCGGCCAGGGCCCGGCGGCCAAGACGACGAGTTTCTCGTCGACCGCGGATGACTGGCGGATCAAGCCGGATCTGATGGCGCCGGGCTCCGAGATCACCCAGAGCAACCAGCGCTTGACTTCCCCGACCACCTGTCTTTCAGGTGATAGCGACCAGGTCGGAGACGTGAACTGCAACCGGCTGTTGCCCGGCACCTTCGCCGGCTCCTCCTTCTCCACCGCCGCGGCCACGGGGGCCGCAGCCGTGATCCGCGATTACTTCCAGAAGGGGTTCGCCCCGAGCGGGCAGCCGGGAGGCACTCCCACGCCTCTCAAGGGCCCGGAGGTGAAGGCGGCCCTCATCGCCTCCGCCGACCTCATGACCGGCAACCCGCTCTTCCAGAAGCTCGGCGAGCAGCTTCGTCTCGGCTTCTACAACCCGAAGCACCTCTCGACCTTCACGCCGGAACAGGGATACGGCCGCATCCAGCTCAACAAGCTGCTGCCGCTGGGCTCCGATCCCGCCTCCCCCAGCTTCATAACGAGTGAGCTGATCTCGCTGAACATTCCCGGGGGCACGGTACAGAAGACGTTCACGGTCCGGGACGCCAGCCAGCAGGCGCGTTTCGCCATCGCCTGGTATGACAAGGAAGCGGCCGTAGCCGGCCCCGCCGGCGACGGCAAGCTGGTCCGCGACGTGGACCTGGTGGTCACCGACTGCATCGACAATGTTTGCGGCGATGGCAACGATATCGTCTACCACGGTAACTACTTCACCGAGGACAAGAACTTCGACAGCGTTCGCCTGGATATCCAGGCGATCTTCCACTGCAACGGCGATGCGAATCTGCCGGTCTGCGATCCGGCCAACTTCGACCCGACCCTCGATTGCGGCGACCCGAACGCTACATGTGCAATCACCCAGCAGGCCGAGAGCGAGGACTGCAACAGCAACGGAAAGCTCGACCTGAGCGAGTTCTCCCTGCCGGTTGAAGGGACGGCCTGCCTGGGCCAAACGGTCGACCGCAACAACAATAACGAGGCGGTTTTCCTCGCGCCGGCCCAGCTCACCGAGGGCGCCACCATCAAGGTTGACCTCAACTTCGTGGCCACCACCGAGATCGGAGGCCCGAGCAGCATGATGGTCGGCCTGGTGACCACCGGTGGACTGGTGGGTGCCTCGCCGCCCAACAGCATCCGGGCCAGCAAGGTGCAGTACAGTTGCGCCGATGCCCTCACCGCCTCCGTCCTGGACGGGGCGGCCAACGCCTCGGAGGCCAGCGTCTCCACCGGCGTGACCGTGGTCTCCCTGGACCAGAACGGAGCACCGCTCGATTCCGAGACGGGAATCAACTTCGTCGCCCAGTCACCGGGGACCACGTTCGGCTCGTCTCCCATCGCCGTGGTGGACGTCGCCAACGTTCCCGCCACCGCCAACGATTCCCTGCTGTCGGTCCAGGACGGTGGCTCCATTACCCTGACCTACAGTGATGCGCCCACCGCCGACGCCCAGGCTTCCGCCAAGGTCAGGTGCCAGCCGGACATCTTCGTCAACAACATCGGCCGGCGGGGAACCGACGCCAAGTTCGGCATCTCCGGCGGCTGCGAGAAAAGAGCCCGGATCGACCCGCGCGAGATCGTCTTCAAGGCCGTGGTCGGAACAGGCAGCCTCATCGGCGGCGACACGTTCCTGGATGCCAGTGAAGACCTGGTCTACAGCATCTCCTTCCAGAACCGCCAGGAGTTCACCCTTCTGGATGCACGGGCGACACTCGAGGCCTGCGCCGCCAACGCGAATTTTGACGCCGGCGGCTGCGACCCGGTGCCGGTCACCATCATCGATCCGGTCCAGAATCTGGGCGACATCGGCCGGGGCCAGAACCAGACGGCTCTCTTCAACATTCACGTGGGCGACGCCGCCGCCTTCGGCACCCAGGACGTCAACCAGGTGCGGATGCGCTTCGGCGTCACGGCCCAGGTGAACGGCCTGACGGTGGCCAACGAGACGGTCCTCTTCCATCCGCTCAACGTGGACACCTGGAGCCGGCCGAACGAGGACCCCAACATCTCCGGGGCGTTCTATTACTCCACCGACTTCCCCAAGGGAGGCCGCGAGGTGCGCGCCTGGGCCGGGGAAGTCACGAACAGCAAATCACGGACGGGTGTCACCGAGTACCGCTTTGCCGATGCGGAGGACAGCAGCTTCGGCGGCGGCAATGCGACCGTCCTGGCATTCAACCCGGCGACGAAACAGTGGGACGATCCGGTGACGAACACCATGCCCTGGGACCTGGACGATTCGCCCCAGGGCTGGGGAACGGTGCGTCGATTCGACTCCGACCCGGGCGCGAACACGGAACTCGGGCTGCGCAACGAGTGGCAGTGGAACAACACGGGTGAGTGCGGGTTCCAGTCCAACTCAGCGGCCCTGGGCCAGGTGGATGGAAACGGCGGCACGGGCGGCATGTGGCACAGCGGCCACGCTGCCTCGGCCTGCCGGGGTGGGTCGAACAACGGCAAGGTGTGCTCCTCCGATACAGACTGTCCGGGCGGTAGCTGCCCCGGATTCGCCTGCGTGATGGGCGCCAATGACACCCTGCCGTGCTCCGGCCTGGGAGACCCGTTCTGCGGCACGGGCGAGTGCGTGCCCGCTTCCCGCACCGGGTGGGATCTCGGCTGCGAGCGGTATGATGTCGCCAGTGATCCCCTCGATCCGAAGGTCGAGCAGGTCATCGACGATGTCTCGAGCCCGATCTTCTTCCGTGTGCACCAGAATCCCGACGCCAACGGGTATGCCTTCCAGGTGGAGTTCCTCCGCCTGGCCGCCAACGTCCAGGAGGACATCTTCCAGGCTCCGACGCTCATCGGCATCGAGCTGGATCCCGACACCACCACCTCCCAGCCGGTGGACCGGCTGGATACGGGATGGCTGACCCGGGACCAGGGGCCGGAAGGGTTCATCACGGACGTTGCCCAGGGCCCGTTCGCCGCCTTCAACCCGAACAATCCTCACCTGCCGAGCTCGGAGCAGATCAACCTGGTTACCCTGAACGACGACCCCAACAGCCCGAACCAGAACATCCGGTCGATCCAGGGCCCGGGTTCCATCGGCCCCTTCTTCGAGCCGAACACACCCGGCAAAGCTCCGGTCAAGTCCCTGGACGCCATCGTGACCCAGTTCACGGGACGCGGCTTCGGCACCACCGAGCGGCGCGGCGCGGGCGGCCTGCCGGTCCGCAACTACGACTTCGGCTTCGAGCTGTTCGCGGGCACCTTCGAGGACATCTTCGGACCGAACGAGACCCTCGACCCCGCCCAGACCTTCCCGATCTCGGGAGCCAACCCGCAGAAGCTCGCCAACCAGCGGAACAGCTTCCAGATCAACGTCGGGATCCTGCAGCGGGAGCGCACCACCAGGACCGATGCCGGCGAGTCTTACGGCTGGGGCTTTGACGATCCCGTCGCCGAGTGGCGCGAGATTCACCCGGTCGAGGACCGCACGCCGTGCTCCGATCCTTCCACCTGGGCAGAGACGGCCCTCGATGACAACACGGCGACTCCGCCTATCCCCGGCGGCACCCCCGTGGGCCAGGCAGTCGCCTGCGTCGGCGGCACGAATCCCGGCACGGTCTGCACCAAGGACACCGACTGCCTCGGTGGCGGTGAGTGCCCGGGCTTCGACTCGGTCGGCGGCCAGGGCATTCTGACCAGTGGCTGCGCCAGCATCTCTTGGGACCGGCAGAACATCATCCAGCCGGAGACCTCCCTGGTGCTGACCATCATCGACAACAACGCCGCCTTCGGTCCTGACGGTCTCGCCGGCACCGGAGACGAGCAGGCGGTCATCAATCCGCTGACCTCGATTCCCGAGATCCAGGTCGATGTGATCTCCGACTCGGACTCGGCGGGTGAGACGTTCAACCTGGTCCAGACCGCGTTCGGCTCGCCCGTCTACCAGGCCACCGTGAAGGTGTCGGCCACCAAGGGGCTGACGTCCAATACGGACGGCGTGATCTTCATCCAGGAGAGCGGCCCCGGCACCAATCCGGTGGCGTTGACCGCCAACTACTCCGATCAGGACATCAACGTTGCCGGAAGCGGAGTGGGACCGATTCCTTGCCCGGATAACCCGCGCTCGGACTCCGCCTTCACCCAGTTCTTCGGTGTGGATGTCCTGTTCGTGACGGCCAAGGTCACCGACCTGGGACCCAACTCCGACAACGACTCCATCCCCGACGACTTCGAGACCATCCGGTTGGACCTCAACCTGGTCAACTCCGGCCTCGACTCGACGCAAAAACCGGTGGATCTCGAGGATGTCACCATCACCTTGCTCACCAAGGATCCCGCGGTGGCCTGCATCACGGATGCCACGTCGTTCTACGGCCCCATGGCTTCCGCGGTGGCCAAGTTCAATCCTCCGTCCGATCCGTTCGAGGTGGTCATCGGGGACACCAACGCGATGGGTGTGGGCAAGACGGCCAAGTTCAGTCTGGGCATATCGGGGCGGTTCACCGACAGTCTCGGAATCGAACGGACCCTGACCGGTTTCGCGACTCCGCAGGAGTTCGTGCTGAACCTGGACCTGGACCTGGATCCGAACTTCCCGGCCAACGACCTGTTCGCTGACGCGGCCTGCGAGGGCGGTGACAACCCGGGACAGGCCTGTCCCAACGGCGCCGGCGACTGTCCCAACGGCTCCTGCGTGCCGCTGCCGGCATACCTGCAGACCGGCGGGACCGGGGCGATCGCGGGGAAGGTCGGCTACTTCGAAGGGTTCGAGGGAGCTGCCGGCCAGACGGGAACGCTGGCCGGGGGAGTCCTCACCGGCACCAGCTTCAGCCACCTCCCTGCGGTTAACGGGTACCTGGATGCCTCCGGGCATGGTCTCACCGCCGGTGCCACCATCACGGACGGCTCGGCGGACGTCCCCGAGGGAACCTCCTCGGTGGATGGCACCCGGTGTCCGCGCAACGATCCCGAGTTCCAGGGGAACCGGTCGCAGGGGTCCTGCCGGCCGAACCCGCTCTCGGAGTTCCACGTGAGCACGACCAAGGCGTTCCACGGCGTCCAGTCACTCTACGGCGGCACGGAAGCCGCCCAGAGCTTCTCGGGCGCCGACACCTACCTCACGGCCGCGCTCTATGCCGCCTTCACCGGCAAGGTGAACGTGGGCGTGAAGGGGGACGCCACCCTGTCCTTCTTCCACATCGTCTCGCTGGGAGATGACCGCACCTTCGTCATCGATGCGGGGATCTCCCTGGACCGGGCCATGCTTCAGGTGGCCGAGGTCGACCCTGTCAACGGCACTCCGGTCAGTGCGTGGCAGAAGGTCCCGGCTTTCCTGAACAACTACCACAACCTCGGCATCGAACGGTTCCAGAACTGCTCCTTCGCGAGCTACGACAACTTCTACGATGCCGCGGCCGCCCTGGGGAACACCCCGGGCTTCAATTCGGCCGCCGCAAACTCGGTGGGGGTCACCTACAACGCGGACGACGTGTCCTCTGAGGACGACTTCTTCGACCCCAACGACCCGACCCGCCAGTTCGGCCCCAACGAGTCCTGCTTCCCCAACTTCATCTGGTCCGCTATGGGCGACTGGTCCGCCACTGATGTGACCCTGTCTGGCCGGGCCTTCACCGACGGCGAGCTGGGGTCCGTTGGGAACGGCGTCTGGGTGAACTCGCTGGTGAACCTCGATCAGTTCAGCGGCAGGACCGTCAAGGTCCGGTTCGTCCTCTCGGCCATCGAGCTCGCAGGTCCCATCGGCTTCACCTGGGCCGACTTCTTCGGAGGCATCGGAGGAGACGGGCTCCGCGGCTGGCGGATCGACGACGTGGCCATGTCCGGCCTGGTGGATGCGCCGCTGAAGCTCGTCCCCGACACGGATGTCGCGCCGGCGCCTGGAGACGGTTGCCCGGTCGATACCGATCCGAGCAAACCCGGAAACCAGGGGCAGTGCACGTTGATCGAAACACCCGTGCCCCTGCCTGACGTCCTGACACCGGTCTCCGGAACCCAGGTCACCCTGGATGCTTCGAGCTTCCAGGCGGACCAGTGCGTCGACGGATTCCTGGAATACAGGTGGTCCACGCCTTCGGGGATCGTTCAGGACTTCTCCACCAACCCGGTCCTCCGGGCGGCGCCGCAGTTCACGACCCAGTTCACCGTGGACGTGCGTTGCTCCACCAACCCTCTCTGCCAGGGCTCCGACAGCCTGACGGTGGTGCCGGCGGACGAAGTGGAGGTTTCCGGAACTCCGGGCAGCCTGGGCACCGGCGCCTTGGCGGGGCCGGGCGTGGGAGCCGCAACGTCGGCGGTCATGACCTGGACACCGCCAGGCATCGGGGGTCCGTTCACGATCAACTGCCTGACCGCGGACCTGAACCACAACGGCTTCGTGCTGGCGAGCCTGACCGGTAACGGCTCCGGATCGGTCCTGTCGGCGGCCCTCAGAACGGGCGGCGGACTGCACAACGAGGGGACCGCATCGCTGGTGGGCTCAACGGCGGCCTGCACCGATGCCACCGTTGCCCTGGATCCGGGCGAGGCGGTCGGCTACCTGGCCGTGGCCACCAACCCGACCTCCGGCGTCGTCGGAACACTGGGTCGCGGAGAACAGCCCGGCGTTCCGGGTTCCTTCTCTCGCGGCCGTGTGGTGCCGGCATCCCTGCCGGCCACCACGCCGTAAAGGCACGGACGCACCAACGCACCGCAAATATCGCGGGGCCGGGAAACCGGCCCCGCTTTTTTTTGCTTCAGCTGTCTTCCGCGAGAGGGCTGCGACGCCCGGCGGCGCGCCGGATCAGAACGCGCCGGATCAGAAAAGGACCGGAGAGGAGCTGGTCCCGCTCAGGTGGCGGATCGCATGCGATGTCAGGCGGCGGCCGCGTGGGGTCCGCTCCAGAAAGCCGATCTGCAGCAGATACGGCTCGTGAATCTCCTCGATGGTGTCCCTTTCCTCCCCTACCGCAGCGGCGATGGTCCCCAGGCCCACCGGACCTCCGTCGTGCCCCTTCCAGATGAGGTTCAGGATGCGGCGGTCCAGCTCATCCAGGCCGAAGGCATCGACGCCGAGCCTCTCCAGCGCCCGTACCGCCAGCGACTCGGTCACTCGGCCGTCCCCCTCCACCTCGGCGAAGTCCCGGACCCGGCGGAGAAGACGATTGGCGATACGAGGGGTCCCCCGCGCGCGGCAGGCGATGGTGCGGGTGCCCGCCGCGGTGATGGGGAGCTGCAGGAGGCCCGCCGAGCGGGTGATGATGTCCGCCAGATGGTCGGCAGGGTAATAATCCAGGTGGTGGACGATCCCGAACCGGCCGCGCAGCGGCGCCGTGAGCAGTCCCATCCGGGTGGTCGCCCCGACCAGGGTGAAGCGCGTCAGATCCACCCGGACGCTGCGTGCGGCGGGACCCTGGCCGATCATCAGGTCGAGCCGGAAATCTTCCATGGCGGGATAGAGAATTTCCTCAACGGCGGGACTCAGCCGGTGGATTTCATCGATGAAGAGGATATCCCGGTCTTCCAGATTGGTGAGCAGCGCGGCCAGATCCCCGGCTCGCTCGATGACCGGCCCGGCGGTGGGATGAAAGCCGACGCCGAACTCGCGGGCCAGGATCCGGGCCAGGGTGGTCTTGCCGAGACCCGGTGGTCCCGCCAGCAGCACGTGGTCCAGGGCATCTTTCCGCCCTCGCGCCGCGCGCAGGAAGATGGTGAGGTTCTCCACCACCCCTGTCTGGCCCACGAATTCACCCAGGGTGCGCGGGCGCAGGCCAACCTCCAGCTGCTCTTCCGCTTCCCATGCGCTTCCGGCGGTCAGATCCGGCGAGGAGTCTTCTTTCTGGGAGCGCCTCTGTCTCACCGGGCGGGACCCCCTCCTCGCGGGCGGGAGAGCAGGCGGAGCGTCCTCTTGAGAATCTCTTCCAGCGGCGCCTCGCCTTCTCCCTCCAGGATCCGGTCCAGGGCGCGTTCGACATCCGCGGGCCGGTACCCCAAGCCAGACAGGGCCAGGCTCACATCCCTTCGCCGGTCTCCGTCATCCGGGGAGCGGCCGTCAACCGGCTCGCCGCCGGTGGGCGGCGCCCACTCCATCATCTTGTCGCTCAGTTCGGTCACGACCCGCTCCGCTGTCCGCTTGCCGACGCCAGGCAGCGCCACCAGCCTGGCAACATTCCGGTCCCGGATGGCGGCCGCCAGGCGCGGCACCGGCAACTGCGAGAGGATCCCCAGAGCCAGCCGGGGCCCGATGCCGGCCACCGTCTGCAGCATCTCGAACAGATCCCGCTCTTCCTTCCCGGAGAATCCGAAAAGGGTGATGGCCGAGTCCCGCACGTGGGTCGCGATGTGGAGAGCCACGTCCTTGCCGGCGGGGAGGGCGGCGAAGGTGTTGAGGGAGATCAGCACCTCGTATCCGACGCCTCCCGCGTCCACCACCAGCCGTCCCGGCGCTCGCTCCAGGAGGCGTCCCGCCAGGTGCGCGATCACCTGGATCTGCCGACCGCGGAACGGCCCGAACCACCGTTCCGCCGCGGCCCGGGCCCCAGGTGGGACGCATGGCAGATGGCGACCGCGAGCGCGTCCGTGGTATCCAGGGTGCGGTGCGCCATCGGCTTCTCCAGAAGCCGGGAGACCATCCAGGCCACCTGCTCCTTCGCGGCGTTCCCGGAGCCGACCACGGCCTTCTTGATGGCGGCGGGCGCGTAGGCCGTCACCGCGAGGCCCGCCGCCCCCGCCGCGAGGATCAGAACGCCCCGCACATGCGCCAGGCGCAGCGCCGAGCGCGAGTTGACGGAATGAAACAGGTCTTCGACGGCCACCTGGGACGGCCTCAAGGCTTCGATTCTCTCCGTCATGGATTGATAAATGGCGAGAAGACGCTGGGAAAACGGCGCCCCCAGGCGGGGCGAGATGGCACCCGCATCCACATAGGCCAGACGCCTTCCCGATGCTTCGATGACACCATACCCGGTGTGACGGGATCCCGGGTCGATGCCAAGAATCCGGATCCCTCCCCCGCATGGGTCCATGTCTCAATCCCGCGAGATCGCCGGTTCCTCCATCTCCATGTTGCCCCAGACCTTCTGCACATCATCCTGATCCTCCAGCGCTTCCAGAAGCCGGAGCAGCTGATCCATCTTCTTGCTTGCCACCTTCACCGTGTTCCCCGGAATCATGGCTATCTCGGCGCTCTGGACCGGTATGTCCGCGGCCTCGAGCGCGCTGTTCAGCTGTTCGAACGCATCCACCGGGGCCGTCACCTGAAAGAGCTCGTCCTCCTCGGTCACATCCTGGGCGCCACCCTCCAGCGCCACCTCCATCAGCCGTTCCTCGGAAACCGCATCTCGCCTCACCGTCAGGCATCCCTGCTTCTCGAACATCCAGGAGACGCAATTGGGAGCACCCAGGTTCCCGCCGTGCTTGGAGAAGATATGGCGGATTTCGGGCGTCGTGCGGTTGGGATTGTCGGTCAGGGCTTCCACGTAGATGGCCACGCCTTCCGGCCCGTACCCCTCGTAAATGACCTCCTGGTACGTGACACCGGGGAGTTCCCCTGTCCCCTTCTGGATGGCGCGCTTGATGTTGTCCTGGGGCATGTTCATGCCCTTCGCCGCCAGAATGGCGGAACGCAGACGAGGGTTCCCGGCAGGGTCGCCGCCCCCCATGCGAGCCGCCACGGTGATCTCCTTGATGGAGCGCGTGAACTGGCGGCCTCGCTTGGAGTCGGCAGCCGCCTTCTTGTGCTTGATGGTGCTCCACTTGCTATGCCCTGACACGGAACACCCTCCAGGGAGAGGGCGAAATCGTAACATACAGCCCCCGGCAATTCAAAGAGCCACCCGGTCAAACACCGCGTCTGCGGGCGGTTTGCGCCGCATCCAGGTTGATCTCCTCGGGGTCCGCCGCCTACCATCGACCCCGTGGCAGGTCGGAGCAAGAGACTGCTGCAAGCCCTGGGAGTTCTTCTGGTGGCGGGCTGTCCGTCGCATGACGGAGGTCATTCGCCACACCGGAGCCTGCTGCTCATCACCCTGGACACCACCCGTGCGGACCGGCTCGGCGCCTACGGCGGCCGTCCCGGCGTCAGTCCCACCTTCGACGCCCTGGCCCGCACCGGGGTCCTGTTCCAGCGCTGCGAATCCGCTTCCCCGCTCACCCTCCCATCCCACGCCACCCTGCTCACCGGCCTCTACCCGCCGCAGCACGGCCTCCGGGTCAACGGACGCGGCCGCCTGCCACCCTCGGAGTCCACTCTGGCCGCCACCCTGACATCGCATGGGTTCCGCACCGGCGCGTTCGTCTCGAGCTCGATTCTCGATCGGCGTCACGGCCTGGGCAGCGGTTTTCAGATCTACGACGACACGGTGGGACGGACCGGGGAGCGCCGGGGAGAAGAAACGGTCCGGAGGGCGCTTGACTGGTGGTCCGAGGCGCCGAACGCGCCTTCTTTCCTCTGGGTTCACCTCTTCGACCCCCATGCGCCATACCGGCCGCCCCCCCCGTTCGCTGAGTTGTTCCACGGCCGCCCCTACGAGGGAGAAATCGCCTATGCCGATTCCCAGATCGATCGACTGTTGAAGGCCCTCCGGAAGGGAGACGGCTCCCTGGTGATCTGCATCATGGGAGATCACGGCGAGGGTCTGGGTGAGCACGGCGAGAAAGAACACGGCCTGTTTCTTTACCAGTCCACTCTCTCGGTGCCCCTGGTCCTGGCCAGCCCGGAGCTTCCGAGCCGCAAGATCTCCCGGCTGGTGCGGACGGTGGATCTCTTTCCCACACTCCTGGATCTTCTGGGAATCCCGGCACCGTCAGGCGTCTACCCGGGGCACTCTCTTCTCCCGCTCGACGAAGAGGGCCAACCCCCCCGGGGGGCGTACGCCGAGACCCTGATGCCGGCCGACGATTACGGGTGGAGTCCGCTGTTCGCCTTCCAGAAGGGTGATCTGAAGATCATGCTCGGCGCATATCCTTCCCTCTATGACCTGAAAAACGACCCGCTGGAGCAGCACGACCTTCTTGCCGCCGCGGCGGGTTCACCGGGCGGGCGGTCTTCCCGTTCCGCCTGGTCTCTGGCGGAGCCGCTCCTGGACCAGATCCGCCGTCTGGCAGGCGCGGGCGATCCTCTCGCGCCGGCAGCCGTGCCGGACGGCGTCTTGGACCAGCTGCGGAGCCTGGGCTATCTCGGGGGAGGGAGGGGCGGACTCGAGCCGGGTGGGGCGGTCCGGTCTGATCCCCGCCGGCATCTGGTTTTCCACCAGAAAGTTCAGGAGGCCCTCGCCCGGTACCGTGCGGGCGATTTCAAGGGGACCGCACGGCATCTCGCCGACCTGCTCCGGGAACAGCCGAAAAACCCTCTGCTCCTGGATCTTGCGGGGAGCACCGCCATGGCCCTGGGCGAGTCCCAGCGCGCCGCCATGCTCTTCCGCGCGGCTCTGGGGCTCAGTCCCGAGCGTGGGCCCCTGGAAATCCGCCTGGCCGAAGCACTCCTGGCATCCGATCGTCCACGGGAGGCGGCTTCCCTGGCGCGCCAGGCCCTCGGACACCTTCCCGGCGGGCCTCCGGTGCGGGCCGCCCTGGTCTTCTGCCGCGCCCTGGCTGCCATGGGGCGAGACGCCGAGGCGGCTCGCGAGGCCGCCCGCCTCCTTCCACGTGTCCGCGAGCAGGACCATCCTCTCCTCCTCGAGCTCCGCGCCATCGCCGGCCAGGGCCAGGAGAAAAGGCACACCGCCGGTCCAAAAAAAAACCCACTGCCCGGAACGAGCAGTGGGGAAAGGAATGATTGAGATCCCGGCAACGACCTACTCTTCCACACCGTCACCAGTGCAGTACCATCGGCGCTGGAGGGCTTAACGGCCGTGTTCGGGATGAGAACGGGTGTGGCCCCTCCGCTGTGGTCACCGGGAAACTTCCAGTATCAAGACGGGATCGGGTGCATGGGTTGATCTAGTACCTGTATCTGAAACCGAAGCCGATGGACAGAGCATCCAGCTGAACGTCTCCTCCCTGGACGAAGAGCTTGGTCCGCCGGGTCACGCTGTTTGGATTCCCGGGATCAATGGGGTTGGGCACCGAGATCCTCACGGAGGTCCCCAGTTCCACCGGGAAGCTGGTATTGAAAGCCCGCTCGTCTTCCTCGAGGGGAAGAGTGAAGCTCGGATCCTGGTCAGATATCATCCCCTCCGTGATGTCGTCGATCAGCCGCTTGGCGTCCTCCACGGAGAGGGACAAGAGCCGATTGACCAGAGCCTCGCGAGTGCCGATACCATCCACGTCATTGAGAGCAAACGATTTCCCGATTCCCTCTCCGAAATTCACGAAACCCAGCTCGCGAATCTGGACGCGGGCATTGGTCGAGATGAACTTGGTGGTGAAGAACACCGACCATTTGCGATTCACGTTGTACTCCAACCCCCCCTGGGCAACGTACATGACGTCCGAGATCGTGTCCACGGTGATGGTCTCGGGTGGCAGGATTCCAGAGGCCACGACTTTCTCCCGAACCGTCCAGCTGAAGGGCATGCCGCTCAGCTGCTCGTTGAGCAACTCCAGACTGGATGAGCTTTCCAGGTTGACATTCATCCAACCCAGCCCGAGCCCGATATAGGGGCGGAAGGAACTGCGCGGCCGGAACTGCCATACGCCGCTCAGGCTGATCGGAACCTGTGTGATCGTCCCGGCCCGCGGGAAGATGAACTGAAAATTGGTCAGAGGGTCGAAGGGGGGGGATAGACTGAAGTCCTGTTCCGTGGGATTGAAATTTCCTTCCTCCGCGATATCGACGGCGACCTCGATGCTGCCGACCTCGCCCTTGAAATATCCTACAGACAGGTCCGCGATCAGGGTTCCCTGCCGCCAGGTCTTGATATCGTAGGTGGCATCCAGATCCACCCAGGCATTGCTCTCCACCGCATTGTCCTGCAGGCTCCCCTCATCCCTTCTCGGGTCGCGGATGAAAAGCGTCGGCACCCTGAACACCAGGTTGTCGAGGTTCGAAACCGTCACGGGACTCAGGGTGACGGTGCCCGGTTGTCCGGGATCTCCTATCACTCGAGGTTCGAACCGGAACTGCATGGGATCGACCTGGATATCCCGAAAAGAAACCACGTTGGCGGATTCGCTCCGGATCTCGTTCACTCCCGTCAGGAAGCCAGCCGTCGCTCCGAGCCGGATGCGATCCCAGAACCTCCCCTTCGTCTTGTTCGGATCCGCCGCATCCTGGGAATGAGCCAAGCCCTGGACAGCCACCCACAGGACGGCTGCCACCACGATACCGCGTCTCCCGCTCTTTGGAAAAAACATCGTTACCTCGCACACACCCCCCGCCGTGGACCTTTCCGTGACGGCGGAAGGTCTGCCTCTCCTCTTTCTTGGCCGGCCTGGGGCTGTTTAGCTGCGCCCATTATACGCAGAAATCATTTCCCCGCAAGCCTATGATGCGCACTGTTTGCTGCCTATTCCCCGCGAATGAAGCGCCCCCGATCTCCAGAGAGACCGGGGGCGCCCCGGAAAAAATCTATGGTCAAGCCGCACGACCGATTAGTACCGGTAAGCTGAACACATTGCTGTGCTTACACCTCCGGCCTATCAACCTCGTGGTCTCCGAGGGGTCTTCAGTGACCTGATGGTCAGGGATACCTTATCTTCAGGGGGGCTTCGCGCTTATATGCTTTCAGCGCTTATCCTTTCCGAACGTAGCTACCCAGCGATGCCTCTGGCGAGACAACTGGCACACTAGAGGTTCGTCCCTCCGGGTCCTCTCGTACTACGGAGAGATCCTGTCAAGTATCCTGCGCCCACACCAGATAGGGACCGAACTGTCTCACGACGTTCTAAACCCAGCTCACGTACCGCTTTAATCGGCGAACAGCCGAACCCTTGGAACCTGCT
>JBHHYE010000018.1:0-65064 GCA_046757405.1 Acidobacteriota bacterium | reverse complement strand
CGGACAGACCTCGGCCTCGTACTCTTCACCGGGTCTGCTTCACGGCGCACCATGAAAGCCCATTTTATCTCCGGCCCGCTCCGGGCCGATCCCCCGCTCAGGGGCGCTCATGGAGAATGTGCCGGCCTTCCTGGCGGCCCACGGTCACCAGCCGGTCTCCGGCGCTCACCACCGATTCAGGCGGGGGGTTGAACACCATCTCTCCGCCCGGCTTCTTGATGGCGAGCACAATGAGACCTGTCTGCTTGCGCAGCTCGGACTCCCTCAGGCTGCGGCCGGCGAAGGGCGAGACCGGGCTGATCTCCACCTCGTCGATGACCAGCTCCAGATTGTCGTGCCGCGTGACCACATCGATGAAATCCATGACATGCGGCTTGGTCAGGAGCGTGGTGGCCCTCCGCGCCCCGATGACCTTGGGGAGGATGACCTTGGTGGCGCCGGCGCGCAGGAAACTCTTCTCCTTGTCCGGTCCCACGCACCGAGAGACCACCACGAGATTTTCGTTCAGGCCGCGGGCCGTCAGGGTCACCAGCAAGTTCTCCGCGTCGTTGTTGAGGACCGCAAGCAGCCCCCGGGCCCGCTCGATGCCGGCGGCCTTGAGGACCGCTTCGTCGCGCGCATCGCCCAGGATATAGAGATGCTGCGCTTCCTCGGCCCGGGCGGTCCGGCGGGTCTCCGCCTCGATGGCCACGAAGGCCTGGTGCATGCCCGCCAGATCCTTGCAGACCATCTCGCCGGTGCGCCCGTACCCGCAAATGATGATGTGCTGCGCCAAGGTCCCAATTCTCTTTTCCAATCGCCGCCTCCCCAGGAGCCGGCGGATACGATTCTCCACCAGGTCCTCCATCAATCCCGAGACCCCGTAAGCCACCCCGCTCACTCCCACCAGGATGATCCCCAGGGTCAGCCAGCGCCCTCCCGGGCTCAGATGCTCGACCTCGTTGTATCCCACCGTGGAGACGGTGATCACGGTCATGTAGAGCGAATCGAAGTAGCTCCAGCCTTCGATGCCGTGATACCCCAGTGTCCCCAGCAGGAAGACAACCGCGATGATCAAGAAGGAGGCACGCAGCCTGTATCCCACCGATCGCACAGGGCGCACTCTAGCCCGTGCCCCCTCCCACCGCAAAGGAGCGCGCGGCCTCCCGCGGCGGACCGGACCGGCCGGCCGGTTGACGCGGGACAAACCGTTTCCGTATCCTCCCGCGCGGATATGCGCGGCGAAGCTCCACTTCCACGAGGCACGGTTTCCTTCGACCTGCCGTTCGGCCCCCTTCGGGTGCGGATCGTGGATCTCCCCACCCTCTGGGACCCGTTCGTGACCCGCTGCTACCGCCCCTTCGCCCGGCCGGTCCAGGAAGACCAGCCGGCGGACTTGACCGTCGTCTGCCGGACCGGCCGCGGGATCGTCATCCCGCTGCCCGGACCCGGGGGGACTCCGGTGGTCGACCTCTCGGCCCAGGGGGCGGGCCGGTACCGGATCCGCTCCCACTGGCAAGACGGCCAGGTCAACGTGGCGGCCGGCCGCGGCGAGATCCTCCTGACCCATCGGGGAGAAGCCGAGTTGCGGATGTCTCTGGAGAACTATCTCCGGGTGGCCACCCAGATTCTCCTGACCGGCCGGGGAGCCTTCTTGATCCACTCGGCGGGACTCCTGGAGGACGGGCGCTGCTTTCTCTTCTTCGGCCATTCGGGCGCGGGCAAGAGCACCGTGACCGAGCTCTCGGCGCCCCGCCCCGCCCTCTCCGACGACATGGTCCTGGTGGACACCACGCCCGAGCCGGTCCGCGCCCATGCCGTTCCGTTCTTCGGCGTCTTCCCCGCCGCACGCCGGGTGCGCGGCGCCTTCCCGGTCGCCGGGGCCTTCCGCCTGCGGCAGGACCGGGTCGACCGCCTGGTGTCCCTCAGCCCGGCCCGCGGCATGGCCACGCTGGCGGCCAGTGTTCCGTTCCTGCACGATCTGGGACTGCCTCCCGACCGGATCCTGGAGCACCTGTCCGTCTTCTGCCGGCAGATCCCGGTCCACGACCTGCACTTCACCCGGTCCGGCCGTTTCTGGGAGCTGATCCAACGCCAGTTCGCCCCGCCCGGCGCGCCCTGACCATGGAGCGTCCCGGGAGGCTGCTGGTCCTGGGAACCGTCCTCCTGGCCAGCCTCGCCGCCGGTTGCCGCACCGATGACAGCCGCGCCCTCGAGGCCACCATCACCGGCCTGGAGGATATCCGGGAGACCGCCGCCGGCACTTGGGAGGCGCTGGCCCGCTCTACCGCCTCCGATCCGGCCGCACGGGCCCGGTGGGCCCGCGCCGTCGGCCGGCTGCGCTCGCGGGATCTGGCCGTTCTCCTCGAGCACGCTCTCGAGGCAGAACCGGACGAAGGGGTCCAGGTCGAGCTCCTCTTCGCCCTCGGCCAGCTCGCCGCGCCGGACAGCATGGACCTGCTGGCCCGGCATCTCCTCTCCCCTCGACCGGCCGTACGGGCCCGCGCCGCGGAAGCCCTGGGAAAGCTGGGGAAGTCCAGCGTCCTCGAGGTGCTTCTGCCGCGGCTGAACGATCCGGATGCCGCCGTCCGCGGCGCGGCCCTCCTGGCCATCGCCCGGCTGCGGAAGGAGCGAGCCGGAGCGCCGGATCGCCTCCCCGCGTCGCCGGGAGAACCCCTGGTCGAGGCGATCCTCCGGCGCCTGGCCGACCCGGACCAAGGGGTGCGCTGGCGCGCCGCCTACGCCTTGGCGCAGGTCGACGAGCCTGGCCGGGAACCGGCCCTGGAAGCTGCCACCCGATCCCTGCAGCCGTGGGTTCGCCTCTTCGCCGTCCGGGGTCTGGAACGGGTGGAGGCGAACGCCGCGGCCCGGCTCCGGGTGCTCTCCAGGCTGCTGGAACAGGAGGCCAACCCCCATGTGGCCGCCGCCGCCGCGCGGGCCCTGGGCTCCCTCGGGGTGAGGGGCGCGGCCTCCCCCCTCCTGGCGGCCCTGGCCGGTGATGCGGGCCCCGCCGGCCATCATCGACGCGCGGCCGCCCTGGAGGCTCTCTCCCGTCTGGCCCGGCGCGGCCAGGTTCCAGAGGACCGGGGACAGAGGGCTCTGTCCCGTTACCTGGAGGACCCCTCGCCTCGCGTCCGCCTCCAGGCGTTCCGGCTCCTGGCCAGCCTCTCTCCCGGGCCAGCCGCTTCCCGCCTGGAACTCCTGGCCCGCTCCGCCCGTCCCGACCATCGCCGCCTGGCGGCCTCCGCCCTGAGCGCCCTTCCGACGGCCCAGGGACTCTCCCTTCTGACAGCCCTGGCCGGAGACGCGTCGCCTTCCGTGGCCAGCCAGGCCCTGCAGCAGCTCGCGGACCTGGGAAAAGCAGGCGGGGTCACTCGACAGCGAGCCCTGCAAGTGCTGAGTCGCCCGGATGTCGCGGTCCGGGCGACGGCCTTGGAAGCGCTGCGGGCGACAGGCCGGGCGGAAGATCTCGAAGCGATTGCCATGGCCTACCAGCGCTCGCCCGGGCCCGGCTGGGTCGAGGCTCGTACGGCGGCCGTGCGAGCGGCCGCCGCGGTGGCCCGTGAGGCGGCGGTCCTGTTCCTCCGGGCCTGGTCGGGCGACCCGGCTCCCGCGGTCCGCCAGGTCGCCGCCGATGCCCTCTCGTCTCTCGGCCTCGAGAGCCCCGCCCGCGCGCCGGCCCGGGGCCGACCTTCATCGATATTTCCGGCCAGGGATCAGGATGCTTCGCGGCTGGAGACCCGTCCCCGCGTCCGATTGTCAACCAGCAAGGGCGAGATCGTCATGGAGCTGCTGCGCGACCAGGCTCCCCATCATGTGGAGAGCTTCCTGGCCCGCGCCCGTTCCGGGTTCTACGACGGGCTGCGCTTCCACCGGGTGGTCTCCGGCTTCGTGGTGCAGGGCCTGGATCCGCGGGGAGACGGTTGGGGAACCGGCGGCGGCTTTCTCCGCGATGAGATCAACCCCGTGCCGTTTCTCGCCGGTACCATCGGAATGCCCAATGCCGGCCCGGACACAGGGGGCTGCCAGATCTTCATCACCTACGCGCCGGCGCCGCGTCTGGACGGGCGCTACACCGTCTTCGGCCGGGTGGTGGAAGGAATGGACGTCCTCGACGCACTGGACCGGGGCGATCGCTGCCTAAGGGTCCGGCCCGAGCGCCGCCCGCGACCCGACAAGCCCCTCCCTGGACGCGGTGCCAGGCCGGCCCGTCCGAGCCAGTAATTGACCGGGTTCTGCCGCCCCAGCCACGGCACCATGCAACCATTTCGGCGGTCCGCTTTCTTCAGGGCTGCCTGGAGACCCCGGTGCGACCGGTCGACCTTCAGTCCCCGCTCGAACACTTCCAGGGCCCGGTTGGTCTTGCCGGCCATCAGATAGACCTTGCCCAGGTTGAGGAGGAGGTCCGGGTTGAAGAAATCGCTGCGCGCCGCCGTCTCGCACGCGCCGATCGCTTCCCGTCCCGCGCCGCCCGACATGGCCAGGCTCAAGCCATAATAGGAGAGATAACGCATCTGCGGCCGGGGCACGCAGGCGCGCCGCTCCTCCCTCATGGCCGCCTCGAACTGGAGGACGGCATCATGGGGCCGGCCGTCTGCCAGAGCTACGAGCCCCTCCCGGAACTGATTCTCCGCAGTCAAACTAGCCATCGCGACCCCTCCTGGATATGTCTTGTCGAGAATGCATATACGTTGAACTGTGGTGTTGTGCAATGCGATTTATAAATAACTTAATTACAATTTCGTCGTTTACAATATTGCAACCGACATCTTCTCGGACATCGGCAGGGAGCGGCTCCACCCGGGGCGCCCCTGTGTTAAGCTTCCTGTTCCGAGCCGCGATCCCGCCGGGATCAGGAGAATCGCCTCCGCATGCGCCATCCACTTCGCCAGCCGGGCCAGGTCAAGGTCCACGGCGCTCCGGCCTACGAGGGGATGCGCCGCGCCGGACACCTTGCCGCCGAGACGCTGGATCACATCACCTCCCATGTCACCGCCGGCGTGACCACGGGAGCCCTGGATCAGATCTGCGATCGCTTCATCCGGGCTCACCACGCCGTTCCGGCTCCCCTCCATTACCGGGGTTTCCCCCGATCGATCTGCACCTCCCGCAACAATGTGGTCTGCCACGGGATCCCGGGAGATGAAGTTCTGGCCGACGGCGACATCGTCAATATTGATGTCACCGTCATCGTGGACGGCTGGCACGGCGACGCGAGCCGCACGTACCTGGTGGGCCGGGTTCCGGAGGCGGCCCGGCGCCTGGTGGAGACGACCTACTCCTGCCTGATGCGCGCCATCGACGCGGTCCGGCCGGGAGCCCGGCTGGGCGACATCGGCCACGCGGTGCAGGCGCACGCCGAGGCGAATCATTACTCCGTGGTGCGGAGCTTCTGTGGACACGGGATCGGGCGTGTGTTCCATGACGCGCCGAGGATTCTCCACTATGGCTTGCCGGGCACCGGGCTCGCACTGCGTGAGGGAATGTTCTTCACCATCGAGCCGATGCTCAACGCGGGCCATCACGATGTCCGGGTCCTGGGAGACGGGTGGACGGCGGTCACCCGGGACGGCAGCCTCTCGGCCCAGTTCGAGCACTCCCTAGCCGTCACGCGGACGGGCCACGAGATCTTCACGCTGTCTCCCCGGGGCCAGGACCGGCCGGGTGCGCTCCGCCCATGACCAGGCGGAGACGACGCCTGCTGATCCTGGCCGGGGTGGCCCTGGCTCTGCTGGTTGCCGTGGCGGTGGTCGTTCCTTACCTGGTTGATGTGAATCACTACAGGGGGACCATCGAGAGCGCCGCCCGGGACGCCCTGGGGCGCGAGGTCCACCTGGGGGAGATGCGCCTGGCCATCCTGCCCCGCCTCGGCATCAGCGTCCAGGATCTCTCCGTCGGCGCACTGCCGGAGGAAGGGGGAGGCGACCTTCTCACGGCCAAGAGAGTCCGGATCGGCGTCCGCTTCCTGCCGCTCCTGGAGAAGCGCCTGGAAGTGACCCGGGTGGTCCTGGAGGAGCCTTCCATGGTGCTCGCCCGCGAGGCGGATAGATCGTGGAACATCCAGCAGCTGGTGGCCTCCGGCGGAGGCAAGCCTGCCGGAGAGCAAGGGAGCGGGGGGCCGGAGGCTTTTTCCGTGGACCACCTGGCCGTCCGGGGCGGCCGCATCACGCTGCGCGACCGCGGCCTGGTGAAGGGCAAGACCCTGGAGGCTGTGCTCACCGACCTCAACCTGGACATTGCCGACCTGGCCCTGGACCAGGTGGTCTCTGTCGACATCGCCGCGACGCTCGCGGGGGAACGTCCCATGTCGGTGAAGCTGCAGGGGAAGGTCGGCCCCTTGCGCCGCGCCCAGGGCGTTCCTCTCCGCCTGGAAGGACAGCTGGCCCTGGACCAGCTGGATCCCGGCCGGCTGGCACCCTGGATCAACGGATGGGTGGGGCCCGGATGGGCGCCGCCGGGCGGCGTGCTGGGACAGCGGCCCTTCTCGCTGTCAGGCGAGCTGGATGCCGCCTTCGGGACGGACGCCACAGGCTCCCCCACCCTCGACCATCTGGCGCTGAGCCAGGTGCAGGTCGATCACCTCGAGGCCCATCTGCGCCGGGATCGCGCCGGCGCCTTGAACCTTCCATCGTTCGGAACGGCAAGCGAGAAGGGAGGCTCCGCCGCCGGGCCAGCCCTCCCGCTGCAGCTCTCCGACCTGGAGATCACCGATCTCGGCCTTCACTGGATGGATGCCTTCGTGAGTCGGCCGGCCCACCAGGTGAACCTGGAGGTGACCCGGCTCGCTCTCGATCATCTCCCGACCCGCGCCAAGGCGGCGATCACGGCCGAGATGAAGCTTTCCGGCAAGGCGGGCCGCGGCTCCGTGAGTGTTCAAGGGCAGATGGGGCCATGGATCACGGCGGACGGCTCCCATCCGGCCGACCTCACCCTTCACCTGGATGCCCTGCCCCTGGCCGTGACGTCTCCCTATACCCGGGAATTCCTGGCGGTGGATCCGGTCACCGGCACCCTCACCAGCCACGTCAAGATCAAGGGGAATCTCTCGGGTCGATTCTCAGTGACGGGCGATCTGGATCTCGACACGGCCCGGGTCCACCTGAACACCGAGGCCACCGGATCGCGAACGGTCGACCTGGACCTGGCCAGCCGTTTCGACGTGGGGATCACCGGCGGCGGTGCCGTTTTTGACCTGCGGGCCTTCCAGATCTCCATCGGCGGTCACACGATGGATCTGCAGGGGCGGATCGACCGCTCCGGCGCGCTGCCGGTCGTCGATCTCAAACTGCTTCCGGCTACCTTCGCCGCCGATGATCTGACCCGGCTCCTGGCGCTGGCCGACTACGCTCTCCCGGTCACCTTCTCCGCCGGGCGCCCGCTGGAGATCGAGGCGCGGGTCCGCGGCCCCCTGGGGGGCGCCCAGTATCTCGAGATCGACGGACATCTCAAGGTCGAAGCGTTCACCTTCCAGCACGCCGTCATGCCCCGGCCGATGCGGGACATCAGCGGGACGGTGCGGGTCTCCGGCGACACGGTGGCCGTGGAGGATTTTCGCGGCCTGCTCGGGAGCAGCGATGTGGCCGGGGATCTCACCGTGACCGGCTTCGAATCCCCCCGCGTGACCTTCAACGTGCATTCCCGCCACGCCGACTTCTGGGAACTGATGTCGTTCGCGGGGACAGGGTCATCCGCAACATCCCCCTCCGAACCAGCGCCGGCCGGGGCCTCCGGCAGCCTGCTGGAGAAGGTCACGGCACAGGGAAACCTCGCCATCGATCAGGGTTCTTTCCAGAAGCTCGCCTTCAGGGGGCTCCAGGCGGGCCTCCGGCTGGCCGGACAGCGCATGACGCTGGATCCGTTCCACATGAGCCTCTACCAGGGCGACTTCGATGGCACCGCCACACTGGACCTGGGAAAGAATCCGCCCGCCTTCCGGATCACCGCCCAGGTCGAGAATGTGGAGACAGGCCCGCTCCTGGATGAGAACCTGGGCCTGGAGGGCCTGTTCAGCGGCCGCTTCACCGGGTCGGTGGAAGCCCGGGGGCAAGGGGCCGGCTACGAGGACATCGTGCGCAGCTTGAGCGGCGGCGGCAAGGTGGAAGTTGCCGATGGCAAGATCGGCAAGCTGGATGTTCTCGGCATGCTCTCCAAGGTCACGGGCATTTTCGGCGAACAATCTCTCAACACCCTCTCACGCAAGCTCCAGGAAGAGGGAACGAGCTTCACCAGTCTGTCCGGCACCTTGCAGCTGAACGGGCCGCAGATGAGCAGCCAGGATCTCCGGCTGGAGTCCCCCGATATGACCCTGGAGGGAAAGGCGCGCGTCGACCTTCTCTCCAGCGCCATCAACGGCGATCTGCAGATCCTCTTTTCTCCAGAGCTCAGCCGTTCCATGCGGGAGGAGAAAAGCCGGGCCGCCAGCGCTTTCTGGGATGCCAAGCGGGACCAGGTGCACCTGCCTCTGACCCTGTCCGGCTCCCTGGACGCGCCGGCGCCAGGCATCGACTGGGGTTCCGCCGCCGGGCAACTGGTGAGCCGCAAAGCGGAGGAAACCCTGCGCAAGAAGCTGGGGAGCCGCCTGGGAGGTCTCCTGGGAAGAAAGGTCGAGACGCCGGAGCCGTCCCCTGCCCCCGAGCCCACCGCCGTCCCCGAGGAATCCCCTTCCTCCAGCCTGGCTCCCGCCGGCAGCGCCGAGGCGGCGGCCTCGGCGGCCGCACCGGCTCCGCCGCCGCCTGCCGCGGCCACGTTGACCGCCACCATCACGCGCGTCCACTGGAGCGGCTCCTTCCTGGCCAAGGACCTCACGCTGGAAGGGCAGATCCAGGGGCGGAACCTGGCATCGGCGTCCCTGGAGGTGACCGATGCCAAGGGACGATCGGTGACGCGTGTCGCGTCTCTCCCGGAGGTCGCTCGCTATGTTTCCTCCGGGGTCGATCCATCGCTGGAGGGGAGCGTGCCCTGGAAGGTCAAGGTGAGCGGCAAGCGCCTGCTGCTCGCCAAGCCGCCCTTCACCGTGACGGTCACCGCCGTGGATCGCCAGGGGCAAACCGCGGAGATCCGCCAGGAGGTCCGCAGGCGGTAGAGGCAGTCCTCACCCGGGCCGTCAGAGAAGGGCGCCGGTCAGCCCGAAGGCGGCCAGCGCCCCGCCGGCCGCCAGCAAGGCATACGGCAGCTGGGTGCGCACATGGTTCACCACACTGGTGCCCGCCGCCATGGAGGCCACGATGGTGGTGTCGCTGAGCGGGCTGGCGTGGTCGCCGAAGATGCCTCCGGAGAGGGCTGCGGCCAGAAACGGAGCGGGCTCGAGGGCCAGGCCGGCGGCGGCGGGGATGGCGATGGGAACCATGATGGCAAAGGTTCCCCAGCTGGTGCCGGTGGCGAACGCCACCGCGGCGGCGGTGGCGAAGGTCAGGGGAAGCAGGAGCACCGGACGGGCCAGCCCCTGGAGCCACCCGGCCATGTACAGGCCGGTCCCGAGCTGGTGGCAGGTCTCGCCCAGGGTGACGGCCAAGAGCAGGATCAACACCAGCCCGAGAAACGACCTCATCCCCGCCCCCACCACCCCTGCCACCTCGCGGAGCGTCGCCAGCCGCTGGCCCAGGACCAGCAGCCAGAGGGTGACGTTCCCGCCCAGCACGGCCCACAGGGCGCTGGCCGAGCCGGACCCGCGCGACAGGACGCCCGCTCCCGTCACCAGGAGCGCCACCGGCATCCCCACCATGAGAGCGGTCAATGGCAGCACCAGGTTGATCGCTCTGGGCTCTCCCCCCCGCCCGTTGCCGGCGGGCGCGGGCGCCACCCGGGCGCCGGGCGCCCCGGGCGGTCCCTTGCCGGACCGCCCTCTCATGGGCCCCAGGCTCCAGCCGGTCCAAGCCGTCCAGCCGGCCAGGACAACCGCCGCCAGGGCGTAAAAGTTGAGGGGTATGGCGCGCAGAAAAGTGCCCAGGGGATGCGGCACCTCCTGGCTTCCCAGCAGCCCCAGGACCAGCGCGCCCCAGGCGTTGAAGGGGATGAGGATGCAGACCGGAGCGGATGTCGAGTCCGCAAGGTAGGCGAGCTTCTCCCGCGACTCACCGTGGCGGTCGAAGAGCGGCCGGCAGACCGCTCCGGTGACCAGCAGGGTGATGTTCGACTCGATGAAGACCACCACCCCCACCAGCCACGCCAGCATCCGGGCGCCCCGGGGGCTCTTGACCAGCCGCCGCCTTTCCGCCCAGCCCACGAACCCGGCAACCCCGCCGAACCGTTCCAGTCCCAGGATCAGGGGACCGATGAGCAGGGCGAAAAGGAGAAGGCGCGCATGGGAAGGATCCATCACGACCCGTGCTATCTGCCCGGCGGCGCCCACCGTCCCCGCCAGGAGATGGCCCCGGGCCTGCAGCATGGCTCCCAGCCAGATGCCTGTCAGGAGAGACCAGTGGATCCTCCGGCTGACCATGGCCAGGCCGATGGCAGCCAGAGGAGGCGCCAGGCTCCAGGCGGATAAGGTGTCCATGGACTCTTCTTCCCCGGCGGATCCGCACGCCGGCAGGCCGGCGGCAGGCTCTCCCGCGCCTCTCGCCGCCCGCCATTCTGTCCGGTTCTCTCCTGGCAGGCAACGGCGCGCGCCTCCCGAGCTTGTGACCGATCCCGGGAGCGTGTAATCTGCTACACGCCGATGCGGTGGGTGCCAGAACAGCGCCGGGGCGACACCCTCGCCGTGGCGGCCCTGATGATCCTGGTCGCCCTGTTCATGGCTCCCGCCTTGCGGCCGGGACGTATCCTGCTGACCTTCGACCCCGGACGGTGGGCGCCGTGGTCGTCGTCCGCCGGCCCGGATGACTCCCGGCCGGCGTTCAACGCGGACAGTGCCCGCTTTGTGCTCACCCGGGAAAGGATCCTCCGGGAAAGTCTCCGGGGGGGAGAGCTTCCCCTCTGGAACCCGCGGGTTTTCCTGGGCGCTCCCTTCCTGGCCTTGTGGCAGACCGGGGTTCTCTATCCGCCCAACCTGATCGGTGTCTTCCTGGAGAGCGGCACCGCGCTGGGCTGGCTGGTGTTCTTCCATCTCCTGGTGGCCGGCCTGGGGGCTTACGGTCTCTGCAGGGGAACCGGCCTGGGGAAAGGGGCCGGTCTGCTGGCGGGCATTTGCTTCACCCTGGGAGGCCACATGGCTCTCCGGATGGGACACCCCTCCTTCATCACCACCGCCGCCTGGCTGCCCTGGACCGTGCTGGCGGCCGAGCGGATGGCGGCGTCGGGGCAGGTGCGCTGGCGCCTTCTCCTGGTGGCCACCTGGACTCTCCTGGTGCTGGCCGGCCAGGCGTCTCTCGTCATCCTGTCCGGTTACACCCTGTGTGCCTGGGGCGCGGTCGCGGCTCTGGGCCGCGGCCGAAGGCGCCTGGCGGCCACCGGGCTGCTCCTGGGTGTGCTGGGGTCCGGACTGCTCCTGGCCGCGCCGCAGCTCCTCCCCAGCCTGGAGATGGCGCGGCACTCGGCCCGCTCCGAGCGCCGCTTGGCATCCCTGCGGCGCACCGCCCTCCCCGCCTTTCAGATGCTTCAGCTCGTGGCCCCGGAAAGCCTGGGCACCGTGCGGAACGGCACCACCGTCCAACAAGATCTGGGGGACGGAACCCCGGGCGATCGGCCTCCCTTCGCCGCTTCCGTGGCCGGCTACGCCGGAGCTTGGGTCCCGGCCCTGGCCGTGATCGGACTGCTGGGAGGAGCGTGGGAGGGGCGGCGCCTGCCCCTGGCGCTCATCCTCCTGGCCGCCCTGCTGATCGCACTGGGCTCGCCGCTCTTCAGCCTGGCCTACTTTCTTCTCCCCGGCTTCCGCTTCTCCGCCGCCAATCGCAGCCTGGTGATCTACCTGTTCTGTCTGGTTCTCCTGGCGGCGCGGGGGGCCCATCTCGCCGCCGCGGGAAAGGTCTCGCGCCGTCTGCTCTGGAGTGTCGCCGGCGGCTGGAGCCTGCTGGCTCTCGTGGTCTGGATAGGCGCCGGGATCCTCTGGCTCCCATCTCATCTGCCGCCCTCCCCGGCGCCGGGCACCCTGGCCACTGTGTCAGGTGCCCTGGACCGGTTCCTGATCCTCAGCCTGGCCGGCGCCGGCCTCCTCGCCGCCGCCGGCTGGCGGCCGCCGTTCTCCGGAGGCCGGTCGCTCCTGTGGTGGCTCGCCTGCCTCGGGCTGGTGGCCGCCGAGCTGGCGAGCTTCGCGGCCCCTTACCGGGTGGTGCGCTTGCGCGAGGAGGTGCTTCCGGAAACACCGGCCCTGCACTGGCTGCGCGGCCGGGCGGAGCCGTGGCGGGTGGCGCGCTTCGAGCGCCACACCGTCCCCGTCCGCAAGGGAGGATTGGTTCCGGCCAATCTCCTTTCGTACTTCGGGCTCAGGGAGCCGGGGGGGTTCGCACCGATGCATTCCCGGGCGCTCGACCGCTACCTCTCGGCGGCCGGCTGGCGGGGGTCCACTCCATGGACGGTCCGCGCCATCCGGGATGAGGCGGTCTTCCGTTCCCCGCTCTTCCGGCTCCTGGCCGTCCGCTACATCGTCGCGCCGCCCGGCGAGACCCTCTCCGGCCTGCGCAGGGTTTTCCAGGGACATCTCTCCGTCTGGGAGGTGCCCGATCCTCTGGCGCCCGCCTTCCTGGTGCGCCGCACCGAGACCGTCGCCGATCAGGACGCGGCCCTGGCGCGGCTCACCGCTCCGGGCTTTCACCCTGAGGAGCTGGCCACCGTGGAGGGGGTGGCCGCCCTCGTCACCGGAGAAGCCGCCCGGGATCCAGCCTCGGACAGCGCCCGGGTGGTGGCGCGGGGATTCAATCAGGTGACCCTCGAGACCGAGGCTTCCGGAGAGGCCTGGCTGGTGCTTCTGGACGCCTGGGCGCCGGGGTGGCGGGTCTGGATCGACGGGAAGCCTCGGGGGGCCGCGGTGAAGACAGACGCCATCTTCCGGGGGGTGGCCGTCCCTCCAGGCCGCCACCGGGTGGTTTTCCGTTATCGCCCCGCCGCTTTTCGTCTCGGTCTGGGGTGCGCCCTGGTGGCCCTCGCGCTGCTGGCCGGCCTGATGCTGGCCGGGCGCTTCCGCCTCCCTGCCTCCCCTCTCACCAACCGGCCGCGGACCTTGCCGGAGTCGGCGCGCTGACCCGCGCCTCTCCGTCCGAGTAAGGCAGAGGTCCGGCACACCGGCCCTCCACACTCCCTCCGAACCGGCCGATGAGATCGGTGAGCCAGCTTTCCTCCGCCTGCCGGGCGGCATCCAGGCGGCGGCCGGATCGGGGCGCGGCCACACAGAAGAGCAGGTCTCCCCGGGCCGTCCGGGCCAGGCCCGCCAGCACCAGGATGCCGCCGTCGGTGGAGGCCAGCGTGCCGCTCTTGGCCACCACCGAACGCGCATGAACTCCGAGGGTCAGGCGGGTAAACCGGTTCAGTGAGCCGGGATCGCATCCGGCCACGGGCAGGACGTCCTCCACCCGCAGATCCTCTCGGAGCAGGGTTCTCTGCAGATCACGCAGCAACCGCACCACGAGCCGCGGCGTCAGACGGTTCCGGCCCAGCCCCGAGAGGCTCTCCAGACGGAGAGCCCCGGCGGGCACGTCCCAGCGCCGCGCCAGCTGTTCCTGCAGGGTCCGTGCCGGGCCCAGAGGGTGCTGGAACCGCTGGATATCGTTATTGGAGTAACAATTGAAGCGCCGCAGGGCGACGAGCACCGGCTCCGACTCATGGAGGAGAAAAGGCGGTTCCGCCGGGGTCTGGCGCAGGATGCCCGGCGTGCCCGCCACCGCGATCCGGACCGGGCGATCCGGGTCCAGACGGCGGCGCTGGGCGAAGCCGTTCCAGGCTCGATCGAGATCGGCGTCCCAGCGCTCCGGATCCAGCGCCTGCCGTAGCCGGGCGGCCATGCGCCGGACGCGTGCCGATCCGTCGGCAATCTTGAACCGTTGACCGTATTCCCAGCCCATCCAGAAGCTCCGGTCCACCAGAAGCCGGCCCGGCACCACGCGGACACTGAGGGCTTCCAGCGCCGCCGCCAGGAGGAATGCGTTCTCCGGCTGGAAGTCGGGATCCTGCCCTCCAGCCACCACCAGGTCGTCGCCGCGCATGAAGAGCCGGGTCTTGAACCGAAAAGACGGTCCCAGTTTCTCCAGCGCCCAGAGGGACGTGGCGACCTTCACCACCGACGCCGGGTTGATCGGCTCATCGCCGGCGCGGGAGCTCAGCACCTCGCCGGCGGCATCCTCGACATGCCAGACCAGATCGGGCGGCCTCTCCGCCTTGACCGCCCCTTCCGGGCCGGAAGCGGCGCAGAGTGCGCCGACCAGCACCGCGGCCAGCCCGGGGAGGACGGGAGAGAAGACCGCGGACAATGGGCCATGCATTCCTCACATGTTACTCCTTCCGCGACTCGGTCCGGCCTGCCGGATCCTCTCCGATCTCCTGGATTCTCCTGCCCTGTGGAGACGGGGGAAAGGCAGGCGCGAGCCGTCGGCCGGCACCGGCGTGGTAAGATGCGCCAGCAACCGTTCAGGCGGGATTTCAGCCATGGCATCGTCCAAGACCGAGCCCAAGCCCTCCATCCTCCCCGGGACCCGTCCGCTGGTCGCGGCACGCGTCCTGCTGGAGGTCTGTCCTCCCACTCTCCAGGACCGGGACAAGGCGTATGCCGTGCTGCGCCACAGCTTTTCCTGCTACAACTCCTTCCACGCCGTCAGTGTCCCCGACCTGCAAGACGCCCATGAGTTCCGGCGCCACCGCGACCGTGTCCCCGGTGAAGAGTTCGCTTCCTGGCTGAAAGACCTCACGGGGAAACCGCTGGGTCTTTACAAGGTGAGCGTCAGCTGCACGGGGGCCGAGTTCACCCGCTGGCTGGACCAGGCCGGCGGGCTCGGGTGTGGCGACATCTTCGTCGTCGGCCCCGACTCCAGCCAGAAGCATTACAAGGACGGCGCCCTGGAGGTTGCGGCGGCGGCCCAGATGGCCCAGGAACGGGGGTTTCGTTGCGGGGGCATCATCATTCCCACAAGGCGAAGCCAGTTCGCGGCGCGGCCTGCGGTGGTGGATGAAGCCGACCGGATTCAGCGCAAGATCCGCGCGATGAAGCTCGGCTTCTTCTCGACCCAGATTCTCTACGAGAGCGAATGGATGTGCTGCATTCTCTTCGATCTGGTGCGCCGCGTCCGCACCGAGGAGATCCCCAAGATATTCCTCACCTTCTCCCCATTCGTGTGCGAGGAGGACATCATCTTCGCGCGCAACACCCTGGGAGTTTATGTCCCCCAGGACGTGGAACGACTCCTCTGCGGCGCCCGGAGCATGCGGGAAGCGTCCATCTCCTGCCTGATCGGGGTCTGGGGCCGCGTCTCCTCCTTCGCCGCGGACATCGGTTTCCCTCCGGACAAACTGGGCGTCAACGTGGAGTATCTGGACTCGCGCAACCCGCGCAACGTGGACGCCGCCTTCGAGCTTGCCGAGGAGTTCAGCCGCTTCCTGCGCCGGTCCTAGGACGGCCTCCGCAGACCGCTTCCCCCGGGGCGCGTCAGGCGCGGCCCACCACGTAGACGATCCAGGAGGGATCGGCCTTGCCGTGGGCCGCGCGCCGGTAGACGCCGTTCCCCTCCTCGGTCTTCCGGTCGGTGCCTTCCCAGAGAACATGGACATCTTTCAGGCCGGCCTCCTCCATGAGCTCGCGCAGCTCCGGGAGGGTCCAGACGCGCCAGTCGTAAAGGAACGCGTTCCGTAGGCGTGTTCCATCCTTGAAGGCAAAATGGATCTTGCACAGGGTCTGGTGAGTGACGGGATCGAACCGTGCCTGGTCCCAGATATAAAGGAAGCCGCCCTTTTTCGATTCCTCCTGCCGCTCCTCCATGGCCTGGCCGCCGCCGTACACATCGAGGAGCAAGATCCCGCCGGGGCGCAGGGAACGCCGCGCGTTGCGCATATAGGTCCGGAGCTCCTGCCGGGTCTTGAAAACCCAGTAGCTGAAGTTCATGGCACAGACCAGGTCAACGCGCGGCCGGCGCACATCGAGCACATTCTTGCGCATCAGGAGCACGCGGCGGCGCTGGTCGGGAGAGAGCCGCGCCAGGTTCCGGGCCCGGCCCCATTCAAGGGTCCTCCGGTCCAGGTCCACTCCCAGGGCGCGGTTCTTCCGGCATCGCTTGACAAACTCGCAGCAGATGGCGAACGTTCCACAAAAATCCTCACGCAGGAACCGCAGGGGCCTGCCATTCAGCCTGCGAAACAAACGCGCCATGAAGGACACGTCCACGTCCGGTGATTGAACGCTTCGCTGGTAGAGGTCGTACTTGTCAGCCGTGCGCGCCGTGAGGGGCACTCTTCGGGTTCTCATCATCTCTCCATCATGACGGGCCAGGACGGTGGCGCATTATAGATGGGGCCGGAGCGTGGCGCGGACGCCCCGCGGCGAGCCGGGGCGATCCGCTAGAATTGCCGGAGATGGATTCATCGGTGCCAGACACTCGCGCCCAGGGAGAGAAAGACCGGCAGCTCCGCGAACAGGAGCTCCAGGACGGGCTCGATTCGTTCGATGACGTCATCCGGGAGGGAGGCGCCGGACGGGTCGAGGCCTTGCTGCGCCAGCTCCACCTGCGGGCCGCGGAGCTGGGCGCCTCGCCGCCGTACACGGCCAACACGCCCTACATCAACTCCATCCCCCGCAGCCGGCAGCCTCCGTTCCCCGGGGATCGCGAGATCGAGCGGCGCATCAAGAGCATGATCCGCTGGAATGCCATGGCCATGGTGGTCCGGGCCAACCGCGACGAGCACGGCATCGGCGGCCATATTTCCACCTACGCCTCCGCCGCCACCCTCTTCGAGGTGGGTTTCAACCACTTCTTTCACGGCAAGGATCACGAAGAGGGAAAAGACCAAGTGTTCTTCCAGGGACACGCCTCGCCGGGGATCTATGCCCGGGCCTTCCTGGAAGGGCGCCTGACCGAGGCGCAGATGGGGAACTTCCGGCGCGAGCTCCGCCCCGGAGGCGGGCTGCCTTCCTATCCCCATCCGTGGCTCATGCCGGGTTTCTGGCAGTTCCCCACCGTCTCCATGGGATTGAGCTCCATCCTCGCCATTTACCAGGCACGCTTCAACCGGTATCTGGAGGATCGGGGCCTCCGGGAGAAAACCGGGCGGGTTTGGGCCTTCCTGGGAGACGGGGAGCTGGACGAGCCCGAGTCGCTGGGGGCCATCGGCCTCGCCGCCCGGGAGAACCTGGACAACCTGATCTTCGTGGTGAACTGCAACCTCCAGCGCCTGGACGGCCCCGTGCGGGGCAACCGGAAGATCATCCAGGAGCTGGAAGCCGTTTTCCGGGGAGCCGGCTGGCATGTGGTGAAGGTCATCTGGGGAGATAGCTGGGATCCCCTGCTGGAACAGGACACCGACGGGCGCCTGGCGCGCCGCATGGAAGAAGCCGTGGACGGCGACTACCAGAAGTACGTCCTGTCCCCGGGAGCCTACATCCGGAAACATTTCTTCGGCAAGGATCCACGGCTGCTCGCACTGGTGGAACAGATGTCCGACAAGCAGCTCGAGAAGCTGCGCCGGGGGGGGCACGATCCCGAGAAGGTGTACGCGGCCTACCTGGATGCCGTCACCCACCGCGGCTCGCCGACCATCATCCTGGCCAAGACCATCAAGGGATACGGGCTGGGGGAAGCCGGCGAAGGAAAGAACATCACGCACCAGCAGAAGGCCCTCAACGAACAGGAGCTGCGCCAGTTCCGCTCCCGCTTCGGCATTCCCATCTCGGACAAGGACGTGGGCCACGCCCCCTTCTACCGCCCGGCCCAGGACAGCGCCGAGCTGGAGTACCTGCACCGCCGGCGCCGGGAGCTGGGCGGCTACCTGCCGGAACGCCAGGTCGCCGCACCGCCCCTGCCCCTGCCGCCGGCCGAGCTGTTCGACGAGTTCCTGGCCAGCTCGGGGGACAAGACGGCCGCAACGACCATGATCTTCGTGCGGCTGCTCTCCCGGCTGCTGCGCGACCCGGGCCTGGGCCGGCTCATCGTTCCCATTGTCCCGGACGAGGCACGCACCTTCGGCATGGAATCCCTCTTCCGGCAGGTCGGCATCTATTCCCATATGGGCCAGTGTTACGAGCCCGTGGACCGGGAGACCCTTCTCTACTACAAGGAAGCCACCGATGGACAGATTCTCGAGGAAGGGATCACCGAGGCCGGCGCCATGTCCTCGTTCGTTGCCGCCGGCACGGCCTACGCCACCCACGGCGTCAACACCATCCCCTTCTTCATCTTCTACTCCATGTTCGGGTTTCAGCGCATCGGCGACCTGATCTGGGCCGCCGGTGATTGCCGGTGCCGCGGCTTCCTCATCGGCGGAACCGCGGGACGCACCACGCTCAACGGCGAGGGGCTCCAGCACCAGGACGGCCACAGCCATGTCCTGGCCGCCACCCATCCCCGGGTGGTCGCCTATGATCCCGCCTTTGCCTACGAGCTGGCCGTGATCATCCAGGAGGGGATCCGGCGCATGTACCAAGAGGGGGAGGATCTCATTTACTACCTCACCGTCTACAACGAGGTGTACCCCATGCCCGCCATGCCGGCTGGCACCCGCGAGGGCATCCTCAAGGGAATGTATCTCTTCCGCAAGGGAGGCGGGAACGGCCCGCGCCAGGCGCAACTGCTGGCCAGCGGTCCTATCCTCAACCAGGCCCTGGAGGCGCAGGTCCTCCTGGGCGAGAAGTATGGTGTCGCCGCGGATGTCTGGGCGGTGACCAGCTACACCGAGCTGTTCCGCGAGGCCATCGAGATAGAACGCTGGAACCTCTTGCACCCCGGCGAGCCGCCGCGGACGCCGCACATCAGATGCTGCCTGAAGGGGAAGCCCGGTGTGGTGGTCTGCGCCTCCGATTACGTGACCTCTCTTCCCCACCGGCTGGCCCGCTGGATCCCCAACCACTTCGTGGGCCTGGGAACGGACGGCTTTGGCCGGAGCGACACCCGCCAGGCCCTGCGCCGGTTCTACGAGGTCGATACCGCCCACATGGTCTTCGCCACACTCTCCTCTCTGGCACAGGACCACAAGATGGACCTCCGCGAGGTGCAGAGAGCGGCCCATGACCTGGGCCTCGACACCGAGCGGCCCGGGTCTCTGCATTCCTAGGCTCTGAAAGGATCGCCGTCATGGAGAAGGAGATGAAGCTCCCCGAGCTGGGCGAGAACATCGAGTCCGCCCAGGTGGTTTCGATCCTGGTGGCGCGCGGGGATACGGTCTCGGCGGATCAACCGGTCATCGAGCTGGAGACGGACAAGGCGACCGCGGAGGTTCCCTCCGAGTACGGTGGTGTGGTCAAGGCCGTCCACGTGAAGAAAGGGGACCGGGTCACCGTGGGTCAGCTGATTCTCACGCTGGAGGACGGGGGAGCAGCCCAACCGGCCAGGGAAGTTTCGGAGACCACGGCAGAAGCTCCGGCGTCTGCTCCCGGAGCCTTCGCCGGCCGCGGGAACCAGGCCGAGGAGGGCCGCCCGATCGCTCCGGCGGTTCCCTCCATCCGCACTTCTGCCGCGCCAGTGCCTCCTCCCACCAGCCCGGAGGCGGAGCCCCGCCCCGCGGGCCGTGCTCCGACCGGGACTCCGGCGGCGGCCGCGCCTTCGGTTCGCTGGCTGGCCCGGGAGCTGGGAATCGACATCCACGACCTGCGGGGAACGGGCCCGGGAGGACGGATCTCAACCGGCGATGTCAAGAACCATGCCCGTCAGATCATCGCCGGGAGAGGCGCGGCGGGGACGGCCGCTCCTGACCACCTGGACCGGCGGGGCGCCCCGCGACGCGAGCCCATGAGCAAGATCCGGCGGGCCACCGCCCGGCAGATGGCCCGCGCCTGGTCCCAGGTGCCCCATGTAACCCAGTTCGATCGCGCCGACATCACGGCCCTGGAAGCGTTCCGGAAAGGCCACGCGGACCGGGCCAGGGCCGCCGGTGGCAAGCTGACCATGACCACCATCATCGTGCGCGTGGCGGCCGGAGCCTTGAAGGCCTTTCCACGCTTCAACGCCACCCTCGACCTGGAAAAAGAAGAAATGGTCTACAAGCCGAACGTGAACATCGGGGTGGCCGTGGACACCGACCGTGGGCTCCTGGTGCCGGTCCTCCGGGAGGTCGACAAGAAGAGTCTGGTTCAGGTCGCCGCGGAGCTCACCGCCCTGGCGGCCAGGGCGCGCAGCGGCAAGATCCACCCGGACGATCTGAGCGGCGCCGGATTCACGGTCACCAATCTTGGCGGGCTGGGCACGACCTATTTCTCGCCCATCGTGAACTGGCCCCAGGTCGCTATTCTGGGCGTCGGCCGGGCGGCCGCCGAGCCGTTCCTCCGGGACGGCACCCTGGCCGAACGGCTCGTTTTGCCGCTCTCCATCTCTTATGATCACCGGGCGCTCGACGGCGCCGACGCCGCCCGGTTCCTGCGCTGGATGGCCCAGGCCCTGGAAAACCCCCTCCTCCTCCTGCTGGAAGGCCAGGCCGGGTGACCGGCCGCCGCGGCACCCGCCTGGTGGTGCTCGGAGCGGGGCCGGGCGGCTACACCGCCGCTTTCCTGGCCGCGGACCGGGGCCTGAACGTCACCCTCATCGACCCGGCGCCGGACCCGGGGGGGGTCTGCCTTTATAGAGGATGCATTCCCTCCAAGGCGCTCCTCCACGTGGCAGCCGTGCTGCAGGAGGCCCGGGAGGCCGCCGCGTGGGGCATCACCTTTCCCGCTCCCCGGATCGATCTGGACCGCCTGCGCGCCTGGAAGGAGCGGGTGGTGGGGCAGCTCACCGGGGGGCTGGGACAGTTGCGGGAGAAGCGCAACGTTCGCGCCATCCGGGGCCGGGCCCGGTTTCGCAGCGCCTCCAGCGTTTGGATCGACCAGGGAGACGCGGGCACCGAGACCGTCGAGTTCGACCATGCCATCATCGCCACCGGCTCGGAGCCGCTTCCCCTGCCCCTCCTTCCCCGCGACCCGGAACGGATCATGGATTCCACCGCCGCCCTCGAGCTGCGCGACATCCCCGGCCAGCTCCTGGTGATCGGCGGCGGTTATATCGGTCTCGAGCTGGGCAGCGTCTACGCGGCGCTGGGGAGCCGCGTGAGCGTGGTGGAGATGACACCTTCTCTCTTGCCGGGGGTCGATCCGGACCTGGTGCGTCCCCTGGCACGCCGCCTGGACCAGCGTTTCGAGTCGGTGCGCCTGGAGACGCGCATCGTCGCCGCCGAGGCGGTCGAAGGTGGAATCCATCTGACCCTGGAGCAGGCCGGCGGGGAGCGGGCGGGGCAGACTTTCGACAAGGTCCTGGTGGCGGTGGGCCGCCGCCCCTCTGCCGACGATCTGGGACTGGAGAACACCCGGGTCGAGGTCGACCCGGCCGGTTTCATCCGCGTCGACGCCCAGCGCCGCACGGATGAGCCCTCCGTTTTCGCCATCGGAGACGTGGCCGGACAGCCGATGCTGGCCCACAAGGCGGCCCACGAGGCCCGCGCGGCGGTGGAGGCCCTGGCCGGCCAGCCGGCCGTCTTCGAGCCGCGGGCCATCCCGGCCGTGGTCTTCACGGATCCGGAGATCGCCTGGTGCGGCCTGACCTCCACCGCCGCGGCCGCGGCTGGGCGGGAAGTGGAGGTGGCCCGGTTTCCCTGGGCGGCGTCCGGGCGGGCGGCCACGCTGGGGCGAAGCGACGGCCTCACCAAGCTAGTGGTTGACCCGGCCAGCGAGCGGATCCTCGGGGTGGGTCTCACCGGGCCGGGTGCGGGAGAGCTCATCGCCGCCGGGGTCTTGGCGGTGGAGATGGGAGCCCGGGTCTCGGACCTGCGGCTGACCATCCATCCCCACCCCACGCTCTCGGAGACCCTGATGGAAGCCGCCGACGCCTACTTCGGCGAGAGCACCCACGTCTACCGCCCTCGACGCCGCCCGGATCGTTGATCCGCCCGCGGCGGCGGACGGGAAGCTACCGGTCATCCGCGGCGGGCCCGGGAGACCGGACCAACACCGGGAGGAGAACAGCAGCCAGGAAGGAGGTCGCCGCGCCAAGATAGAAAGGCGCTGCCGCCCCGAGGCCGCTCCAGCTTCCGGCGCCTTCCCAGAGAAACCCGGCGAGGAGCGAGGCAGGGAAAGCCGTGGTCCCGAGCAACGCGCCGTACAGGCCATAGGCGGTTCCGCGCGCCGGCACGGGCACCAGGTCGGCGATCAACGCCCGGGCGGTGCCGGTCACCAGTCCCTGGTAGGCGCCGTAGCCCAGGTAGAGCACCAGCAGCCCGCGGCTTGATCCGATGACGGCGAAACCGAGGTAGACGACCGCGTAGAGGCTCCACCCGAGGACCATGATCCGCTTGCGGCCCAGGCGGTCGGAGAGCCGGCCGGCCGGCATCGACACCACCGCGTAGACCAGATTGAAGGCAACGAGCACCCAAAGGATTCCCACCACTCCCAGCCCACGCTCCCTCGCCCGCAAGATCAAGAACGCATCGGACGAGTTGCCCAGCTCGAAGAGGCCTGCCACCAGCAGGAACAAGACAAAGGGGCGTCCGAGACCGCCTCTGCCAGCCGGCGGGCGGCCGGGTCCCGCCGCCACGCCTTTTTCCCTGGCACCCAAGGCCAGGGAGAGAACCCCCAGGACCGCGGGGCCGAGACTGAGCCAGACCAGGAGCTGGAACGTCTCCCGCCGGATCCCCTCTGCTCCATCCCCGGACAGATGGAGGGCCGCAATGGCCAGAAGCAGGCCGAGAATAGCCCCCGCCGTATCCGCGGCCCGGTGCAGCCCGAAGGCGACTCCGCGCCCTGAACGCAAGGTGGCATCGGCGATGAGGGCATCCCGGGGAGCGGTCCTCACCCCTTTTCCCACCCGCTCGACCCACCGCACCGCCGCGAGCCCCGTCCAGGCGGCCGGCAGGGCGAAGAACGGTTTTGCCAGGGCGGACAGGGCATAGCCGCAAACAGCCAGCGGCTTTCTGGCCCGCATCCGGTCGGAGAGGGCCCCGGAGACCATCTTGACCATGCTGGCGATGAAGCCTGCCCCACCCTCGATGAAACCGATGGCCAGGGTGGGGGCGCCGATGACCCCCGCCAGGTACAGCGGCAACACGTTGTGGATCATCTCGCTGGAGATATCGGTGAAAAAACTGGCCGCGCTGGCGGCCCAGACATTGCGGGAGGCGTGCGCCGACACCGCCGGTTGCATCCCTCAGCCGGCGGGGCTTTGCCAGAGGGTATGGCCGACGAAGAATGGACCCATGCTACGAATGAACTGCGACGTCTGCCTGGTCCGCCGCATGGTCTGGACCACGTGTGAAAGCGGATGAAGACGGCGGCCGATGAGACCGATGATGAACTCGTTGTCGTGGGCATCCAGGCCGTGGCACGCCAGGCGGACGTCATGCGCCAGCCCGGCCTGCCCGTAGGCCATGCCGATGCGGGCGTGCTCCACCAGGATCTGGTTGCGCTCGGCTTCGGGCAGAACGGCAAAGGCGCCGGTGCGGCGCAGCGGGTACCAGAGCGCCCAAGGCTGATCCGGGGCGAGAACCGTGCGCCGCGGCTTTTCCAGGAGCCAGTCGCGCAGGTCCGGCTCGTGACCGGTGGCGTAGCTGCGGCCCAGCATGGAGAAATCCGGACGATGCCGGAGGGCCTGGAACGGGTCGCTGCTCAGGAGATCCCGGACCCGGGTGACGAAGTGTGCGGGATCCGTGCTCATGGCCAGAAACCCGAGACCACGCGGATCATTCACATCCTGGTAGAGCACACAGGGGAACCCGCACTCCCGCACCGCCTCCAGAACAGGATCGATCCGGCGGCAACCGGTGAACACCTGGAGCTGCATGAACAGCCGCTCGTCAAGCTCCTGCGGCCGGCCGTCCCGGGCCACGCTGCGCTCGAACAGATCGACCGCGACCTTGCGCTCCGGCTTCCTGCCGGAGCGGGTCTCCCGTGAGCGATCGTTCTCTCCCATCAATCACTCCACCGCTGCGTCGTTCGGGACATCCATTCCCTGCTCGAACACGATATCCACGGGGATTCCAGCGGGCACCAGCCGCTCCCGGTCGGCCTCGAGAATAAGTCTCCCGCGCATTATGTCACTCTCCCGCCAGGTGGGTCGAGACCTGGTCCGTTGCGCCCACAAGCCCAGGGATTCTCTCTATTCCAAGCGTCTGCTGATCATCCCCAGCACCCGGAGCGACGGCGACGTAACATCCTCGACAGACGCGGCTGCCGCGCGCACCCGCCAACGACTCACCTGGACGGCCCTGATGCAGAGGGTGTTCGCCGCGGACGTTCTGGGATGCTCCCCCCCAGATTCCCCCATCCACGCACTTGAACCCGCCAGCAGGCCGAGAGCAAGAAGCAGGGTCAGAAGATGTTGGAGAACCTGGCGAACCGGCTGGCCACAGATCATCCCGGCGCTGAGGGCTCCCTGTTAGATCCCACTGCACTTGCACCGCATCTTGACACGTCATGCATGGCGCCCCCGGGCGAAACGAGGAACGAAGAACCCGGTACGAGCAGCATACTCCGCCCATGTTGTGCCAAACCTCTCTTCTAGCGCCCGCTCCTCCAGCCGGGCGCGATGGATCTCAGCAGGGAGGAAGAGAAACACGGCCGCTAGAAGTCCGACCACGCTTCTGGTCACAATGCTGGCCCCGATCATCGCGATCGCCATCGCGATGTAGACTGGATGACGCACGATCCGATGCGGCGGGGAGGGCCACCGCAACCAACACGACACCGTCTTACACGGTGGTGGACGGAGAAATCGACAGTGAACGGTCTCAACGAAAGGCACCTTCTCATAGAGTGCCATGAAGAGCCAATAATCAAGAAATACATCTAGAACAATGCACCGGTGAGGAGTATAATCCCGGTGAGCCAAACAAGGGTTCGAGCGCCTCGTGACTCACAGAGGTGGACGGTGGCGCCAAGCGGTGCCGGGAGTGTGTCGCTGGAGGCCATGTGGTCCACAGGGGTGGGTCTCCCACGCTCCCACCGCCATGTGGAGTCCATCAAGGGGGAAATCATGACATTCAGAAACAAGATCTCGACGATGCGGCGCCTTGCCATGATCTTCCCCGTTCAGGGCACCGCCCGGGCCGCCGCGGAGCCGCAACGCTCCATCTCATCGATCGCGACACCGGCCGATACGGCTCCGGTCGCCGCGCCGGTGGAGGATCCCTGCGCCGAGGTCGACTGTTCGGCACAGGACACGAGTTGCAGCGCTGCCGCTTGCGATCCCTCCGGGGCCGCCGGCAACTACGACATCGTGACCCCGAAGCCGGCAGGGACGGTGTGCCGCGCCAGCGCTGCGATCTGTGATGTTGAGGAGATGTGTGACGGCGTCACGACAACCTGCTCGGCGGACAACCTCGCGCCGGCGGGTACGGTGTGCCGTCTCGGGTCGGGAGATCTGTGCGACCCTGATGAGGTCTGCACCGGCAGCGGGAAGGACTGTCCGGTCGAGTTCGTCGAGCCTGCGACCACGGTCTGTCGCACCAGTGCCACCGGTGATGAACAGTGTGATCCCTCCGAGATGTGTCCAGGTGTCCCGCGGATGTCGTGTCCACCGGAGTTCGTCACGGACGCCGAGACGCCCTGTGGCGACGACACCGTCAACAGTTGCACTGCGGCCGACACCTGTGACGGCGAGGGAACCTGCCTGATGAACAACCGGGCGTGCTCCCTGGTGACGGATTCGGAACTGTGTGCCTTCGATCTCAGCCCGAAGGGGATCTGTATCGGTGGTCCGGACGACATGCCCACCGGCGATCTGTGCGATCTCCAGACCGGCAGCCCGGCGTGTCCCGAGGAGAGCCGCTGTGTGCCCGAGAATCAGTTCAGGGTGCTGTTCACGCCGGCCCGGCAGGCCGGCGTCGCCTACAAGCTCACCGCGACCAACCCCGGTCAGTTCTTCTACAACCTGTTCTCCACCGGTACCCCGGGCACATCCGAGACCTTCAACATCCGGGTGCCGTACCCGTTCATCACGCAGGGCGCCCGGCCGGTGCATGTCTACGACGGCGACCTGGTGGGCAATGTCTCGGGCGATGATTGCTTCATGCCTCCTGAAGATCCCCTGGCCACCAGTGACACACAGATTCTGATGGATCACTGGATCGCCGGCGTCGCCACCGACCCGGCGCGCCAGTTCCTGACCTGTGACCAGGTTTGCGGCCCCGACGGAGCGGGCCTGTGTACCTTCGATGTGACGGCCACCTATCCGGAAAGTGGCGCGGTCTATATCAATGTGCACCTCGACTACGGCCTCAAGGGTCCTCAGCTCGATGCCAATCCGTGTGATGACGGCGCGGTGGACCGCTACGACCGCGACACCGTGGCCTCTCCCTGGGAATCGTTCGAGGCCTTCCTGGACACACTCGATGACCGGCTGGACCGCACGGCGCTCACCGACTGCCAGAGTTACCGGATGTCTCACGAGGAGCTCTCAACATCGACTGAGTTCGCGGACACCGTGCAGAATCTCAACGTCTTCAAGGGTTCCGTGGAGGGCGCCGGAGAGAATATGAGGCGCCACCGCCGGGGCCAGAGGGGTTTCCGTGGATCGGGCTTGAGACACCGCCGGCACAGCGGTCACAACCACTCCAACCGGTGACGATGGCCTAGACCCGTTCCCTCCCAGCCATGGGAAGGGAGCGAAGGTGGGCTTCGAACCGTTTCCCGGGAATGAGACCAGCCTACCGGGAAGGGGATCGCGGCAGCGGCCTGTCCGGTTGACCTACGGGAATGTCGATCACCGGAATGCGGTCCGGGCACCGCACTCTGGTGCAAGATTCTGCTGCACATCCGGCGGTTGACCGGTGCATAGGGGAGTGATGAGTGACGAGGTCGCCAGTCTCGACGCGGCTCTGCCGCCACCGCCTGTCCAGCCCCACTGGCAGCCATGGATGCACACGATCCTGGTCCGCCGGGGAAACCGGCCTCGCCGGCAAGGTGTTTCTCGAAGTGGTGATTGGGGTGGACAGCAGCGTCTCTCACGTGGTCGTCCTCAAGATGACCGAGGGGGCGGAGTGGCTGGCCGGCACGGCGGTCGAGGCGATGCGCCAGTGGCGTTACCGGCCGGCCACCACGGCGGATGGTCAGCATCCCGTACCGGTCCTGTTCAACATTGCCATGACGTTCACGCTGAACGACGATGACAACGGCTCAGGTCCGTCGTGACCCGGCATCGTCGCCGGCAGCGGGCCACATCTCGTAGGTCAGACGGCCCTATTCAGACCGCGAAGCGCGCCGGATCCCATTCCAGGCCGATGGCGGCGGGCGAGGCGATGTGGCCGGCCAGGGCCGAGGCGGCCACCACCTGGGGGCTGGCCAGGTACCCCAGCCCGCCGATCCCCATCCGGTTTTGCCAGTTGCGATTGAAGCTGGTGATGGCGGTCTCTCCCGGCTTCAGCGCGTCGGGGCCCTGCCCGAAGCACGGCCCGCACCACGATTCCCGGATCTGCCCCCCGGCGCCCCGCAGGACATCGGCCACGGAACACCCTTCCAGGCGCGGATCCGCGGCCTCGATCTGCTGCTTCACCTGGCCGCTTCCCGGAAAGATGACGAACTGGACGCCGGGCGCCACCTGCGAACGGCCCGTCTCCCGAGCGGCGGCCATCACCAGGGCAGCGCCCAGAAGATCCTCGTACCCCCCGTTGGTGCACGAGCCGATGAGAGCTTTCTGAAAGGGAATCTTCTCGGCCGCGATCGTCTGGGCCGGGACCGCGTTCCCGGGGCTGTAGGGGCGGGCAACCATGGGCACCACCTCCTTGAGGTCGAGGACCTCGTCCATCGCGAAACGGGCCGCGGCCCCCGGTGCCAGCACCGGGTACGGCAGATCGATGCCCCGCTGGCGGAACCATGCCGTGGTGAGATCGTCCTGGGCGAAGAGACCGTTCTGCGCCTCCGCCTCCGCCATCATGTTGGTGATGGTGTTGCGGTAGCCGATGGGCAGCTGCCCCTCCGCATCCACGAACTCCACGCTCATCCCTTCCGCCTGCGCGGCTCCCCAGCGGCGGAGCAACTCGAGGACGATATCCTTGCCGTTCACCCAGGGCTGTAGATTCCCGGTGAACACCATCCTCCGCTGGGGAGCCAGGGTGAAGAAGATCGACCCGGTGGCCCAGCCGAACCCCAGCGTGGTGCTGCCCACCCCCAGGCCCAGCGCGCCATAGGCGCCATAGGCGCGGCTGTGCGAATCGGCGCCGGGATAAAAACCGCCGGGGACGATGAGCCCTTGCTCGGGAAAATAGAAATGGAAGATCCCGTCCCCGGGACGGGCGAAATAAGGAGTCCCGATCCCGTGGGCCCGGGCAAAGGCCTGGGAGATGCCGGTCTGCCGGGCATCGGACTCCTTCCCGGTGAACACGAAGTGGTCGCTGGCAAAAGCCGCCTGGCGCGGGAAGATGGTATCGCCGCCGCTGATCCGGTTGAAGGTGTAGATGGCGAACGGGCCGGTGCCGTCGGAGGCGGGGAGGAGATCGGCGTAGAGCCGCAGCGTCTCCCCGGGCCGCACGGCCGCCGTCCGGTCGACCCGGTGCGCCCAGACGATCTGCTCGGTGGTGGTCATGCGGCGGGCCGTGCGGGCATCGGGAAACTCGATGCGCGGCCGCGTGGTGACCGAGCGAGCGAACAGGCGCCGCCCGACGGCGAAGATGCCGCCGCTGGCGCGGATGTCCTCCTCCTGAGCCGTCAGCGGGAGAGGCTGATAGGTCTTCCCCTGGCTGAGATTGGTCAAGGTCCGCGTGCGCGTCTCCAAGCGGAAGCGATCGCCGTCGGCGGCATCCGCAACGGCCTCGGGGCTCTGCAGCACGTGCAGGCCCAGGTTCAGGGCGTTGCGCCTGAAGATGTCGCCCATGTTCTTGCCGCACACGATCACCAGCTCGAAACCAGCCTCCTCCGCCACGGCCTTGAGCCCCGCCGGCGACATCTCCCGGGACGAGCCGATGGCGAAACGGTCGCCGGCGATGAGAAACGTCTCGCCGCGATGCACGCGCTGGCGGAACTCCGGCAGCAGGTAGCGGAAAGCGCCGTCCTTCCAGCGCGCGTCCAGTGTCTCCAGGCTCTCGGAAACACAGTCGGCGGAGGGGGTGATCTGATCGGTGTCGATAGCGTCCCGCTTCTTCCCCGGGTGCTCCGGATCCCACAGGATGAGAGCATTCCCCTCGATGATCCGCTCCTCCCCCGGGCCCGCGGCGGCGGGTTCCGGCCAGGGGGCGCGAATCTGCTCCAGCGTCACACCCGGCTTCCGCCGGGCCATCTGGATCGGTGTCACGGGCCTCCTCCAGGCTCGGGAACGAGCCATGAGCGAGCCGGTATTATATAGAAGAGGGACAGGGCCGATGACAGACCGGAAGGCGCGGGAGCCCAGGCGGACGATCATTCGCCTGGAGAACGTCTCCAAGACCTATGACGGCGGCGGCGAGCCCGCTGTCCGCGCCCTCCGCCTGGACGTGGAGGCGGGCGAGCTCCTGGTCCTCCTGGGCGAGTCAGGGTGCGGCAAGACCACCACGCTCAAGATGATCAACCGGCTGATCGAGCCCAGCTCGGGATGGATCCGCGTGGATGATCGGGATATCCAGCTCCAGGATGCCGTGGAGCTCCGCCGCGGCATGGGGTATGTCTTCCAGGGAGTCGGCCTGTTCCCCCACATGAGCGTCTCCGAGAACATCGCCGTCGTGCCGCGCCTCCTGGCCTGGGACGAGGCCCGGGTCAAGCGGCGGGTCGAGGAGCTCCTGCACCTGGTCGGGCTGCCTCCCGCCTCCTTCGCCGGCCGGGCCCCGCGCCAGCTCTCGGGAGGCCAGCGCCAGCGGGTGGGCCTGGCGCGCGCTCTGGCGGCGCGCCCCCGGATCATGCTCATGGACGAGCCGTTCGGCGCCCTGGATCCGTTGACCCGGGACGGGTTGCGGGATGAGTTCCGCAAGATCCACCGGCGCCTGGGCCTGACCACGGTCCTGGTGACCCACGACATGACCGAGGCGCTGCTCATGGCGGACCGGATCGCCGTCATGGAGGCCGGCCGCCTGCTGCGCGTCGGACCGCCCCGCGCCCTCCTGGCCGACCCGGCAGGCACCACGGTCGCCCGTCTCCTGGCGACGCCCCGGCGCCAGGCGGAACGACTGGAAGCCCTCGTCCATCCCTCTCCGGGCGCGGAGCCGGCGTGAGCCGCAACCTTCTGGAGCAGTTCGCCCGCCTTCCGGAAACGCTGGGCGGCCACCTGGTGATCACGGTGATCCCGCTGGCTCTTGGCATCGCCATCAGCTTGCCGCTGGGGGTGGTGCTGGCGCGGCGGCGGTCGCTCCGTTCCACTGTTCTCGCCCTGGTCGGCGTCATCCAGACGGTCCCCAGCCTGGCCCTCCTGGCGCTCATGGTGCCGGTCCTGGCCGCCCTGGGCGCGCTCACGGAACGAACCATCTCCCTGCAGCTCCCTGCCCTGGGTCTTCCCCCCACCCTCATCGCCTTGACCCTGTACAGCATGTTGCCCATGGTGCGGAACACGGTCACCGGGCTGGCCGGCGTTGACCCGGACCTGACCGAGGCGGCCCGGGCGCTGGGCATGTCCCCCGGGCAAAGGCTGCGGCGGGTGGAGCTCCCCCTGGCGGCGCCGGTGATCATCGCCGGCATCCGCACCGCCACCGTGTGGGTGGTCGGCATCGCCACCCTGGCCACCCCGGTGGGTCAGGTCTGCCTGGGAAATTACATCTTCATGGGCCTGCAGACGCGCAACTGGACGGCGGTTCTCTTCGGCTGCATCGCGGCGGCCGGGCTCGCCATTCTCCTGGACGGCCTCATCGGGATCCTGGAGCGGGCCAGTCGGGACCGGAGCCGTTGGCGCGCCGTGGCCACGGGTCTGGCTCTGGTGGTTCTGCTGGCGGCCGGTCTGGCGGCTCCCGCCCTCTTCCGCAAGGCGCGTCCTCCGGACCGGCCCGCCTCGGCCCGCACGCTGGTGATCGGTGCCAAGACCTTCACGGAACAGTACATTCTGGCGGCGGTGGTACGGCAAGCGCTGGAGGCGGCCGGCTTCCCGACGGACGAGAAGGCGGGACTGGGCTCCACCGTCATCTTCGACGCCCTGGCGTCGGGACAGATCGATGTCTACGTGGATTACTCGGGCACCATCTGGACCAACCACATGCACCGCCCGGCCGGTCTCGACTCCCGGGATCTCCTGGACCAGATGAGCGGGTGGCTCGAGACCCGCCATCGCATCCAGTGTCTGGGCGCCCTCGGCTTCGAGAATGCCTACGCCCTGGCCATGCGCCGGGAGGCCGCCGGCCGGCTAGGGATCGCCGGCCTTCCCGACCTGGCGGCCCACGCCCCGTCCCTGGCCATCGGCGGCGACTACGAGTTCTTCGGCCGTCCCGAATGGCAATCGTTGAGGGAGACGTACGGCCTCTCCTTCGCCCGACAGGTCAGCTACGATTCCACCTTCATGTACGAGGCGGTGGCGCGGGGAGACGTGGATGTGATCTCGGCTTTTTCCAGTGACGGCCGCATCCAGGCCCTGGATCTGGTGGTCCTGGACGATCCTCGCCACGCCATCCCACCTTACGATGCCGTGGTGCTTCTCTCGGCGCGGGCAGGCGGGACGCCCGGCGTCGTGGCGGCACTGGAGCCGCTCATCGGCGCCATCGACGTAGACAGCATGCGCCACGCCAACGAAATGGTCGATCGCTCCGAGAACAAGAAGACCGTGGGAGAGGCCGCTGCCTGGCTCGAGAGCAGGATCGAGGCAAGGCATCCGTCGAAAAGCGGCGGCAGGCCTGGCAGTTTCCTCAGGAAGCCGGCCGGAACTTGATCGAACAACCCAGGGCCTTGGTCTCGGGCACGGGCACCGGCCTGCCGGTCACCACCGCGTCCAGGGCATCCCGGAGATACCGCTTCTGCACCTTGCCGGGATCGTGGGCGTTATCATCAATGGTTCCGTGGTAAACCAGCCGCCCGCCGCTGTCGAAGAGGAAAGCCTCGGGAGTCCGGGTGGCGCCGAAGCGCCGGGCCATCTCCGAGGTGGCATCGACCACGTACGGGAACCGCATCCCTCGCTCCCGGGCGCGCGTCTGCATCACGTCGTAGCCGTCTTCAGCGTTCCTGGCCGGATCGTTGGCGTTGATGGCAATGACGCCGATCCCTTTTCCCCGGTAGAGATTCCCCAGCGCGGCAATCCGTTCCTCCCACGCCTTGGCCCACGGGCAGGCGTTGCAGGTGAACACCACCAGGGTCCCCTTTTCGCCCCTGACGTCGGCGATGGAGACGCGGCTGCCGTCGACGCTTTGCATCTTCTGCGTGGCCAGGAGTATGGCATCGCCCAGCTGCAGGGCCTGGACGGAGGCGCCTCCGGCGCCGGCCGCAGCCTGCGCCAGAAACAATCCCAGGCCCAGGGCCAGCATCCCATCTCGGCTTCTTCCCTTCATTTCACGGTCTCCTTGTCTTCGATAAGAGCCTGCACTTTTTGTTCCAGCCCCGCAGAGTCGATGGCGCCCTCCCAGAAGTCGCGGCGCTTCCCCTGGGCATCAAACAGGAAGGAAGCCGGGAGCACTCCCGTCCATGCAGGGTCCAGGGCATTGATGAATTCCATATCGCCGCCGGTCTTGATATAGGTGGGAAAATCGACTCCCAACGCCTCGAGAAACTGCAGCACACCGGCACGCTCGGTGTCAAAGTCGGCCGAGACCAGGATGACCCGCAGACCACGCCCCTTGTAAGCCTGGCGGAAGCGCAGGATATCCGGCATCTCCTTCTTGCAGGGAAGGCACCAGGTCGCCCAGATATTCAGGAGCGTCACCTCCCCGTCCGCCTGGCGGACCAGGCGCAGCACCTCCGCTCCGCTGGCCGGAATGAGCTCCAGCCGGGAGGCGGGAGCCGTCTCGGGCTTCCGGCCGGGCGCCGCACCGGCCGGCGGGCCGGCGCCGGGGCCAAGACAGGCCACTCCCGCGGCCAGCAGGACCGCGGCCATCCGGACGCTTCTCCCGCCACGGGAAGCGGCGGGCGGGACCCCGCATCCAGATGAGCCGGCGGCTTCCGGGATCTCCGGCCGTCCCGCCAACAGCCGGCCGGCATGGCCGTCCCTGCGGCGACGCTCCCGCCGGCGGGTCACGGGCCGGCTGCCGTGCGGGTGCAGACCAGATGCCGGTCCCCATGCACGTGATCGATGCGGCCCACCACCGGCCAGAACTTGTGCTCCCGCAGCCAGGGCGCGGGGAAGGCGGCGGTCTCGCGGGAGTAAGGCCGCGTCCACGGCTCCCGGGCCAGCGCCCGCGCCGTGTGGGGCGCGTTCTTGAGCGGGTTGTCCTGTCGATCCATCCGGCCTTCTTCGATCTGGCGGATCTCCTCGCGGATGCCGATCATCGCCCGGCAGAAGCGGTCCAGCTCCTGGAGCGACTCGCTCTCGGTGGGCTCCACCATGAGGGTCCCGGCCACCGGCCACGACATGGTCGGCGCATGGAAGCCGTAGTCCATCAACCGGCGGGCGATGTCATCCACCTGGATGCCGGCGGTCTCCCTGAGGGGACGCGCATCGAGGATGCACTCGTGCGCCACCAGGCCGTTGCGCCCCTTGTAGAGGAGCGGGAAATGCGGCTCCAGGCGCCGGGCGAGGTAGTTGGCGTTGAGAATGGCCACCTGGCTGGCCCGGGTGAGCCCCACGGCGCCCATCATGGCGATGTACGCGTAGGAGATGGGCAGGATGCTGGGACTTCCGTAAGGCGCCGCGGCCACCGGCCCGATTCCCTGCTCGCCTCCTACCCGGGCCAGCGGATGGCCGGGCAGAAACGGCGCCAGGTGCGCGGCCACACAGATCGGCCCCACGCCCGGCCCGCCGCCCCCATGAGGAATGCAAAAGGTCTTGTGCAGGTTCACGTGGCAGACGTCGGCGCCCAGCTCTCCCGGCCGGCAGAGACCGACCAGGGCGTTCATGTTGGCGCCGTCCAGGTACACCTGGCCGCCATGATCGTGCACGACGGCGCACACCTCCTGGATCGTTTCCTCGAACACCCCGTGGGTGGAAGGATAGGTCACCATCAAGGCCGCCAGACGATCGGCATGTTGGCCCGCCTTGGCCCGCAGGTCCGGCCCATCGATGTTGCCGTTCCTGTCGCAGGCGATCACCACGGCCTCCAGGCCGGCCATCACCGAGCTGGCCGGATTGGTCCCGTGGGCCGATTCAGGGATGAGACAGATATTCCGATTCCCCTGCCCGCGCGACGCCAGGTAGGCGCGAATGACCAAGAGCCCGGTGTACTCCCCCTGCGCGCCGGCGTTGGGCATGAAGGAGACCGCGGAAAACCCGGTGATGTCCGCGAGCCAGGACGACAGGCGCCGTATCATCGTCCGGTACCCGCCGGCCTGCTCGGGAGGGATGAACGGGTGCGGCGCGGCGAAGCCCGACTCGCCGATGGGAATCATCTCGGCGGCGGCGTTCAGCTTCATGGTGCACGAGCCCAGCGGGATCATGGAGGTCGTCAGCGACAGGTCGCGGCTTTCCAGGAGGTGCACATAACGAAGGAACTCGGTCTCCGAGCGGTGGCGGTGGAAAACCGGATGGGTCATGAAGGAGGTGGCGCGGGCATGGGGCGCGGGATAGCCTGGCGGTTCTTCTTCCAGGGCGAGATCGCCCTCCCCCAGACTCTGCTCGTCGCCGCCGAAGACAGCCACCAGGTCACGCAGATCCTGGCGGCTCGCCCTCTCGCCCAGGGCGATGCCCAGAGCTCCGTCCTCGTAAACCCGCAGGTTGATGCGCCGGGCGGCGGCCGCGGCAAGGATGTCCGCCTGGGTGCCGGAAGCGGGCAGGACCTTGAGGGTGTCGAAGAAGAGACCCGGTGCCACACGGCAGCCGGCACCCTCCAGGGCCCGGGCCAGAAGGCGCGTGCGCCCGTGCAGGCGGAGCGCGATGCGGCGCAGCCCCTCCGGGCCGTGATAGACGCCGTACATGGAGGCCATCACCGCCAGCAGGACCTGGGCGGTGCAGATATTGCTCGTCGCCTTCTCCCGCCGGATATGCTGCTCGCGGGTCTGCAAGGCCAGCCGCACGGCCGGATCGCCGTGAACGTCCCGGGTGAGACCCACCAGGCGGCCGGGAAGCTGGCGCGTGTAGTCCCTGCGCGTGGCCATGAAGGCAGCGTGGGGCCCTCCGTACCCCATGGGGACTCCAAAACGCTGGCTGCTTCCCACCGCCACGTCGGCGCCGAACTCCCCGGGCGGGCGCAACAGCGTCAGAGCCAGGAGATCCGTCGCGGCCACCACCAGCACGCCCGCCGCGTGGGCCCGGGCGCAAAGCGGCGCGTGGTCCGCGATGCGCCCGTCGGTGGCCGGACACTGGATCAGGACGCCGAAGATGCCGCCGGTGAACGACAGGCGGTCCGTGTCCGCCACCACCACGTCGATTCCCTGGGGCCGTGCCCGGGTCTTCACCACCTCGACGGTCTGCGGATGGCAATCCCGGGAGACCACGAACGTGCGCGCCCCGGCCGGACGGCGCTGCACCCGGAGGCACAGCATCATCGCTTCGGCGGCGGCGGTGGCCTCGTCCAGAAGGGATGCATTGGCCACGGCAAACCCGGTCAGGTCGGCCACCATGGTCTGGAAGTTGAGCAGCGCTTCCAGCCGGCCCTGGGAGATCTCCGGCTGGTACGGAGTGTAGGCCGTGTACCAGCCGGGGCTCTCCAGGATCAACCGCTGGATCACCGGCGGCGTGAAGGTGTCGTGGTAACCCAGGCCGATGAACGACCGCCAGACCTGGTTGCCGGCCGCCAGGGAGCGCAGGTCGTCCAGGATCTCCTTCTCGCCGCGGGGCGCCGGCAGATCCAGCGGCTTGCGGGTGCGGATGGAGGCCGGGACGGTCTGCTCCACCAGCTCTTCGAGGGACCCCAGCCCGAGGGTCGCCAGCATCTCCTGCACCTCGCGCCCGCGCGGCCCCACGTGCCGCGAGGCGAAATCATCCGCTGCCGCGGACGGCCTGTCTTCGGTGTTGCTGATGGGCATGCTTTCCCCTTACAGGACGACTCGACTTGAAAATGTTGTCAGAACTATAGCAACTGAAACGGACGGCTCAGCGCTCGGCCTTGAGGACCGGCAGCAGCGGGAGGCGCGCCATCCCGATCACGGCGGCCAGGCTGGAGAGCAGGCCCACCAGGAGAACGGCGGCCAGCGTGGCGCCCAGGACGAGCCAGGGGGGATGGATCGCGCCGCCTGCCAGGCGCGGCGCCACGGCCAGCAAGGCCGACAGGCCTCCCGCGACCACACCCATCGCCAGGAGGAAACCGTTTTCCAGGAGCACCAGGGCCGCGATCCGGCCGGGCCGGTAGCCGAACGCCCGCAGCACCGCCAGCTCGCGGCGGCGCTCCAGAACATTGCGCAGGAGCACCACTCCCAGCCCGATGGTGCCGAGGAGCAGGCCGAGCGCCCCCAGGGCCTGGAAAGTGGCCAGATAAGTATTCTGCACGGCCCGGAAGGCGGCCAGCTTGTGGTCGGTGCGGGTGGCATCCATGCCGAAGCGGCCCAGGCCCGACTCCAGGAGAGCGGCGGTGGCGTCCAGCCGGTCGGCCGGCGTCTCCACCAGAAAAACCGACGCTCCGGCGCGGCCGGGAAACTGCTCGAGCAGGCGGTGCTCGGCCACCAGAAGCTGACTCTGGAAAACGCTCTCCTGCAAGAGGCCGACCAGCCGGAGGCGCACCGGCCCGTCCCGCCCGTCTTCCAGGAGGATCTCGTCCCCCAGTCCCTTGTGCAGGATCCACTGGGCGGAGCTGGCATCGGCCAGGGCCGGGATCACACCCGGCCCCAGGTCGCGCTCCAGCAACGCCCAGCCATCGGGGGCATTGTCCAGGGTGCGCGTGAAGCGGAAACCGCCGCGGGCCACCATCTCCGGCGGCACTCCCAGGACAGCCGGCCGCGTCGGCTGATAAAGATTGAGGCAGCTGGCGTCCTGGCCCGGCAGCAGGCCGAACGAAAACACCTTCACGCCGCCCCAGGAGTCGGCATCGGCGTCGAGGCCGAGCTCGGCCCGGCCGGCCGCGCGGTTGAGATCGTGGTGAAGTGGAACGCTGGTGCTGGCCATGAGGGAGAAGCCACCGGTGGGGCCCTCGCGGGAGGTCATGTCCACCTCCTGTTCCTGGAAGTTGGTCGCCACCATCAGAATGATGAAGCTGGCACACCCCACCAGGGCCACACAAAGGATGCTCCGCCCGGGATTCCAGGCGCTGTTGCGTGCCGCCATGGCTGTGAGACCGGCCCGGGCGCCTCCCGCCTGCGCCGGGCCCCGCGGCCGGCACCAGCGCCCGAACCACGCCAGCGCGCTGGCGAGCAGCGCCGCGCCCGTTCCGAAGGCGAGAGCCGGGCTGGCGGTCGAGCGGGCGCTCACACCCAGCGCCGCGAGACCCAGCGCCGCCGCCAGGCCGCCGTAGGCCAGGAGACCGCTGGGCCAGCCGCGTCCTCCGTCCCCCTCGACCCGGGTGGCGCCCGCGAGGAGAAGCGGAGGAGGCAGGCGCACCAGGCGGCGCACGGCCAGCGCGCCGGTCGCCAGCACCACGGCCACGGCCAGGACCCAGCCCAGGAACAAGCTGGAGGGAGCGACGTGGAGAAAAAGTCGCGACGAGCCCACCGCCGGCCGCCAGAGGGTGTGCAGACCGGCCATCAGGGCCGCGGCGTAGGCTGCTCCACCGGCCACGCCCAGCACTCCCCCCAGGCAGGCGATCACCAGCCCCTCCGCCAGCAGGCGCCGCCGCACCCGGGAGACCCGGTATCCGACGGCGAGCAACAGTCCGATCTCCCGGCCGCGGCGCTCCACGTTCAGGCGAAACAGCAATCCCACCACCAGCGCCGCGGAAAGGATCAGGAAGAAGCTGAAGCTCAGGAAGAGCTGGCTGAAATCGGTCGCCCCCGACGCGGCGGCGAGCCCCTCGCTCTTCACCTGGCGAAAGCGAAAACCGAACGACGGCAGGTCCACCGCTTGCCGCAGCCGGGCCGTGAAGGCATCCGTCGCCGCGGCGAGATCAGGACCCCGGCCCAGGGCAATCCGCAAGGAGGTAAGGCTTCCGTAGCGGGTTCCCCACAGCCGGCGTGCGGTGGCCGGCGCCACGAAAGCCTTGGGGGTGGCCCGGTACCGATCCCAGTACTCCTCGTCCCGGTCGCTGATGGCATTCAGATCAACCGGGAAGGGAGGATCCCAGGCCGAGATATCCCGGGCATCGTGAATCCCCGGATAGTCCGGCGTCAGGGTCCGGTCGGCGCCTAGCCCCTCCATGGTCACGATGCCGCGCAGGCGGAACGGATGGGACGCGGTCCGCAGCTCCTCCCCGGGGCCGAGAACGTAGTAGGACATCTCCACCTCATCCCCGGCCCGCGCGTGGAGATCCTCCGCCGCCCAGATGTTGATCAGAATCTCGTCGTCGGCCAGCCGGGGCGCGGGCGTGCCGTCCACCAGGCGCAGGGGCAGGAACGGGTCCACGGCTGCGCCGCTCACGGCGCTGACGGTGGAGTAGGCCACCTGCCGCGGGCCGGCTCGCAGGCGGTTGGCCAGATAGGTCTGCACTCCGCGCATCGCCATCCCCTGCTCTTCCGCCACCTGCTGGATGGCGCTCTCCACTCCCGGATCGATCACGAAGGCGCCGCTTTCCACCGAGAGAACCGCTCCGGTCCGGCGGGCGTGAAGACCCAGGTCCTCCAGGCGCAGGGCCTGGCGGAGGATCCGTTCCCGGTCAGGATCTCTTCCGGGCCCTGCCGTCGCGAACAGGCCGTTGACCTGCCCGCCGCGCCCCAGGGCGCGCTGCAGCTCGGCCAGGTCGATGAAGGCGTTCAGCGGTGTTCCCTGGTGGGGCGCCAGGCCGAAGGCTCCAGGTCCCTGGTCCGGCATGATCCGGATCACCACCAGCCGCAGGCGGCGGGTGAGATGCAGCGGATCGCGGCTTCCCGCCAGCGTGTCGGCCGGGACCTCTTCCGACCGGGCGAAGGAGATCAGGGTCTCGTCCCCCTCCCGCGCCCCCAGCTCGCCGGCCAGGGAGCGGTTCAGAACGACGCCGGCCAGCGTTTGTCCCGCACGGCGGCGGAGGTCGAAAGGACGGACCGCGGGCAGCAGATCCAGAAAGCGGGCATCGATGCCGTGGACCCAGAGGTGTGCAGCACGCGCATGGGTGTGGGTATTCTCTGCTGCGCCGGCCAGGCGGATGACCGGCGCCACGCGCGTGAGGGATGGCCCGGCGTTCTCCAGGGCGGCGGCCAGGTCTTCCCGGAAGAACCGGTGCGGCACCAGCGCCAGATCGATCCCCCCCAGGCGATCGAGCGTCATCTGGCGCAGGCTGCCGCGGACCGAATCGCCCACTAGCAGCCCCCCGGTGAGCACCGCGGTGACCAGCGCCGCGGCCAGCGCGGCGGCCAGGTTCATGCGCCCGTCGTGGATCAGACTGCGGAACACCGCCCCCCCGCCAGCTCCAGACGGCGGGGCAGCCGCCCTGCCAGCTCCAGGTTGTGAGTGACGATGATCAGCACGTTTTTCTCCTGCCGGTGCAGCTCCAGGAGGAGCGCGCCGACCTGCTCTGCTGTGCCTCCGTCCAGGCTTCCGGTCGGCTCGTCGCAGAGGAGCAGCCCCGGACCGTTGATGAGGGCGCGCGCCACCGCGGTCCGCTGGCGCTCGCCGCCGGACAGCTCCGCCGGACGGTGGCCGATCCGATGGGTCAGTCCCACCCGGTCGATGAGGCGCCGGGCCCTGTCCCGGATCTCCGGGCGTCCACGGCCGAACGCTCTCGCCGGGATGAGAACGTTCTCCAGGACCGAGTACTGGGGAAGAAGGCACGGATCCTGGAAGACGAAACCGATGGATCGGTTGCGAAAAGACGCCAGGTCGCGCTCCGGCAGGAGATGCGGCTCGCGGCCCTCCCAGAGGATCCGCCCGGAGGTGGGCCGGTCCAGGGTTCCCAGCAGGTGCAGAAGGGTGCTCTTGCCGGACCCTGACGGGCCGGTGATGGCCAGCGCTTCCCCGGCGGCCATCTGGAAGGAAATGTTCTCGAGGACAGCCACCGGCCGCCGGGTGCCGGACCCGTAAGTCTTGGCCAGGTCCTGGACCTCGAGGGCACGGGAGCCTCCCATGAGCTCAGTCCGCGGCTCCGGGCAGCCGTCCGGCGATCGACTCCGGAATCCGGATGGCGGTGAACCGGCCGCCCTCGGCCAGGGCGCAGCAGACCGCGGTCATCCGTCCCCGGGCGATCGTCTCCTCGCCGCGCCGGAAGCAAAACCCGTAGGTCACCGACCGCGTTCCCTTCCGGAGAACCTGGACCTGGATCGCGAGGGTGTCTTCGTAATGGGCGGGCCTGAGATACTCGCAGCTGGCCTCGACCCGGGGCCAGCTCACCATGCGCCCTTCCACTCGCGTGAAGACAGGGATGCCCAGGGAGCGCAGGAAGGCATGCTCCGCCGTCTCCATGAAGATGAAAAACCGCGAGAAGTGAACGACGCCTCCCGTGTCCGTGTCGGCAAATTCGATGGTGCGCTGCGTGATGAAAGGGCTCATGCCAGGACCGTCCGGTACAGTTCCAGGGTCTGCTCGCCCATGCGGCGGTCCGAGAAACGCCGGTGCACCGACTCCCGCCCCCGCCGCCCCAGTTCCCGGCGCAGGGCCGGGTCGGACTGAAGATCCCGGAGGGCCCGCTGCAAACTCGCCGCCGACCCGGGCTCGCACAGGATGCCGCCGCCGGTGAGATCCAGGAGCTCCGGAAAGGCGCCGTGGGCCGGCTGGACCACCGGCGTGCCGTTGGCCAGCGCCTCGAGGACAAAAAGCCCTTTGGGTTCGCGGTAGGTGGTGGGCACCGAGAGAACATCCAGGCCGCCCAGGAAAGCGATCTTCTCCTGGCGATCGACCTCACCGAGATACTCGAACGATCCCTCCAGCCCCCAGGACCGGATGCGCTGCACGAGCCGGTGAAAATAGGCGCGGTCCCGCGCCCCCAGGTATCCGGCGACCCGCAGGCGAACCGCGTCGCGGCCGCACTCCACCGCCAGCCCCCTGAACGCCTCGACCAGAAGGTGGAGCCCCTTGTCGGGGCAGATCCGCGCCATGTACCCCACGGTGAAGGGAGCCGGCCCGCCGGAGGAGCGCCCGCCGCCATGTCCATCCAGCTTGAGGCCCAGATGAATCCGATGCATCCTGCCCGCCGGGATCTCGAGGAGGCTCGCCATGTAACCCGCATAATAGCGGCTGTTGGCGACGAAGGCATCCACGTTCGGGGCGTGCCGGCGCATCTCCTTCACGATCTTTCCCCGGCAGGCCGCCGGCAGGTCGTCCAGAAAGGCATCTTCTCCCTGCACCGAGCAGATCACCGGGATACCCAGCACTCTCTTGAGGGCCGGGACCAGGCCCACGAAGAGAGAGTTGGAAAGGTGCATCACGTCCGGCTGGAACGATCTTTCCAGCCAGTCCACCAGCCGCTCCAGTTCTCGGCGCTGGTTCCCTTCCTCGCCGCGCAGCATGGAGAGTGTCAGGCCGCCCAGGTCCCGGCCCTCCGTGGAGCTGAAGCGCGCCACCCAGCCCAGGAGGCCCGGATGATCCAGGAGCCGGTTCACCAGCCGCGGCAGGCGCCGGAACAGGACCAGCTTCTGCTGCAAGTAAATGTTCAAGGCCCCGAAGAAGACCCGGTCGAGGCTCACATCCGTCTCGTCGGTCCGCATGGGTGTGTAGGTGGGAATCAAGGCTGTCTCATGCCCCATCGCCTGCAACACGGCGGCCAGGGTGTTGTCGTGCAGACAGGCCCCGCAGTACATGCCGGCGGCACCGGCGCTGAGGTAGGCGATTCTCACGCAGCCTCCCGGCGCGGGAAGAAGATCGCCACACGATCCGGGCGCGGCGGTGCGGTTGCCAGGGAAACACCGATCAAGGCGGCGGCGGCAAGAGGCAGGATCACGGCCACGGGCAGGACGCCTCCTCCCAGGGTGCCGTCCGGAACGGACCAGCTCCTGAGAAAGAAAGCGGTCCAGGCCACCACCACGGTCAGGAGCGAGGCCCAGGCTCCCGCCCGGGTGCTGCGTTTCCAGAACAGGGCGGCGGCCACCAGGGGAAAGAGCGCGGCAAAACCGGTGAAGGACCAGATACCCAGGCTGAAGAGGCTGGGCCGGGAGAGGCACGAGAGGAGAAAGGTGACCAGGAGAAGGACGGCGACGAACAGGCGGCCGGCCAGGACCTGCTGCCGCTCGGTCATCCGGCCGTGCAACGCGTGGTGGCGGACCACGTCCTGGGTGAACATGGTGCCCAGGGAGAGCACCTGGGAATCGAGCGAGGACATGACCGCGGCAAACACGCCGGCCGCCAGGAGCCCCGCCAGGAACTCTGGAGCCTCCAGGTGGATCATCCGCACCAGGATGGTATTGGCGGCGGCCCCTTCCAGACCCGGGACCTGGGCCCGTCCGAGCACGCCCAGCAGGATGCTGGGAAGCCAGACCACGGCGATGCAGAACGGATAGGCCACCAGGGTGAGCCGGAACGTCTCCAGGCGGCGGGCGGTAAGCCAGTGCATGAAGATATGCGGAAACATCCCCACCGACAGGGGAATGAGCAGATAGGTCGCCATCTTCAGCGGCGGGATCGCATCCCCCCGCACCAGGAGCTCCGGCGCCACCTTCTCGACGGCGTCCAGGGCCCGGGCCAGCCCTCCCAACCGGTGGACCACGACAAAGAAGGCGGCTGCCCCCAGGATCATGAAGACCAACGTCTGAAAAGTATTGGCCCAGGCGGTTCCCCGCAGGCCGCCGGAGGTGACGTACGCCATCACCACGACGCAGATCAGCAGGCTTCCCGCCCACCGGGGCACCGTCCCGGCGGTGATCTGCTGGAGGGCGATCCCTCCTCCCAGGACGCCGATGAGCAGGTAAGGGATCAAGAGACCGGTGAGGACCACGAAGAGCGCCAGCCCCAGACCGTCCGAGTCATACCGTTCGCGGAAGTACTGAACCTGGGTGAGATACCCCCGGCTCTTGCCCAGGCGCCACAGCCGGGTGCCGATCCCCAGAAAGACCAGGGGCACGACCAGAGCTGACGAGGAGGCCATGAGCCCGAAGACGCCAATCCCTTCCCGGTAGGCTTCGCCGGAGGCGCCCAGGAGGCTGAACGCGGTCATGTGCGTGCCAAAGAGCGACATGAGAAGCACGAACGGCCCGATGGTCCGGGTAGCCAGAAAGTAGTCCTCCCCCGTTCCCCGGAACAGCCGGTGACTGGCGGCGCCGATGGCCAGCACGATGCCGAAGTAAGAGAGAATGACCACCCGCGTCATGGGCGGGGCCTTCCCCGCCGGCCGGCCGGCGCGGGCCAGACATGGCGGACCAGAACCGCCATGAGGACACCCATCCCGGCGCAGAATCCGACGTGATAGGCCAGGCCCACCGGGAGTCCCAACACCCGGCGGGAATCGTTCCAGAGCCAGAGATCGGTGTGGAACACCGCCGCCGCGGCAACGGCCGCGGCCTGCAGGATCCAGCCGACGCGGCGCCCGGTCACGCCTTGCCGGCCGGGAGGGTGAGCGGCTCGTAGCCATCCGGACGCGACGCCGCACCCATGGTCTCCAGGATACCGGCGCATGATTTCCGGAAGACATTCCCGACAAGCATGTTCACCAGGTCGTCCCGCGCCTCCGGGTGGGCCTCGAGAAAACGCGAAAAGCTGAAACCCCGGTCGTAATAGGCATAGATCAGACGCCGCAGCGCTTCCATCCCGGCGATGAACGCCGGGCCGTGCCGGCCCAGCCGGGCCGCCGAGGGATCGCCCGCGCCAAGTGCCGCGTGGATGGAGGAGGCGGCGAGCTCGGCCGACTTCAACGCCAGGAAAACTCCAGACGAATAGATCGGATCCAGGAAGCCGAAAGCATCCCCTACCAGAACCCAGCCATCGCCCGCGATGGCCCGCGACGCATAGGAGAAATCCCTGAGGGCGCGCACCGGTCCCTGGGGCCGGGCGCGCTCCAGGCGCGCGGCCAGCGGGGCGCATTGCGCCAGCTCCTCGGCAAAGACCGTCTCAGGGTCCGGCGCGCGCCCGCGGATGAGGTGATCGATGTGCCCCACCACTCCGACACTCACCAGGTCGGCGGGCAGGGGGATGTACCAGAACCACGACTTCCGCTGGCGCGTGTGCAGGATCAGCGTCGCCCCTTCGTCGATGCCCGGCGCCCGCTTGCCGCCCAGGTACCGCGTGAAGAAAGAGACATGCCGCAGCCGGGAGTCGAGACGGCAGAGGCCCAGGCGGCTGGCAAGCAGCGCGTTTTGCCCCGTGGCATCCACGGTGACCGGCGCCCGGATCACCCGGCGGCTCCCATCCGCGAGCACCGCCCTGACGCCCACCGCCCGCCCGCCTTCCATCAGCACCTGGGTGACCCTCGCTCCCTGGCGGACCTCCACTCCGAGCTCGGAGGCGTGATCCAGGAGGATCTGGTCGAACTGGCTGCGTTCCACCTGCCACGTGACCGAGCTCTCGTGCGGGTCGATTTCGGTGAAATAGAAGGGGCGGCCGGCTTTCCCGCTCCCGGCGAAGAACTGCACGCTTTGCTTGCGGATGAAGGGACTGCGGCGGAGCTTGGGCAAAACGCCCAGCTTCTTGAAGGCCCAGTAGGTGGCGGGCATCAGCGACTCGCCGATGCGGAACCGGGGGAAGGTCTCTCGCTCGAGAAGCAGCACCCGGCGGCCCTCCATGGCCAGGAGAGCCGCCACGGCCGATCCGGACGGGCCGCCCCCGGCCACGATGATCTCGAAGTCTCCTCCCCCGGGCCTGGGCGTTCGCCCCTTCACAGCCGGAACCCGATGCTCAGGAAGACCGTGATCGGATCGGACGGAATCACCGCGGTGGAAGGAAAGCCCCGCTCCTGGTGCCGGTCGTCGGTGAGGTTCTTGATGTTGAGCTGCCAGCGCCAGCGCCCGATGTCATAGAAAACGGCGGCATCCAGGGTGGCATAATCATCCAGCCGGAAGCGGTTGTCCTCGGCGATGAACTGCTCGCTCACGTAACGGCCGCCGGCCCCGTAGCCGAAGCCGCTCCTGAACCGCTGGCTCACCCAGAAATTGAGGATATGATCCGGCGCGAAGGCGGGATCCTTGCCCGATCGATCGAAGGTGATCGGTCCCGGCGGAAGGGGGCCGGGACCATCCGGGTCCACGAAGACCGATTCGGCGAATTCGGTGAGCTCGGCATCGTTGAACGCGTACGACAGGAACATCCGCAGCCGCGGCCGGGGCTCGGCGACCAGCTCGAACTCCAGCCCCTGGGAGCGCTGGTCCCCGGTCTGCTGGGTGAAACCGTTCTCGTCGGGTATGGCAATCTGATCGCGCTCGATGCGGTAGGCGGCCCAGGTGGCCTGCAGGCGCCCGGAAAGGAAGGCCTTCTTCACTCCCACCTCGTACTGGACGCTCTCCTCGGGCTCCCGGTCCCCCACCACCCGCGGCGAGGGCGGCGCGAAGGCCGCCCCCAGGTTCGCATAGATTGAAAGGCCGTCCGCGGGCGAGAAGACCACGCCGCCCATGGGGCTCAGCTCGCTATCACTCCGCGAGGTGCCGGTGAGGTCGTCGTCGAAGTCGATGAGGTCCAGACGGGCGCCCAGGAGAACCTGCCAGCGGGAGCCCAGACCGATCTGGTCCACCACGTAGGGAGCCACGATGTCGGTGGAGGTGGCGCCGGCCGCCAGGGGCTGGGTCATCGGAAAGGCGGCCGCGGTTTCCACCGGCTGGAACAGATCGATGCTGGGCAGGAAGCCGAAATCCAGCCTGAAATCATCGCTGAGCAGCTCCGCTTCCAGGCCCGCGAGCAGCTCGTGGTGCGCCGCACCCCAGGTCCACGAGAACACGCCCTCGATCTGGTTTCCCACGAACTGCTGTCGGTCGTCCAGCCGCGTGATGGTGCGAAAGACGTCGAAGCCTCCTGCCAGGTTCGGAAAAGCGCCTCCGAGACTGGTGCCGTCGGACTGCCAGTCCAGATCCCGGTAGTAGAGCTTGTCCCGCAGGGTGAACGCGTCGCTGTAGACCGTCTCCCAGTCCAGCTGAAAGCGATAAATGTCCTGCCGGGAAAAGTCGAAGGGCGACTGGAAGCTGCGCCGCCGGGAGACGTTCGCGACCTGGTTGTCCAGCACCAGGATCGGCAGACCGCTGTCGGGGCTGTGGTCGGAGTTGACGTATTCCAGGTTGAGGTTCAACCGCGTGCCATCGCCGAGGCGCCACGCCCAGGCCGGATTGACGGCCCAGTCCCGGCTTTCGGTTGCATCGCGATAGTTGTCGCTGTCCCGCCACAGGGAGTTGAGCCGGAACCTGGCTTCTCCATCCCGCCCCGGCAGGTTGAGGTCGAGATGTCCCTCCCGGCGGTTGAAGCTGCCGGTGGTGGTTCCCAGGCGGAAGAAACGGCCCGGCGCCGGCTGCTTGCGGACCAGGTTGACGGCGCCCGCCAGGGGGCGGCTCCCGTAGAGGAAACTGGCCGGGCCCTTGAGCACCTCCACCCGCTCCAGGTTGTAGGTGTGGTAGAAGGTCGCCTCCGGTTCCGAGGCGCCGTCGGTGAGCACCAGGGCGCCGCTCAGCGAATCGAACCCCCGGATGAGAAAAAAGTCGTGCACTCCGGATTGCGACTGGATATTGAGGCCGCTGACATCTCGCAGCGCGTCGGAAAGGACCATGGCGTCCTGATCCTCCATGAGCGCCGACTCGACGATGCCGATATTCGCCGGGGTCTCCATGAGCGGCCGCGGCAGCTTGGTGGCGATGGTATTGGAGGTGGGCACACCGGGCACACGGCCTTGCACCAGAACGAATTCAGTCGGGCCCTCGAGGGGCATCTCCCGGGGCTTGCCTGCCGCAGCTCCCTCCTCCGCGGCCCACGATGCGACAGGCCACGGCAGGAAGGCCGCCAGGGCGAAGCCGCAGAGCGCGTGGTTCCAGGTCTGCCGGGATCGACCCATACCGCGCTATCCGGCCAGGTCCAGGGCCACCAGCTCCGCCTGGTCGCGCAGGTAGAGCCTCCCCCGGCTCAGGGCGGGCATGGTCCAGGTCTTGCCCTTCAGGATCTGCACACGGGCCTTCTGGCGGAACCCCTCCGGCGTGGCCTCCGCCAGCGCCAGCTGCCCCCGCTCGCCCAGGATGATCAGCCGGCCATCGGCCAGCAGGAGGGAGCCTTTGCCGAACCCTCTCTGGGCCCACTTCTCCTGGCCGGAAGCGGCCGAGATGCATTTCAAGGTGGCGCTGTCGAAGCCGTAGAGATAACCCTGGTGCAGAATGGAGCTGTTGAAATGGTTCTTCATCACCCGGCTCCGCCACACCTCATGGACGCTGGCCTGGCCTCCTTCTCCATCGATCCGGAAGACGGCCGCCCCCACGTCGTAGGAGGACGAGACGAAGACACGGTCCGGGGGAATCAGGACCGGCATGGCCGCGTTGACGTGGTAGGAGGTCTCCCAGGGCTGCCGCCAGAGAAGATGACCATCGTCCGGCGCCACCGCGACCAGAGCCTCGCCGGTGAAGAAAACAATCTGCCGGGTGCCATGGATGGTGGCGGCGACCGGCGAGGAGTAGCCGGCACGATCCTCCTGGCTGGTCCAGACCACCTGGCCGCCGGCCTTGTCGAAGGCCACCAGCGACCGCCCGTCCCGGCCGCCGGCTTGCACCAGGAGCAGCTTCCCCTCCACCAGCGGCGATCCCGAGAGGCCCCAGTAAGGAATGCGGGCGTTCAGCTCCTGGCGCAGGTCGTGATGCCAGACCACCTGGCCGCTATCGGCCCGCAAGGCCGCCAGTTTCCCGGCGGCGCCCAGCGCGTAGACCATCCCGCCCCGGACCGTGGGTGTGGAGCGCGGCCCGCCTCCTTGCTGGCTGGGGTGATTCGCGTCGAGCCGGCGCGTCCAGAGCTCATGGCCGTCGCCGGCATCCAGGCAGGCCACGAACTCACCGCCGTCCCGCCCGTACATGGTATAGACCTTGCCGCCCACCACCGAGACGCCCGAGTACCCTTCGCCCAGGGGAGCTCTCCACACGACCCGCGGCCCTTCCTGGGGCCAGTCGGACAGAAGGCCGGTCTCCTCCGAAACTCCCGTCCGCTCGGGACCACGGTACTGGGGCCAGTCCTGTCCGCGGCCGTCTCCGCCACCGGCCGCGAAGGCCGCCGCCATCACCCCGCCGAGAACCAGGCCGTTCCAGGCTTTCTTGCTCTCTGTCATGGTGTCTCCCTGCTCACCGGCGCGGAGCAGTGTCCGCTGCCGCCGGCGAGCGCCGGCCCGCGGGCCGGTCACGTGTAGCGAACGTTCCGGTGCTCCGGTGCGTAGAACCCCGGGAGCAGGCGATCGACTTGCATGAGCCCGGCCCGGGTCAGCTCGATCTGTTCCTGCCGCACGCGGAGCATCCCCTCCTCCTCCAGGCGGGAGAGTACCGGCCGGTATCTCTCGAGAATGTCGACCCCGAACTTGCGGCCCAGCGCTCCGGCATCCAGGCCGCCCAGCTTGAGGCACAGGATCAGCTCCCGCGTCAGACGGTCCTCCCGGCTCGTGACGTGGGCGCGCTCCAGCGGAAGATCGCCCGCTTCCACGCCGGCCAGGTAATCGTCCCACCTGGAGACGTTCTGGAAATGAATTCCGTTCAGGTGGGAAAAAGAAGCGATGCCCACCCCCAGCATGTCGCCGCCGTGCCAGAGCTCGTCCCGGTACACGAAACGGCCGCCAGTTTTCTTCTTCACCATGGTGTAAGCGCTGGACAGGGCGAACCCGGCCTCCTCCAGCTGCTGGAAGGCATGCTGCTGCCACGCCCGCTTGGTCTCCCAGCCGGCCACGCGGATCCGGGCGGTTCCCTCCAGGAGCTCCCGCGAGTAGAGAGTGTTGTAAGGCAGCTCCATCTGGTAGATGGTGACGCTGTCCGGACCCAGGTCGATGGTCTTCTGCACCGAGGCACGCCAGCTTTCCCAGGTCTCGCCGACCATGCCGGCGATGAGATCGATGTTGAGCTGCTCGAATCCGCACGCCTCGATCCAGGGGATGGTCCGCTCGATCTCCGCGGCCAGGTGGGCCCGGCCGTTTTCTCTCAGGATGTCGTCGCGAAAGCTTTCCACCCCCAGGCTCAGGCGGGTCACGCCGATGCCGCGGATCGCCTGGAGCTTGGATTCCGTCAGAGTGCCGGGCTCGCACTCGAACGTCACCTCCTCGACGTCCATCCAGGGCAGAACCGCCTTCACCTTTTTGGCCAGTCTCTCCAGTTGCCTGGCGCTGACAAATGACGGCGTGCCGCCGCCGAAGTAAACGAAGCGGAGCGGACGTCCGCCGACCGCGGCCTGTCTTGCATAGCTCTCCACCTCCCGGCCCAGAGCGTCCATGTACCGGCGGATCTCGCCGGCGTTCTTGTCCACGTGCACCTTGAAGTAGCAGAACTTGCAGCGCCGCCGGCAAAAGGGAATATGCAGGTAAAGCCCCAGGCTGGTGCCGGGGCGCGGCGGCTCCTGGAGCATGCGATGCACGGCGGGCACCTCTTCCGCCTTCCACGCCGAGTACGGCGGATAGTTGGAGACAAACACGCTGCCGATGGCGGTCGGCGCCGCGGACTCAGCCATGCTGTTCCTGCCTCTTCCCGAAACAGTAGAGGACTCCGTCACGGGTGCCGATCACCAGGTGCCCCGCCGCAATGCTAGGCGAAGCCACCAGGGCGGAGCCCGTGTCGAACTGCCACAGTTTCTCGCCCGACGAGAGATCCAGGGCGTAAAGCCGACCATCCAGCGCGCCGAAGAAAACCCGGCGGCCGAGGATGACCGGCGAGCCATCGATGCGCCCTCCAGCGGAGAACGTCCACAGGGAACGGCCGCTGGCCCGGTCCAGGGCATGCAATCTCTTGTCCCGGCCGCCCACCACCACGGCCTTCTCCCCCACCGCCGCCGAGGAATAGAACGGAAACGGCCGGTCGGGATCCTCGAAGGTCCATGCCACCCGGCCGGCCTCCAGATCGATCCCCAGGACCTGGTTGTCGAAGGTCCCCACGAAGGCCCTCCCGCCCGACACGGCAGGACTGGCGCCCACGTACGCCCCCATGTCAACCGCCCGGATCTGGGTGCCGTCGGCCACCCGCACCACGCGGAGGAGTCCGTCACAACCGGTGATGAGCGCCACCACTTCGCCATCCAGGTCGACGACCGAGGGAGTGGAGTAAATGTACGACCCGGTCTCCAGGCTCCAGAGTCGCCTCCCGGTCCGGGGCGCCACACAGTAGAGAGAGTTATCCTGGGAGCCGAACAGTACGCATCGCCCGGCGAAGTTGGCGGACGAGATGACCCCGGCATCCACCTGGATCGTCCAGCGCTCCTCGCCGCTCCGGGCATCCAGGGCATGGAAGGCGCCCCCCTCGTCGCCAAAGTAAACCGTGCCGCCATGCACCGAGGGAGAAGACTTGATCTCGTCGCCGGTCCGGTAGGTCCACTTCACTTTCCCGGTCTTCGACTCCAGGGCGTAGAGACTCCCCCCCAGGGAACCCACATAGACCAGGCCGCCCGCCAGGGCCGCCGTGGATTCGATTCCTTCGTCCGCCTGAAAGGTCCAGAGCGGCTCCGGATGCTCGGGCAAGACGCCGGAGGCCATGCCGGTGAGGCGCGCGTCGCCGCGGAAGAGGGGCCAGTCGGCCCGGGCTGCGGTCGCCAGCGTGGAGGCGACCGCCGCCACCGCGATCCACCGGTGCCTCGAGATCATCTTTCTCTCAGTAGGCTGATTCATACAGATCCAGGAGCTCCGCCGCGCCTGCCGGACGGGGATTGTGGGACGCCGTCCATTCTCTTGCCGCGGCCCGGGCCAGCTCGGGGAGGGCGGCGCGCGGGATCTGCAGCTCCTGGAGGCGGGCCGGGAGCCCGGCCGCCGCCCGCAAGGCCGCGATCCGGCGGTCCACCGGCCCCGATCCGTTCGTCGAGACCGCGGCCAGCTCCCGGTAGAGCGGCTCCACCGCGGGCCGGTTGAAACGCACCACGTGGGGCAGCATGAGGGCCACCGCTTCACCATGGGCCAGGCCGAACCGGGCGGTCAGCGGGTTGGCGCAGGCGTGCGCCGCTCCCAGCATGGACCGTTCAATGGCGGCACCCGCCAGGTGGGCTCCCCACAGCATCCGGCCCCGCGCCGCCGGGTCGCCGGCCGCCTCGAGAACCCGCTCCAGGCTGCCTTCCAGCAACCGCCAGGCCTCCTGCGCCAGGAGCCGCGAGAGAGGATTCGCGTGGCGGGTGACATAGCTCTCCACGGCATGGCCGATGGCGTCCAGGCCGGAGCGCGCCGTCACCCTGCGGGGCATGCTGGCGGTCAGGGCGGGATCGAGAATCACGGTCCGGAAGCGGGCCTTCTCATCGCCGCAGGCCATCTTGGAGTGGGAGTCCTGGCGCGCGATGAGGGCGAAGGACTGGGCCTCGCTCCCGGTTCCAGCGGTGGTCGGAATGCCGATGGAGGGCCGGAAGGGCCGGGCCGCCCGCCCTCGTCCCTGGTAGTCTTCCATCCGGCCGCCGTTGGTGAGGAGAAAGTTGATCCCCTTGGCGCAATCCATGGCGCTGCCGCCGCCCAGTCCTACCAGAAGATCGGCCCGGGCCACACGGGCGCATTCGACGCCTTCCTGCACATGCCGCGAGGTCGGGTTCTCCTCCACGCCCGCGAAAAGGGTGGCCTCCAGCCCGGCTGTCTCCAGCGCGGCGGCCGCCGCGCCGGCATGTCCGGCGGCCTGCACACCGGGATCGGTCACCAGCAGCACCCGCGAACCGCCCAGCTCCCGCGCACACTCACCCAGGCGGGCCAGCGTCCCGGCGCCGAACAGCAAGCGGCACCCGCCCAGCCGCGATTCGAAGGCCGGAAGAGCGGGCGCGTTCACACGGCCCCCGCGCGCGGCGTGTCGTCCCTCTGGAAAGCCCGTTGCCAGTAAAGATGCTCGAACAGGTTCCCTTCGTGCGGCTGATCCCAGCAGACCCGGGTGGTGGGCACCGGCCCCAGGTTCAGCCGCTCCAGCCGGCGGCACTCCAGGGCCTGCCGCTGGAGCAGCCGGTCCCGGCTCAGGAAGGTGGCCACCAGCGTGGGCCCCACCCGGCGCAGCATCTCCGCCTGCGGCATCTCCACCACCGCCGCGAACGGAAAAAGAAATTCCGCCTGGGCCAGGGGATGATCCGCATCCTCGCACCAGACCAGGGTCGGGAGGAGGAAGGTCAGCCCCTCCGCCTCCACCACCCGCGGCCCCCCCCGCAGCCGGGCCGTCAGGTCCTCGGCCCCCGGGATGGCGAGCTGCCGGTCGATGAACCGAGACACCTGATGCGCCTGCGCCGGCCGGGAGAAGGCGGCGAGCGATGCCTGGGGATGGTCCAGGGGACGGGGTCTCAGGGCCGCCAGCCGCCCGGCCAAGGCGCCGGCGATCTCCCGGCCGCGGCCCGCCACCCAGATACCGGAGGCATTGACGCACGACCGCCCGCCGTTCGAGACGATGGACGTCAGCATCAGGTCTTGATAGCTCTCCCAGTCGTCGACACAGTCGGCCGCCAGGAATATCTTGCTCCACCCCGGGCCATGAATCTGCACCCCCGGAGCGGCCCGCCACGGCTGGACGGTGGCCCCATCGCCGAAGAGCAGGGAGCGCTCGCAGCGGAGGAGGATCTCCGTGGCTCCGGCGTGCTCGGAGGGATAGAACCCCAGGGCGGCGGCCGGGCAACCGGCCGCGAGAAAGGCTTGCGCGATCCGGTACGGCGTCCAGGGCTCCTGCCGGCCCGGGCGCAGCGCCAAGGCGACCTTCAGGGGGATGGCCGGCAGCCACAGCGAGTGCACTCCGGGGGAGTTGGACGGAAGCACGGCACCCAGCCAGTCGGCTTGCCTGAGGTAACTCACCGGCCGCGGTCCCAGACGCATCCATCCCGCGTCCAGGACCGCCAGGTCCAGTCCGCGGGTCAGCCCGCCCAGGACCTGCTCCATCTCCTGGAGCACGAACCGGATCTTGTCCATGTTTTCCCTGCACAACGTCTCCGGCAAGCCGGTGGTCGAGGACAGCTGGCGCAGGTAGGCCCGCGGTGACTGGGTCCCCTCCCCCAGGGGCAGATCCGATCCCGTGAAGTGGGCCGCCGCGCGCCGGCAGACCTCGAGAAGTTCGGCCACCGGCAGGTCCCTCAACGCCCGGCCGGCGGCCCGGCCCTGGAGGAGATCATGAGCAATGAGACCCGTGTTCGCCTGGCTCACCTCGGCCACCGGCCGGCCGGTCCGGACATCCGCCAGGGTCGCCGTCTCCAGGCTGAAGTAAGGGCGCCCGGCCCTCAGGAGGGGAAGACGGATCATCAGTACACCCCCACCGTGACCGACTCCTCCAGCGACGACAGCAGCCTCAGGTTGACCACCCCATCCCAGGGGAACTCGGCACAGGGCTCCGCCCGCTCTCCCTCGTCCCGTTCGGGGAAGCGGGGCATGAAGAATTCGCGGGTGAGGGTGGTCAGCATCACTCTTCCGGTCTGGCCATACTCCACAGGCCGATCCAAATCGTCCGGGTCCACCAGTTCGAAGACGGCCCGGGGCGAGGGCGGATAGTAGGTGATGGCATAACGGTCCGCCTCCCGGAACGGCTTGGCACAGGCCAGCCCCATGAGCGTGTTGCCGTACGTGGGAACGAAGGCAAGCCCCGGGGCCAGCTCCTCGCGAACGAAGCGGTGGAACTGGGCAGTCATCTCCGTGCCGCCGCAGAAGATACCGGTGATGCCCAGCCGCTTCAGGTTGATCTTCCCGCACAGGGCGGCCAGGAGCTTGGGGGTGGCGAACAGGCAGCGGATTCCCTCGTGGGACCCCAGGAGCTTCACGGCCTGCTCCACCACATGGTCCGTGTAGGCTTGCACTTCTTGATACTTCTGCTGCTGCACCAGGCGGCTGACCCAGCGTGGGTCCAGGTCGACGAAGAAGCAGGTCCCTCCCCGGTGGTGGGCCAGGTGCTCGATGGCCAGCCGCAGCCGCCGGGGGCCGGTGGGACCCAGCATCAGCCAGTCGGCGCCGGGGGGGAAACCGTCCTCCGGCAGCCGGTCGCCAAACATCTCGTAGTCGATGGCGAAGTCCTCGATGTTGATGCGTGACTTCGGCACTCCGGTGGAACCTCCCGTCTCGAACACGTAGAGAGGCCGATCCGCCAGGGCGCGGGGCACCCACCGGCGCACCGGACCGCCCCGGAGCCACTCATCCCGGAAGTGCCCCAGCTTTTTCAGATCGCCATATCTCCGGATCGCCGCGCGCGGATCGAAATCGAGCCCGCGGGCGAACTCGAGCCAGAACGGGCACCCGGTTTCCGGGCTGAAGTGCCACTCGACCATCTCCCGGACGTGCCGATCCAGGGCGCGGCGGGCCTTCTCCACCCGGCCGGCCAGATCCGCTGTCATCGCCGATCCATGGTCTTCAGCGGGATCCCGTGCCGGACGCCGGGACGGAGCGGGCGGGGATACCATCGTGGATGGCGTACAGCTTGTTGCGCGTGGAGATGAAAAGAGTGCCATCATGGGCCACGGGGGTGGTGTAGACCGCCCCGCCCATGTTGATCTCGCCCAGGAGGTTCATCGTCTTCCCGGCCGCCAGCACCGCCACGTCACCGTCCTCATCGCCCAGATACACCTTGCCATCCGCCACGAAGGCCGATCCCCAGACCGCCGCGAAGGCGTCGTACTTCCAGTACTCCTTGCCGGTCTCGGCATCCAGGCAGTGAAGGAACCCGCTGAGATCGGCGATGTAGACCAGTCCGTCCTGGATGGCCGCCGTGGACAGGGTGCGGTGGAACGCGTCGCCGCCGATGTGCCAGACGACGCCTTTCCCCGTGATGTCGCCGGCGCCCGTGGCATCCACCACCCAGAAATGGCCGGGAGCTTCGCCATGCTCGGGATCCTGGCCGACCCCGATGTAGACCCGGTCGTGGTAGACCACCGGCGTGGAGATGACGTTGTTGCGGGTCCCCGATCCGCCCAGCTCCCAGACCGAGTCCTTGGGGTTGAGATCAAACTTCCAGATCAGCTTCCCGGTGCGCGGCTCGAAGGCATAGAGCCAGCCATCGCCTCCCGGAAAGATCACCTGGGGCTTGCCGCCGATGACGCCGTAGGCCGGGTTCGACCAGCTTCCGTGGAGCAGGTGGGGGCTGGGATCCGCATTCTCCCACGCCAGCTTGCCGGTCTTGGTGTTCACCGCGATGAAATCAGGGGCCAGGGGCGACGGGATATTCACGTGCCCCTCGTCCACGCCCTGGCCGGTCACGGTGAACAACAGGTCATCCACGATGAGCGGATTGCCGGCGGCGAGGTTGTGGGGGAACACATCCAGCTCGACGATCATGTCCAGCTTCCAGACGACGTCCTCGTCGATGGCGCTCTTTTCATCCTCGGCAGTGAACGGTCCATCGTTGGCGCCGTCCTGAAACCCTTCCGTGTCGGCGCAGATGATCTCGGCGCGGTTGGAGACGTAATAGACCCGGTCTCCCTGGATGGCCGGCGTGGAGCAGACGCCCTGCAGCGGCCAATCATTGACCCGGCCCGCCGTCAGCTTGGCGTGGGCGGCCTGCCACAAGAACGTCCCGTCGGACTCCTGAAAGACCAGGACATTGCCGCGGTCGCCCTTGAGCTTGGGGTTCCGCAGCTTCTGGTTGTTGGTGCCGACGAACACCTTGCCGCCGGCCACCACCGGTCCGCCGTAGCTCTGGGATCCCAGCTCGGCGGTCCACTTGATGTTCAGCCCGCTGCCAACATCCCAGGTGGCCGGCAACCCCTTGTCCCGGGTGGCCATATTGCGGGAGGGTGTATGCCCGAACATCACCGCGTCGGTCTCGCCGGCACGTGCCCCGCCGGTCATCACCATGATTCCCAGGAGACAGTACGACAGGGTCCCGCGCAATTTTTTCACTCGTTCACCCTCACCTGAATGTTGTCGTAGTAAGCATCCACCGGCGTGTAAGCCACCAGCCCCGGGCTCCCGCCGGCGATGGGGAGCGGATCGTCCACACGAATGGTCCACCGGTCCGGCTCCGCCGCGTCCCGCGGCCAGACCTTTCCCGAAACGGTGGCCTTTTCCCTCCCGACGCTCACGGAGAGCTTGATCCGGTACCAGGTGTCCGGCTCCCAGGCGAAGTCGACCTCCTGGGCCATCCGCAGCACCGAAGCCCAGGACCGGACCTGGAGCTTCTGGTGCGCACCCTGCAGATCCAGGGTGTATCCCCCGGCGATGAGACCGATATCCGCCAGCCGGCGTCCCTTGCGGGTGCCCAGGACATCGGCCTGGATGGTGTAGTTCTTCAGGGAGGGCGGCCCCATGTAGGTGGCGCTCCGGTTGAGACCGCGCGGGCGGGGCTCCTTGCGCAGCACCTTGCCCCCATCTCTTTCGGCCACCACGAACTTGCCCCGGGCGCCGACCCAGGAGGCCGGCGATTCTCCCGGCTGGCACCGTTCGAAATCTTCCAGCCAGGGCAGGGGAGGTATCACCCGCACGCGGGCGGTGGCGCGCGCGCCTCCCAGCCGCGCCTCCACGTGCCCTGCCTGGGCCGCGGGCCGCGCCGCGGCCGTGAACCGGCCGGCCTGATCCAGGGATCCCTCCAGCCCCTGCAGGGCCCAGACGGCCTTCCCGCTGCCTGCAGGCAGCGGCCTGCCCTTGGCGTCGAAGGCCCGGATGGAGAACGGCGCCGTCTCACCGGGAGCCATCAGAGCCTCCGCCGGCACCACCTGAACCCGGGTCGGCGGCCCTTCGCCCTGCTCCGCCCGGACCCGCTTCTCCCGGTCCCGGCCGGTCGAAAACGGCCGGGCCGGGTTTCCCAGGCAGTAGAGACCGTTCTCGCCGGCGAAGTAGACGCGCTGGTAGGCCACCGCCGGCGAGCCGTAGATCTCGGCCGGGCGGCCGTCGGGCATGCGAAGCAGATCCAGGTCCAGCGAATGCGCCTCCTCGGGGCCGGGCTTCAGAATATGAAAGCCGCCATTGACCTCGGTGACGTAGATCTTGCCATCCGCCCAGACAGGGGATCCCTTGCCGACCCGGCCCAGCCGGAACGACCAGGCCACGCGGCCGGTGGCTGCATCGATGCTGTAAAGGTTGGCGGAATTGTCGACCGCGAAGAGACGGCCGTCCCTGAGCGTCGGAGACGGAAACCCGTCGGAGAACTCGTCCACCCGCCAGATCTCGTGGGTGCCAGTGAGATCGCCCGTGCCGGCGGCGGAAAAACAGACCAGGCGGCCCATGTTCGGGGTATCGATGTTCTCCTCGCTATGGGCGGCGTAGACCCGGTCGCCGTCCACCAGGACCGTGCTGTTCAGGCCCCGCTTGCCCAGCTGGAATCCCCAGACCTTCTCGCCGGTCCCGGCCCTGAGGCCGTAGATCCAGCCATCCGCGTTTCCGGCCACGATCAGACGCTCGCCCTGGATGGTGGCAACCACCGGGGCGGACTGGGTATTGAAATCGTACGGCAGGTTTCCCGGCGTCGAGACCCAGAGCAAAGTGCCCGAGCGCTTGTCAAACGAGAAGGTGCGGTGGCGGGGCGCGGCCTCTTCGCCCCACGAGGAGCTGACGAAGCTGATGATCAGCTGATCTCCCACCACGAGCGGCGTCTGGGTCCGCCCGCCGTACCCGGAGAGATGGCCGTACTCCTCGGTGAGGAAATGGGACCAGACGACCGCACCCCGGCGGTCATAGGCGATCATCTGCCCGGCGACGCCGTGGGCGTAGAGAAGACCGGTCTCGGGGTCGCCCGCCAGGCTGGCCCAGCCGACCCGGTTGAATGGCACCGTGGTGTGGTAGACGTTGAAGCGATCCTCCCAGAGCAACCGCCCATCGTCCGCGCTGAAGCAGGCCACCCGCTCCTGCCTCCGGATTCCCTCTCCCACCCGCCCGATCACGCAGGCGCGTCCGTCGAAGACCACCGGCGTGGACCGGCCGATGAAATCGGCCTTCCAGATCAGGTTCTCCCCCTCCGGCGACCAGGAAGACACCAGCCCGGTCTCGGTGGAGACTCCGTTGTGGTGGGGGCCCCGCCAGTCAGGCCATTCAGCCGCCGCGGTCCTGACCGGAGCCGACACCAGGCCAAGCAACAGGCACAGGACCACGACACCTCCCCGCGCATCACCCTGTCTGTTCATACCGGGCAAGGCTCCTCCATCAACCGATCATGGACATCCTGGAAGGCGGCAGGGCAACTTCTTTTCCAGGCTCCAGGAGCGCGGCCCGTCCAGGGAGCGGCGCCCGATCCGTCCGCCAGGGGATACCCCCCTCGAGGTTTTCCTCATTCCAGGACAACGTTTTCGAGCCGGTTACTTTACTAGAAAACGGCCGCTCGTGGGACGGTCGCATGAGACGTGAAGGTAAAGTCCTGGAAAGACGAGGCTCTCCCTGGTCTCTCTCGCCGCTGCCGCAGAGCGGCTGTTTCTCCTGCCGAGAACCCCCCCGATCGGCCCGGCCGGCGTTGACAGAGGAACCGAACGCATCTAGGGTTGGGCCGCCCATGCGCCGCTTTTTCTTCTGTTTCGTCCTCCTCCCTCTCCTGGGCTGCGGCGGGCAGGACGGCCCACCCCGGAAGGCCCGTTCCTTTCTCAGCATCGGCACGGCGCCTCCCGGAGGCGCCTTCTTCGTGGTCGGGGGGGCGCTGAGCGAGGCACTGACCCAGGCGGGGGAAGGCTCCTGGAGGGTCACCGCCGAGGCCACCAAGGGCTCGCAGGAGAACATCCGCCGGCTCGCCCGGGGCGAGCTGGACCTGGCCCTCTCCAATGCGGCCATCACCTATTTTGCCGTGCGCGGAGAAGGCGGCTGGGACCGGGCCTATCCGATGCGCGCGGTGATGACCCTCGCTCCGAACGTGGCGCTCTTCGTGGCGCCGGCCGCCTCGGGGCTCCACAGCCTCCAGGATCTCAAGGGCCGCCGCGTCGTGGTGGGCCCGGCCGGGGCCGGCTTCGAGTATTTCCTCCGCCCGCTCCTCGCCGCCCACGGCCTCACCTATGATGACTTCTCTCCCGTTCACGCGACCCAGTCGCGCGCCGTGGACCTGCTGGCCGACGGCGCGGCCGCGGCCGCCTTCCTGGGCGGCGCGGTCCCCACCGCCTCCATCAGCCGGGCGGCCGTGTCCCAGGAGATCCGCTTCCTCACGTTCGATCCCGCGGCCGTGGATTCGCTGACGAACCGCTACCTGTTTTTCGACCCGGCGGTCATCCCGGCCGGCACCTACCATGGGCAGGAGCGCGACTTCACCGGGCTCAACGTGGGCTCCATACAGCTGATCACCGCCGTGGACGCGGATGAAGACCTCATCTACCGGATCACGCGGGCGCTCTACGAGAACCGGGAGCGGGTCGCAGAGCGGCATCCGGCCGGCCGCGCCATCCAGCCGCAAATCGTGGTCCGGGACACCGGCACGCCGTTCCATCCCGGCGCCATCCGCTACTACCGCGAGATCGGTATCTGGCCCGCGGACCGCGGCCCCACCTGATCCCCCGCCATGGCCCGGTCCTGGCGTCCGCCCGTTCTCTCCTGGCTGGGAATCGTCCTGTGCCTCTTCACCCTGGGCGAGGTCAACTATCCGTGGCTCTCTCCCCAGACCGAGCTGGCCCTCTTCTCCATGGCCGGGCTGGTTCTCTGCTTCATGATCTATCCCGTCCGTCCCCGCTGGCTGGGCGCCGCCGCGGGTCGCCTCTCCGATCTCTCCCTGGCTCTGCTCACGGTGGCGGTGTGGGGGTACGTGGTGATCCAGACCGAGCCCGCTCTGTCCCGCTTCTGGTCCGGCGGCCAGTCGCTGGGGAACCGCGCCGGCCAGGAAACGGCCCTGGACCTGGTGGCCGGCGGGATCGGCCTCCTGCTGGTCCTGGAAGCCGCCCGCCGCGCCATCGGACCGGCCCTGCCCCTTCTCTCCCTGGCCTTCATCCTCTACGCCCGGGTAGGCGTCTTTCTCCCCGGCTGGCTCCTTCCCCACCGCGGCTATCCCCTGGAGCGGATCGCCTCCCAGGCCTTTCTCCAGAGCCAGGGGGTCTTCGGAGTCGCTCTCCGGGTCATGTTCACCTACGTCTTCCTGTTCGTTCTCTTCGGGGCTGTCCTCGAGCGCTCGGGCGCCACGGCCTTCATCATCCACCTGGCGCGCCGGCTCTTCCAGGGGCGCGCCGGCGGTTCGGCGAAGGTGGCCGTGCTGAGCAGCGGGCTCATGGGCTCTCTCTCCGGCAGTGCCGTGGCCAACACGGCCACCACCGGCACCTTCACCATTCCCATGATGCGGAACGCGGGCTTTCCAGCGGTCACCGCCGCCGCCATCGAGGCCGCGGCCAGCTCGGGAGGCGCCCTGGTCCCCCCGGTGATGGGAGCCGGCGCCTACATGATGCTCGAGATCGTCGAGCCCCAGGTGACCTATCTCCAGATCATCCAGGCGGCGCTCATCCCGGCCATCCTCTATTACTTCTCGCTCCTCCTGATGGTCCACTTCCAGGCCCGCATGCTGCAGGCGGCGCGCCCCCAGCCTCGGGAGGGGGCGCCGCCCCTCCATCCTTCAGAAGGTGCGGTCTTCCTGGCTTCCTTCACCACCCTGCTCGGCGCGCTCATCCTGGGCTACACGGCCTTTCGCGCCGTGAGCTTCGCGCTGATCGCCGCCATCCTGGCCAGCCTTCCCGCCTCCCGGACGCGCCTCGCCTTTCGGGACCTGGCACGGGCCGGCGCCAAGGCGGCCCGGGACATGGTGCCGCTGGTGGCCGCCGCGGCCTGCGTCGGGATCATCATCGGCATCGTCACCCTGACCGGCGTGGGCACGCGCCTGCCGGAACTCCTCCTCCCCTTGGCTCGGGAGAACCTGCCGCTGGCCCTGGCCGCCATCATGGCATCGTCCCTGATCCTGGGAATGGGACTCCCCTCGGCCGTCTGCTATCTCCTCCTGGCCACCCTGATCGGCCCGGCTCTCGCCCACCTGGGTGTCGTCCCCCTGTCCGCCCACCTCTTCATCTTTTACTTCGGGATGATGTCCATGGTCACCCCGCCGGTGGCCCTGGCGGCCTATGCCGCCGGCTCCATCGCCGGCTCGCCCATCATGCGGACCGGGCTCACGGCCTTCCGGTTCGCCCTGGCCGGATTCATCCTTCCTTATTTCTTCGTCCTCCGCCCGCAGCTCCTCTGGCTGGATCCCGGCGGAGGAGCGGCTGCCTGGAGCGCTATCCTGGCCACCACCCTTCTCGCCGGCGGCGGGATCGTGGCGTTCACCGCCGGCCTGGCCGGCCGGCTCTTCGCCCCTCTTTCCCGCCTCTCCCGGGCCGGGCTGCTCCTGGCGGCGGGGCTCTTTCTCTTTCCCGGCCCGTGGATCGGTCCGGCCGGCTGGAACGTGCCGCTCCTGGAGCTCGCCGGAGGCACATTGCTCACCCTGATCGCCATCCTGAACCGCCGCTCGCGGCCGCCAGCCGGGTGATCTTCCGGGTCCACAATCCCGTTCCCGGCGCGATGTGCAAGAATCACGTCCCGCACGTCAAGCGGGCCGACCTGCACCGGCGGTTGGCCGATGTTCGATCCCCAGGGAGGTGAGAGCCAACATGGTCCAGACTCGAGGCGCGCGGAAACGTGTCTTCTCCGGCATCCAGCCCTCGGGCGGCCTGCACCTGGGGAACTACCTGGGGGCCATCCAGCAGTGGGTGGCCTTGCAGGAGACGCGCACCAGCTTCATCTGCATCGTCGATCTGCACGCCATCACCGTGACCCAGGACCCGCGCCGGCTGGCGCGGCGAGTGCGCGAGCTGGCCGGTCTCCTGGTCGCCGCCGGCATCGACACTGAAAAGACCACCCTCTTCGTGCAGAGCCACGTGCGGGCTCACGCGGAAGGGTCCTGGCTGCTGAGCTGTGTCACGCCCCTGGGCTGGCTGGAAAGAATGACCCAGTATAAGGATAAGGCGGCCCGGCAGGAGAGCGTTCTCACCGGCCTGCTCACCTACCCCGTCCTGCAGGCGGCGGATATTCTTCTTTATGACGCCGACGAGGTCCCGGTGGGCGAGGACCAGAAGCAGCATATCGAGCTCACCCGCGACATCGCCCAGCGGTTCAACCGCCTCTACGGAGAGACCTTCGTCCTGCCGCAGCCGGTCATCCGGCCGCGGGGCGCGCGGATCATGGGCCTGGACGATCCTACCCTCAAGATGAGCAAGAGCGAGAAGGGGCGCGGGCACGCCATCCTCCTGACCGACGCGGCGGATGATCTCCGCGCGGTCATCAAGCGGGCCACCACCGACTCGGGGCGCGAGATCCGCTTCAGCGACGCGCCGGAGCGGGCCGGGGTGAACAACCTCCTGACCATTTACCAGCTCCTGACCGGACGAAATCGCGACCAGGTGGAGGCGGACTTCGCAGGCGCGCGCGGCTACGCCGAGCTCAAGGAGCGGGTGGCCGAGGTGGTGGTGGAGACCCTACGTCCCCTCAGGGAGAGGTACCAGCGTCTGATGAACGGACCGGACGAGCTGGACCGCCTTCTGGAGCGGGGCGCCGAGCGCGCCCGCGCCGTGGCCGGGCCCAAGATCATCCAGGTGAAGGAGCGGCTCGGCCTGCAAGTTCCCGCACTCCGGCGCGGGACCCCGTAGCCCCCATCCCCTCAGGAGCGCCGGGCCAGGAGCGCTTGCACCCGGCTGCGCAGGGCGGCCTGCAAGCCCGGCCGCCGTTCCAGTTCCAGGAGAGAGGGGCGGGATAGCCGGGGCAGGAGGGGCAAGGCAGCGGCGAAGGGGACCCTGGGATGGGCGCAGAACAGCACCCGTAACTCCTCGTCGGCCAGCCAGCGGCCGGCTTTCTTGATGGCCAGGAGCAGCCGGGCCGGCGTCCGCGGATCCTCCAGCAGGCGGCGGAGATGGGGCACCCCCAGGCGCGGATTGGACAGCAGCCGGAGGGTCACCACCGGATTCCCCTCCCGGATCAGAGCGTCGATCTCCACCCCCTTGGCGAAGACCGCGAAGATCACCTTTTGATCGGTGGGGCGCCGCCGCAGCGCCTCGACAAGGTGCTTCCCGTCCTCCTGGAGCGAGCGGCGGATCGCCTGGACCACCGAGCCGTCCTGGATCCCTTCCACGAGACGCTCCAGCCGCTTCCGGTGCCGGTCGCCCAGGTCCAGAAACCGGAGTCCCAGGCCCGGCGGCGCGGCTTCTCCCCCGTCTTCTTCTTCATGGCCGTTCGCCACCCAGGCGACCTCGGCCTCCACGGTGAACGGTTCCTCCCACTGGGAGAGCCGGAAGGTGAGAGTGCCGCGGGTGCCGACCGGCACGGTGCGCTCCGTGGGCAGGAAGGCGCCGCCGGCGCTCAGGTTCGCGGTGAAGTCCCGGATCTGGAATGCCTCGCCCGCAAAGGAGACCCGCACCGGGATCGACACCCGGACCGGCCTGGGACGCAGCTCGTTCGATGTGGGAGGCACGGCGCCCTCCAGATTCGCGGCATTTTGCCACATTCTTGCGCGATCATCACCCTGACCCGGCCGGCCGCCCGCGGGCCAACCGAGGCGGACGCCGGGAACCTAGGTTCCCGGGAGGCGGGCTCGGACCTTCCGCCAGGCATGGCCCAGGGCAAAGCGCACCATCATGCCGGGCGTATCCAGAAACGCCAGCGCGTAAGCGTACCGCCGGTGCAGCCGCCAGAGGTCGACCGTGGGCAGGATCGGGTTGGGCGTGGCGGCGCGCCGGAACATCCAGCGGCGGAAGGCGCCGAAGGGAGCCCGAGCCAGGAGGCCGGACGGCGCCGTGCCCGGATAGATCTTCTCCAGGTAGGTCAGGCTGTAGTGGAGCGAGGCGCGCGCCCGGGCTCGGGCGGCATCGGCCGAGAGACGATCCCAGTCTATCCGTCCCGCACGGGCCAGGAGGGCCAGATCATGCACCCAGATCAGCCGCGGGAAGGAGGCGTGCGAGGCCAGGTGCAGGAAGGCGTGCAGCGCCAGGTCCGGGTCGGAGGGACGGCGATAGCCGTCTCCTTCGAGGTCCAGGGGCACCGCGCGCGCCATGAGAGCCGGAATATCGACCACCGTCCGGTCGCGAATATCCATCTCCCAGTGCAGCTCGAAGGTGCACCCCGGCCGGGCCACGGTGGCCACATCGACCTTGCGGTGGAAGCGCGTGCGGAGACGCTGCCGGCCGGCCGCGGGGAGCCGGTAACGTCCCGTCCGGTGCAGATGGTCCCGCGCGCGAGGCCAGTCCGCGGCCTGGATCAGGAGATCCACGTCGGCCAGGGGACGCGCCTCCGGGCCGGAGTAGATGAGCGGCAAGAGCGCTGCCCCCTTGAGAAGCAGGAACGGGACACCGGCCGCCTGCAGTTCACCGGCGAATCGCGCCAGCTCCCGGATGAGGAGCAGGTTGTCCAGGAGGGTTTGCCGGCGGAGATCCTTGAGGGGAGGCAAGATCTTCTCCCGGACCGGCGCGGGAAGGGGCCGCCGCTCCAGCGCTCCGGCCAGCACCGGCCCCACCCCGTGCCAGTCGCACAGCTCCAGGAGACGGCGGACGGACAGCCGTGCGGCAGCCTCCGGGACCCTTTCCTCCCGCAGCCCGCTCGCGATGAATCGCTCTTCCGGGTAGGTGTCGCGCTCCACGTCCGCTTCTCGGCAGCGCCTCCGGCGAACGGGGGTGGAAACGCGGCTGGTACGCCGGGAGGGATTCGAACCCCCGACCCTCAGATTCGAAGTCTGATGCTCTCTCCAGCTGAGCTACCGGCGCCCGGAACCATCTCTCCCCGGCATCCCCCGGCCGCAACCGCCCGCAGTCTACCGGAAGCCGGCCCGCCTGGCCAGGCTCATGCCGTCTGCCTTCTCCACGGATTCACTCTTCCCACAGGGTCTCCAGCAAGCCCGGGGCGGTTCACACAGTCCGTTGTCAAAGCCCAAGGGCTCGGGTCCCCGTTTCAACCCTCGTTCGACTAGGCGTAGATCAGCCGCGTCGAGTCGCGGTGGCCGTCCGACATGCTTGGCTTTCCGCAAAGACCGACGTCCACCCTGCTTCAACTGTCCTGCCCATCGACTGACCGACTGGCGATGGACCCCGACCTGCCGGGCAACTTCGGATTGGCTTGAACCTTTCCGCAAGAGATCAACCGCCATCATCCGGCGTTGCTCGAGCGCAGCGAAGTCTCTCTTTACCCCGGCTGGGTTTCCCATGGCCGCAAGTATACACGGAATCCGGCTATGTGTCACTATGTTATGCAAGACTCAATAAGATTTGACACCGACGTATTCCAGTCCGAATCTCATTCTGCCGCGGGTTCGGT
>JBHHYE010000017.1:0-66697 GCA_046757405.1 Acidobacteriota bacterium | reverse complement strand
ACCTGGAAGGCTACATCGCCCTCGTTCTATTGACACACCCTATGAGGGTACCTCGATTGAGTTTGTTGTAGCGACAATCGTCTACCCGCGTCTTCGAGAGCCCTTCCGCCCAACAAGCCTGAAATCGATCCGCTTGGACAGGGCGTTGACCTGTTCCACCCTGACCCTGACCCGATCCCCGATCTTGAATGTCCGGCCGGTTTTCGCGCCCACGAGCAAGTGCTTGCTCTCGACAAACCGGTAAGAGTCGTCTGTCAGGGTGGAGAGATGCACCAGGCCGTCGATATAAAGATCCTCCAGCTCGACGAAGAGGCCAAACGAGACGACGCCCGACACGATGGCGTCGAAGCGCTCTCCTACCCGGTCGATCATGAAGGCAACTTTCTTCCATTCGATGAGCTCCCACTCGGCGGCATCGGCGTTTCTTTCCCTCTCCGAGGCGTGCTCCGCAAAGTCGTGGAATCGTTTCCTGCGGCTCGCCCGCGCCTCGGGCGGAGCCGCCTTCCAGTGGGCCGCTTGAGACAAGGTCCGATGCACCAGGAGATCAGGGTACCGGCGGATGGGAGAAGTGAAATGCAGGTAGCGGCGCGTGGCCAGCCCGAAGTGCAGACCGAAGACCTCGCTGTAGCGGGCACGCATCATGGAGCGCAGGACAATCCGCTGCAGGGCGTCGGCTTCTGGCCGGCCCTCGACGCTCGCCAGGAAATTCTGGATATCTTTTGAGGTGATGTCCTCGAAGGGACGGGGAAGAGCGTAGCCGAAGGTCCGGACAATCTGGTCCAATTCTTCGAGCTTTGTGGGATCCGGCTGGTCATGAACGCGGAAAATCGCCGGCCACTCCTGCGCGACCAGAAACGTGGCCACCGTCTCGTTGGCCAGAAGCATGAATTCTTCGATGATCTGGTGCGCCACGTTGCGGTGGAGGGGGGTGATGCCGGTCATTTCTCCTCGATCATCGAGAAGCAAAACGGGTTCCGGAAGATCAAAATCGATGCTGCCGCGCTCGAGACGCCGGGCCCGGAGGATCCGGCAGAGATCGGCCATCATCCGGAAGGTCTCGAGAAGATCCGGGCCCGGGGCGCCTTGGCCGTTCTCGAGGCACTGTGCGACGGTGGTATAGGTCAGCCGGTGGTCGGAGCGGATCACGCTCTTGACGATGCGCGAAGAGGTGACGCGGCCGCTGTGATCCAGGGAAATCACGCAGGTCTGGCAGAGGCGATCCACCTGCGGCCTGAGGCTGCAGATGCCGGTGGAGAGCGCTTCCGGCAGCATGTGAATCGCCCGCTCGGGGAAGTAGACACTCGTTCCTCGGGCCCGGGCTTCCTGATCCAGGGCCGTATCTTCGTGGACATAGTGGCTCACGTCGGCAATGTGAACCCAGAGCTGGTATCCCTGCCGCCGGCTTGTACGGATGGAGATGGCGTCGTCGAAATCGCGCGCGCTCTCGCCGTCGATGGTGACGGTGAGCAGCTCCCGGAAATCCTCGCGCCCCTGGAGATCGGCGTCCTCCACAGTGGTCGAAAAGGCCCGGGCCTCCTCAAGGACTTCCTGCGGAAAGGCATCCCGCAGATCGTACTTGCGAATGATGAGCTGGAGGTCCATGCCCGGCTCATCGGGCCAGCCCATGACTTCCACAATGCGGCCCGTGGGAATTCCCTGGGTGGTTTCCCTCCCTGAGATCTCCACCCCGACGACCATGCCATCCTTGGCCTGGCCGGCTTCTCCGGCCGGGATCCGTACCCTCTCGTAGGGCGCGTTGCCATAGGGAGCCACCGTGGCGATGGTTTTCCGGCGCTGGAAAATCCCGGTGAGACGGTGATGAGCACGCTCCACCACGTGGGTGATGCGGCCTTCTGCCCGTCCGCCCTCCCCGGGAAGGCGGACCTGCACCCGGACGCGATCTCCGTGCAGGGCGCCGCGCATGTTCCGCCGCCGGACATAGATGTCGGGCCCGTCGCCTTCATCGGGCACCACGAACCCGTACCCGTCCCGATGCGTCTGCAGCCGCCCCAGCACCATGCGCGTTCTGGCCGCCAGCCGGTAACGGTTGCCCTTGAGGCGGCGGATCTCGCCTTCTTCCACCATGGTGCGGAGGAGAGAGCGAAAGGCTTCCTGCTGGGATTTTTCCACTCCGATCTGGCGCATGAGCTCACGGCCGGCGCTGGCGTGGTATTCCCGGTCCGCCATGTGATCCAGGAGAGTCTGGCGGCTGACCGGTTCAGGAGGTGGTTTTCTTCGCCGTGGCACGCGGTGTTGCTCCGAAAAGACCCGAACCTACCACACGCTGGCGCGACGGACATAGACCAGCAGTCCATGGGATCCGAAGGTGCGGGACGGATAGGTTCGCCAAAGGCGGTAGTCACGCCGGAAGCGGGGATCACGCAGGAGCCCCCGGCGCCCGAAGATCTCCAGAAAGATGACGAAATCCGGGCGGCGATCAAGGATGAGAGCGGGGGGAATGGCGTTGATTCCAGCCACAGCCTCAGGTGGAAGCGGATAATACCGGCGGGCCTCTGGACTCACGAGCCCGACCGTATCCAGGATCGGTCCGGGATAGGCATATCCCAGGGCGCCGATCTCCGGAGCCGCCACACGCGCCACGCCTCCTGTGAAGGCCGCCACCTCCGATCCGGCTTGCAGGTAGCGCGCCTCGCGGATCTTGTTCCATTCACTGCGGATGGCAGCCAGGGGGCGTTCCTGCCCCGGCCTCCATTCATAGCGGCGGAGTTGCGGGACAAAGACCAGGACCAGGAAAAGACCGCCCGCGACGAATCCCCCAGCCCCGCGCATGGGCCAGTTTCCCCATCGTCTGGCGCCGGCCGCAGCCAGCCTTGCCGTACCCAGCGACAAGAACACGATGTAGGTGGTCTCGAGAGGCACCAGGTACCATCCCATCATGAGGGGGTTGGCCACGGCGAAAGCGGCGATGAAGATCGCGGCGTAGGCGACCAGAAGAGAACGCGCCGGACCAGGCACTCCTCGCCGGAAACCGATGAAGCACAGGGTTCCGGGAAGGATGCTGTTGGCAAACAGCGAGAGAAATCCGCGTGCCGCCGCCGGGAGAAAAGGCACCGTGCGCGCCACCGGCAGCCATCCCGCCGTCATTCCGGCCAGGTGCCCGGAGATCACCCGCGCAGCCTGGTCGTGGTGCAGCAGGTAAACCTGGCCAGCTTTGGCGCGCAGGGATGCGGGAAGCGGGTCGCCATAGAAGGCCGTGATCGCCAAACCCGTGAGGACAGCGGGAGTGGCGGCGGCCAGCAGGACGCCCATCGAAAGCCCACGCCGTCTCATCATCAAGGCCAGGAAAAAGGCCCCTATGATCAGGATTCCGTCGGGACGGATGGCGACCGACCCACCCGCGAGCACGGCGCCGGACCAGGTATGGCCCAGGGACAGCGCGAGGGCGCATCCCACGAGCAGGCCGACGAAGAGAGGCGTTTCCATTCCGCCCGTGGAGAAATCCACACTGCGTGCGTCCACGGCATACAGTCCCGCAGCCAGCAGTGCGGCCAGTGCCCTTGTTCTGTGCGGCCCGGGGCAGAGGCTCCACACCAAGAGAAAGAGCATCAGCACGATTCCCCCATCCACGCATGCGTTGAGCCAGAGAGCCAGGTGGGGAAAATCTGCCGTGCCGATCATCCGGGACCAGCCGGCCAGGATAAGAGCGTAGCCGGGAGAGGACGTCCCCAGCACGTTCTCTCCCCGGTTGTAAACCAGGCCTGCACCAGCGGCCAGATGCCGGGCACAGCGAAAAGTGATGTAAGCATCATCAACGGTATTGGCATCCTGCCGGCCACGCAGCCCGACAGCGGCCAGGGCTATCAGAAGGCCCACGGCCCAGACGGTGAGGGCAGGCGGGCCTTGCGCGCGGGAACCGCCTCGAGCGGCAGGGTGCTCACCTGCCGGGGATCTTGACATGAGAGCAGGCAAATCCTATTCTCGCCGCTTGCCAATCGACGCCGAAGTGGCGGAACTGGTAGACGCGCTAGGTTCAGGACCTAGTGGGCGTTCAGCCCATAGGAGTTCGAGTCTCCTCTTCGGCACCACCAGCAGCCCTAGAATCTTTGCGGTGAGAAACCCATTTCTCGGAGACGGTCCAGGATACGGACAACGTGGGTGGCCTGCCAGAAGAGCCGGCGACATTCCCGGCATTCCTTGAACCGAGTCTGAGTGCGAGCCACGAACGGTGGCACCCGATGGCGGGCGCTGTCGATGGAAACAGGAACCAACAGGCGGTTACATACCACGCAGCGACTGAGAATTCGTTCTCGATCCACGCGAAGATTCAATTCCCGGCAGACCTGGTGGAGTTGATCGGAGAGAGTGGACGAACGAATCAACAGGGAATGGCGGGCGAGACGTCGTTGGACCAGATGCGTATCCCGGGTCAAAATCATGCGAGCCTCTTCGGCTGCGCGGCACACCAGCTCAGCATCATCGGCGCCCGGATCGTAGGCGACATCCAGGCCGAAGATGCGAAGCCAGCGCGCCAGACGCCCGAGCATGGCATCAGCGAACAGCTTGGGACGAGTGCAACCCGGAATGGGGGCTCGGCGCGTGCCCGTCGCCTCGCAGCTCTGGTTCACTCAGGAGCGGAGCCAGGCCGGCGCCGCACCGGGCCGCGCGGCAGACCGGAAGGGCGGGAGAGGCGTTCTGCAATCAGAACCTTGACCAGGTCCGGGCCGAGGAACGGAAGAGTGCTCCAGGTCAGAAGGGCCAGAGGACTCCGTGGAACCGAATTCCCCATCCAGAGCAGCCACCCGATGCCGCCGAGATGAATGATCGCCAGGCCGAAGAACCCGGCGAAAACGCGCTGCAACGGCGCCGCACTCCGTCCAGCCAGCAGACCCACCACGAAGGCGGCCAGCGGGGAGGCGAGCAGGTAGCCTCCCGTGAAACCGGTCAGAGCGCCCCAGCCGCCGGCCCCGCCACTGAAAGCGGGAAGTCCGAGGGCACCCAGGCCCAGGTAGGCACTCATGCTCACCGCGCCCCCGAGCGCGCCGAGAACATAGCCGGACAGGAGGACGGCCAGCACCTGCAGCGTGAAGGGAACGGGAGTGAATGGCAGCGGAACCCGGATCTGGGCGGCCACGGCGGTGAGCATCACGAAACCGATCATCCGCAGCGTCCAGCCCAGACCGGCGGGAAGGTCCGTTGCGCTGTGATACCGGCTTGTTTCCTCTGAGTGCAAGAATCTCATCCAGCTTCAGGGTGGCCTTCTTCGAGGCGTGATTCTAGCTCAGCCGCCATGTGTGCGCCACCCAGCATCGAGGCAGGGACCAGGAAGCTTTCAAGCCAGACGGGAATGATAAGATTCCCCGCAGGGAGGGAGTGATGGACGAAGACAAGACAATTCAAGGCGGATCCGGCGGCGAGCCCGAAACCGCCTCGGCCCCTTCCGACGACGCCGACTGGCGCAAGACCGAGCTTGAAAAAATGATGTTCGGGGAGGAGAAGGAAAAATCTCCCCTGGCCAGGATGGTTCTGGTGGTTCTGGTGCTGGGCGGGCTCGGCGCCCTGGGTTGGCTCTTCTTTGCGCCCGGTTCCCAGCCGACGAAACCCGTGGCGGAGACCGCGCTTCCCGTCGCTGCTCCCCGGCCAGCGCCTCGCTTGGCTCCGCCACCGCCTCCCCCCCCGCCTCCCAAGCCGTACAAGGACCTTTTTGAAGTGCAGGTGGTTGCGGACGGCCAGACATACATTGTCTACACCATTCAACCCAACGACACTCTGTTCAAGATCGGGGAAAAACTCCACGACGTCACGGCAGCCCCTCGGATGATCACCCACCAGGCCGTTCAGGATGCGTACTGGAAGAAATACTTTTCCTACGAGCACCCGAATGTCGACATCCTGTCCGACGCGGCGGTCGCCGAACGGGTTGGAGATTCCATCAAGATTCCGGTCCCTCTGGATGAGTACCCGGATTTTGACCTGGCCGGCGAGGTCGAGGCCTACAATCAGTCCTGAGCCTGACGGCGCCCGCTGCAGAACCTCCATCTTCCCATTCGTTTGCAAAGGCACGGTCCCGACCCTATATTGCGCCCCACGCGGCAGCGATGCTCGCCCTCGGGGAAAGGACCATGACCGAACCTCTGACCGTGCGTGTGTTTGGCCGGCGGCGCCATATCCTCATCAACAGCCCCTACCAGCACCGCATTTCCCTCATCACCACGCTGCTGGCGCTTCTGCCGCCGAGCATTTTCTTCAGCATTTATTACCTGATCTCGGCGGCAGGATCCCGCCGCATCGTCGCGGCCAGCCCGGGCCTCGAGGAGCTGGTGCGCGGGCAGGATCGCACGGAGAGTCTCCTGATCCTGGCGGCGGTGCTCTTCTATGGGCTCGGTGTGTACCTGGTGACTCTCCTGGAATCACACCGCACGGCCGGGTTCCTGCATCGCGTGAACCTGAGGCTGAAGGAGCTCCAGGACGGCCGCTATGATGGCCGGTTGAGGCCCCGGCAGGATGACCACTTCACCTTCATTGCTGATTCTCTCAACGATCTGAGCACCGCTCTCAAGGCACAAACGGAGGCCGATCTCTCCTTTCTGGACGATTTGTCCCGGAATATCGACGCGACCCTGGACAGCACAGCCTCTGCATCCCACCTCGCGAAAGACGGCCTCGTGGAGTTGCGTGGGCGAATCGAAGCCCTCCGCGCCTTGAAACAGAGCCATCTCCACGGGGGGACAGCCCCATCGACGCTTGCCTCCGTCATTCAAATCGACGACCAGAAACCAGCGGCCTCACGCGAGGAGACTCCTTCTTCTGATTCCCTCACGTCTTGAGGGTCGGACGTCTTCCGAAGATCGCAGACCCGACACGCACCATGGTCGCCCCTTCCTCCACGGCCACTTCAAAATCACCGCTCATTCCCATGGAAAGTTCGGGAGATTCCGGAAGCAGTCCACGGCGGTGCCCCTCCTCCGCCAGTTCTCGGAGCCTCCGGAAGAAGGGTCTCACGCGCGAGGGCTCCAGGGCGGGCGGCAGGACCATGAGTCCCCTGACTCGCAACCCTGGCAGGGCCCCGACGGCTTCCAGGATGCCAGGAAGCTCCGCGACCGGTACGCCGGACTTGGTGGCCTCCCCTGACAGGTCCACCTGCAAGAGAATCCTGAGGGGGTGAAGGCCGGGAGCGATGCACGCTGCAAGCCGGTGCGCCAGCCGCACCGAGTCCACGCTATGAATCCAGTCGAAGAGTCTTGCGGCCTGCCGGGCCTTGTTTCTCTGTAGATGGCCCACCAGATGCCATTCCACCTCACCCCGGATCACGCTGGCTTTCTGGACCGCCTCCTGAACCCGGTTTTCCCCGAGCGCCTTCTGGCCGGCGTCGACCACCCGTTGCAGAATCGCGGCCGGGAAGGTCTTTCCCACCGCCACCAGCTGCACGGCCTCGGGCGGCCGGCCCGATCGCCGGGCTGCGGCGGCTATCCGCTCCCGGACGCGCGCGAGCCTCTCCTCAATGGCGCCCTCGGGCCGCGGCAGGTCGTGCATGACTCTCCCTCCCTGCCGGCCATCCTGACACCATTTCCGCCGGCGCTCAAGGAGTGAGAAGCTGGATCCCCGCCGAGGACTGTGCTACGGATCAGGTCTCCTCTCCCCTGTCCTCATCCCGAGGAACGGCCATGCCACGCATTGAAGGATTTCGAGGTTGGCGGTATCAGCTGGGTGAACGGGATTCCCTCGGCGCCCTGATCACTCCGCCCTATGACGTGATTTCGCCTCTTGACCGGGAGCGACTCAGCCGATCCCATCCCCACAATTTCGTCCGCCTGATCCTTCCCCGGAAGGAGCACGGAATGGATCCTTATCAGGCGGCGGCGGCCCGGTTCCGCCGCTGGTGCCAGAGCGGCGTCCTGGTCCGAGACCAGCACCCTTCGCTCACCATACACCGGCAGAGTTTTGTCTCCTCTACCGGCCAGCTCCTCACCCGGACAGGGCTCCTCGGAACCCTCCCTCTGGAAGAACGCGCCATGGATTCGGTCTTGCCTCATGAGAACACCATGGCCGGGCCCCGCCGCGATCGCCAGAAACTCATGGAAGCCGTCGGCGCCCACCTCAGCCCGATCTTCCTGCTGGCTCCCGACCCGGGGGGTGATTTTCACAGCACCCTGGAGGCGGCCGCGGCGGCTCACGATGAGCTGGATTTCACAGATGAAGGGGGCGTGCGGCACCGCGTCAGTGTCCAGGCGGAGAGCACGTTCGCGGGGCGCGTGGCGGAGATCCTTGGAACCGGCCAGTTGATCATCGCCGATGGTCATCACCGGTTCCTCTCCTCAGTGGCCTGTTACCAGGCCATGCGCTCCGCGGCCGGAGCGCGGAGCTCCCGGGTACGAGAAGCCGGCCGCGTCCTGGTCGAGGTCGTCAGTATGGCCAGTCCGGGCCTGTGCATCCTCCCTATTCATCGCGGCCTGCGCGGCTTGCATCGCTTCCATGGGGAAGAGTTTCTCCGCCGCCTGCGTCAACGATTTTCCGTGACAAGCTTCGCCGGCGATCCCTCGGAGACCCAGGCCGCCGGGAAACTGGTCGCACGGGTGCTTGAAAGTTCACGCGGGACGGTCGGCCTGGCGCTTGCCGGCTGCACGGGCCTGTACCTGGTGCAGATTCCGCCTCCCCAGGCGCCCTCCTCCCCTCTCGAGCCTCTTGATGTCAGTCTGCTACATCATCGTGTCCTGGGTGAAGAACTCCAGCTGTCCGCGGCCCAGCCTCGAGAGGATGGGGTGGTGACCTTCCACCACGATGCGCGGCAGTTGCTCGAGGCGGTGCGCTCCGGAAGCATCGAGTGCGCCTTTTTCCTCAGGCCCACTTCCCTGGACGACCTGCAGCGCGTGACCTCCTCCGGGATGACCATGCCCCAGAAGTCGACCTTCTTCCATCCCAAGATTCCTGCGGGGATTGTCGTCCATTCATTCTCCTGAGAGAGACTGCTGAGAGCAGCCCGCGGGGAATCTCCTGTCTTCCGTTGCGCAACCCTTCCACGTTGACTACACTTCTTCTGGATCACCCTGGAGAGAGTTCATGTACCGTTCCTGTGTGCAGCCCCTGGCCCTTCTCAGCGCCCTTTTCTTGGCCTCCCCCACCCAGGGACAGGGGATCCAGCCGCAGAGCGGACCCCATGCCACGAGCAAGACTCAAGCCGCGGAAGATGGTCTGCAGATCACCCTGGTGGGAACAGACTACCCGGAATACCGCGAAGAAAGGGGAACCCTGCGCATTCCGGACTTTGACCCCGCGCAGCGAGAGAGTGTGGATCCGCAATTTCTACGACTCTCCCTGGTCGATGTCCAGAAGGCAGATTTCTTGACGGAGGTGGTGAGCCTCTACCAGACCCTGACCACCGATGCGGATCTTCCCTTCAACCTGAACTTCATCGTTTACGGGAAAAACAACGCCATCTGCTTCGATCCTGAGATTCCTTACTGCTCCAGCTTTTCCGAGCTCAACCGGTGGCTCAGGCGGGGGACCAACCGGATCGCGAATCTCGATGAAGCCCGATCCCTCGCCCGCTTCGTCGTGGAACTGGGAATGTCCACGGTCTATCATCCTAAAGATGCCCTTTACTTGCGGCTGAAGATGAACATGAGCCCGGAGTACAGCCTGTTCCTCCGGAGCATCAACGACATCTACCTTCCCTGGATGTCCAGCCACCGGACCGAGGAAAAAGAAGAGGAAAGAAAAACCCTCCTCGCCAAGTACCAGGACCGGATCCGGCCGGCAACCATGGTCCGAGATGGTGAAGACTTTATTTTCCACGGTTTTACTTACAAGATCGTTCGTGGCGACGGCGATCTCAGGGAGTGGAAGGTGGTCGTCGCCCGGCGGGGAAACGTCGAAGTCGATATGACCCCGCTGGAGAAAGGAGTCGGCGAACTCTTCTGGTCCTTTGCACCCTAGTCATGGTCCGGATTTCCACCAGGCCGGCGGCCCGAACTCCCAATCATCCCTCTCACACCCAGCGGTGCGCACGGCTTTTCCTGGTCTTGCTCCTTCTTTCCGAGTGCCGCATCCTGAACCGGCCGAACCCGCAGCTGCCGCCGGAGTTTCAAGCCAGCCAAGGCCCCACGGCGGCGGCGGCGAGCTTGGCCTCCTCCGGAGCGGCGCTGGAAAAGGAGCCGGCGTGGCTCACCGCAGGAGAAACGGAACCGGAGCCCGCGGAGGGCGATCAGCCCGCCGGCATCTCGCTCGCTACCCGCACCCAGGTGCCCTCTCCGGGGCCGTCGCTGGTCCTTCCCGTAGCTCCTCTGCCGGGCGAGGGAAAGAGCACCCGCCTCCTCATGGAAGCCCCTTCAGGACCTCCAGGCGCCCGGGACCTGACGCCTCTTCCCGACGATCCCGAATTCCGGCGTGCTCTGCGCCAATGGGATAATGGCCCGGTCCGTTACATCATTCTCAAGGAAGAACAGGACCTCTTTCGCCAGCTCGAAACCGATGAAGACCGCATCCGTTTCATCCAGGATTTCTGGGCCCGGCGTGACCGCTCCCCGGAGACCAGCCAGAACGAATACCGGCTCGAGTTCTGGCAACGAGTGGGAGAGGCCAACCGCCGGTTCATCGACCAGCCGCAGCCTGGTTGGAAGACCGATCGGGGGCGCATCTGGATCGTCATGGGACCTCCGGACGACACCGAGAACTTCGCCTTCCGCCGCAAGGGAAGCGGTGTGCTCCGCTGGTTTTACCGCAAGCGGCCGAATCTTTACTTGGAGCCCAATTTTGTGGTGGCGTTTCGCGTCAACTTCGCTGGATTCTGGGAACTCTCCAACGATCCAAGAGATTTTGATCCGGTGTTTCGCGACCTGGAATCCTCGGTGCGTCCTTTCTTTCCTAGCAACAGTCTGCAGGCTGCCGTCCTCCCCAAGAATTTTGGCCAGAAGATCGATCTTCCGACCACGAACCTGCTCAATCTGTTCCTCGACCTGGGGCGCGCTGTCATGTCCCCGGAGGTTTACCGCATCCAGGACAAGCAAGCGGCGGTTCAATCCCGGGAGATCTTCGGCACCATGGATCTGCGCACGGCTTTTGATTTCCTGGGCCCCGCCCAGGGCGACAAGATCAGGACCGGTATCACCCTGGGAATCTTGAAAGGGACTCTGGTCTCGGAAACCAACGACGACGAGGCCGATTCGAATCTGGCCATTGACCTTTCTCTCTACTCGGGCAAGGAGGAAGATGCCGATCGGGTGATCCGGATCTCTGAACGGTTCGGGCCCAGCCATGAGAACTACGTCCTCCCCCTCTCCCGGCGGCTGCTCTACCGGACCGAAGTCGCTCTGGACCCCGGCACATACCTCGCCGTCTATCGACTCCTGGACCGTACCTCGGGGCAGTCCGCCCAGGCGCGGGAGACCTTCACGGTTCCCGACCGGTTCTGGGGCGATCTGGAACTTTCCACCATCATCCTGGCATGGCGGCTCGTGGCCGTTGATCCTGCGACGGAGCGGCGTGATGCCTTCACCCTCGGGCGGTATCGCATTGTCCCCAACCTGGAAAGCACTTACAGGAACGGGGACACGCTCGCGTTCTACTACCGGGTGAATGGCGCATCCTTCGACCCGCGTACGGGCCGCCGTCGCCTGGATGTGGAGTACAGTTTCGCGGTGCGGCAAGAAGAAGGATGGCTACCCATCGGCGAGCCGCTGGCGTATCGCGACCTGGAAAACCCCCAGGGGTGGTCGGCGCCTCTGTCCCAGTGGCCGCCGGCGACCTACCGGTTGACCGTCAAGGTCACGGATGTGGTGCGGGGGGAGTCCGTCAGGAAAGCAGCCTACTTTCGTGTCCTTCCCGGCTCGTGATCCTTCCCGGGGGCCTCTCCGGGCCAGGCTGGTCTTCGCTCTCTTCTTCACGTCCGGTGGTCTGGCCCTAGCCCAGGAGATTGCCTGGTCCGAGCTTCTGGCCCGCAGCCTGGGTCACGAATCGGCGGCCGTCGCCGTGGTGGCCGCAACTTTTCTGGCGGGACTCGCCCTGGGTGCGGCCTGGGGAGCCCGGCTCACCGGGGCCTGCCGACGCCCCTTGCGTCTCTACGGGTGGTTGGAACTGGGCGTCGGGGCAACCTCCCTTCTGCTGCTGGTGATCCTGCCGCAGCTCCCTCGATGGACCACCCTGATCGGCATGCAGCCGTTCGGCATGGCCTTCACGGGACTGGCCCTCAGGGCCCTGATTGCCGCTTCCTGCCTGCTCCCTCCCACCGTGCTGATGGGCGCCACTCTTCCTGCCCTGGCGCAGTGGCGAGCCGCCGACCCGCCGGCAGCGGCGCTCGCCGCCGGCCGCCTGGCCGGCGCCAATGCGTCAGGAGGGGCTCTCGGGGCGCTCGCCGCGGTCTTCCTTGTCCTCCCGGCGGTCGGTACCGCGGCCCTCCTTCAGGCCACCGGGGCGCTATCCCTGCTGGTCGGAGCCGTTGCCCTTTCCCTGGCCGGGCGGGCTCTCCCTGGAAAAAGGTTTTTCCGGGAACCGCGGCTCGCCCGGATCCCCGGCTCGCGGCCGCGTCCTCCCGCCTGGCTCCTGCCCGCCCTGCTCACCCTGGCCGGCATGGCTTCCCTGGTGGCGCAGATGGCCTGGACCCGGACGCTTTCCTGGTTCATCGGCCCTTCGGTCTATACTTTCGGCTTGCTTCTGGCGGTCACCGTCGGCGGAATGGGGGTGGGGCATCTCTTGGGGGCCACCCCGGCGCGCCGCAGTCGCTCTCCCCTGGCGCTGTTCGGCTCGCTGGAGCTCGCCGTGGGAATGTCGATCATCGCCACCAGCATGGCGATGGGGCATCTTCCTCCCCTGGTGGCGCACCTTGCTTCATGGACCCGTTCTTCGGTCCGGATGCTCCAGGCGGGTGAATTCGCCCTGGTCTCGCTTCTCTTGCTGGTTCCCACCACTCTCGTGGGGACCGCCTTTCCCGTTGCCTGCCGCCTGCTGGTGGAACGGTCCGGCGGCGTGGGCTGGGGGGTGGGCCGTGCCGGAGCCTATCTCACCGTCGGCAATGTTCTGGGCGCCCTCGGGGCGGGGCTTCTTTTTCCCCGCTTCTTCGGCTCCCGGGGCGCGCTGCTGGTGGCCGCGATGTCCTTTCTGCTGGTCGGAGCGATCGCCAGCTCGCGAGGCGCATCATCCCTCTCCCGCCGTCCGCTTCTTTCCCTGGGGAGCCTCCTTGCGGCCCCCTTGCTCTGGCTTTCCGCTCCATGGGACGCGGCGCTGCTCTCCTCTGGCCCCGCGTTCAACGGCCCCGTCTACGTGACCGCCGCCCGGGTATCGGGCCAAGATCTCGCGTCGGTGATGCGCGAGCGGGGCCGGCTCGTTTTCCAGGAGGAGGGGGCCGATGCCCTGGTGACGATCCGCGCGGCCCCGGGGGGAACGATGAGCTTGCAGATCAACGGCCGGACAGAAGCCTCCAGTGGAGCCGACATGCGCGCCCAGGTTTTCGCGGCGCACATCCCGCTGCTCATGGTGGATGCACCGCAGCGGGTTCTGGTCATCGGACTGGCCAGCGGTGTCACGGCCGGCTCCATCCTGGCCCGCGACCCCGCGTTGGTGCAGGTGGCGGAACTGGCTCCCACCGTGGTCCATGCCGCCGCCAGCGGCGTCTTCGATGCCGTGTCCGGCCGCCCTCTGGCGGATCCACGTGTCCAGGTCCTGCCGCTGGACGCGCGGACAGCGCTGCTGCACACGTCAATTCGGTACGATCTCATCGCCAGCCAGCCGTCCAACCCATGGATCCCTGGCGTGGCGGCTCTCTACACGCGGGAGTTCTTCGAGCTGGCTCGTTCGCGGCTGACGCCGCAAGGTATTCTGGGACAATGGGTCCAGGCGTACGGGATGGCAGAGGACGACTTTCGCCGCATCCTGCGGACCTTCGCGTCGGTCTTCCCCCACTCTCAACTGTACGAGGAGTCGGTGGGCGGCGGAGACTATTTTCTGGTGGGCTCGCCCTTTCCCCTCGAGAAGGATGTCCGTCAGCTCGCGGCGCGGTTGACCGCTGCCACACAACGCGACCTGGCTCGGGTCGAAGTCACCTCACTGGCGCAGCTCCTGGCCCGGCGAGTCCTCGATGAAGCTGGCATGGCATCCTACGCCGGCCCCGGCCCCTTGCTCACCGATGACGGCCTCCGGCTGGCCTACACCACGCCGCTGACCGTGCACCAATCCGGCGTGATGGCCGTGGTCCGCAGGCTGGATGAGGAGCGGGTCCCGCCGCTCCGGGGCCTGGACCTGGGCCATCTGGAGACCGGTGAGCATGCTGCTTTCCTCCAAGCCCTGGCCAGCGAGAACCGAATCCTCCGTGAGGACCGTGAATTTCTCCGCCTTCTCGAAGGGGTTGAGCCGGCGGTTCTCGGCAACCTGGCCCTGCCGGAGGCCCTGGCCCAGGCCAGGGCCGGGCTGGAACGCACCGCCTACCGGACCCTGATGGACAGCCTGGAGGATGCGCCGGGACCCGCTGCCCTGCAGGTACTGGCCGGCGACCTGGCGGCCCACGTGGGTGAGAATCACCTGGCTATTTTCCATTACCGGACGGCCCTGTCGTTGCGTCCCGGCTCGGCTTCCGCGCTGACCGGGCTCGGGCTGGCCTTGATTTCCGGCGGAGAGCAGGAAGAGGCGGCGCGGGTCCTGCGCGCCGCTCTCAAGGCCGATCCGGAGAACGACCGGGCCGCTCTGGCCCTTGCCGCCCTGTCACTCCAGGCAGGAGCCGACCAGGAAGGCCTGGATTTGCTGCAACAGGTCATCCGGCGCGCGCCTGGGTGGGCGCGCGCCTGGTCCAATCTGGGGGTGGCCCTGCGGCGTCTCCATCGCCTTCCGGAAGCCGAGGCAGCCTACCGGGAGGCCCTGGCATTGGATTCCGGGCTGGAGCAGGCCTGGTACAACCTGGGAATCGTTCTGGAACAGCGTGGGCGGGAGGGCGAGGCCAGGGCGGCGTTTCAGCAGGGTGTGTCCCTGGCTCCTTGGGATTGCGATCTTCGCCGGGCCCTGTCACGCTTTCCCGGCCATGAGGCCACCCTCGACCCTGGGGCCCCGGATGTCGCAGGATGCGGGGAAAAACCGCGCCGTCTCGAGCCGCTCACGACGCGAGCCCCGGTGGAGGGTTAACTCGCACGAAATCCTGGCCTTCCGGACAGATGGGGTGGAAGTCGCACCAGTGGCAAAGGATCCTCGGGCGCGCCGGATACTGGGTGTCCGCTTCGAGCCTCCGGGCCAGAGCCAGGGAGGCATCCCGGACCTTCTGGAGCTCTTCAGGCCGCCTTTCCCGGACAAAACGCCGGTCAAGGGTCAGGTAATCCCAGACTTGTTGAACCCGTTTTACCTCGGGCCGCTGTAGACGCAAGGCGATCTCGTAGAGGCTCAACTGGCGATCGCGGTCCAGATCAACGGGTCGAGGAGAGGACGCTGAGGTCTTGTAGTCATGGATCAGATAGGTCTCTTCAGAATCGCGGGAAAGGCGGTCCATGTAGCCGATCCATCGATACTTCCCTTCCCGGTCCAGGGTCATGTTCACCCGGAATTCGATCTCCAGGACCTCTTCTCCATCGAACGGATGGAACCGACGGTAATACCTCTCGACGCAATCCTGGCCCAGCTGGAAATAATCTCGGGCATCGAAGCCGGTCTTCACCACCCGCAAGTCTTTTTCGGGGACGGTGAGCCAGGCTTCGCGGAACCAGCCGGCCACATCCTCCAGAACGGGAGATTGTCCCGCCCGGATGGCCCGATAGAGCCGTTCCAGGGCGGTGTGGACGGCCGACCCGGTGTGCGCCTCGACTCCGACCCAGGGCCGTGGCCGGCGTTCGATGTAGCGATACCGGTATTGCCGGGGGCAATTCTCATAAGTCGAGAGTTTTGAATGAGATAGAGTCGGCGGCATGGCCTCGTCCGGATGCCATCCCACTGTATCACCGCCGTTCAACAGAAAAAACCGCCGCACCCTGCCGGGGGGCCCGGCAAAACCACGCTCCCCGTTTCCTGACTTGGGGGGCAAGATGAGGAACACGCGGCGGATGCGGCGACTGAGGGCGGCGAGTCCCGGTGGCCGCCCATAGACAACAAACCAGAAGCTCTACGAATCTATTCCTGGCCGCGGTATTTTTTTCAGATTCCGCCGTCCGCCCCGGCGCGCCCCCCCAGGGTATACCCGTCCCGGCTTACGTTGACCGACATCCAGACCGGCAAGGGGCCTGTGCCCACCAGGGACCGGCGGTGGATCTGGACACCAGCCGGGAGGTAGCGGAGCCAGCGCGTGGCGCGGGCCACCTTCGTGGGAACGGCGGGCGGCGCTTGCCCCGGCCAGCCGGCCAGCTGCACGCGATGTGCCGCGTCCAGCCCGGCCACGCGCAGCCACGCGGGGAAGGAAATCACCGTTCCGGAGACCCACCATGTCCGGCCGGGGAGCCCGGCGGCCATGACCGGCGCCTGCGGTTGTCGCGCATCCACCTGGAGTTCGAGAAGCAGGCCGCCTGAATCACTCTCGGTCACGCGCACGCGCCCGGCGTGTGTGACCCCGTGGATTTGTTGGAAGGGGCGGAGGAGCCATCGACACGTGCCGAGACCGGCTCCAGCGGCAAAGATCGAGAGAAAGACCAGACTGGAAAAGGCGGTCCGGGAGATCGAGCCGGGGACATAGGGCCTCCCCCGCTCGAACCGGAACCGGATCGCCCTGGCCAACTCCTTGAAGGCCCGCCAGGAACCGAAAAACCCCACGACCAGAGCGATCCCGGCCAGGAAAACAGCCCTCTCTGTCACTCTTCTCCCCCCTGTGACAGCATGGCGCGCGCGAGATTCTCCAGCCGGGCGCGCGGATCGCCGCCCTGGCTTCCCGGTGGCTGCCCGGCCCTCCGGCCCGGGGCGCGCTTTTCCTTCGGTCGCCGTGAGGACACGCGACGGCCCTCGACGCGGCGGATGCGCTGGAACAAGGCATGTCCCTGCAGGCGCGGCAGAACCTGGCGGGACAGGTAAGGCAAGTGCCCGGCCCACCTTTCATCCGGCAGACCGACCACCAGCGTTTCCCGTTTCGTCTCCAGGATCGGGAAGCGCCAAGCCAGATCCGCACCCACGATCTCCCGCCAGGCGCGGTAGAGGGCAATCCGGTGCTCTGCCCGCGGAGCCTGTGGAAGACAGAGACGGATCTCTCTGGGACGGGCAAAGGAACTGCGGTTGCGGCCGGACGGGAATGAAAAACGGCGGGTCATGGTCAAGGCGCGTTCCGGGCGCTGCCCACGATTTCCCTCAGCTGGCGCACGGCTCGATTGTGCTCCTCCAGGCTCCGGCTGAACCGGTGGTGTCCGCGTCCATCCGCAACGAAGTAAAGATCCTGCGTGGCCGCAGGGTGCAACGCCGCCCGCAGCGCGGACCGGCCGGGATTGGCGATCGGTCCGGGAGGCAAGCCAGGGTAGCGGTACGTGTTGTAAGGATCGTCGAAACTCAACATCTTGGAAAGGGGCGCCTCCAAATCTTTGCCGGCCCGCCGGAGCGCATAGATCACCGTCGGATCGCACTGGAGGGGCATGCCCAGCTGTAGCCGGTTGATGAACACGGAGGCGACGCGCCAGCGCTCTTCGCTTTCCCGCGCTTCTTTCTCCACCAGGGATGCCAGCGTCACCCAACGTCGCACTCCCTCGACGCCCTCGGGGACTTTCCCACCCTCCGCTTGCAACTCCCGCTTCACTTCCCGGAACCGGTCCACCATGCGATCCACAATCTTTTTCGCGCTGACGCCAAGGGGAAACTGATAGGTGTCTGGGAAGAGGTAGCCTTCCAGATCCGGCGCCTCCGGATCCAGATCCTTCAGCCGCAGGATGTCCTTCACCTCCAGCGCCAGCTCCCCCTCGATGTCCAGTCCGGCCCGCGCCAAGCGGGACACGGTCTCGGGCAGGGTCAGCCCCTCCGGAATCGTCACCGTATGGAGCAGAACATCACCCGACTCCAGGCGATCCAGCACGTCCCCGACCGTCACGGTTCCCTGGAAAAGGTATTCTCCCGCCTGGAGGTGCCGGGAGCGTCCTGAGAGCCAGGCAACCAGACGCAGAGCCACCGAGGAGCGGATCACTCCTCTGGCATGGAGAAGACGGGCCATTTCCCCGGCCCCCGATCCGGGCGGGATCTGCACCACGATTCCTCCGGAGTCAACCACCTGCGGGCCCATCAACCGGTACCCGGCCAGACCCGCTCCCCCGATCCCGACCAGGAGAACCAGGCCCGCGGTGAGCCAGGTATGTTTCGGCCGCTTCATGCTAGTCCCGGTGCGCATCCAGCCAGGACTGGAGAATGAGCACAGCGGCCATCGCGTCCAGGCACTCCAGGCGCTGCCGCCGGCGGACCCCATCCCGGATCATCAGGCGCTCGGCCTCGACGGTGGTCAGGCGCTCATCCCAGAGCTCGACGGGAATCGGGAGTCGCCGGCGCAGCTGGTTGGCAAAACGCCGGGCCCGCGCCGCGGAGCGTCCGGCGGTCCCGTCCAGCCGGAGGGGCAATCCCACGACGATTCGGTTCACCCGGTGTTCCTGGACCAGTCGCTCCACGGTCTCGTTGTCGCGCCGCCCGCCCTGCCGGGCACATTTGCCGAGGGGCTGGGCGGTGATTCCAAGCGGATCAGACAGTGCCACCCCAACCCGTTTTTCCCCCAGGTCGAGGGCCAGAATCCGCGTCACCCTAGTGCTGGATCTTGGGCCAGAAGGCGTAAAAATCGAACTCCGGTGAATTCTCCGGATCATGGCATCCCAGGCAGGAGCGGGCCCCGGCCGCACCATATCCCTTCTTGGGTGTCGCCGCGTGCAGACTTCCAGGCCCATGGCAGGACTCACACTGGACATCCACCAGAGCCGGGGTAGCCTTGGCATTGACGAACCCTCCCTTGCGCCCCTGCCCGACGGTGTGGCAGCTCACGCATTCGGCACTGAAATCCTGATTGTGATCGATCAGGGTCTGAAAGGCATGTGAGTGGGCAGAGGCCCTCCACGCCTCCAGGGCTTCCTGGTGGCATGTTCCACAGGTCTCCGCGCCGATGTAGGATGCAACTCCGGCCGGGATGACCGGCTGTGGAACCTCGGCGCTCGCCCGCTCGCGGTTGATGGCATTTTCTTCTGCCAGAACATCGAGAACCATCTGCTGGAGTTCCGGATCCACAGGGTAGTCACGGTTGAGGTAATGGAGGCTGCGGAACACCGAGACGTGCCCATCGGAGTCGAAACTCATGCGAATCTCCGAGAGACGCTTCCCCTGGTTACCTGGAAAGACAATGGGCACGCCGTTTTCCCTCTCAGTCAGCTTGGAGACGACTCCGCCTTGCGCGCCGATGATGAGATCGATTCCCTCGACCTGCTTGGCCAGCTGTCGGCACTGGCTGATGGAAAGGGAGGTGAGAACCACCACCACGTCGGCTTTCGAACGGAGCTCGGGCACGACCTTGTTCGCCGTGCGGAAGGGACTGGCCACAACGATGTTCTTCCCGGCCGCGGTCGACTTGAGAAAGCCCGTGTTGTAGCGATTCAAGCCGAGGAGAGCGACGCGGATATCGCGGTCCTTCCGGTGCACCGTCTGGATCACGTAGGGATCGACCACGGGCGATCCGTCGTCCTCGTAGACGAAATTTGCCGAGACGAAGGGGAACTTGGCTTGCTCCCGCATGGCGGCGAAGCTTTCGTAGCCGTTGGAGAGTTCCCGCTCGCCCAGCATGACAGCAGCGTAGCCGATCCGGTTCAGACCCTCGATCATGCCCTGGTTGCGCACCTTGGCGCTGGGGATTCCCACCGCTGCGAAATTCCCGGCGTCGACCCACAGGATCGCACTCTCCGGATAGGCCTTCTGGAAAATCTCGGCATAACCGACCCTCCGGGCCAGTCCCCCACCGGGGTTCTTCTGTCAACCACAGGGTTCGATCTTTCCCATGGTCTCGCCCGTCGCGAAGAAAGTGAGATCGGGCTCCGGGCCCGGCTGTACCAGAGCCGGGTGGTATTCGGTCGGGACAATTCCACCGGACTGGGCGCCGGGGGCGGATCGTATGGCGGCCCCGGCCATGAATCCCATCATGGCCGCCAGGGCGGTGAAGGAAAGCGGAGAAAGTACCGTTCTCATGCGCCGCATTATATAACTATAGGCCTTGGCCGGGGCGGGTTCCACCAGAACGGTTCCCCGGTGGCAGCCCCGGCTTTCTCCCCGTTCCGGTGATTGCTAACATTCAGCGCCTATGAGCAAAGCTCCGCCGCGCCTGATTCTGGCCTCGGCGTCGCCGCGCCGCCGCCAGATCCTGCGCCGCTGCGGACTGTCATTCACGACCCACCCCGGGCGCCTCCACGAGGATCACCGGGCCGGGGAATCACCCCGCCGACGCGCCCGCCGTCTGGCCATCATGAAGGCTCGAGCCATCGCCGTGCGCCTTCGGAAACCGGCATGGGTCATGGGCTCCGACACCATCGTCGTGGTGGGCGATCACATGCTCGGGAAGCCGCGCGATGACCCTCAGGCGGCCCGCATGCTGGCACGGCTCTCGGGGCGCTGGCACTCGGTCATTTCAGCGGTGGCCCTCCTCCCTGCCCGAATACCCGATGGCCAAGCCCATGACGGCTGGCGCCTGACCCGGGTCCGATTCTCACGTCTCACGCCGGAGCATATCCGCTGGATCCTGGAGGCCCGGGAGCACAGGGACAAGGCAGGTGCTTACGCCGTGCAGGGGCGGGCAGGCGCCTTCATCCGCGAGATCCGGGGCTCATGCAGCAATGTGGCGGGATTGCCACTGGAACTCGCGGCAACACTCCTCGGCCGAGCTGGATTCCTTCCGGCACCCAGCGGCCGACGGACCTCGCACAGCTGAGATCAATCCTGCTCGCCCTCCAGGAAGGACCGGTACTCGGCCGCTGACATGAGCGCAGAAGAATCGACCTTCCCGGCCAGCTTGATCCGGGCCATCCAGCCCGCGCCATGAGGATCCTCGTTGATTTTTTCCGGCTGGTCCAGGAGCAGGCTGTTGACCTCCACCACCTCTCCACTGACCGGGGCAAACACTTCCGAGACCGCCTTGACCGATTCCACGGTGCCCATGGGCTTGCCCGTCTCCACCTGGTCACCCTTGGCGGGCAGCTCCACGTAGACCAGATCCCCCATTTCCTTCTGGGCGTGCTCGGTGATACCCACGGTGGCCATCTCGCCTTCGAGCTTGATCCACTCGTGTTCTCTGGTGTATTTCAGATCCTCAGGAATCATGTTGACCTCACGCGAACGGTTTGCAAGAGGGGTCAGCCCCGCGCCCGGCGATAAAACGGTAGGGAAACCACCCTGGCTTCTACGGCTCGCTCACGAATGACAATGGCGAACTCCAACGGTTCCTGCCGGACTTCCGTGGGGAGATACGCCAGCGCAATGCCCTTGCCGAGTGTCGGTGAATGAGTGCCGCTGGTCACCTCCCCGCAGGGATTCCCGGCGCACAACACCTTGTAGCCGGGACGCGGGACACCACGACCTTCCATGACCAGGCCGGCGAGCCTCCGGCGCACGCCGTCCTTCTTCTGAAGCTCCAGAGCCTTGCGGCCGATGAAATCGCCCTTGTCCATCTTGACGATGAATGAGAGTCCTGCTTCCCACGGCGTGACGGTGGAGTCGATATCGTGCCCGTAGAGGCAAAGAGCCGCCTCCAGGCGCAGCGTATCCCGGGCGCCCAGTCCCACCGGCTGCAATCCGCCTGGCCGGCCCTCCTCGAGCAGGCGGGTCCACAGATCGCAGGCCTGGGCCGGCGGAATGTAGAGCTCGAAGCCATCCTCGCCGGTATAGCCCGTGCGGGAGATCAAGATCGTCTTGCCCTCATGCGGGAACTCCACGAAATGAAAGGGTTGCAGACGCGCCGGGATCTGGCCAAACAGCCGTTCGATGATCCGGGCCCCCATCGGCCCCTGGAGGGCCAGGAGGCCGAAGCCCGCGGACACGTCGCGCAGCTGGGCCGCCGGGCGGGCGTGGGCCTCGAGCCAATCGAGATCCTTCTTTCGGTTTGCTGCATTGACCACCAGAAGAAAACGCTGGTCGCCCAGGCGGTAGACCAGAAGGTCATCGATGAAGGTCCCCTGCTCGCTGAGCAAGGCCGTGTATTGGGCTTGCCCAGCCCGGAGAGAAGCAACACGGTTCGGGGTCATCCATTCCAGGAAAGCGAGCGCCCCGCCGCCACTCACCTCGATCTCACCCATGTGACTGACATCGAACAATCCCGCCGCCTGACGCACAGCCCGGTGTTCGGCAAGAACGCCGGCGTACTGCACCGGCATCTCCCAGCCGGCGAAGGGAGTGAAGCGGGCGCCCAGGTCGCGATGACATTCAAAGAGGGTGGTACGCTCAGGCGCTGATGACACTCTTGCCGCCCCTTCTGATGTCATGGATAGGGAGAAGTCTTGTGGGAAAACTCATCCGGCACCACAAACCGGGCGATGGTATAGACGACCCGGCATGGCGTCAAGAACCTATCCATGCCGGTCTCTCGCTGCCGTCCGCCCATAGTACGTTTCCAGCGCCGCCAGGAGACCCGGCACGGTAAACTGGCTGGCTTCGATGGCGACGGGAAAACCAGATTCCCTGGCCGTCGCCGCCGTGACCGGGCCGATGCAGGCCGCCACGGCACCGGCCTTCACGAGCCGGCTCCTGGCCTCGTCTGGCCGAAACAGGCCGACGAAATGACGGACCGTCGAAGAAGATGTGAAAATCACCACATCCACCAGGCCGGCATCCAGCGCATTCCGAAGGCCGTCCACATCGACCGCGGGTACCGTGGTCCGGTAGATTGGAACCACATCAACGATTGCGCCGCGCCGTCGCAAGGTTTCAGGTAGAACGTCCCGCGCCGCCTGCGCGCGGGGAAGCAGGATTCGCGTTCCGGCCACGCTCTCGCCCCCGAGGGCTTCAAGAAGTCCCTCGGCCTGATAGCGGGCCGGAACGGTATCGGCATGCACTCCGTGCCGGGTGAGCGCAGCAGCGGTGGCCGGGCCAATGGCCGCGATCTTGATTCCACCCATGGAACGAGCGTCCATTCCCAGTTCGTGCAGGCGGGCGAAGAACATCTCCACACCGTTGACACTGGTGAAGACGATCCAGGCATTCCGGCGGAGAGAGTTCAGCGCCGCATCAAGCTGTTGGGTGTCGGAGGTCATCTCGACCTGAATGGTGGGAAACTCGATCACCCGGGCTCCCGCCTGGCGCAGCTGTTCGATCAGAGGTCCCGATTGCGCCCGCGGTCGAGTGACCACCACGCCCCGGTCGTGTAAGGGCCGGCTCCTGAACCAGGAGAGCAGCTGGGAATCCTGAAGAACACTCCCCACAACCAGAATCGCCGACGAGACGGTTCTTTCCTCTTCCGGGAAGCCGTCGCCGAGTGTCGAACGAAGAAGACGTTGCCGTGGAGATCCGCCGTGGAGGACAAGAAGAAGAGGAGTTTCCGGCGCATATCTCCAGCTCAAGAGCCGATCCATGACGCGGGATGTGTGGGTGACGTTGCTGACAAGAAGTGTCTTCACCGCCGGCATGGAGGCTTTTAGCAGGGCATCCGCGGAGGTCAGGAAAAACGCCCCTTCGGGAGTTTCCGGATCAAGCGGAACACCGGCCGCGATGGCCCCTCTCACCGCAAGGGGCACTCCACACACCACCTCGATAGGAACCGGCGTCCGGGAAAGCTGGGTGGCCGCCCACGCACCGCATCCATCCAGATAGGGATCTCCGCGAAAAAGCCAGACCACCGAACGGCCTGCCGCGGCCGCCGAGCTGGCCCGGCGCAAAACTTCCGTGCGCGAACCCTCGAAGCGCTGCGCTCCAGAAGGGAGGTGGGATACCGCCGGCCCGGGGAGCGGCTGATGGGAAACCAGGAGATCCATCTCCTGCAGCAGGCGGAGGCCATGCCGGGTCTCCAGGCCGGCTTCCCCCGGGCCCCAGCCCACCAGGTAGACCGTGCCCCTGCGGCTCCCTCCACTTTCAGTCATCCGGCCGCCCATCCCACCCGGCGGGGCGAGCGCGCCCCCGTCTCAGGAGCTCCGAGGCTCCTTGCTTCTCCAGGCGGGCCGCCACCTCGCCGCCGAGCCTCTGGAAATCCCCCGGATCGCCTTCGAGCTCCTCCTGAACAAGATCCCGGCCCTCGGGGCTGATCACCCGCGCGGTGAGGCGCAACCGGCCCGAGCGATGCCGCGCCAAGACCCCCAAGGGCGCCAGACAACCGGCTTCCAGCGCAGCCATGACCGTCTTCTCGGCCGTGACCTCTCTGCGGGATCTGAGATCGTCGATTCGCCGGAGCAACGGGAGCAGGTCCTCGTCCGCGGCGCGCGCCTGGACCCCCAGCGCACCCTGGCCCGGTGCCGGCAGGCAGACCTCCACCGGAAGCGGCTGCCAGCTTGCCTCGCGCTCTCCGAGACGCTGCAGGCCCGCCACGGCCAGAACAACTCCGTCCACCTCACCGTTCCGTACCTTGAGAATGCGAGTCCCAACGTTTCCTCGCATCATCCGAAAATGGAGGTCGGGCCGGACACGGAGAAGCTGGGCCCGCCGCCGCACGGCGGCTGTACCCAGCCATGCGCCCTGCGGGAGTTCCTGAAGGGTGCGCCCGCCCGAGCTCACCAGCGCGTCGCGCGGATCGTCCCGGGTAGGAATCGCGCCGAGGGCGAGACCCGCAGCCAGCTCGCCCGGCAGGTCTTTCACGGAATGCACCGCCAGGTCGATTCGGCCGTCAAGCAGTGCCGCCTCGATTTCTTTGACAAAGATCCCCTTGGCGCCGAGAGCCGCGGGGAAAGTCTTTCGGTCTTCATCGCCCAAGGTCTTGATGACGCGAAGCGTCACTTGCAGTCCCTCGCAGACTTCTGTCAGCAGGGCGCCGATGTGTTTCGCTTGCCACCTGGCGAGCGGTGAACCACGTGTGCCAATGACCAGGCGGCGCACGCCGGCCGCTCAGGCATCCCGGCGCCGGCCCGTGAGGCGGGGAGCGGCGGCCTCTTGTTCTGGATCGGGGCCACTGCTGGGTGGGTTCCCCACCGGATGCAAGCGGCCAGGCTTCCCCGGCGCGCTGGGAGCGGCCTCTTCCTGGTCCAACCCGAAGAGCCTCCTCACCAGTTCGACCTGCCCCGGCGTCGACCCGCCCTGCAGCGACCGTTTGAGCTCCACCGTTGGCCGGTGTAAAACCTTGTTGATCAGGGTACGGGCGAACTGCTCCACCCCGGCACGGTGCTCCGGATCGAGATCTGGAAACCGGGAGTTGAATCGGCCGAGCTCCTCGTCCTTGATCGCGTGCAAGGTCGCTCGCATGGCGGTGATGGTCGGTTCCGCCTTCAGGCCCAGGTACCAGCGGTGAAAAGCGGCGACCTCGGAGTCGATGATATCCTCCGCGCTCTGGGCATCCGCCCTCCGTTCCTGGATGTTCTCGTTGACGATCCGCTGCAGATCGTCGATATCATAGAGATAGACGTTGTCAATTTCGTTGACACCGGGATCGATGTCACGAGGCACGGCGATGTCGACAAAAAAGATAGGCCGGTTCCGGCGCCGGCGAATGAGAGATTCCACATCGCCCGCATGAACAAGAATGTGGGGCGCCGCGGTGGACGAGATAACAATATCCACTCGCTCCAGTGCCTCGCCGAGCCGGTCGAAGGCAATCGCCTCGCCTCCGACGCGCCGGGCCACTTCCGCCGCATGGTTCAATCGGCGCGTTGCCACCTGGATCCGCGACGTTCCCGCGGTCTTGAGATGACGGAGCGTCAATTCGCTCATCTCGCCAGCCCCCAGCACCAGGACGGCCGTTCCGTGCAGATCTCCGAAGATCGTACGGGCGAGTTCTGCGGCGGCATAAGAAATGGAAACGGGATTCCGGCCAATGGATGTTTCGGTTCGCACCCTCTTGGCTGAATGAAATGCCCGGCGGCAGACGGTATCCAGGATGCCGTGCAACGCGCCTTCTTCAAGGGCGCAAGACTGGGCGTTCTTCACCTGGCCGAGAATCTGGGGCTCTCCGAGCACCATGGAATCAAGCGAAGCTGCGACGCGAAAAAAATGGCGGATCGCGTGGAGATCCCGGTGCCAGAACAGCGCCTTCTGGAGGCGCAGCCCATCGAGGCCGCTTTTCTCCAGAAAGAAACGGGTCAGGGCATCCCGTAACATGGGGGTGTCCCGCCCGCGGATGAGGATCTCGGTGCGATTGCAGGTCGAGAGAAGGAGCCATTCCTTCGCCTGAGGTGTCATTTCCCTCAGGCGTCTGATCGCCAAGGGCAGGGACCCGGCGTCGAAGATCAAGCGTTCACGGACGTCCAGGGGGGCTGTGTGATGACTCAGGCCTGTCAGCAGAATATTCATGCTTGCTCAGGAAAGAACATGGCCTCCGATGAGACGCAACATGACGGCGGCAAATCCCACGATGGCGAGAAGAGCTGTCTTTCGGCCTCGCCAGCCCCGCACTAGGCGGGCATACAACACCACCCCGAAGATGCCCCAAGAGATCAGCGCCAGGATTTCACGCTGGTTCTGCCACACGTGAAAAGTACCGCGGAAACTGGCGCTCCAGATCATGGCCAGAATCAGCCCGGCTGTGAGAAGGACGAATCCCACCATCAAGGAAAGAAAGAGACCCTGATCACACGCGGTGAGCGAGGGGAGCGAGAGGAAAAAACGTGCGGGCCGCTTCTCTTTCAGCGCCCGCTCCTGGATCAGGTAAATCACACTGAAAGTAAAGGTAAGAAAAAACGACCCGACGCCGAGACTGGAAACCACCACATGAAGCCAGAGAAGAGGATCCCGAAGAGCGGGCGAAACAGGAACAGCCTGGACGGTGAGATCGCTGCCCAGAAGACCCAGAATGAGAGCCAAGGGCAGCATGATGACACCCAGGACATGAAGCCGGTACCGGAGAGAGCCAAAAAGATAAAGAAATACGGCGACGAGACTGAGAAAGGATAAGGACTCGTCCAGGGTGGTGAACAGAGCAGGGCCGGCCGTTCTCAGGTGGAAAACGAAGGCGAGGGAATGGCAGAGGAGGCCCATTCCCGCGAGAGGGCCCGCCAGGCGGATGAGGCGCTGGCGCCGGAGAAAAATAGACAAAAAGGCCGAACAGGTGGCAACCAGGTAGCCACCGAGCGCCATCCGCTGCAGGACTACAATCACCTCGCCGGTGCCACTCCCTTCTCGGCGAAGTTTACCAGGGGAGTGGAGAACGCAACAAGGTCCGGTCTAGGCTTCCGTGTCCCGTGCCCGCAATCGATTCACCAGTCCCCACTCCATGCGTCGCACCTCGCCAATGCGGCTGGCGAGATCCGAGCAGGTCCTCGCGTCCAGGTAATCCAAGGACCCTGCCAAGAGGACACGTGTCTCCAGGTCAGAGAGAGCAGCCAGCGAGCTATCCAGGCACCGGAGAAAATCCTTCAGATAGGAATGGGTATGCCCTTGCGCAATCTGAGTCGTCATGGTGATGGAGGCTTCGCGCATCCCCTGGGGCAAGCCGACAGGCGCGGAGGATGTGAACCGATCCGCGAGCCGATGAATATCCCGGGCCAGGTGAAATGCTTTTTCCCAGACCTTCAGATCTCGGAAGGTGCGGATAGGCTTCTTGCATTCGACGGGAGGGGCCGAAACACTTGCCATCAGGACATCTCCTTCCAGAGGTTTTCGGGAGCCTTGTAGCGGAACAGGCGCAGCCTTCCCGTGACACCGTTGACAACAATGGCCGTCATGTCCATGCCGTCTGTGAGGTAAAGAGAACCCGGCGTCGCGCTGCCGGCGGGAGCGAAGCTCAGCAAATCCGACCGGCCGAACTTGACCGGGTCGTCGGTGCCCGAAAGAAGTCCTTGCTGAGGTGGCAGGCGGGGAATGGAGCTGCGGGGGAGGATTCCGGCGCGCACACCGTGGGCAATGTGAGAGAGGGAAACAGGCCTGGAGAGCGCCACCTCGGTCCCCGTGGATATGTCCGCGCTCCGCAGGCCATCCCCATCACCGTCCCGGTAAAGGGTCCAGGAAAGCTCTCCCCCCAGTGTGAACTTCAATCCGGTGGCTCTTCCTTCTCCCAGCGCACGCCATCGAGCGGCCATCATCGTGCGAGCCAGCTCCCGGGTCGCTCCCATGAGGCGTTCACGGCGTATCAGGCCGGCGAGCGCCGGCAAAGAGACGATGATGGCCAGGCCGAAGACAGCCAGGCCCACCATCGTTTCCGTCAGGGTCCAGCCGCCGGTGCCGGACCGGCGCCTGTCCGCGATGGACCGCGAGGCGCGGCACCGGCGGCAGCCCCTCATTTCCGGCGGCCCCGCGAGACCGTGATGCGGTCCTCGATCTGCTTGAAGATTTTCCCACCGATTCCCTTCACGTTGAGGAGATCGGTCACTTCGACGAAGGGACCATTCTTTTCGCGGTAATCGACAATCCGGCGGGCCACCACCGGGCCGACTCGCGGCAGGAGCTGCAATTCCTGGACGGAGGCGGTGTTGATATCAATCTTCTCATCTGGCTTGGACGCTCCTGCCGTTGCCGAGATCAGGGACGCTGTACACATGAGGACGAGAAGGGGCGCGAGGGAACGGCTCACGCGGGTGAATCGACTCATGGGCTTCTCCTCCGGCCTTTCCAGGACCGGAAAGGGCGCGGGTCACGGGGCCCGGTGGTGAGAGCCGACTGAAGGGGGGCCACGTGCCCGCGCGGTGGTTGTCGCTCTCTTGAAAGCAACGGGCGTGCCAACGACGGGAAGGGCGGTTCCGCGGGCCCCGGGAACCGGAGGAGGGACAGGGGTGTTCTATACAGCGCCAGATGCGGGCCTCCCTGTCGCATCCCGGGACGTGGCGGCGGAGTTCAGGCGCGTGATCGAGAGGCTCGACGCCCGCGTGGCCGTTCCAGGGCGATGGTGGCGCCGTTTCGGACCGCGATCATTTCGGCGAGGACGGAAAGAGCAATCTCGCAGGGACGCCGCGAGCCAATCGGCAACCCCATGGGCGCTCGCAGATGGGACAGAGCCGTACGGTCCAGGCCCCGGGCTTCAAGCTCTCGGATCACGACCTCCACCTTGCGGGGGGATCCGATCATGCCAAGGTAGGCCAACGGGCGATCGGCGAGACGCATCAAGATCTCGCGATCGGTCTGGTGGCAACGGGTCACGATTGCGACGAAAGTTTCCGGGTCAGTCTCTGGAAGGGGGCCGGCATAACCATCCGGACAGTGAACAAGACGCACCGGGTGGGAAAACCGCGCCGGATCCAAAAACTCCTTCCGGTCATCCGCCAGGCACATCTGAAATCCCATTCCCCGGCCCAGGTTCATGATGGCGGTCCCCACGTGTCCGGCGCCGAAGACCAGAAGCGCCGGACGCGGCGGGTGCACTTCGATGAAGACTCGGGCGACCCCGCCACAGACCATTCCGACGGCGCCTTTCCCTTCGGGCAAGAGCCGGTAGGTCTTGACAGCGTTCCTGCGCAGGCGGAATTGTTCCAGGCAATCTTCGATCACCATGGCCTCGAGGGGTCCGCCACCAATGGTGAAATGGATGGACCGGTCCGGGAGGACAATCATTCGGTGGCCCATCTTGCCAGGGGTCGATCCGGTGGAATTCACGACCGTGGCGGTGATAAAGCCCTGTCCCCTCTCGGCCAGATCCAGCAGGGTACGAAAGAAATCAGGCATGAGAGCGGTGTTACCGCAGCCAGCGGGTGAACAGATCGAAATTCTTGGCAATATCGGAATAGAGGACGATCCCCATGAGAAGGAGAAGGCCCACGAATCCGGCCTGCAGCAGGCGTTCCTTCAGGCTGGACGGCAAGTCGCGGCGGAGAATGCCTTCCAGGCCCAGAATGGCGACGTGCCCCCCATCAAGAAATGGAATGGGCAGAAGATTGAGAATGCCCAACTGCAAGGAGAAAAGAGCCATGAGATCGAAATAGGCATTCCATCCGCGACGCAGGGCCTCGCCCGAGAAGATGAAAATATCCACCGGCCCCGAGACGGCTCGTACCGACAGGCCGCCGGTCAGGAGCTTGCCCACCACGGTGAAGAAAAGCCGGGCTCGCGCCAGGTTCTGCTCCAGGCTCGAGAGAATGGCTTCGCCCAGCGCCAGCTGGCGGACGGTGATCGTGGGACCCGACTGGATTCCAAGCAAACCCCGGCCGTCCACGTTGGCGGGGGTGGCAGTCACCGGGCGGCGGGAACCACCCCGCTGGAGGAGAATCTCGGTCGGCAAGCCCGGCCGGCCGGAGATGATCCGGGCAACATCCTCCTTGGTCAGTATGGGCTCGCCCGCGATGGAAAGAAGAATGTCCTCTGGCTGCAGGCCCGCTTTCTCGGCGGCCGAACCCGGACTCACGCGGGCCACCCGGACATCGTAAGCGGGCTCCTGCAGCCCGATGTAGCCGACCTGATATCGATGCTGGGGAGCATTCTCCGGAGGCAAGGTGACCTCCACCGGCACGTCCTTTTCGATCCCTTCGTGATCGATGCGGAGCACCAGCGTCCGGCCTGGACTGAACAGGACCTGTTGCTGGAGAGCCTCCCATCCGGCCAGCGGCACGCCGTTCACGGCAAGGACGCGGTCTCCTCTGGTCAGACCCGCGCGGGCCGCCGGGGAAGCCTCGACGATGCTGGCGATCCGGGGTGTCTCGTGGAGGAATCTCGGTTCCTGCCTTCCGGTCATGTTCATCCCGGCCACGATGAGCACCGCCAGGATGATGTTCATGAGTCCGCCCGCGATCATGACCAGGAGGCGTTGCCAGCGAGGCTTGGAGCTGAAGGCATCCGGTGCGGGACTCCGGGCTTCCGGTTCCCCGTCCTCCGGAGCGGCCGGCCCCGAAGACAAGGCCCGGCGCCGGGCTTCATCCTCCGTCCCGTCCTGCGGATCGGTCACCAGTTCAACCTCGGTGTCCTCGCCCAGCATCTTCACGTAGCCCCCCAAGGGGACCAGCGAGACCCGGTAATCGGTCTGGGCCGTGCGCCAGCCGAACAATCTGGGGCCGAAGCCGAGAGAGAAGATCTCGACCCGGACGCCGGACCACTTGGCGACGATGAAATGGCCCAGCTCATGCAGGAAGACCAGGACGCCGAAGATCATCACAAATGCGATCGCGTTGTCCCAACCAATGGTCATGAAACCAATCCTTCTGAAAGCGGAGCAGGCAAGGTGGCGCGAGGCGCCAGAGCCACATCCCGGGCCCAGGCATCGGCCGCCAGACAGGCATCCAGATCCGGCCGGGCCAAGGAGCTCCCGGGTGCCTCGCCCCTCTGCACGCGATCCAGCACATCCGCCAGCCGCAGCGGAATTTCCGTGAAGGCAAGATCGCCCTCCAGGAAGGAGGCCACCACGGCTTCATTCCCTCCGTTCAGTGCCGCCGGCGCAACACCTGCAATGTCCAGCGCGCGATAGGCGAGGCGGGGGCACGGGAAGCGTTGAGGATCGAGCTCTTGAAAATGCAAGGATGACACGTTGGCGAGATCGAGGGGGGCGACGGGGTTCACCTGTCGCTCGGGCCAGGTGAGAGCATACTGAAGCGGACCGCGCATGTCCGCAACGCCCATCTGGGCCATGATCGATCCGTCCACGAACTCGACCAGCGAGTGCACCACGCTTTCCGGATGCACCAGGATGTCCACTCTTCCCGGATCCATGTCGTAGAGCCGGCACGCCTCGATGACTTCCAGCCCCTTGTTCATCATGGTCGCCGAATCGACGGAGATTTTCGGCCCCATGGACCAGACGGGATGATCCAGGGCCTCCTGAACGGTGATGCGGTCAAACGTTGCGCCGTCGCGCTTCCAGAAAGGGCCGCCGCTGGCCGTGAGAATCAGGCGTTTGACCTCTTCCGGGCGGCCGGCGCGAAGCGCCTGGTGCAAGGCGTTGTGCTCGGAATCCACGGGAAGGAGGGTTGCGCCCGAGGCCTCGGCTGCCCGCCGCACCACATCACCGGCAACCACCATGACCTCCTTGTTGGCCAGGGCGACGCTGCGTCCGGACACAACCGCCGCGTGGGACGGCACCACTCCCGCCGCGCCCACGATGGCTGAAACAACCAGATCCACGCCGTCGCAGGTCGCCACGGCGCGGGATCCCTCAGCCCCGCAGACGACTCTCGTTCCCAAGCGGCCGGCGCTCTCCCGGATCTCGGCCGCCGCATCCGGCTGGTCCAGAGAGGCCAACACCGGCTGGAATTCCCGGATCTGCTCCATGAGCGCCGCGGCATTCCGTCCCGCAGCGAGCGCCAGCACACGATGGGTGCCCTCCAGGCGACGGAGAACCTCCAGCGCGTTGGAGCCCACCGATCCGGTGGAGCCGAGGATTGCAACTCCCCGGCGAGCATTCATAGCAACCCACCCTCCATGAAGTGGAGATGGTAGTAGAAAAGCACCGGAGCGGCGAACAGCAGAGCATCGATCCGGTCCAGGATGCCCCCGTGCCCTGGTATCAGGCCGGAGGAATCTTTCGCGCCCGCCCAGCGCTTCAGAGAGGACTCCACCAGGTCGCCGGCAAATCCGATCACCGTCAGCGCGATCCCCAGGATCACGCAGTCAGCGATGGTGAGGCGATTCATGAACCACCCTCTCGCGACCAGGGCCGCGACCACAGCCGTGACGACTCCAATCAGGAATCCTTCCCAGGTTTTCTTTGGAGAAATCGTCGGCGCCAAGAGACGGCGTCCCAGCCGGCGCCCGCCGTAGTACGCGCCGGTATCCCCTGCTGCCACGATCATGAGCAGGAGGAAGGGCAGATCCTGTCCATCCCGTCCCGGGCACACTCTCAGCGCCATAATGAACCCCACCAGGAGCCCGAGAAACAGGACCGGGAACAGGGTCATGATCAAATTGCCGAATTTGTCTTCCATGCCATCCTTGCGCAGCAGCGAAAGCAGCGGAAGAAGGACGGCAATCAGGGTCAGAACCTCGAGAAGACTCACCCTCGGATCAAAAAAAGGGTAAGCAAGGAGGGTCGATCCGGCCATGGCTGCCCACGCCTGAGGTGCGTACCCTCGCCGGCTGGCCAGCGCGCAGAATTCACCGACTCCAAGGATCAAGAGCGCGACCATGGCCGCGAAGAAGGCAACAGGGGGCAGATACCGCGTCACCACGAAGGTGGCAAGAACAAGGATCGCTGCGGATACGATCCGCTTCATCTGGTTCTTTCCTTAACGGGTGCGAACCATGACATCATCGCAACGCGGCGATTCGCCATGATCGAGAGGGTCGACCGCGCCATAACGCCGCTCTCGCTTCTGGAAATCGACGAGGGCGTGGAGAAGCTCGGTCCGCGAGAATTCGGGCCAGAGAACGTCGGTGACCCAGATTTCCGCATAGGCAATCTGCCAGAGGAGAAAATTGCTGACTCTCAGCTCCCCACTGGTACGGATGAGAAGATCGGGATCCGGCTGCCCGCGCGTGTAGAGATGCGCGGCCAGCAGTTCCTCGTCGAGAATCTTGCCGCGGTTTTCCGGCTTTTCCAGGTAACGCTGGGCGGCCGCCGCCGCATCGACGATCTCCGTCCGGCCGCTGTAGGAAAGCGCAATGTTAAAGAGGAGGCCGCGGTTCGCAGCCGTCAAGTCCATCCCGCTGCGGAGACTTTGCTGAACCGATGGATTCAGCTCCTGGGCCCGCCCGATCACGTTGAAGCGGACATCGTGCGCCATCAAGGTCGAAAGCTCCCGGGCCAGGTATTCCTGCAGCAGCTCCATGAGCGTCTCTACCTCGCTTTTCGGACGCTTCCAGTTCTCACGGGAGAAGGCGTAGAGGGTCAGGACTTCCAGGCCCAGCCGGGCGGCCGTCTCGACGGTGTCACGCACAGCACGGATTCCCGCCCGGTGGCCCGCGATTCGAGGCTGCCGGCGCCGGCGCGCCCAGCGCCCATTGCCATCCATGATGATGGCGACATGGCGGGGGAGACGCTCGAGATTCAACTGGGCAAGGAGTGCCTCCGCCTCCGATCCCGGCTCGATGTATCCCTCCAGGTCGGCTTTCCCCACCCGGTCCTCCGAGCTTCATGAAGGAGTAATTCTAACACAGGCCCGTTTGCAGCCACAAGGAACCGGCCGGCACACGCGCCGAGGGTCTCTCCGGTTTTGACCCGTTCCCGGGTCAGGTGGCGTACCCTCGCGGATGAGATTCCCGCCATGCCCAGGCCGATTTCACGATGCCCCGGAGCGACGAGAATCGTGGCGCCCATGAGAGTTCTTCCCTTGCCTTCGCGGACGATGCCACGAGGATCGCCGGATCGCCGGGACGGCGGCCGCACTCCCTGGTTCGAATGGGGCGCCGTGAAACCTCCAGGCAGATCGACACGACTTCCCGAACTGAAAACCCCTCGCCGTTGCCGAGGTTATAGATACCGCTCGCTCGTTCGGCGAGACGATTCAGAGCCTGAACATGCGCGCCTGCGAGGTCGGACACATGCACATAATCGCGCACCGCGGTGCCGTCTGAGGTCGGGTAATCCGTTCCATAGATTTCGACGGTCCGCTCGGGATCAAGAGCCGCCTCCAGCAATCGCGGAATCAGGTGCGTCTCCCCCCGGCCCCGGTCTTCACCAAGCTCCCCACCAGGGTCGGCTCCGGCCGCGTTGAAGTAGCGCAGCGAGACATAAGGCAGGCCGTACGCCGCCTGGTAAGCGGCCAGAGCCCGCTCGAAGCCGAGCTTCGTCTCGCCGTAGGGATTGCGGGGGCGCACGGGGTGATCTTCGCTGATCGGGAGAGTCTCCGGCTCGCCATAAACGGCTGCAGACGAGGAGAAGACGATCCCTCCCCATCCAGCCTGCCGGACCCACTCCAGAAACTCCAGGCTCCGGATCAGATTGTTCCGATAATAACGGGCTGGCTCGGCGACCGATTCTCCCACCAGGGCATGGGCGGCCAGGTGAATCACGGCGCCAAACGGTTCGGCTTCCCCGAGCCGTGCCAGAGTGTTCCGGTCGGCGAAATCGGCGACCTCCAGGAGGGCTCCCGCGACGGCTTCCCGATGACCGGTGGAGAGATTATCCACCACCACCACGGTGTGTCCTGCCGAGAGAAGGCAGCGCACGACGTGTGAGCCCACATAACCCGCCCCACCGGTGACCAGGATTCTCATTCCCGCGCTTCCCTCCCCTTCTTAACATATCTCGGATACCGGACCCGGAGAAGACACAGGCCGGAGGCCGGGGCCGTGGGGCCGGCCTCGCGTCGATCTCCGGATTTCAGGACCTCCGCCACCGAACAAGGGGATCTCTTCCCCTGGCCGACCTGCACCAAGGTGCCGATCATGTTGCGAACCTGGTGGCGCAGAAAGCCATCCCCCTCCACATGAAAGCCAATGGTATCGCCGTTGCGAGTGACCTCCAGGGCCCGCACGGTCCGGTGAAAATCGCGGACTGCGGCGCCAGAACCGCAGAAGGCGGAAAAATCATGGCGGCCCAGGAGGTACCGCGCGGCCTGCCGCATGGAATCCGGCTCGGGAGCTCGCCCGGGAATGCGGGCGACGAAGGGAGCCGTGAACGGGGGTGGTTTGCCGCCCACATGCAGCCAGTAGCGGTAAAGCTTGCCCACGGCGTCGTGCCGGGCATGGAAGCCGGGACGGGCCCAGGTCAGACGCCGGACCTGGATCTCTCGCGGGAGCAAGGAGTTCAAGGCGCGGCGCAGACTGTCTGGGTCCATGCGCTGGCCGGTCCGGAAGTGTGCCACCTGTCCGCGGGCATGAACGCCGGCGTCGGTCCGGCCTGCCCCGACCACGCCCACCGGCTCTCCCAGAATGGTGCCCAGTGCCTCTTCCAGACATCCCTGGACGGTGTCCCGATGACGCTGGACCTGCCAGCCGGCAAAGGCGGTCCCGATGTAAGAAATCAGCAGACGCCCACACGCATTGGAACAGGATAACATCTTGTGTTTCAACATCTTAACTTACCTAACCTGTTCAAGAACCATGCTCTCGGCTTTTTCTTGACTTGCCACGGAGCGGAAACTATAGTTCCGGAGGCAGGGGGGCATGTTTCCGCCGAGAACAGAGTTGGTCCACGAGAACGGGGCGATTGTATGAGACCAAGTAGGCGACCAGCAAAACAACCAAGCTGCTGTCCGGGCAGGTCTGCGCCCTTCGGTCGACCGGGTGGCGGCGGCCGTCGTATCGGAACTTTCCTGGCGACCTCGACACTGATCCTGGCCCTTGCCGCCTGCGGTGGAGGGGGAGGCGGTGGCGGTGGCGGAGGGGGCGGCAGCAGTGTGACGGCCACTTTCACCTCCAGCCCGACCGGACCCACCGACATGCAGGTCCGCCTGGTGCAGAGCGCTTCCACCCCCCCGACGGGAAACTTCATCACCATCGATGTTGTCCTGAACAGCACATCCGGAATCAATGGCCTCGATGTCTTCGCCTTCGCCTTCGATATCCTCATCGGCAATTCCGCCGTGGCCAGTTTCGTGAGTTCCGCTCCCGGAAATGTTCTCACGCCGGCCGCTGGCCAAACCGTCATCTCCGATGCAGCCCCCTCGGGCGCGAACCGTGTCGCCGTGGGCGTGACGCTGGCCCCCCCTCCGGGTGATAGTGCCATTCCAGCCGGCGATGTGGTGGTGATCAGCCTGACCTTCCAGTTGCTCCAGGTTGGAGACAGCCCACTCACCATCACGGGATCGCCGAACAACATGCAGAATCCGACGCCTAATCCGACAGCTTTCGATTCCGTCTTGATGACTATCCCTGCGATCACCTTTGATGCCGCCGCCGCCACGCTCAGCGGCTCCTAGCCGGTCGAGAACCGATCCCATGCAGCTGCCGAAGCCGTCCCTTCGGCGGCTTCGTTGTTTTTCGCCCTTCCGGCTCCGGAGATCGTATACTCTTCATGTTCATCCCGGAGGCCGGCATGGGCGCCAAGAACCGTTCCAAGCGTGGCTGGCGGGCGGCATGGAGGGCCGGGATCTCATGCGTCTGCCTTCTGGGCCTGCCCGCGGCCGTGGCCCGTCCAGAACCCCCTCGAGACCGGACACCGGTCTTCAAGCGGCTGCTTGCCAAAGGGTTTCCCGGCACGGCACGTGGAGGCCTGAGCCATTGGCCCGAGGGGCCGGTCCGGTACCTCCTGAGCAGCCCTGAGACACGCCTCTACCGTAACCTCAAGACCGACCGCGCGCGGCGCGGCTTCATCAAACAGTTCTGGCTGCGCCGGGATCCCGATGCCGCGACCATCGAGAATGAGTTCCGGTTCGACTTCTGGGAGCGGGTGGCCAGCGCGAACCAGTTGTTCACCCGCACCACCGTGCCGGGCTGGAAGACCGATCGCGGACGCCTTTATATCCTCATGGGCCCTCCTGACCAGGTGGAAAGGCAGCCCATGCCGAACAAGCGACGGACCTTCGTCACCACGGTGCTTGCCGAGGATGGGTCGCGCATCACCCATGTCTTCGGAAAGGATAAGCCGGGAGATCTCTTTCAGGGCTTGGAAAGATGGACGTACCGGTCCCGTCCCGATCCCAGGCTTCCCCCTCATTTTGTCGTGGCCTTTCGTCTGACACCCTCCGGCGATTATGAGCTGAGCTCGGATGCCCGGGACTGGACTCTCTTCTCTGACATGATGTCCGAGTCGGTCCGGGATGTGCTCAGCCCTCCGGAGGAAGGTCTGACCGATCCAGGAAAGAACACGGATTTCCTCGATCTCTACAACGATGTGGCAGTCGTCATGGATCTGGGAAGCCTGAACCAGGTGCCCACGCCTGACGACCTTCTGGGAGAGCTCATCACAAGCGAGGAGTTCTTCGGGCTCATCCCCTTTCTCCTGCAGGTTGATTACTACAAGACGACCGGGCCGGCGACGCTCACGGTCTTCACCATAGGCATCGATCCGGATTCCTTCCCTCCCGGATCCGCTCCGTCCGCCGACGATCTCCTCACGGTCGGCCGGATCGAGGCTGTGAATCAGCCCGGCCGCGAGATCTTGCTCACTGGCAAGGATTCTCTGGTCCCGGCTCCGAGGGAAGACGGGCAGGGGTTGTTTCTCTACCAGGTGGTCAAGCCACTGCCGCCCGGCATCTACAACGCGACCTTCGGCATCCTGGACTCCCGCGCGAACCGAGCGGGATCCTATCGCGAGCGGCTCACGGTCCCCGCCTTTCCGGCCACCGGCCTTTCCCTGTCGAGCCTCTCCCTGGCTCAAAAACTCGAGCCCATGGAGACATCGGAACCGCTGGGCGAGGAAGTTCCCGCCGCCCCCTTCCGGCTGGGAAACTACCAGGTGATTCCCAAGACTCGGCCTCGCTTCAGCAACGGCGATGAATTCGGACTGTACTATCAGATTTACGGTGCCGAGATCGATCCGGCTTCTGGTGAGCCACGCCTGGACGTCACCTATCGCTTCTCCGTGCTCCAGAATGGCAAGTTCACACCCATCGGAGGGCCGATTCGTTATGCGAACCGTTCCCTCTCCGTCCAGGGCTGGAGCTTCCCGATCCTGCACTGGCCCGTGGCAACTTTTCATCTCCAGGTGACGGTCAAGGATATGATCTCGGGAGAGGTCGCCGTCGGCCAGACCGTCTTCAGCATTGACGATGCCGGAGCCTCTCCCTCCGGTTCCGGGCTCTGACCCTCGCAGGTCCGGGCGGGGCCATCGGGAGACCGATGCGGACGGTTCGAGGCGAGAGAGCCGGCTCACCCGCCCGGTGGGCCTGAGCTCCCTGCCTCGCGGAATTCGCGGTGTTCCGCAGCGGAACGCTCGCGCAGGCGGGAATCCAGAAGGACATCCAGCCCGGTCATGGCCAGACCCTTGACCGAGCGCAGCAGCCCGGCGCGCCCGGCGGCCGAGATGGTGGCCTCGGCAAAAGCACGCGTGTGTGAAGCGATGCCGGGAGGAACGATTGCAAAGAATGGATGAAGGCTCGGCACCCGGTACGACACGTTCCCCATGTCCAAGGAGCCTTGGTTGTCCCGGGGAAGATCATTCACCCGGCACCCCAGCGAGCGGAGATTGTTGCGGTAGGCGTCTGCAAGCGCCCGGTTGGTGACCATTTCATCATACCCCCCGTCGGTCTTCCGGATCTCCACCCGGCACCGGTACGCGTTGCCCAGGGCCGTCGCCAGATGACGGAACTCCCCCACCAGCCGGTCCCGGGCCGTCCGGCAAGGCGCACGGAGTGAGAACCACCCCGAGGCGCGCTCGGGGATGATGTTGGGCCGCAGACCGCCCTCCTTGACAATCCCGACGATGCGGCTCCTCGTCGGATGCTGGCGAAGCAGGGCGTCACGGGCCTGGAAGAGGGACAAGAGGGGATCAAGGGCGTTGAGGCCCTTTTCAGGATGCGCCACCGCGTGGGCGCCGCGGCCGTGGAAAACCACCTCGAGAGTCTGGCAGGCCAGAGACTCGGTCAAGACCCGGTCCTCCTGCGCAGGATGCACCATGAGGGCGGCGGCCACGTCATCGAACACCCCGGCATCGGTCAGGATCACCTTTCCCCCGATGGTTTCCTCGGCAGGGGTTCCCACCACACGGACCTGGGCCGGAAGCCGATTCTCGGCCGCCACCTGCGCCACCGCCATCGCGGCGCCCACGGCGGCGGTCCCGATGAGATTATGGCCGCAACCATGCCCGATCTGCGGAAGAGCGTCGTATTCGGCGAGATAGGCCACCACCGGCCCGTTCCCTGTCGCGCGCCGCGCCACAAAGGCCGTGGGCAGGCCCCCGGCGCCGAATTCCACCTGGAATCCTTCCTGCTCAAGGCACCCCGCGAGGCGGCGGCTGCTCTCTTTCTCTTCGCCTGAGAGCTCCGGATTCCGGTACAGCTCATCCGCCATGGCCACCAGATCTTGGAAGCGCTCTTCGGCCAGGGCGCAGGCGCGCTGCTTCAGCGAGGAGATCTCCCGTCCACACTCCGCCAATCCAGCACCTCCTGCCGCGAAGGACCCACCCTGTCCGCCGGCGAAAGACAAGAAAGCGTCGGAGCCGACCGTAAGCCGAATTCTGTGCCGCACGCCTGCGCGCCCGGCGATGGCCATTCCTCTGGGAGAGGAGTTTCCTCCTCCCTCAAGCGACCTACCCGGGGGCCTGGGACGGGCCATCCTCATGGACGCCCCCCTATTTGGTCTTGCTCCGCGTGGGGTTTACCGTGCCGCCTCCGGTTGCCCGGTGGCGCGGTGCGCTCTTACCGCACCTTTTCACCCTTGCCACCCCCAAGCTGGGAGTTCGGCGGTCTGTTTTCTGTGGCACTTTCCCTGGAGTCGCCTCCGCCGGGAGTTACCCGGCACGCTGCCCTTTGGAGTTCGGACTTTCCTCCACGACATCACGCCGCAGCGGCCATCCTGCCGGCTCCGACAGGCATCATGGTACCACGGCTACGCCCTCGCCCCAGGGGGAATCTTCCTCGATGCTCTGGCAGAGAAGATGGCCGAGCACCAGGTGCATTTCCTGGATCATCGGGGTCTCCCGCGATGACACCCGGATCAGATGCTCCACCGGAGGCGTCTCCCCGCTCATCTCGTGGTCGCCGGTCCACAAGGACGTCACGCAGCCCATTCTCCGCCCGACCTCGAGAGCCTTCCTCACATTGGGGGACCGGCCCGAAGTGGAAAGCCCGATGAGCACGTCGCCACGGCGCGCCATTCCTTCCACCTGGCGGGCGAAGACCGCCTGAAACCCATAGTCGTTTCCCAGCGCCGTGAGCAGGGCACCGCTTCCGGACAAGGCCCGGGCCGCCAGCGCACGGCGGCCGGGCTGCGCGTAACGTCCCACCAATTCCGCCGCCAGATGCTCCGCCTGCGCGGCTGAGCCTCCATTCCCGAAAAAAATGACCTGCCCCCCCTGGGCGAGCGTTGCGGCACACGCCGCCGCCAGCTCCGCGAGCTCAGCCACGCACGCCTCCGCTCGGAGCCAGATCTCACGCCGCTGGGCCAGCGCTTGCCGGAGCTTCTCAGGGCGACGGCCGCCGGAGCTCATGGGCGCGCGGTGCTCCTCTTGCCGCTGCGTGTCTTCGGGGGCGCACCAGCCCGGATCTTGTTGATGATCTCGGAGGTCGAAGCCCCGTCGCGGAGGGGAACAATCTCCAGGCGTCCGCCATGGCCCTCGACGATGTCCCTCCCCACGACCGCTTCGGGAGAGTAATCGCCGCCCTTCACCAGCACATCGGGAAGAACCTCGCGAATGATCTGCTCGGGCGTGTCCTCCTCGAACACGACCACCGCATCGACTTCCCGCAGGGCCGCCAGAACCAAGCTCCGCTCCGTCTCGGGAAGGATGGGACGGGAGGCTCCCTTGAGCCGGCGTATGGACGCGTCAGAATTGAGGCCAACCACCACGAAATCCCCGCATGCGGCACAGTGGCGCAATAACCGCAGGTGCCCGGCGTGGAGAAGGTCGAAACAGCCGTTGGTAAAAACGATCTGCCGGCCCTCGCGGCGTTTTCTTTCCAGGAGGCCGGTCAAGTCCTCTCGTGAGACCCGCTTCTCCTCCAGGCCGGAATCCGGATACAAGGCGCGCTCCAGATCCTGCCGGCTGATGCAGGCCGCGCCGAAACGCTCCACCGCCAGGCCGCCGGCCAGATTGGCCAGCCAGGCGGCCTCCTCCACGCTCAAGCCCACGGCCCGCGCCCAGCCGAGAGTCGCCAGGACGGTATCACCGGCACCGGTCACGTCGTAGACGTCCCTGCGCCGGGAAGGAACATCCAGACGCGGCCGCCGCGGGCGGAACAGGGAAAGCCCCCGATCGCCCCTGGTAATGACCGCGCACTCCGCCTGGCTGCAGGCGAGGACCTGCCTTCCCACCTCATCCAGGGCACGCTCCCCGTGACCCTGGTGCTGCGTGGCCTGGCAGGCTTCCGCCCAGTTCGGCTTGATCAACGTGGCGCCCCGGTACGTCTCCATGGGCGTCTGCGGGCGGGGGTCCACCAGAAGGGGCGTGCCGGCGCTCCGGCAGGCTTGCACCAGCCGCTCCCAGAGATCCGCGGTGATCACCCCCTTGCCGTAATCGGCGACCAGGACCACCTGGCAGCCTGGAACCACCTTCGCGACCTGCTGCTCGAGGCGCCGTTGCTCGCCCGCGGATGGCGGGTCCGTGACTTCGCGGTCCACCCGGGCAATCTGCTGGCGCTGAGCCACCAGCCGGGTTTTCATGGTGGTGGGTCGTCCCTTGCTTTCCAGGAGGCATGACCCGTCGACTCCCCCCTTCTCGAGGCTGCGCTGGAGATCCCTTCCCGCCGCATCTCCACCCACCAGGCCCAGCAGGGTGACCTCCACGCCCAGGGCCCTGAGATTGACGGCCACGTTCGCTGCGCCGCCGGCGGCGATTTCCTCCCCGCGCTGGTGAACGATCGGTACGGGAGCCTCGCTCGACAGGCGTGAAGCCCTGCCACGGATCACCACATCCACCATGCTGTCTCCCACGACGACCGCGCGGGCAAGGGACCCGGACCCCTGGTTCGGGGGAAGGGCGACCATTCTCACGCGGCATTCCTCTCCACTTCGTGCACGGCGCGTTCGACCATGGAAACCTCCAGATCACGCATGCACCGCCAGTGCCCTTCCGGGCACTGGCGCGCTCCATGCCGTCCACAGGGGCGGCAGGGCAACCCCTCGACCCCGAGGAGACGCTGCTGCGCACCCCGCGGAGCATATCCCAGACTGGGCGCGGTCGGCCCGTACAGCGCCACCAGAGGCACGCCCGCAGCCTGGCCCAGGTGCAGGGCACCGGAATCGTTGGACACCATGACCGCGGCCCGCGCCAGCAGATGAGCGGAGGCCGTGGGCGAAAAAACACCAGCCGCCACGTGGAGCCGGTCCTGACGGTCGCCCGCCGCCACCTTCTCCAGGAGGGCCTGGGCCAGCCCACGTTCGGCTTTCCCTCCGATCATGACCACGGGGCGCACACGCGCCAGCCGAGACGCCAGGTCCGCGAACCGCTCGGGGGGCCAGCGCTTGGTAGCCCAGGCGGAGCCTGGCGCCAGAGCATAGAAACCACCGGGGGCCGTGAGGTTCCGCTCGGCCAGCCACGATTCCACCCCCTGGCGGTCCTCTGCGCTCGGGAACACTTCCAGGGGATGGCCGCTAAGGCCCCCCGCCAGAGGATCGATCCCCAGGGGACGCAACAACGACAGGTTCCGCTTCACCTGGTGAAGGGAGGCCGGGAAGAAGATCCGATCCGTGAAAAGAAGCCGCTCCACGCCGCGCGCGAAGCCAACCCGTCGCGGCACCCTGCTCAAGGCGGCCAGCAGCGCGCTGCGAAAAGAGCGGCGGGGGAGGAGGGCAAACTGGGGATGCCGGGAGCGAATCCAGGCGCGTGCGCGACGGAAGCCCGCCCGTTCTCGCCCCGGGCCCCTTTTCCGGAAGACATGGACCTCTCCCACAAGCGGATGGTTTCGAGTGACCGCCTCTCCCGCAACCGACGTCAAGAGGTCCACCGTCCCTTCTCCGGAGATTTCAGCGGCGCGTCGGATCAAAGGCGTTGCCAAGAGCAAGTCACCGAGATAGGCCGTGTCCACGATCAAGATACGCATCCAAGACTCCGCCTCCAGGCTCGGCCTGAGAGGTTCCTATCTTACCAGGGTCCATTGACACCGTATGCTACGATTTCCCATCTCGTTTCTTTCCCGGATGCCAGGCTCCGGATGAGCGCAGGCAGGTTGCCCCTTGGTCGTCGAAATCGGTTCCCAGAAATCTCTTCCCCACAACCTTGACGCCGAACGGTCCGTTCTGGGGGCGGTTCTGGTGGATAATTCCGCCATGAACGTGGCGCTTCAGCGTCTCCGCCCCGCTGACTTCTACTGGGACGCCCACCGGCGCATCTACAACGCCATGATGCGCCTCGCGGAGGGCCGCCGGGCCATCGACCTGGTGACCATCAAGGAAGAGTTGATCAAGTCCGGCGACCTGGATTCGACCGGAGGACCCGCCGCCCTTGCGGCCCTGACGGATGGCGTGCCGCGCTCCGCGCACATCGACCACTACGTGGCCATTGTCAAGGACAAATCGCTGCTGCGCCGCATGATCGATGCATCCAACCGCGTGATCGAAGACTGCATGGCCGCCGAGGAGGACTCAGCGCGCATCCTGGATACCGCCGAAAAATCGATTTTCTCTCTCGCCGAGGAGCAGTACCGGGGCGGTTTTGCCACCATGAAGGACATCGCCCATGAGGCGGTCACGCACCTCCAGAACCTGCAAGGCCTCCATGAGGTCACGGGACTGTCCACGGGTTTCCAGAAAATCGATTTTCTCACCTCCGGCCTCCAACCATCCGACCTCATCCTGGTGGCGGCCCGTCCCTCCATGGGCAAGACCGCCTTTTGCCTGAACGTGGCCCAGCATGCCGTCGTCTCAGGCGGCAAGTCGGTGGGCCTGTTCAGCCTCGAGATGAGCCAGGAGCAACTCTATTTCCGTCTCCTGGCCAGCCAGGCCCGGGTTGACAGTCATAAGCTACGCACCGGGCGCCTGAACAAACGCGAATGGGAAGACATCCTTCAGGCTGTTGATCTCCTGAACGACGCCCGACTCTACATCGATGATACGGCCGGTATCACCGCCCTGGAGATGCGCGCCAAGGCACGACGGCTGGCCGCGGAGCATGATCTTGATCTGATCATCGTCGACTACCTGCAGCTCATGAGGGGCCGCGGCCGTTACGAGAACCGCAACCTGGAGATTTCCGACATTTCCCGCTCACTGAAGGAACTGGCCAAGGAGTTGAAGGTTCCCGTGGTGGCCCTTTCCCAGCTATCCCGCGCTCCGGAGCAGCGCGGCCGCGACCGGCGTCCCCAACTGGCGGATCTGCGGGAATCGGGAGCGCTCGAACAGGATGCCGACTTGGTCCTCTTTCTCTACCGTCCCGAGGTCTACGATCCCGACAACAAGGATCTGGAGGGCCAGGCAGAAGCCATGATCGGAAAGCAGCGCAATGGCCCCATCGGCAGCGTCAAGCTCGTCTTCGTCAAGAAATATGCGACTTTTCATGACCCCGACGGACATCCCGAGCTTCCGTGAGGCCGGACACGAACCGCCACTCCCTCCTGCCTCTGTTGGCGGACCGCCGACCCACATGGATCGAGGTCGATCTGGATGCCTTGGCCGCCAACTTCCGCGTCGTGGAGAGAGCCTGCCGCAACCGACCCGTCTGGGCCGTGGTGAAGGCCGATGCCTACGGCCACGGTGCGGTCGCCTGTAGCCGCGCGCTCGAGGAAGCCGGAGCTGCCGGCCTGGTGGTCGCCCTTCCCGAGGAGGGGGTTGCCCTGCGGCGGGTAGGAATCACTCTTCCGATCCTCCTCACCGGAGGTCTCCCTTCCGCCGGAGCCGCCCTTCTTCTGCGCGAGAGGTTGACGGCTTCGATCTCCACCGTCGAGGACCTGGATTGCCTCGTATCCGCCGCCCGCGAAGCGGATGCTCCGGTGGATTTCCATCTGGAACTGGACACGGGAATGACGCGACTGGGGCTGTCTCCGGACCATCTTCCCGACTTTCTCGCCCGCCTCGCCCAGCTCCCGCACCTCCGCCTGCGCGCGGTCATGTCTCACCTGGCCTCGGTCCGCAGACCGGATGACGCTGCGGCCAGGAGGCAGCTCGCGCTTTTCTCCCGCCTGGTCGGAGAAATTCGCGGGCTGCGGGGAAGCGGCATCCAGGCCCACCTGGCCTCTTCACCGGCGATCTGCAGCTTCCCTGCCGCCTTTTGTGATCAGGTCCGGGTCGGCCTGCTTCTTTATGGCGTGAGCCCCGACCCTCGTCTCTCGCCTTCCCTCCCCCTGCGCCCCGTCCTCTCCTTTCGCACGCGCTCGATCCTCTTCAGGACCGTGCAAGCCGGATGTGCCGTGGGCTACGAGGGAACCTGGAAGCCGGACACCCGAACCTGCATCGCCATCATCGGCGCGGGATATGCCGACGGCTTGAGACGGGAGGTGTCAGCGCGCGCGGACGCCCTGGTTGGAGGACGCCGGGCTCCCTACGTCGGCGCCGTCAATATGGATCTTGCGCAGCTGGATCTGGGAAAAGAAGGTGAGTTGCCCGGCCACCTAACCGTGACCATGGTTGGAACAGACGGCGCGGACGCCATCAGCATCGCGGAGCTCGCGGAACGCACGGGACGTACGGTCTATGAATGGCTCACTGGCTTTGGCGCCCGTGTGCCACGCATTTTCCTGCGTGGCGGCCGGCCGACCCGAATCTACACCCCCTTGCAGGGATGGTAACATGCAAGAGACCCTGTACGACGCAGCGGTCGCCGCGGAGGTCTTCGACCATCCGAAAGCGTCTTCATGCCTTCGGGGTGATCCTGGGTGCCATTCTCCTGGCGCTGCTCCTTCGGCCCGTCTCCCCGCAGACCCAGCTCCATGCGCCGCTGGGCCCCCTCGCCGATGGGGTCATGGGCCTGGTCCTGGCCCTGGTCATCCTGGGGCTCGAATCGTCTCTGTCCCGCATTCCCGGTCGCATCTGGGCCGGCGGGTTTCTCGGAGCGACGCTGGGCATCCTGGCCGGCCGGCTTGGTTGGTCCGTCTGGGTTCCGGAGCCGGCGGCCGGGACCTGGGTGTCCACGTATCGCACCCTGAGCATCGTGGCATTGCTCTACCTGGGAGCCGCCATCGGAGCGGCCAAGGGAAGGTGCTTTAAACCGATCGCCCTGCGGACCCTCTGGCAGGGAGAAGAGCCGCGGATCCCGCCAAAAATCATCGATACCAGTGTCATCATCGATGGCCGCCTGCGCGATATCATCGAGGCCGGATTTCTGGATGGGCGGATCCTGGTGCCCCAATTTGTCCTGAGAGAACTCCAGCAGGTTGCGGATTCCCCGGACGCGCTGAAGCGTGCACGCGGGCGGAAAGGCCTCGAGAGCCTGCAAAATATGAAGAATCTTCCCAATGTTCAGATCGAGATCACCCACGCGGATTTCCCCGAGGTTGGCGAGGTCGATCTGAAACTACTCGAGCTCGCCCGCCGCACCAGCGGGAAGGTCGTCACCAACGACTTCAATCTCAACAGAGTGGCACGCGTTCGCGATATCCCGGTGCTCAACATCAACGATCTGGCGAATGCCTTGAGGCCGGTCGTGTTGCCCGGGGAACCCATGCGGGTTTTCATTCTCAAGGAGGGAAAAGAACCGAACCAGGGAGTCGCCTACCTCGAGGACGGCACCATGGTGGTTGTGGATGACGGCAAGGACCTGGTGGGCCAGACCGTCGACATCGTGGTGACCTCCCTTCTCCAGACCACCGCTGGAAAGATGTTCTTCGGCCGTTCCGATCAAGCCGCGATGCGGACGGAACGGAGGAACGCCCTCCCATGAATCAACGCGCTCTCCTGGCGGCCCTGCTCTTGGCACTCGGGTTCTTCGCCCACCCTCTGTCTTCCCCGCCCCGACCGAATGAACGGGTGGTGGTTCTTCCGTTCGCCAACCAGACCGGCGAAAAAAGCCTCTACTGGATGGGCGAAGCGTTTGCCATCGGCGTGACCGATCACCTGCTCGCCGGAGGTTTCAGGGTCGTCGATGCCGACCGCCGGCGGCAGGCCGTCATGGAAATGGGGCTCGATAACGATGCGCCGATCAGCCATGCCTCGACCATTCTCCTGGCCCGACAGTTGAATGCCCCGCTCGCGCTCATCGGTGAGATCCACCTTCCTCGAGATCACTTCCTCGCGATCACCGGACAGTTGATCCGGATCAACGAGCGCCGCATCGACAAGCCGGTCATCTTGCGTGGTGCCATCAATGATCTCTACTCGTTGCAACGCGACCTGGCTTCGGCGCTTGTACCCGGCCTGGGGCTGCGGGCGCCCCATACCCTGGTTTCGCCCCTGGAAGCTCTCCAGCGCGTGCCGCTCAGTATCTTCGAGCTCTACATCAAGGGGGTGACCGCGGCCGAGCCGGAACAAAGACGCATCTACCTGGACCGCGCCCTGGACAAGGATCCTCTTTATCCGGCCGCGCTCCTGGCGCGCGCGCGTGTGAGTCTCGACGAGGGCCAGTCTCAAAAGGCCATGGAATGGCTGGATCGTGTTCAGGTGGACAGGATGGCTTTTCCGGAACGACTCTGGCTGGTGCGCGGCGAGACCGTGGCGGCCAATGGCGACCGCGGCAGCGCCGTTGACCTGTACCGCAAGGTCCTTGAAGCCCGGCCTCTTCCAGCCGCTCATTTCCACCTGGCGGCTATTCTGGCCCAGCAGGGAAAGCTCATGCAGGCGCGCCGTGAGGTCGAAGCGGGTCTCGCGGACGATCCCCGTTCCCCCACGGGAATCGAGCTCCGGGAGGCCCTGGCACGGCGGGAGGAGTCTCCATCATGAGGCGCCGGTTCCTCCTGCTCTTCTGGCTCGCAGCGGCCGGCCTTCTCCCGGCCTGGGCTGCCGCAGGATCCGCCGCTGATGAGCCGCGGCCCCGGCCGGCGGAGATCATTGACGCGGAGAAGCTTGCCCATGACCAGATCGACTACCTGGTTCTGGATCCAAGGCCTTTCCCCATGTACCGCACGGCCCATCTTTCCTATGCCATGCCCATCGCGGTGGATGCCCTGGAGAAGGCCCTGCTGTCCACGCCCGTCCCGGAGCCGGAGAGTTTCATCCGGGCTCTCGGAAAGATCCCGTTTCGCTCCAAACATCCTGTCGTTGTCTACGACACCCGCCGTCCGCAACGACTTGACGGATACGTTGCCTGGCTTCTCGCCTACGGTGGCATTCCCAGGGTCATGGTCCTGGACGGCTCCTTCACCTTGTGGCGCCAGCTGGGAGGAGGAGTGCACTCCGGCTATCCCTACCCGGCGGGCGTCCGCAGCCTCGTGGCGGAAAACCTCCGCCCGCGGCCGGAACTGCGCGTGGCGCCATCCGCGATCGCCGCCGGCCCGCCGCCGGGCAGCAGTCTCCTGGAGATCCTCCCGGCACAGCACGAAGGGGGCGCCGAGCCAGGATCCGGCCAAGCACGGGTCGGCGAGTTCCTCGCTGAAAACGGACAGTTCCTCTTTCCCCGCCAACTCAGAGACCTGCTCGAGATCCGCGGCGTCGAGCCCGATGCCCGGATCCTCCTGCGTGGCACGCACGCTGACGCCGGACTGGCCTGGGTCGCTCTGGTCGCCAACGGCTTCCAGGCCGCCCTGGTTCAGCCCCTCCTGGAACGAAGCGAGCCATCCTCCTCTCCCTGATCTCCCGGCCACGCCTCGGAGGGCCGCGCCGGGAACAAGCAGAAGTCGATGGCCTCCGGGCCGCCTGTTCTTTGCTTGACGCTCCAGATGGGCAGCCGTACGATGAAAGCATGGAGGCGGAATGAAGCTCTCGGTCGTCATGCCCGTCTACAATGAAATCAACACCATCGAGGAGATCCTCCGCCGTGTGCGCGCCGTTCCCCTCGAAAAGGAGATCATCGTCGTCGATGACGGTTCCCGCGATGGCACCCGGGATTTCTTGCGGGAACTGGAATGGCCCGAGGTCAAGGTTCTCTATCATGAGACCAACCAGGGAAAGGGCGCTGCCCTCTCCACAGGTTTTCAGCACACGACCGGCGATGTCGTCGTGATACAGGATGGAGATCTCGAATACCATCCGGATGAAATTCCCGGGCTGATCGCTCCCATTCTCGGAGGAAAGGCGGATGTGGTTTATGGCTCCCGCTTCCTCGGCGCCCGCCGGGTTTTCATGTTCTCGCATTGGCTCGGGAACCAGGTTCTCACGCTCCTCTCCAACTTGCTCTTCAACACGACCCTGACCGACATGGAGACCTGTTACAAGGCGTTCCGGGGCGATGTCGCCCGCAGCCTGCGATTGAAGGCAAGGGGGTTCGGCTGCGAGCCCGAAATCACCGCACGTGTTTTCCGCCGCGGCCTCCGGGTGTACGAGATCCCCATCTCCTATGACGGGCGTACCTACGTCGAGGGGAAAAAAATAACCTGGAGAGATGGGTTCAAGGCAATCTACTGGCTTCTTCGCTGCCGGTTCACGGTGGAAGATATTGAGCATGAAACACTGCGGCGCATGGCGGCTACGGATCGATACGGACGTCTCATCGTCGAGCGAATCGCCGCCCACATCGGTCCCCGAGTCCTTGAGGTCGGCTCCGGCATCGGCAACATTTCCGGACACCTGGGGCGGCGGGAGATTCTCGTCGTCAGTGATGTTTCCGATCAATATTTGACGATCCTGAAACGCCGCTTCTCCGGCAACAGCCGCATCAAGGTGGTGCGGTATGATCTCGCCGAAGGGGCTCGCAGTGATCTCCAGGGCCTGAATCTGGACACGGTGATTTGCCTCAATGTTCTCGAACACATCGAGGACGACGCTGCCGCCCTGCGTGGCCTGGCTGGTCTGCTCAGCCCAGGGGGACGCCTCATCCTGCTCGTTCCAGCTCACCCGTGCCTCTATTCCAATCTCGATCGCCGCCTGGATCATCACCGGCGGTATCGGCGATCAGCGCTGGTCAAGCTCCTGGAGAGCAACGGTTTCAGCATCGAGCATCTTTCGCATTTCAACATGCTGGGCGCCCTGGGTTGGTGGGTCAATGGACGTCTTCTCCGGCGGAGGATTCTACCTGGAGCACAGCTCCGGCTCTTCGGTTTTCTGAGTTTTCTCCTGCGCCTGGAGTCGCGCTTCACTCCTCCCTTCGGGCTCTCGCTGGTGGTCTTCGCGCGTCGCGGTGCCGCAGCCGCCGTGCGCCGGCCGGCCGTTGGCGCCCCGGTGCGATCGGAAACCCCGTAGTGTTTTGAAGGCAGGGAGACCGCGCGCCGGGCAGCCGCCTGAGTCCGGGCAGAACGAGCTCGCGAACAAAGACCAAACGGTCACGCGAGTCTGCGACATCGGCAACCCTCCGGAAGACTGGCGCCTCTCCAGCGGATCGTTCCGAGCCAATTCCGCTACCATCCTTCCGTGAGTTCACCGGACTGGTTTTCCCAGCTGCGTTCCGGGCGGCCCATTTTTGCTGTTTTCACCCGCCTTCCGCGGAAAGGCCAGGTCAAGACCCGGCTCGCCCCGCTGGTCGGTGTGAATGGCGCCGTACGATTTCACCGCGCCTTCCTCCGGGACACCCTCGACCGGGTGGCTCGCTGCGCCCGGCGGTGCGGGGCTGATGTGGCCCTGGCCTACGCAGGCGGCGGGTTGCCGGATGGCGAGCTCCGTCGCTGGGCGAACGGTGCCCTCTTGATACCACAGGCGGGAGGTGACCTGGGGGATCGCCTCCGAGAGTTCCATCGCCAGCTCTTTGCCGGGGGCAGCGGGCCCGTCATCGTGGTCGGCTCGGACAGCCCCACGCTCCCGGAGGCCCACCTGGAAATGGCCCTGCGCGAGCTCCAGACGCATGCTGCGGTGCTCGACCCTGCCGCTGACGGCGGATACGTGCTCCTGGGAGTCTCCCGGCCGCTGCCAGCTTTGCTCGAGGCGATTCCCTGGGGCACGGATGAAGTCTTTGCCGCCACCTGCCAGCGAGCCAACCGGGCGGGCACCCGGCTGGCCATCCTCCCCGGATGGTATGACGTGGATGATCCCGACGGACTCGCCCGCCTGCGCGCCACACTCACCGTGCAAGGCTCCAGCACGGCGCCCGAGACCGCCCGCGTTCTGGCAGCCCTTGATCCCCCTGTCCCCCGGCGGCCCGGGCCCGGCGGGAAGAGGTCATGAGGGACATGGCCGGCCGCCTCACCCGATCCCGCGATCGCCTCATCGCGGGGGTCTGTGGCGGGATCGCGCGATGGCTCGGCTGGGACCCGACGACGGTCCGGGTGGCTTACGTGATCCTGTCTCTTTTGAGCGCCGCGTTCCCTGGCACTCTTGTCTATATTGTTCTCTGGCTCTTGATGCCTCCACCGGGAGATTGACCGGGACTCCAGCGGGAGAGGGCTGCTTCCCTCAGTCGGCCATGGATGTTTTTCTCCGGCAGCCGCGCCGCTTCAGCAAAGGCCGCTTCCAGCAAGGCTTCATCCCGGACCAGGTCGGCCAGCCGGAAACCCGGCCTTCCATGCTGTCGAAGGCCTGGAAGATCTCCCGGGCCGCGCAGGGCCAGATCCTGGCTGGCGATAGCGAATCCATCCGCCGTGCGAGCCAGGATGGCGAGGCGCTGCGACGCTTCTGGAGAGATCTTCCTGCCGTGGAGCAGGATGCAAACCGATCGTCTGCCTGCCCGGCCCACCCGCCCGCGCAGCTGATGGAGCTGGGCCAGGCCGAACTGGTCCGCATGGACCACCACCAGGACTGTGGCGTCCGGGACGTCCACACCCACCTCGATGACAGTGGTCGCCACCAGAACCCGGATCGTGCCGCGTTCAAAGGCCTGCATGACCTCTTCGCGGCGGCCCGGATCCAGGCCCCCGTGGACCAGCCCAACATCCACCCTCGCCAGCGGACCCGAGCTGAGTCTTTGCCAGGTTTCCAGGGCACCGGCGCAACGGTCGGAACCTCCAGACCGGATGCGCGGGCAAATGACCAGGGCCTGCCGCCCTGCCTTCACCTGCCGGCGCACACACTCCCAAACCCGGGAGCGTCCCGTGTCCGGCATGACAAGAGTCGCCACGGAGCGCCGGCCAGGAGGAGTTTCCCGTATCTCCACGCGATCCAGGTCTCCATAGGCTGTCAGCGCCAGAGATCGAGGTATGGGAGTCGCCGTCATCACCAGAACATCCGGACGCCGGCCCTTCTCGATCAGCCTTTCTCCTTGAGCCACGCCGAAACGGTGTTGCTCATCAATGACGACCATGGCCAGGCAGCGGAAAGAAACCCCCTCCTGGAACAACGCATGGGTCCCGACCACGAGTCTCACTTCACCGGTTGCGAGCCCCTTCCGCACCCGGCCGCACGCCCGTGCGACGGTTCCTCCCGTGAGGATCTCCAGCCGGCATCCCGCCCGCTCCAGGAGCCCGCGGAGCCGCCGGTGGTGCTGGACCGCCAGGATCTCTGTCGGGGCCATCAGAGCCGCCTGGGCCCCGCTGGTAGCTGCCACCAGCATGCTGAGAACAGCCACCACGGTCTTGCCGCAGCCCACATCCCCCTGCAAGAGCCTCGCCATGGGGAACGGGGAAGCCAGGTCGCGGCCGATGAGGTTCAGCGCCCTCCTCTGGTCTGCCGTCAGCTCGAACGGAAAAATCGCTCCGGGACGGAGCGCCAAGGGATCGGGGTTCGCATAGGTCACGTACCTGGGTGTGCGGCGCCGCTCGATCCGCTTGAGTTTCATGGCAGTGGCAAGAAGAAAAAGCTCCTCGAAAATCATCCGCCTTTGCGGCGGGCTGCCAGCAGCCGCCAGCCGATCCAGGGAGGTCCCGGCGGGCGGGAAATGCAGTTCTCTCAAGGCGGTTCCCCTCGGGGGCAAGCGCTGGCGTTGCAGCACCGGAGCTGGAATGGGATCAGGGATCGAGTCCGGAAGAGCCGTGAGGGCCGCATGCACGAGGCGCCTCAGGCGGCGGGGAGAAAGTTCAGCGAGCCGGCGGTAGACCGGCGTGATCCGCCCCGTGTGAATGTTCTGGTCCGCGTTGTCCCCTGTGCCGACAAACTCCACCCGGGGGTTTTCGATCTGCGCCGGCCTGCCCCGCCCCCGGCTCGGCTGCCATGCGCCGTAAAGAAACATCTCGCGGCCCGCCCTCAGTTGACGGTAAAGGTAAGGTTGGTTGAACCAAGCCACGCCGCAGCAAGTCTCGCCGTCAGTGACCGTGGCCCTGATGATGGTGATCCGGCGCCGGAAACCACGCAGGATCCAGGCGCGCACCACGCGGACGCGGACGGTCGCCTTCCTTCCGGCCGGCAAGGCCTGAAAGGACTTCAGAGAGGGACACCGCGACCGATCCTCGTACCGGACCGGGGGGCGGGTGAGGAAATCCTCCACCGTGCGGAAACCCTCCTCGTGGAAGCGACGGAGCCGGACGGGTCCGATGCCGGGGAGCGAAACCAGTGAACGGGACAGGTGAACGGCCGGCGTGGCCCGGCCCTGAGTGACGATGGCCTCTCCCGCCTCCACTCAGAGAGGTCCTCCAGCCAGATATTCTGGCGTCGGGCAAGACGAGGAGCGGAGTCGGGGGGTTCTTCTCATGGCAAGACAGGGCCGCTTGGCGCCAAGATCCTAACACAGCCCGGGAACCCCGTCAGTGACCAAACATCCGCGCCACCTCGGAGAGCGAGTGAATGAGGCTCCGCCCGCGTGGTTTGCTTCGGGTGCGGTCAATCAGGCACGCTTGCATGCCCATGCGCCGGGCGGGTTCCAGGTCCAATGCCAGCTGATCTCCTACATGGAGGATGGCGCCAGGAGCGACTCCGGCGCGCTGGATGGCCAGCTTGAAGAAGGCGGGATCCGGTTTGCGCATTCCTTCCAGTGAGGAGACGAGAATCGGTTCGAAGTACTGGACCAGGCCCAGTCCCGCCAGGAGAGAAGGCAGGCGGTAGTCCCAGTTGGAAAGAATTCCCATGGAAGCCCTCCTGTGCCGCAGCTCCTCCAGCGCGGGGAAAACGTCGTCATAAATCCTCCAGGCCGAGGGCTTCCCGAAGGCCTTGTGGCAAGCATCAAAGCAGGCCTCCCGATCCCCCTGAAAACCCACCTCGCGAAGCACTTGGAACACGATTCCCCGCCACCATTCGCGCGTGGCGTCCTTGTTCCGCCCCGCCCGGAGAAGGTCATCTCCGCTCTCTTCCATCCGCTTCCGCCAGACCGTCCGGAAGGCGCCGTCGATCCGCTTGGGTTCAACTTCCAGGCCATGGGGCCGGCCGGCCGCCGCATAGATCCGGCCAACCGACGGAAACGGACAGAGGAGGGTGCCTGCGGTGTCGAAGAAGATGAACTCGGTCATGGAGTGTCCCGCCAGGAGGTCCGGCAACCGGGTCGGGAAGCGGGCCGGTCGGCGACCCGGGGACCGAGAAACTCCAGCGCCAGACCGGCCAGGACAAGGCCGGCTCCGGCATAAAACCAGCTTCCCGGCCACTCCTGGAAGAGAACGGCTGCATACAGAGTGGAGAGGACCGGCTCCCCCGCCAGGGAGAGATTGACCATCGGCGCCGGCAGCCAGCGAACCGCGAGATTCAGCAGACCATGGCCGGCCAGATGGGGCCCGACGGCCAGGGCGAGAAAAATTTCCCAGGTGGACCGTGAGTGTCCCAGCAGTGGAGCGCGCTTCAGGAGGCACCCGGCCAGGAGAACGGCTGCTGCGATGCCGTTGACCTTCAGGAGGTAGAGCAACAAGGGGCCAGATTCACGGGCGCGCCGGCCCAGAACCAGATACAGGGCGGCCGCCGCCGCGGCGGCCATCGCCATGAGGTCGCCGCCGACGGCCCTCGCCGACAGACCGAGGTCACCTGTGGCAATCAGTGCGACACCCATGACCGTGACGGCAATGGCCCACCATGTCCGCGGCAGAGGGGCCTCGCCGAGCAGGCGTCCGGCCACGAGTGCCGCGAAGAGCGGCTGCGTGCTGACCAGGATCACGCTGCTGGCCACGGTGGTGAGGAAAAGAGAATGGATCCAGAGGGCGAAATGTAAGGCCAGGAGGCACCCCGGCGCCAGAACCGGAGCGAAGATCCCTTGCCGTTCCACGGTCACGGGGCGGCGCTGGCGAAGCCACGGCCAGCCGGCCACCGGGAACAGCAGAAGCGTCGCCAGGGCCAGCCGCCAGAAGGCGATCACCATGGGATCCGCGCCGGCGAGACGGATCAGGATCGCCGCCCAGGAGACCGCCAGGACGGCGATCACCAGCGCCAACACGGCCGGCCGGCGCCGGCTCAGGTTCGTGGCTCGCTTGCCAGCACGGGGGGCGTGCAATCCCCCTTCGCGCCAGGAAGAGGTAGCCAGTGGGATGGCTCGACTCCCGCCAGACCGCACTGGGCCTCCGGGATGGCGACTCTCGGGAAAAACATGGTGAGCCGCGACTATACCTCCGGGATAGTGGCCTGTCTATTCAGACGGGAGGCGTGCCGGCAGGAAAGCCCCGGATCGACATTCGGCTCGGCGATCCGCCGGCAAAGCAGGTGGATATGACCGGGCAAGTGGATAGGACCGGGCAAGAAGAGGGATCCTGAGGCCGGGAACCTCGAGTCTCAAGCCGGTGATAGAATCTCTTCACCTGGCTTTTCAAGATGGGTTCCGATGCCGGCCCGCCAGGATCTCGACCTTCGTGACAGGGGGGAGGAGGGTTGAGGACAATCACCGCCGTCGCGCTCCTGGGGCTCGCCGCGTGCACCAGCGACAAGCCGCCTTCCCGTCCCTGGGATCGGCACGGCGGCACGCTCCGGATCGACGCGCCCCGGCTCAACCAGTTCCGCAGTTTCGACCCGGTCCGCATCACCGATATCAACAGCAGCTCGATTGCCAGCACTGTCTACGAAGGACTGATCGGCTACGCTCCCGGCGCCGCCGACCGCTTCACCCCGGCCCTCGCCGCATCCTGGGAATCATCGGCGGACTTGCAGACCTGGACCTTCCGGTTGAGGCAGGAGGTTCGTTTTCACGACGACCCTTGCTTCCCGGGCGGACGGGGCCGTAGGGTCGTGGCCGAGGACGTGCGCGACTCGCTGCTCCGATTCCTGAGAGGAGCGCCTGAGGCGCCGCTGTCACTGCGGCACGAGGTGGTCGGGGCGGAGCAGTTCGTGCGCGGCGAGGCCGATGATGTCCGGGGAATCGAAGTCCCGGACAGCCTGACGATCCGCTTCCGCCTGAACCGCCGCAGCAACATCTTCCTGCACGCCCTGGCCACATCGGCGGGCTGGGTGATCCCGCGGGAGGCGGTGGCTCTCTACGGCGCAGGACTCGCGCGCCACCCGGTCGGTACCGGCCCTTTCCGGCTGGCAAGCTGGAACAGCGCCACCCTGGTGTTCGTGCGCAACGAACATTACTGGCGAACCAATCCTGACGGGGATCGTCTCCCCTACCTGGAAACGCTGGTGATGAAACGGGCCAGCGCCGGCGCCGATCGGTGGACGACCCTCTCCGACCTCCTCGAGGGGAACCTGCACGTGCTGTACTTCACAGGCGAGTTGGAGTGGCACGAGTCAGAAGAGCTGACCAAGTTCCTCGCGCGACGGGGTGTCCGCATCGTGCGCACTCCGAAGCTGAACACCATTTTCTACGGCTTCAACATGGCCCGCGACACTCCGTGGGCGCGCCAGGCGGAGCTGCGCCGCGCCGTGTCCTATGCGGTCCGCCGGCCCGTTCCGGGGGGGCTGCTGATCCCGGCCGGCGGCTTGGTGCCGCCTGGATTATGCGGCGCCCAGGGCCGCAACCCCATCGCCCAGGATCTGGAGACGGCCCGGCAGCTCCTCGCCAGCGCCGGCTATCCGGGCGGCACCGGCCTACCTCCGCTGCACTTGGGCCACCTGGGGCGCACCGAATTCCTCCAGACCTCAGTGCTCGGCCCGCTGGAGGAGCTCGGTATCAAGATACGGCTGCAGATGATGCCATGGGAGGTCCACTGGCAGGCCCTGGACCGCGGCGCCTACGAGTTTTTCCGCGACGGCTGGATCGCCGACTACGCCGACGCTGAGAACTTCCTCTCGCTCTTTCAGTCCGGCGCGCCTTCGAACCACACGCACTACGCCAACCCGGAGTACGACGCGCTCCTGGAGCAGTACCGTGCCCTGCCGCCGGGTGCTCCGAAAAAGATCCATGCCTGCCAGCAGCTCGAGAAGATTCTCAGGCGGGACTGCCCGGCGATTTTCCTCTACCACGAGCAATCGGTTTACTTGGTCTCGAACCGCGTCCACGGCATCGATGCCTCGATCAATCCTTTCGAGCGCAAGTTCTATGAACAGGTCTGGCTGGCGCGCCAGGAGCCCCAGACATGAGACACCGCATGCAGCGGAATCTCGTGCTCCTGTTTCTGGGTTCCTCAGCGCTCCCGCTGGCGGCGGTGGTCGCGATAGGGTACTTGAGCTCGACCCGCGCCGTCGTGGCCATTGTGAAGCGACAGACTGAGTTTTCTTGTCGCCAGGTGGAAAAGCGGTTTGAACGCCGGCTCCGTTGGCTCCAGGACCAGTTTCTTCTCGCCGCCCGCGGGTACGGCTCGCTTCCACAGCACTGGTCTGGCCGCGCCCGGCTCCGCGGGAACCGTGTGGAGTTCTACCTTGACGATCTCTTGACCGAGGTGGGACCGGACTGGGCCTTTACATCGGTCACCTTCGTCGATCAGACCGGGCACCCACGATACAAGATCGACTACCAGGCAAGGGTCGTGGGACACCACGGACAACCCTCGTATTTCCTACAGGCGGCCAACTTCGGTCCCGAGGACAGCGCCGGCGCCGATGCGACAGTCAGGCTGGATCCCACGGAGGTGCGGTTGCTGCTCCCGGAGGCCGGGTCCGGCACCATGGTTCTCCGTATGGTGACACCGATCCATTGCGCTGGGGAACGCCGGGGAGCCTTCCTGGCCGACTTCGACGCGAGCCGCATCCTGGAGTCGATGGTGTCCGGCATGAGCCTGGAGACCGATTCCTACTTCTTCCTGGTCGACGCACGCACTCATGTCGTGCTGGCCCACCCCGACTTTACCAAACGCAACCAGCTCCTCCAGGTGGCCATGCCAGCCCTGGGCGGTGAAGCGTTTGCGGCCGAGGAGGGGGGACACCGCTACCGGGACCGGGATGGCCGGGAATGGATTTTTTCTTACCGCCGTCTTCGGGAGACGCCATGGATCTGCGCCGTGGCGGCGCCGCTGTCGCCGTTCCTGAGCCCGATCCATCGCGTCGGCTGGCTCAGCCTCGGTCTCGTGGTCCTCGTTCTGTCGACAACGACAGCGCTGATCTTTCTGGCGACCCGCCGTTTTCGCAGGCAACTGGCCTCCCTGACGGACACCGCTGAGGCTTTCTCTTCCGGACACCTCGAGCGCCGCGTCGACGTACGCTCCGATGACGAGATGGGCGCCCTCGGCAATACGTTCAACCGGATGGCGGCACGGCTTCAGCACGAAATCAACCGGTGTGAGCAGAATGTCCGCTTCGAGTCGTTCCACCGCCTGTCAGCGGCGCTGGCCCACGATCTCAAGGGCTCCCTGTTCAGTCTGTCACTGTTGACGGAAAACATGGACCGGCATATGGAGGACCCCGAGTTCCTCAGGGATTCAGCGATGACGATTCATCAAACTCTGGAAAAGATGATGCAAACCAGCAACAAGCTTCTTCACCATCGCCACCGCGGAGAGTTAAAAAAGGAACCGCGCGCGCTGACGCCACTGGTGGAGCAGGCCATTCAGGCATCAGGAGTCGGAGAGCAGCCCGGTCTTCAGATCGAAAAGCAGTTCGACAAACAGGTGCTGGCGCTGGTCGACATCGGCGAGTTCCGGCGCCTCCTCTTGAACCTGTTGCAGAACGCCGCCGCCGCCATGCCCGGCGGCGGAACGCTCCACCTCTCGTGCCAGAGCCGCGCGGGGAAGGACGGCATGGAATGGGCCGAGGTGGTCGTCCGGGACACCGGCACCGGCATGACGGCCGAGTTCGTCCAGAAGAAATTATTCCATCCATTCGTCACCACGAAGGCCCACGGCATTGGCCTGGGTCTCCATGACTGCCGTGAGATCGTCGCTCGGCACCAGGGCCAGATCCATGTGCAGAGTGAGCCCGATCGGGGCACCGCATTCACGATTCTTCTCCCGGCACTGGAGAAAGAGACTTGATGGAAAGGCGAGACACCATTCTCATCGTCGACGACGAAGAGCCAATCCGAAAGCAGCTCTCCTGGGCGCTTAGAGACAAGTACCGGGTGCTTCTGGCCGCCGATGGCGCCGCCGCCCTCCGGTCGCTGCGTGAGGAATCCGTGGATCTGGTGCTCCTGGATCTGCGGTTCCCGCCTCACCTTGACGACATCTGCAGCGGCCGCGAGATCTTGGAAGAGATGCACAGCCTTCGCCCGTCGCTCCCGATCCTCGTCATGACAGCCGACCAGGACCGAGACACAGCGGTCGAGATGGTCGCGCGCGGCGCGCTGGACCTGTTCCGCAAGCCGATTGACCTGAACGAATTGCATATCATCCTGAAGAGGTCACTGCGAATCCGCCGACTGGAACACGAGGTGGGCGAGCTGCGGAGCCGCCTCCAGGCAACCCACGGGCTGGAGGGCATGATCGGCAAGAGCCCTCCGATCCGCGAAGTGGCGCGCCTCGTCCGGAAAGTCGCTGATACCCATGCCGCGGTTCTCATCCTCGGCGAGAGTGGAACAGGCAAAGAGCTGGTTGCCCGCGCGTTGCACCAACTCAGTTCCCGCCGCGAAGGCCCCTTCGTGGCCCTCAACTGCGGGGCGGTTCCCGCGGGCCTGCTCGACGATGATCTGTTCGGCCACGAAAAGGGAGCGTTCACGGGCGCGGCCGGCCGGCGCGTGGGAAAGTTCGAGTACGCCTCCGGTGGCACCCTCTTCCTGGACGAGGTCGGCGACCTCCCCGACGCGGTGCAGACAAAGCTGCTCCGGGTGCTCCAGGAGTCGGAGATCCAGCGCCTGGGCGGCAACGAGACGATCCCGGTGGAGGTGCGGCTGGTGACGGCGACGCACCAGGACCTGGAAGCGCGGATCGAGACGGGCACCTTCCGCGAAGATATCTACTACCGGCTGAAGGTGGTCACCATCCGCGTGCCGCCCCTGCGCGAGCGACCGGGCGACCTCGCGCTGCTGCTGGAGCACTTTCTCGAAAAGCATGGATCAGCCAGCTCGCCCCGGTCCTTCTCGAACCGAGCGGTGGAACTCCTGGAGCTCTACCATTGGCCCGGCAACGTGCGGGAACTGAAGAACCTGGTGAACTCTCTATGCGTGACCTGCGACGGTCCGGTTATCGACGCCGGCGATCTCCCCGCTGAACTCACCGACATGGTCGCGGCTGCGGGGCGGCACCCGGAAGGGAACGAGCCGGGGAGCATGAACCTTCTCGCACACGAGAAGGGGCTGATCCGCCGGGCCCTCGAGCAAACCGGCGGCAACCGCTCGCAGGCCGCCAGGCTCCTCGGAATCTCCCGCCACGTCCTCCTTGGCAAGATCCGCAAGCACCGGCTCTAGGCCGATTCTGCAGCGGAAGATCAGTCGCGGCATGGTTGTCCCAATCGGGACAGCCCCGCGAGGCGGCGCTGTGCCGTTCGGGGCAGATTGGCCGGATGCCTCTTCCTCTTCTCCCGAGTGGAGGCGGCAACTCATTGATTCTCTGAAACTTCCGCTGCCGGCCCGAGTGGCCTCCCGGCTGGCACGCACCCTGCTGGAGAAGCTCCCTGCAGATCCAGTTCTCACGCGGCCTGACCGTGGAGGCACCCATGGCAAGGAAGCAACGGGTTCTGATCGTCGACGACGACCCGGAGGTCCTCAAGCAGTTGCGCTGGGCACTGCACGACAAGTTTGATCTCATGCTGGCCTGCAGCCCAGCCGAGGCAGAGGCTTGGCTCCGGAGGGCCGCGCCACCTGGCGCCGCCCTCGTCGATCTCCACCTTCCGCCTCATGTTTCAAGCATCCAGGAAGGCATCTCCCTCATCCACAGATTGCGGGACCGCTGGGGGGTGAAGAGGGTCCTCGCCATCTCCGCAGAACGAGGGGAGGAAATCGACCGGAAGTCGCGCGCCGCTGGCGCCGCGGTCTTCCTGAAGAAGCCAGTGGAGGGTTCGCAGCTCCTGAAGCTCCTCGACGCGAGCCAGCGATTATCCGCAGGTGCCACGGGCAAGCGCAACAAGGGAGGAAACATGCGTAGAAGGATGATCTTCGCGATCGGGTTGAGCCTGGGCGCCGCCTGGGGAATGGCGCTGGGTGCCACCGAACTCCTCATCAACGGTGATTTCGAAGGAGGATTCACCGCGGACGGCACCGGGGACAATCTTCCCACCGGCTGGGTGAAGCAGGAGTCGAGACCGGCGGAGGGCTCGACCATTGGACAGGACCCCAGCAACGGGCCGAGCCTGCCAGGGACAAGCGCCTTGTTCTGGGATCGCCCGAACGGCGGGCTGTCCGGAGATCGATCGGGAGTCGATCAGTTCGTGGCGATTGACGCATCGATTTACCGGACATTGACTCTGAGCATCGACACGCGTGTTGACTACCATGATCTCGAGGCGGGAGGCACCGTTTCGCCGGCGTTCGAGTGGCCTGTCATGGTCGAAATCACATATACCCTGAAGTCGAGCCCGGCGACCAACCAGGTCTGGCGGCATGGCTGGTATGTGAATCCTCCCGGCGACGGTGCCACCATCAACGACCCGGGCATGGGGATCATCGCCACCTTCAACGACACGCTGGTCACACCGGGCATCTGGAACAGCTCCAGCTTCGACCTCTCCACAGAGTTGCCCGACCTGGGTGTCATCACCCGCGTCCAGGTGGCTGGTTCAGGCCACAGTTTTGGCGGCGCGGCCGACAACGTCAGCATCCAGGGCGTTGGATTCTGGAAGGGCGCGCACCCGAACGACGCCCCGAGCGGCATGCCCGACATGGACCAGCGCCAGGGCCAGTGGGCGGACACCATCTTCTGTGGCCCAAACCTGACCGCCGAGTCGACCGCCAGCGGCGATGATGTCCAGCTCATCAGCCCCGGAAGCTCGTGTGGATCCATGTTCGACCTGGTCCTCGACAAGGGGCCGGACCACATCATGCAGTCGCTCATCAGTGGTGATGATGACTACCAGTGGGAGTCCTGCGTCCCCACCGCCATCGCCAACTGCCTGTGGTGGTTCGACTCCAAGTTCGAGACCGACACCTCGGCACCCCCCTGCGACGGTTTCGACACCTACGATCTGGTCCAGGCCTACCCGGCCGCGGCCGACGACCACTGTGATAACAACGTCAATGACGCGTCCACCCCACCCGGCTTTGATACCGCGGGCGGCACGGTCTTCGGCGAGCTGGTGGAAGACATGGCCTGGAGGATGGATACCGGCGGCCAGCGCAGCCTGATCGCTGGCAAGCACGGCACGGCGATCGGCGATGCCCAGACCGCGGTCATGGACTACCTGAAGGAAAAAGGGCTCTTCGACGCGTACGTGGTCCAGTTGGAAGCCAATCCCGACTACGCCTTCATCCAGCAGGAACTCCTGAGAAGCCAGGATCTGATCCTGGCGCTGAGCTTTTACCAGACCTGCCCGGGCAAGCCGGCGCAGTTCATCGGCGGCCATGCGGTGACCACGGCCGGCGTCTCGGACGATCCCGGCCAGCCGGAGATCTGTGTCAGCGACCCGATCCTGGATCAGGCGGAGCTAGGCAGCACCGGGCGCGTTCTCCCGCCCGGTCCCCACCCTCACTTCAAGCCCGAGATGTTGCACAACGACGCCCAGTTCATCTCCCACGATTGCTACCCCGTGAAGCCGGCAACCAGCGGTTTCGGCCAGATCGCCGTTCCCCAGTGGGGAACAATCGTCATGCCTCCGGGACCGGGAGGTGAAGAGAACACTCCCTCTTGCGAGGACATCGCGAACTTCCAGGGGCAGAACAGCTGGGTGCCGGGCGACCCGGCGTACTCGCCGCCGGCAGGCACCTGCGCCTCGGACCCGCTCACCCCCTGCACCGAGTTTCCCAACGATCCGATCTGCCCGCCCCCCGACCAGACCTGCAACGCGGCGCCGCCTTGCGACCCGGATCCAAATTGCACGATCGAGACAGCCGTCTCTTTTGCGCTGGAGATCTCGCCGTTTTTCTGGAAAGCCGGCGGCTGGACCGACTACGCCCCCAGCGGCATGCCGGACTTCGATCAGCGAACGGATGCCGGGTTCGTCTGCAACGGTGCGATCAGCCACTGCGGCCCCGCCGCGGCAGCCAACTCGCTCTGGTGGTTCGACTCGAAGTTCGAGCCGTCTCCCGTCGCGCCGCCCACCGTCAGCGATCACTTCGCACTGGTAACCAACCTTTCCGGCGGTCCGGCCGACGACCATCAAGACTCCAACGCGGCGCCCTTGATCAAGAAGCTCGCAGACGACTACTTCAACACGAATGACATCCAGGGCGCCGCGAGCTACTGCGGCACGTATATTGACGACATGGAAACCGGGCTGAACCAATGGCTCCTCGATGCATCCATGGACACGGAGTTCTACATCGAGGTGGTGGGCTCTCCCGCGTTCGATTTCGTCGCCGACGAGGTCGAACAAAGCAACGATGTGATCATCCAGCTCGGGTTCTGGCAGTTCCAGACCATCAAGGAGGCCTGGGTCCGGACGGGTGGTCACTACGTCACGGCCGCCGGGGTGGACCGCGCCGGCAACCTCATCGCCTTCAGCGATACCGGGCTCGACAACGCCGAGAACGGCGCATCCGGCCGCGTCCTGGGCCCGCAGCCTCACGGGTCGAACGGAGTCACGACCCACGACGACGGTGAGAACGTTTCTCATGACATCTATCCCGCCGTGCCGACAGGCGCGCCGGTCGGCCTCTGGGGCCCGGCCGGATACGCCGCTGCTCTCGGGGCGCGAATCGCCGACTACGATGGGCAGAACAGCTCCAACGACTTGGATCAGGCGGGCTATCCGGGCCAGCGGGATCCCACCGAGCCGCCGCCCAGCGCGGTGGTCGAGAAGGTGTTGATCATGCGGCCCTGCCCGCCGGATCTGGATGGCGACGGCTTCAAACCGTTCTGCGGTGATTGCGATGACACCGATCCCGGCATCCATCCCAACGCCACGGAGATCTGCGACGGCCTGGACAACAACTGCGACGGCCAAACCGATGAGGGGTTCACCGATTCGGACGGAGACGGCGTCGGCGACAATTGCGACAACTGCGTGAGTACCCCGAACCCGGGGCAGACGGACTCCGACGGCGATGGCGTCGGGGACGACTGCGACAACTGCCCGAGCACCTCCAACCCCGGCCAGGCGGACTCCGACGCGGATGGCGTCGGAGACGACTGCGACTGCGCCGTCGCGGATCCGGGGATCACGGATCCGGCGAGCCCCGTTGCGGGACTGCAAGCGTCGAGCAGCTCGTCGATGTCCTGGAACCCCGATCCGAACGCCCTGATCTACTACCCGTACCGTGGGTTCGTCCCGGCGGGGACGACCCTGGCCTACAATCACGTCTGTGCCGGTCCGGGAACCACCGTTCCGGCATGGACGGACATGGACAACCCCGCTCCGGGGGAGGCCTACTACTACCTGATTTCGGCGGCAAACGACTGCGGCGAGACCAGCCTGGGCGCGCGCAGCAACGGCCTTCCAAGGCCGAATTCCTCCTCCTGCCTGCTACCTGCGGGAAACTGAGGCGAGCGCGCCACCCATCCGGTCCCCACGGAGTCCTGTTCCTTCAGAGGGAAGGCCAAGGGACATACAGGATCATGGCCACGGAGAGAGTCCACAAACCCACATCGACCAGGAGCGGAAGATCCGTGAACAGGGTGCGTGTCGGGCTGCCGCCCTTCTTGCGGTGATGAATGAGGTAGAGATACCGGAAAATGCCATAGAGAACGAAGGGGATGGTGAGTGGCAAGGCCTTGGTGTGGAGCTTTGAAACCACATCGGCCGACATGGTGTAAAGGCAGTAGGAAAGCAGGGTCGCCGCCAGAACGACCGTGATCATCTGGTCCAGGAAACGAATCGAGTATTCCTGCAAGCTGGCGCGATGTTCCCCGGCTTCCGCCTCGAGAAGAGTCAACTCATGCCGCCGCTTTCCGGCAACCAGGAAAAGCGCCAGGAGGAGCGTGCAGAGCACCAGCCAGTGAGACAGCTCGACGGGAATGGCCACAGCTCCGCCCACCGCACGCAGCACGAAGCCGCCTGCCACGGCCAGGATATCCAGAATGACCACGTCCTTCAGCCCCAGGCTGTAAGCCAGATTGAGACCCAGGTATCCCCCGGCGCACCAGCGAAACGCGGGGGGCAGAAAAAAGGCCAGTCCCAGGGACCCGCTGGCCAGCCCCGCGGCCGTCATCCAGGCCAGTGCCGGCGAGAGCTTCCCGGCGGCAAGCGGCCGGTGCCGCTTCACCGGATGAAGACGGTCCCTCTCCAGATCGCGCAAATCGTTGAGGAGATAAACGGCCCCGGAAAGGGCGCAGAAGAGGGTGAATCCCAGCAGGGAGCGGAGCACGGCCCGGGGCTCGCCCAGCTTCTGCCCGAACACCAGGGCGGCAAAAAGCACCAGGTTCTTGACCCATTGCTCGGGCCGCAAGGCGGTGAGAAGGGAAGCCGCCTGCAGACCGCCGCAATGGGGAGCGGGGCCCGCGGGATGGTGAACTCTGTCTCGGACAGCTCGACTCAGCGGGCCTCCCCCGGCAGGATGGGTGTAATATACTGGCTCTGACCAGTGCTTTCCACCGTCCAGCCCCTCTCCGTGGGCCTGATCATTCCGGCCCTGAACGAGGAGGCCTCCCTTCCTCTGGTTCTCGCAGGGCTCCCCCGGGAGCGTCTCGCGCGGGTCCTCGTGGTCGATAACGGATCCCGCGACCACACCGCCGAGGTCGCCCGGGCCTCAGGCGCGGAAGTCACCAGCGAGCCCCGGCGAGGCTACGGACGGGCCTGTCTGGCGGGTCTGCGAGCTCTTGCCGCCCAACCTCCCGAGATCGTGGTGATCCTGGACGCAGACTACAGCGACCGCCCCGAGGAGCTCCCGCGTCTCCTGGACCCGATCCAGGAGGGACGCGCCGACCTGGTGATCGGCTCGCGCCTGATGGGAGAGCGGGAGCCCGGAGCGCTCCCGCCGCATGTTCTCTGGGGAAACAGGCTGGCGACCGGCTTGATCCGCCTTCTCCACCGGGTTCATTTCACCGACCTGGGACCTTTTCGCGCCATTCGCTGGGAGGCCCTGAGACGACTCAGGATGCAGGACCCCAACTTCGGGTGGAACGTGGAGATGCAGATCAAGGCCATCCGGCTGGGTCTCCGCTGCGTGGAGGTCCCCGTCAGCTACCGCAAACGGGTGGGGGTTTCCAAGATTTCCGGAACGGTCCGGGGCACCCTCCAGGCGGGAACGAAGATCCTTTTCTCGGTGGGAAAATATAGTTTCTGCCGGCTCTAGGCCAAAGTTCCCCCGCCTTTTCGGTGCCATCCAGCGTTTAAGTCACTATGG
>JBHHYE010000016.1:0-67613 GCA_046757405.1 Acidobacteriota bacterium | reverse complement strand
GTGCGGCTGAACAGCATTCGCGACACCTTCAGCGTGGGGAGCATCAGCTTCTAGATTCTGGAAACGGGGGCGCAGGGCACACAGCCCGCGCCTGGGCAAAAACAGACTCTTGCGAGAGGCGGCGTTTTTACACGCCGCCTCTTTTTTTGTCCCCAGCCTCCCCTCGCCGGCCCGGTAGGCTCACATCATTCCTTGCTCCGGGCACGGAACCAGCCCCAAAAGGAACTCGAGGCGCTGGATGTGGTCTGCTTCAGCTTGCGCAGCAGACGCCGGGCCCACACGAATTCCGTGGCGAGCAGCGCGAGGCCGATGAGGATGATCAGCGTTCCCGGCCCCGGCAGCACCAGAAGGGCCACACCGATGAGGAGGAGTGTGGCTCCGATGATCAGCACCACCATCTTGCGGGCCTTCTGGTAGGTGAGCTGCGCCAGTCCGGCCACGCCTCCCGGCAGGGGGGATTTCAAGGCGGCCGTGCCCCTTCCCGCCCCGAGAAGAGAGGCCAGGATTCCCACCATCAAGAGTCCCACGATGATGGCCAGAGACGTGAAGGTCGGGATGGCATAGTAATGGGAGATCAGCATCTTGATCCCCACGAACGCCAGGATAAAGACGAGGCTGAATTTCAGGTAACGGAACTTGTCCATCACCGATGCCAGGAGAAAATAGAGAGAGCGGAGGCCCAGAATGGCGAAGATGTTCGATGTATACACCAGGAACGGATCCCGGGTCACGGCAAAGACGGCCGGTACGGAGTCGACAGCGAAGAGGAGGTCGCTGGTCTCCACCACAATGAGGGCCAGGGCCATGGGCGTCACGGCCCGGCGCCCCCCGACGCGGGTGAAAAACTGTGCGCCCACGTAGTCCCCCGACACAGGATAGAGCCTGCGGACCAGCGGGACCAGCGGGTTTCTCCCGGGATCCACGTTGTGATGGCGCATGACCAGCATCTTGGCGGACGTCAGCAGCAGAATCCCTCCGAAAGCGTAGACAATCCAGGAGACATTCAGGATCAGCGTCGCGCCGATGCCAATCATGCATCCCCGCATGACCAGCGCGCCGAGAACGCCCCAGAAGAGCAGCCTGTGCTGGTTGGACTGCGGAACATGAAAATAGGCCAGGATCAGGGCAATGACAAAAATATTATCCAGGCTCAGCGACTTTTCGATGAGGTACCCGGTAAAGAATTGCAGCGCCGCCTGCCTGCCGGAGAGCTCCAGGCCGGTTTCGAGACCGATCCCGAACAGGTGATGCTCGTAGAGGAGGCCGATGACGGCGTTGAAGGCCAGCGCCAGCGAGATCCAGAAGGCCGACCATCCCAGGGCCTCGGCCGTGGTCACCACATGCGCGGTCCGGTTGAAGACTCCCAGGTCGAGCGCCAGCAAGAGGAGGACGCCGGCGATGAAGGCAATCCAGAGCCAGACGACCATCGCGTATCTCCCCTTGGTGGACGGGAAAACCTACCATAAACGCGTGCTGGTCTGTCCGGGAAAGGCGGCCCGGGCAAATGTCATTCAGTGAAGGAAGTAAGAGATCGTCAAGCCGGCTGCTGGTGGGTCATACAATGCAGCGTTCCCAGACCCCAGACCAGGTCCAGGGCGTGAATCCCGCGGATCTGCCGGCGCGGAAAAAGGCGGGCGAGGGTTTCCAGGGCCAGGAGGTCGTGAGGGTCGTTGAAGGTGGGAACCAGGACCAGACCGTTGGCGACATAGAAATTCGCATAGCTCGCCGGCAAACGGACCCCGCGAAAAAAAAGGGGGGCAGGCATGGGCAGGGTCGCCACCTCCAGCGGCCGTCCGCGGAGATCGCGCATCCTCCGCACCCGGCGCAGGTTATCGCGCAGCGGCCGGTAATGGATGTCCGCAGGATCTTTTTCCTCCACCACCACGACCGACCGTGGCCCCACGAACCGCGCCAGATCATCCACATGGCCGTGGGTGTCGTCGCCGGCTATCCCCTCACCGAGCCACAGCACCTTCCGGATGCCCAGGTAATCACCCAGGATCCGCTCCATGTGCGCCTTGGTCACGCCGGCGTTGCGCGGCTGCACCGCCGAGAGGAGGCACGCCTCGGTGGTCAGCAGCAGTCCCTCGCCGTTGGCGTCGATGCTGCCTCCCTCCAGGACCACTCGACGCCGGCTGGTGTGGCGCGGCCACCGGGGGACGAATCGTCTCAGCCCCAGCAGCCGTGAAAGGCGCTCGCCGACGGCGTCATCGCGGCGCCAGTCGCCGTAACGGGCCCAGCCGTTGAAATGCCAGTCCACCAGGGCCGTCTCCCCGCCTCGGCGGATGAAGGACGGCATGTAATCCCGGGTCCAGGATCGATCGGTGGGAATGACGTGGAACCGCACCCGGCGGCCGTCCACATGCGCCTCCTCCAGAAGGCGGCCCAGTCGGCGCCGGACAGAGGGGCCCTGCACCAGGACCTCGACAGACTCGGTGCGCGACAGGTGCCGGATCACCTCGACGTACACGGCTGGAATGAGAGGGAATTTCCCCGGCCAGTCCCGTGTCTTGTGGGGCCAGGCAAGCCAGGTGGCGGTGTGCCGCTCCCATTCGGCGGGGATCCGGAATCCCAGCTCCGCCGGCGTGGGATCCGGTTCAGGACGTGTTCTGCCCGCCACGCGGCTCGCAATCCGCTTCAGGCGAGCCAGCGACGCTCAAGGCCAGCGTAGGCATCGATGCGTCGATCGCGCAGGAATGGCCAGTTCCGGCGGACTTCCTCAATGAGAGAACGGCACACCCGGGCCACGAGAATCTCCTCCCGGTCGGATCCGGCGCGGGCCACCACCCGGCCCAGCGGATCGGCCACAAAGGAACTGCCCCAGAACTCGATCTCCTCCCCCGGCTCGCCTTCGCGCCCGACGCGGTTCACCGCGGCGACATACACGCCATTGGCGATGGCATGGGCACGCTGGGCAATCTGCCAGGCCTCGCGCTGGGCTTCGCCCCACGCCTCTTTCTCGGCAGGATGCCAGCCGATGGTGGCCGGGAAGAACAAAAGCTCCGCGCCACGCAAGGCGGTCAGGCGGGCGCCCTCCGGATACCATTGATCCCAGCATATCAGCACGCCGATCCGCCCGTAACGTGTCTCGAAGACCTTGAACCCTTCGTCGCCCGGCGTGAAGTAGTACTTCTCGTAGTAGAGAGGATCATCCGGGATGTGCATCTTCCGATAGGTGCCCAGGAGCGTGCCGTCCGCATCAATGACCGCGGCCGCATTATGGTAGAGACCCGGCGCCCGGCGCTCGAAGAGTGAGGCGACCAGAGCCACCTGGCGATCGCGGGCCAGCTGGCACAGGATCTCGGTGGAGGGGCCGGGGATGGATTCGCTGAAATCGAAAGAGCCGGCGTCTTCCCGGCGGCAAAAGTACGGGGTCCGGAACAGCTCCTGGGTGCAGATCACCTGGGCCCCGGCCTCCGACGCCTTCCGGATCGCCGCCACGGTTCCCTCCAGGTTCCCCGCCATCTCAGCGCCACACGGCCGCTGGATGAGGCCGATCGTAAAACTGTCCGGCAAGCTCAAAGGGACCTCCGGGCCTTATCCTAGCGGCGGCCCCCTGCCCGTCGCAAGCCGGCGGCCGCGGCCTGACCGAACCTTTCCAGGCCCCATGCGTCCTTATCTTTGTGGACGGGAGAGGGCAGCCGGATGAACCGCCGGCCGGACCACGCCCGAGGGGACACCGGGTGGAGGAGCCGGACCGCTTGCTGGATCGTTGCCTCCAGGGAGACGAACTGGCATGGGAGGCGCTGGTGCTCAGGTATCAATACGCATCTACGGATTCGCCTTCCATTATGTTCACAATCAAGATGAGGCCCGCGACCTGGCCCAGGACATCTTTGTCCGCATTTACAGGCGCCTGGGAACGTTCCAGGGAAACCAGGCTTTTCTCCCGTGGATGCTCCGCGTCGCCCGCAACGTTTGCATCGATCACCTGCGCCGGCGCACGACCCGCCCTCCACGTTCAGACCGGCGCGTGGAGGACGGCTGTGAGCTCGCCGACTCCAGGCGGAATCCGCAAGAACAGACCATCTCTCTCGATCGCCGGCGCCTGATCCAGCGGGCCCTGCGCCGGCTCAGCCGGCAGAATCGGGAGATGATTCTTCTCAAGGATATTCAGGGCCTGAACCTGAGAGAGATCGCCGATCTCCTGGCGGTCCCCCTGGGCACCGTGAAGTCCCGCTCCAGCCGGGCGCGGGTCGAGCTGGCCCGGACCATCCTGGGCATGGACCCCTCTTACGGTTGCGCGCCATGAGCTGCAGGACCTTCGAGGCGCTTCTCGCCGGGCATCTGGACGGCCGCCTCTCTCCCACCGCCCGGCGCCGTTTCCAGGAGCATCTGGCCGACTGCCCGCGCTGCCGCGCGCTGGAAGCCGCGGCCCGCGGCCCACTCCAGGTGCCCGCCATGAAACCACCCGCGAACCTCGTCGCCTCGGTCCTGGAGCGAACCAGCGGCCGGGTCTGCGGCCGGGCACAGGCCCTGCTCTGCGAACGCGTCGATGGATCCCTCGCTGCGATGGAGGGCGATCTGGTGGCCGGCCACATGGCATCCTGCGCGGAATGCATGGCGGTGGCCCGCGTCCTGTCCCTCCTCCGGGAGGATCTGCCTTCTCTGTGCCGCGCCACACCGGATGCCCGCTTCTGCCGGGATGTCCTCGCCCGCACCCGGCCACTTGACCGGAGGCTGGTGCGGCGCCTGCGGCGATGGTACGAGGATTCCATGAGCCTTCTCCGGCGGCCCCGCTTCGCCCTGGAGGCAGCCTACATCGGAGCTGCTGTTCTCGCGCTGGTCTTCGGGACCCCCTTCTCGCCCCTCCGGGAGACGCCACGGCGGGCGCTGGCCCTGGTCCAGGTTCAGCCGGGGCAGGCACCGGAAGCATCACCTCTCGCCGGCGTCCCCGCCCGGGTCACTGCCTGGACTCGCAGCGGCTGGGAGACCGGTGGTCCTCGCGTGGCCGGGCCCCTGGGGATCTTGAAGAACCGGCTGTCCAGCCACTTCCTGCGCGCCGCCGGGGCAGGCCAGCAGCTGCCCTCCCATGGCCGGCAACTGGGCGCAGCCCTGGTGCACCTGGACTTCCCACGCACCTGGGCGACCCTGGCGGCGATGGGCGCCGACCTGGGTGCCGTCTGGAAGGAGCTCACCACCCCCGAACATCAAGAGACCCACCAAGAAGCCAAGGACATGACACCTCGAAACTAGGGAGACACTCATGAACGAATCCAGAGATCCGTCCCAGACACACCGTCCCACGCCCACAGGATCCGGTGCCCCGGCCGAAAGGGCGCCGGACCTCCAGGCTCCGGGCGCCTCCACCCCTCCGCCGGATGCCGGCCCGGCCTTTCAGAGCACGCCGCCACCGGGGATGGCTCACCGCGGCGGCTGGGCCAGGGAGCCATTCAATCCTTTCGACCCGCGCCGCAAGTCACCCGGATTTGCCAGCTTCCTTTCCCTGGTGCCCGGTCTGGGACAGATTTACGTGGGGGACTACCAGCGGGGGTTCGCACACGCTCTGGTGATCATGACGACCATCGCCCTGCTGGCAGTGCCCCGGCTTCCGGATGTGATGTACCCGTTCCTGGGGCTCTTCCTCCCCTTCTTCTGGCTCTACAACATTGTCGACGCGGGGCGCCGTGCCGCATTCTGCAACCAGGTTCTCGAAGGGGCCGATGCGCCGGCACTCCGTGCCCGCGCCGCGGCGAGCAGGCGTGGTTCCCTGGCAGCCGGAGTGTCCTTGATCGCGGCCGGCCTCCTCCTGCTCCTACACACGCGGTTCTCCTTCTCTCTGGACTGGCTGGAGGACTGGTGGCCCATGGCTCCCATCCTCTTCGGGGTTTACCTGGTGGCCCGCGCCATCCAGGAGCGCCGGAGCCAGGTCTGAACGGAGCCGGGGCTCTCTGCCGCGGTCGCTCCCCCGGAGCATGCGTTGAAGGATGGGGGGTGCGAAGGCATCCTGTCCCGGTTTCATGACCGGTGCCCGGAGGCCCGGTTAACCCCGGGCGCCCGAGATGTAGGCGGCGGTTGTCTCGTCCCGCGGGTTTTCGAAGAGGGAACGGCAGGCGCCATGCTCCACCAGGCAGCCAGCACCGTTCCGGACCCAGAACAAGGCCATGTCATCGGCCAGGCGGCGGGCCTGGGCCAGGTTGTGGGTCACGATGACGACCGTATAGCGCCGCCCGAGCTCGCCGATGAGCTCCTCCACCACGCCGCTGGCCAGCGGATCGAGTGCGCTGCAGGGCTCGTCCATCAGGATCACCTCCGGTTTCAGGCACAGGGCGCGGGCCAGGCAAAGCCGCTGTTGCTGGCCGCCTGAGAGGGAAGGGGCCGCTGTGTCCAGGCGATCCCGGACCTCGTCCCACAGCCCCACGTCCCCCAGCGCCCTTTCGATGCGGCTCTCCACCTCCTGGCGGTCCCGGACCCCGTGTTCACGCAGCGGGAACTCCAGGTTTCTGCGAATGGAAAGCGCAAAGGGATTCGGCCGCTGGAAGATCATCCCGACCCGCCGGCGCAGGGCCATGAGATTGCACCCGGGCCCCAGGACCTCGATCCCGTGAATGGCGATCCGGCCGCTGACCCGGCAGCCGGGAATCAGGTCTGTGAGGCGGTTGAGGCAATTCAGAAAGGTGGTCTTGCCACAGCCGGACGGACCGACCACGGCGGTGATCCCCCCGGAGCGGATGGTCATGGAGACTGCAGAGAGAGCGGTCTTGGATCCGTACCGGACGCTGAGATCATGGACCTGGATGGGATCGCCGGGCGCAGGCCGTCTCATTCCGCTCTTCCCCTCCCGCCCAGCCAGCGATCTCCCAGGGAGGCCGCAGCCAGGTTGATGGCCAGGAGGAGTCCCATCAGCACCAGGGCCGAGGAGGCCGCGTTGGCCTCTCCCCCGGGAACATTCATGGAGAGATCGTAGATGTGCACCGAGAGAGTCCGGCCCGAGTCGAAGAGCGATCCGGGAAGCCGGGCCACGTACCCGCTGGTGAAGATCAGCGCCGCAGTCTCGGCCAGCGCGCGGCCGATCCCCAGCACGATGCCCACCGTGAGACCCGGCGCCGAGGACGGCAGCAGGAGGTGGAAGAGGATGGCGCAGCGCGACAGGCCGAGGGCGGCGGCTCCCATGCGCGTGGCGCGGGGCGTGGCGCGCAGCGCCTCCTCCGCGGTCCGGATCAAGATCGGCAGCACCATGCAGGCCAGCGTCAGTCCTCCCGAGAGGATGGAGAAACCCAGGCCCAGCACGCGCGAGAAGAGCACGTTCCCGAACAGGCCGAAGACGATGGAGGGGATACCGGCCAGGATGTCCAGGCTGCGCCGCACCAGGGTGGCGAAGCGTCCCTCCGATGGCGTGAACTCCGCCAGGAGCGCCGCGGTCCCCAGGCCCAGGGGAACCGCCACCGCCAGGCAGACGGCCAGGATCAGCAGAGTGGAGACGACGATGGGGCCGATGCCGCCCGCGCGGCCGGCGTCTTGCGGCGCCGTGATCAGGAAGGACCAGGAGAGACCGGAAAACCCGTCCCGGAGCAGGTCAGCCAGGATCCAGACAAAGACCGACGCGACCAGCGCCGCCGACAGCCAGCACGCCACGGCGACCACCCGATCCGGCCAGCGGAGGGCCTGCTCACGCATCGGTTTGGATCCGCCGGGTCTCGAACGCGCCGGCGGCCACCACCAGGAGGGTCACCATGCCGGCGAGCACCAGGCCGCTGACGAAGAGCGCGCCGCGATGGTCGCCCGCGGCGTACGCCATCTCCAGCGCGATGTTCGCGGTGAGGGTCCGCATGGGCGCCAGCAGATGGGGCGGCACCTGGACAACATTGCCGCACACCATCACCACCGCCATGGTCTCTCCCAGGGCCCGTCCGGTTCCCAGGAGGACTGCGGTGAGCAGTCCCGGGCCGGCTTCCGGGAGGACCACATTGCGAAGCATGGCCCAGCGCGAGAGTCCCAGGGCGGCACAGCCAAGCCGATGGGAACGCGGCACGCCGGCCAGCGCCACGTCAGCCATCAAGGCGATGGTGGGCAAGATCATCAGGGCAAGGATGGACAGACCGGCCAGCAAGCTGGGCCCCGGCGGCCGGAGGCGGCCGATGATGGGCACCAGCACGACCAGACCCCAGAAGCCGTACACCACCGAGGGAACTCCCGCCAGCAACTCGATCACACGCCGCGTGAGACGAGCGACAGGCCGCGGAGCGTAGAAGCGGCAAAAGACAGCCACCAGCAGGGCAAGAGGAGTGGCCACCGCTACCGCGCCCGCGGTAGCCAGCGCCGTACCCGCTATCATCGGCCGAAGGTCGAAGAAACCCCGGGTGGGATACCACGACCCGTCGCTGAAAAAGCGCCAGATCCCCACGCGCGCCAGGACCGGCGCCGCTTCGACCAGCAAGAAAACACCGATCAGAAAGACGACTCCAGCAGCCATCGCGGCCAGCGCCCGCAGGATCCAGAGGAGGAAGCGGTCAGCGATGAACGGGTTCAAAGTCGAAAGCCCGGATGACCCGGTTCATCCGGGTCGAGCGGGAAAAATTCAGGAAATCCGCCGCCAGGCCAGACGGCTCTCCCCTCACCACCAGGTTCAGGGTGCGGGTGACAGGGAAGGTGCCGTCGCGGACATGGGCGAGGCTCGCTTCCACGCCATCCAGGCGGGGGAGCTTGATGGGAACGCCTTTCTGGATGTCGTAGGTGGCCGTGCCGATGGAGACGTAACCGATGGCGTCCGGGTTTCCGGCGACGGTCTTGATGCCCTGCTCGTTGTCGCCGATGATGACATCGGCCCGGATCTCCTCGTTGCTCAGCCCGAAGTGACGCAGGAAGACCTCCAGGGTGGAGCGGCCCTCCGCCTTGTTGACCACCGTGATGGGCCGGTCGGGCCCTCCCAGGCGGCGCCAGTTCCGGATGGTTCCGCGGTAAATGCCGACCACCTCCTTTTCGTCGAGGGACTCGATGGGATTATCACGGTGCAGGATGAGAGCGACTCCGTCCCTGGCCAGCGGAAACCAGGCCAGGTCGCCTTCTCCTTCCAGAGGGTTGCGTGAGACCATGCCGATATCGGCCAGCCCATGGCGGGCGTCGGCCAGTCCGCGGGAGGATCCCCCGCTCTGGACATCCACCCGCACCCCGGGGCGATCGGCCTCGAACTGCCGGCCGATCTCCGCCATGACCGGTGCGATGGTGCTGGACCCGGTCACCACCAGGGTTCTTCGGGGAAGAGACGCAGGGGAGCCCAGCCAGAGAATGACCAGCAGGCCGACGAGGAACGCCACCGCCAGCACGGTCCGGCCGGACCATCTCCCGCTCATGACGAGCGCCTCCCCGGCTGCGTGAGGTGGTCCGGGAAAGACAGCCGGCAGCAGCCGAGATCGATCGATTTTCCTGAAACCGCTCCTTCCACGCCAGGCGCCAGGCAGTAAAGCACCGCCCGGCCGTCCCGCCGGGCTTCCACCAGGCCGGCCTCCCGGAGAACGCGCAGGTGGTGGGACAGGAGGCTCTGGCCCACCCCAACCTCCCGGCCCAGACTTCCCACGTGCCGTGGGCGCTCCATGAGCGCTTCCAGGACGGACAGGCGCGTTTCATCGGCCAGCACCTTCAGGCGGCCAACGCAGGTGGAGGATCGCTCACTTTTCCGGGTCATCGGCTCTCCGGTGGAGAAGGTGTTCGTACCTTCAAAATCAATTGATATGAAAATAGATTTATTTCACCATTCTGGCAAGCCACAACCCCCTCTCCCGTCCCGCGGGCGGTGGCGCACCCCGGGGAAGAGCGGAGGATTGCCCTCACCGGTTCCCGGTGCGAGAATCCGTGCATGACGGGCGCCGTCCTCGACTACGGGCAGTTCATGGAGGACGCTCTCCGGGGGATGCTGCGGCGCATCTTGGCCCAGGTGGAGAAGACCGGCCTGTGGGGAGGCCAGCACCTTCTCATCTCCTTCCGGACCCGGGATGAAGGTGTCCGCCTTTCACCCTCTCTTCTCCGTCAATACCCCCACGAGATGAGCATTGCCCTGCAGCACCAGTTCTGGGACCTGAAAACGGGCGACGCCTCCTTCTCGGTGACCCTGAGCTTCAACAGAAAGCGCCAGCGCCTAACCGTTCCGTTCGCATCCGTCACCGCCCTCGCCGACCCGTCCTCGTCTTTCGGGCTGCAGCTCACCCCGCCCGCCATGAAGCATTCGATGGATGCGGCCGGAACCGCTCCGAGCACTCCGCCGGCGCCAGCCCCCGCGGGACAGGTCGTTCCCTTTCAGAAACTCACCCGGGACTGACCTCCCGGCTGTCTCTGAACTCTCCCCCCGGCGGTCCCCGAGGTGATACTCTCGCTCCCCTCGGCAGGGGAGTTCATGGCGGGATACACAGCCGTTGTAGCAGGCTTGCTGCCGGCTCTTGCAAGCCTGGGCTGGCTCATGGCGGGAAACAACCATCAGGGATCCGCACCGGATCCGGCTCTCCGGAAGGCAGCCGATACGATCCGTTCAACTCTGCGCCACAAGCACGGGGAAGAGGAAGGGGACCGTATTGATCAGGGGGTCAGCCAGGTGCTCCGTCTCTGGCGGACGGATGATGGCGACCCGGCCGCCTTCGCCAGGTTCTGCGACGAGAATTTCCTTCCCCGGGGCGCCGAGCGCGATGCCACCTTCGAGCGGTTGGAGTTTGCCCTGGAACGCATGGAAGGATACTTCACGTCCATGGTTCGTGATCTCCGCCGGGGCGCCGACCTTGACATCGGCCCCCTCCTGCCCATCGACCGCCGGCTGGCCGCCTTCAATCCCGGCGCCCACCTGGATGACGATCTGTTCCGCAGCAAGCTGGCGCTCTTGGTCCTGCTGAACTTTCCGATCACCACCCTCGAGGAACGTCTGGCGCAAGGAGACGCCTGGTCCCGCCGCCAGTGGGCCGAGGCACGCCTGGCGGAGCGGTTTGCGAGCCGCGTTCCGGCGGCTGTGAGCCAGGCTCTCACCGCGGCAACCGCCAGCGCCGATGCCTACATCAACGCCTACAACATCTACATGCACCACGTGGTCGACAGCCAGGGAAAGCGCCTGTTTCTTCAGGGGTTGCGCCTGATCGCCCACTGGGGCCTCCGGGACGAGCTCAAGGCCCGCTACGCAGACCCGGATGGCCTGGCCAAGCAGCGCCTGATCCAGAACATCATGGAGCGCATCATCCGCCAGGAAATACCGAAAGAGGTGATCGACAACCCCCGGGTGGACTGGGACCCTTCAAGCAACCGCATCATGCGTCCCCAGGCCGCCCCGGCGCCCGCCGCCGGGATGTGGTTCCCGGCCCCCCGCGAGGAGAATCAACGCTACCGCCACTGGCTCGCCATCTTCCACGCCGAGCAACAGGCCGATCCTTACTTCCCTGATGACCCCACGCTCATGGACCGGCGATTCAACATCGACCGGGAGATTCCCGAGTCGGATGTCGAGACCCTGCTCCGCACGGTCCTTGCCTCGCCCCTGGGTGAGAGCGTCGCCCACCTGGTGGAGAAGCGTCTCGGGAGACCGCTGGAGCCATTCGACATCTGGTACGCGGGCTTCAAGAGCCGGGGGACATACACGGAAGCGGACCTGGACGCCAGGACGCGGCGCCGGTACCCCACCACTCAGGCCTACGCCGCGGACATTCCCCGGTTACTGGCCCAGCTCGGCTTCTCGGCCGAGAGGGCGCGCTTCCTCGCCGATCACATCATCGTCGACCCATCTCGGGGCGCCGGACATGCATATGGCGCCGCCCGCCGCGATGACCGGGCCCACCTGCGCACGCGCGTGGGCGCGGAAGGCATGGATTACAAGGGGTACAACATCGCCGTGCATGAAATGGGACATAACGTGGAACAGGTCTTCTCGATGACCACCATCGACCACACGCTGCTGGCGGGTGTTCCCAACACCGCCTTCACCGAGGCGCTGGCCTTCGTCTTTCAGGACCGCGACCTGGAGTTGCTGGATTTGGAGAGCGCCGACGCCCAGGCCGAGCATCTGGAGGCACTGGAAACCTTCTGGAGCGCCCGGGAGATCGCCGGGGTCGCCTTGGTGGACATGCAGGCCTGGCACTGGCTCTATGATCATCCGCGCGCCACGCCGGCGAGCTTCCGCGAAGCCGTGGTGGGCATCGCCCAGGACATCTGGAACCAGTACTACGCCGGCCTCTTCACCGCGCGCGACGTCCCCCTCCTGGCCGTTTACTCCCACATGGTGGATAGCGCCCTCTACACTCCCGACTACCCCCTGGGCCACCTCATCGCCTTCCAGATCGAGCAGCACTTTCGCCAGCGGAACGTGGATTTCGGCTCCGAGTTCGAGCGCCTCTGCCGCCTGGGCCGCCTGACCCCCGATGCCTGGATGCGCCGGGCCGTCGGGACGCCGCTCTCCGCCCAGCCGCTCCTCTCCGCCACACGCCGAGCCCTCGAGGCCATGCCCTAGGGTTTTCCTGCTGCCGGCGTCAACGCGGCATTCCGCCGGCCAGCTTGCCCGTGCGCACGGCCGGCCGCCGTCCCAGCCAGCGCCTTCCCAGAAGCAACCCATCCTCCAGGACCAGGTAGGCCGCCGGGACCAGAAAAAGTGTGATGAGGGTGGCGAAAAGAACGCCGAACGCCAGGGAAACCGCCATGGGAATGAGAAAGCGTGCTTGCATGCTCCGTTCCATCATCAGGGGGAACAGGCCGGCAAAGGTGGTGAGCGAGGTGAGAAGGATCGGCCGGAAGCGCGCCGTGCCCGCTTGGCGGACCGCCGACCTCTTCTCCTGGACGGTGCGGCGGTGCCGGTTGATGAAATCCACCATCACCAGGCTGTCGTTCACCACCACGCCGGCCAGGGCCACCAGGCCAAACATCGAAAGAATGGTCAGGTCCAGGCCGATGATCATGTGTCCCCAGACAGCACCGACCAGGCCGAAGGGAATGGCGGACATGATGATCAACGGCTGAGTGTAGGAGCGCAGGGGAACGGCCAGCAGGGCATAAATCAGGGCCAGAGCCAGGAGAAAGCCCGTGTAAAGCCCCCCCATGGTCTCCCGCTGCTCCGCCTGCTGGCCCTCGAAGGTGTACTGCACGCCGGGATGGGCGGCCAGCACGCGAGGCAATACCTGCGCCTCGAGGTCGGCGATGATGGCCCCTGGAGAGGCCTGCGCGGCATCCACATCGGCCGTCACGTTGATGGTCCGCATCCGGTTCACTCGTTTGATGGAGGCATACCCGCGGCCCCGAACCACCGTCGCAACCTGCCGGAAAGGCACCTCCGTGCCGTCGGGAGTCCGCACCCGCATCTCTTCCAGGTCTCCCAGGGAGCGGCGCTCGTTCTCCGGATAGCGGACCATGACCTTGACCTCATCCCGACCCCGCTGGATGCGCTGGGCTTCCTCGCCGTAAAAAGCCTGGCGTACCTGCCGCCCCAGATCGGAGAGGGTCAAACCGAGAACCTCCGCCCGGGGCCGGATGGCCAGCTTCAATTCGTCCTTGCCTCGCCGGAAGGAGTCGGAGATATCGTGGATACCGGTGTACCCGGCGAGGCGGCGCTTGAGGACCGCAGCCACCTGCTGGAGCTCTTCCACCCGGGGTCCCATGAGCTGCACGTTGATGTCCTCGCCGGGAGAGAAGAGGCTGTCGGTAAAGTCCAGCTCGATGGCATCGGGAATGCCACCCGTGAGATCCCGCCAGCGTCGCGCGATGGCCGCGCTCCCCAGGGTGCGGTCTTCGCCTGGAGTCAGGGCGATGGTCACCTCCCCCAGGTTGGATCCCACTTCAGCCTGAGCAAAGCCTCCGGCGTTCTGGCGCTGGGAGAGGCGGTACGGCTGCTCACCGATGGCCGCCAAGGTGTGCCGGAAGAGATCCGTGCCACCTGATTCCTCCAGGAGGGATCGGCGCAACCGCCCGGCACTCTCTTCCAGGACGTGGACCGCCTGGGAGGTGACCGCAGCCGGTGTTCCCGGGGCCATGGTCAGCGCCGCCGAGACAAAGTCGGACTCCACGTGGGGAAAAAAGACAAAATGAATCGCGCCGCCGGCCACCAGCCCCAGGGTGACCAGCAGAACGGTCGAACCGATGGCCAGCGTCAGGTAGCGCCATTCCAGAGCCCACGCCAGAGACCGGGAATAAACCTGCTCCACCACCCAGCTCAGGCCGGACGCGAACCGATCCTGGAACCGATCCCAGGGACCCTTTCGCCGCCCAGGATCCCGTGCCCGGAAGTGGGACAGGTGGGCGGGCAGGATCCAGACGGACTCGACCAGGGACCACAGGAGACAGGGGATCACGATGAAGGGGATCACCCGGAGGAACTTCCCGGTGCTTCCCGGGACACCGATGAGGGGCAAGAAGGCGGCCACGGTGGTGAGCACCGCGAAAACCACCGGCACATAGACCTGGCGGGCTCCCTCGATGGCTCCCTCCAGTCCCTGGCCGGTTTTTTCCTGGATGGTGTAAATGCTTTCGCCCATGACGATCGCATCGTCCACAACGATCCCCAAGACCAGAATGAAGCCAAAGAGAGAAACGAGGTTGATCGACACGCCCAGGAGCGGCATGAGCCAGAGAGAGCCCAGGAACGCCATCAGGACCCCGAGAACCACCCAGATGGCCAGCCGGAAGCGCAGGAACAACGCGAGAGTGATGAAGACAAGGATGAAGCCGCTGCGGCCGTTCCGGATCATCAGATCCAGGCGGCTGCGCAGCAGCTCGGCGGAATCCTGCCAGGTGGTCAGATGCACGCCCGCCGGCAGTCGGCGTCTGGCCTCCTGGACGTACCTGTGGACGGCCTGGGAGATAGCCAGTGCGTTCTGCTCGCCGCTGCGAAACACTTCCACCACCATGGCCGGCTCGCCGTCGAACCGCGAGGACTGATCCGAATCGGCGAAACCATCCACCACTCGCGCCACATCCCCCAGGAGCAGATGCGTCCCATCGGACCGCGTGAACAACACCAGCTTCTCGAATTCGCCGCGCCGGTAGGCCTGCCCTTTGGTCCGCAGCAAGATTTCCCCGCCGCCGGTTTTCACCGAACCACCGGGCAAATCGAGAGAGGACCGGCGAATCGCGTCCGCCACGGCGCTGAAGGTCAATTGGTAGCGCCTCAGATCGCTCTCGGATACCTCGATAGAGATCTCGTAAGGCCGCGCGCTGGCCAGCTCCACCTGGGTGATGCCGGGCAGCAGCGTGATCTCATCGCGCACCTGTTCGGCCACGGCCTTCAGGGTCGTCTCGCCCACATCGCCGGCCATGGCCACGTTGATGACCTGGCGCCGGTTGGTGAGCTGGCGCACCACCGGTTCCTCGGTTTCCTCGGGAAAAGTGTCGATGGCGTCCACCCTGGACTTGACATCATCCAGCACACGACGCGCATCGGCTCCGGCGTTCAGCTCGATGGCCACCTGTCCCATTCCCTCGTTGGCGGTGGAAGTGATCTTTTTCACCCCGTCGAGACCCTGGATCGCCTCCTCCACACGAACGCACACGCCCTCCTCCACTTCCTCCGGCGCGGCGCCCGGGTAGGCCGCGCTGACCGTGATCAGATCCAGGGAAAATTCGGGGAAGACTTCCCGCTTGATCTTGAAGAGGGCGAGGAAGCCGCCCCATAGCACCAGAGCCATGAGAAGATTGGCCGCCACACCGTTGCGGGCAAACCAGGCGATGCTGCTCATCATGAGTCCCGGGCGCGCACCCGCATCCCTTCGGTGACCGGCTCCAGCAATGAAAGGCAGATGCGGTCTCCCTCTTCCAGCCCCTTGCCGATGTACACCTCGTCGCCTGTCCGGCGCAGGACCTGCACGGGACGAAAGCGCAGGCGATCCGTTTGATCGACCACCACGACCCGGTCCGTTCCGCGGAGCGCTCCGCGTGGCACGACCGCAACATTCTTGAACTCACGCGCCTGGATCTCGGCGTTGACGAACATCCCGACCGCCAGTGGAGGGCGGTCCGGATCCCCGCCCCGCCCGTATGGATCCTTGACGCGCGCCACCAGCATAACCATGCGGCTCTTCGGATCGATTTCCCCCTCTGTCCGCACGATCCGGCCCTGCCATGCATGGACCTGCCCGGCGAAGTCGGCCGTCAGGCGCACCGGCGGGCCGGTCTCCGGCGCCGGCTCTCCGCGGTAGCCCAGCGGCAAGTCCAGGTAGGCCAGCTCCTGGTCCGGAACCGGCAGGCGGACCTCGGCGTAGTCGACGGCGTACAAGGTGCCAATGGGAGTTCCCGGGGTGACATACTGTCCCACATCCGCATGCTTCTCGCGGACCCGCCCGGCATAAGGGGCGCGGAGACGCGTTCGATCCACCTCACGCCGCGCCTGCTCCAGCATCGCGCGGGCCGCCGCCAAGGCCGCCTCGGCCTCGGCCACCTGTGGCTGGTGAAGCGTCAGGGGGGTGGGCTCTCCTTCTCCCAGCTCCTGCCATTCCTCGCGCGCCACCTCCGCGCTGGCGCGCTCCTCTTCCAGACTCATCTGACGGCGAGTTACCTCGGCTCGTGCCTCGGTGACCCGCCGCTCGTAATCGCTGGGATCAACCCGCACCAGAAGATCGCCGGCCTCGAAGAAGCCCCCCACGCTGAAGGATGGAGAAACCTCGGTGATCCGCCCGGCCACCTCGGACACCAGGACGCTCTCGGTGCGCGGAACGACGGTGCCCTGGCTGTGCACCGTCGGTTGCACGGTCTGCAGATGGACTCTCTCGACCCGGACCCACGGCAGGACCGCGCCGGGTTGGACGGCCTCCGGAGCCGGACGGGCCCAGTACAGGACAAGGGCGACGAGCCCCCCCAGGGCCAGGACCAGCGGCGGCAGGCCTGCCTTCAGGAGCAGCGTCCCTCTCACGGCGCCTCCCCATCCGCACGGACCCCACGCTCCGGTCGCCGGCCAGGACGGCGGGTTGGGCGCAGGCCGGTTTCGAATCCGCCACCCAGGGCCAGGTGCAGATCCACCCGGGTATCCAGGCGCAGGCGGCGCACCGAGAGCAGCGCACTGCGCGCGGCAAGTTCCCGGGTTTCCGACTCGAGCACCGTCAGGTAGTCGCCGATACCCCGCTGGTAGCGCGAGCGCGCCAGATCGCTGGCCGCCTGGAGCTGGGCTGCCGATTCCGCCTGGCGCGCCTCCTCACCGGCCAGGAACGTCTCCGCCGCCAGCGCGGTCTCGACCTCGGCGAAGGCCTGCAATGCGGTTCCGGCGTAGAGGGCCAGGGCCTCCTGGGCCGCCGCATCGGCGCGCGCCACACCGGCCCGCAACCGGCCGCCCTGGAAAAGCGGCTGCATGAGGTTCGCCGCCAGACTCCAGACACGGAAGTCGCCATCCACCAGATCGGCCAGCTCCGTGCTCGTGGTCCCGCCGGTCCCGGTGAGGCTCAGGCGGGGATAGAGCGATCGCCGCGCCCATCGCAACCGCTGGTCGGCCGCGGCCAGCCGGCGCCCGGCCGCCACCACGTCCGGCCGGCGTCCAATCAACTCGGCCGGCAGACCCACCGGCACCGGCGGCGGTTCCCGTGGCAACCCTGCAGGGGGGCGGAAAGGAGCCAGGGAATCCGACGGGTAACGGCCCAGAAGAACCTGGAGCTGCCGCATGGCCGCGTCCCGGCGCCGCCTCTCACGCTCCACTTCCGCCTCCGCGTCGGCGAGATTCGATAGAGCCAGCCGCAGGTCGACCGCAGGGCGGAGGCCGCGCTCGAAGCGGGAACGGACCTGCTGGGCCGATTGGTGCCGGCGCGCCACCGTGTCTTCGGCCAGGTCCACCTGCTGGTTCGCCTCCGCCAGGGCAAACCACGCCCGGACTGTTTGCGCTGCGATCGACAGTTTCACTCCGCGGAGGTCGGCCTGGCTGGCGGCAAAGTCGGCCAGCCCGGCCCGGGCCGCCGCCCGGATCCGCCCCCACAGATCCACCTCCCAGGTGGTCTCCAGCGACAGCCCGTAACGGGTGGAGGATGTCCTCAGAACCTGCTGCGCCCGGCCGGGGATGGGAAAGCCGATGAAGTTCTGCTGGCGGCGGGCGCCATCGAGTGCGGCACCGACCAGAGGCTTCAGGTCCGCCGCATCGATGCGCGCCGACGCGGCGGCCTGCTGCATGCGAGCTGCTGCCCTCTGGATATCATGGTTCGCCTCCAGAGCCAGCGATACCAGGCTGTCCAGCTGGTCATCGGAGAAGCGGGTCCACCACCGCCCTTCGGCCGGGCTCGCCCTCACCGGGCGGGCGTTCCATTCATCCGGCACCTCCAAAGCCTCCGGCAGCGGACGGTGCGGCGGCGACGCAACACAGGAGACCAGCCATGGCAGAAGCAAGATGGCGGCACGCCGTCTCATGCGGTCTCCCTCCTGTCTGGAGTCACGGTCAACGGCGCGCGCATTCCGGCGGCGATGAATCCGACCAGTCTCCTGAGGGTCGTTGTGCTGTCCTCGGCCGCGCACTGGCCATGGGACAAGGATGCCATGTCGTGTGACCAGGCCAGCGTGTGGGCCATGGCTCCGATGGTGAAGAGGAAGCGCCAGAAGACCTCCGGTGGGGGGTGATCCGGCAACGCCTTCTTGAGGGCGGTCGTGAAGCGCCGCACGATCTCGGCAAACTGCTGCAAGAACATCCGGCGGATCCGCTCGTCAGGCTGGCTCAGGGCGTTCCCCAGGAGGCGCATCACCACGGCTCCGCCCTGCAGCGGATCGCCGCTCATTCGCAGCACCGGCCCCAGGAACGCCTCGAGGATCGTCTCCACACTCGGCGGGCCTGGCTGGCCGGCCTTCTCGGCCTCGTCCAGCAGGCGAAGCCGTTCCCGGTTGACGGGCCGTAAGCGGCGGCTGAAGACCGCCTCGATGAGGGAGTCCTTGGAGCCGAAATGGTAATGGACGGCGGCCAGGTTGACACCGGCTGCCGCCGTGATACTGCGGAGCGAGGTCGCGGCGAAGCCGTGACGGGCGAACAGGGCTTCCGCGGCATCGAGGATCCGCTGGTCTGTCTCCTTGTCGTCCTTCATCGGTATCCAATGATGCAAACGTACGTTTAAATTATACGTATGAATGATTCTTGTCAATAGTCAGAAGAAATACCGGAATCGTTCCGATCAACGGCAGGAAAACACTCTTGCGGGATGGCAGGCCCGGATCTACGCCACTTGCAAGGGGAACCGCCAGGCTCCGAGTCCCCCCTCGAGCTCGACCAGACGGCGGATCCCTTCCCGGGCCAGGAAGCTGGCAGCAATGGAGGAACGGTACCCCGTGGCGCAGTGGACCACCAGCCGTTCTCCCGACGCAAGAAGATCCAGGCGTCGTGGGAGCTGGTCCAGCGGGTGGTTCAGGCTCCCCTGGATATAACCCGCCGCCCACTCACCCGGACTGCGGACATCGATGACAGCCGGCGGGCGGGCGGCCGAGAGCTGCCCCTGGAGCCCGACGGCATCGATCCGCCGCGTCCGTTTCAGGGAGTGCGTCTCCTGTTCAAGCAGCGCGGCGATCCCTCCCTCCAGGTAACCCGAGACGTTGTCGTAGCCGATCCGGCCGAGGCGCACCACCGCCTCCCGTTCCTGTCCGGGCGGGGTGACCAGGAGGATCGGCCGGTCATGCTGCAGGAGCGTTCCCGCCCAGGTCGCGTACCGCCCGTCCAGGCCGATGTTGAGGCTGCCAGCCAGGTGGTTGGCGGCAAACTGATCAGGGTGGCGGCAATCCAGAACCTGGGCCGCGGGACACTGCTGCAGAAAAACGCCCGGCGCCAGAGGCGTCAGAGCCCGCTCCAGGCTGGCCTCCAGGGTCGTGTGCTCCCGGCGGTTCAACGCAGCATCATGTGCGAAGTAAGCCGGCGGGTCGGGTTGGCCGGACGAGACCTCCGCCACGAACTCCTCCCGGCTCATGGGGCGCAATGCCATGTTCTGCAGCTTCTGGGCGCCGATGGTGGAGACAGTCTCCGAGCTGAGCGCCCTGCCGCAGAGAGATCCGGCGCCATGGCCCGGGTAAACCAGGGTCGCATCGGGAAGCGTGAGGAGCTTCTCGTGGAGGGACTGGTGGAGCATTTCGCCGAGCTGGATCGCTGAAAGACCCGCGGAGGCCATCAGGTCCGGCCGGCCGACATCGCCGATGAACAGGGTGTCCCCGGTCAACACCGCGTGGGGCCGGTGTGAGCCGGGATCCCCGTCGAAGACCAGGATGGAGATCGATTCGGGCGTGTGTCCAGGGGTTTCCAGGATCTCCAGGCACACCCTGCCCAAGGGGATCCGGCGGCCATCTTTCACCGGCTCGAACGGGAACTCGGCTTTCGCCCGTGCACCGAGGTAAAGACGCGCTCCCGTGCGCTGGCGCAATTCCAGGTGGCCCGCCAGGAAGTCGGCATGGAAATGGGTGAGCAGAACATGCCGGATGCCCAGGCCCCTCTCCGCGGCATCGGCCAGATAGGGCTCGACGTCCCGCCGGGGATCGACCACGGCGGCGGCGCCGGTTCCGGTGTCGCCGATCAGGTACGACGCCTGGGACAGGCACCCCAGGTAGTACTGCTTGAAGATCACGCCGGCTTGCCCCCCGTCAAGGCCGAGGCCCGCTTTACCAGTGCCAGACCTGATCGTAGCCGGCCAGAAGACCGGCCACCTCACGGCTTGGCGTGGTCTTGAGCCCCTCGATGAGGTCGGAGGTCTCCAGGCCGCGCTGGCGGATGTCCTCCTCCACGATGTAGACGTTGACGCCCTTCCGGATCAGGCTGGACAGATCGCCGGCGAGCCGCGGAGGCTGCGTCTGCTTCCAGGCACCAAAGGCCAGCCCGGAGGCGTCTTGCTCCTTCACGGCGTAGTTGACGGCGTTGCCGCGCAGGAGAACCTCCGGCTCGCCTCCGGCGCCTTTCATTGCATGGGTCATCCAGACGACCGGATCGTCCTGTTCCTCGAGGGTCGCCCGGTAGGCGGTTTCGATGATCTGGAGAATCTTCTTTGCCATGGGTCTTATCTCCTCGATATCACTTTGTGGGGATGACCAGCGTGTTGTCCGATGCCTCGCTGAACTTCACCAGGTCGCCCGGCGTCCCCCGCCTGAGGCCGGGAATCGACTCGCCCACGCCGCGCTCGTCGACGCACAGGCCGCACTGCACCCAGTCGACCGCTCCGCCGTTCCGTTCCGCCTCCGCCATGACCTCTTTCACCCAGTCTTTGGGGTTGGGGTGGTCCTCGGCTTCCACATCCCGGCCATGGACCGCGTTCGCATGGGGAGCCTGCTCGGAAAACGGCACACTCACCGCCCCCTCGTAGGCAAAGACGTTGATCTGGTAGCCGCGGCGCGCCGCGATGTCGAGGAGGCGCAAGGCCGTGGTGGTCCGGGCATTCTCGTAAGGAGGGTCCATGAGAACGAATGTGAGCGTCTTGGTATCAGCCATCCTTCCCCCCTTCAGTGCCAGAGGGCCTTGCGGCCCTCCGCAAGCTGGTCCACAACCACATCCAGAGGCGCCGGCTTGACCTCCGCGATCATCTGGGAGCTTCCAATCCCCCGCTCCTTCAAGGAGAACTCATCGGCCAGAACCTCGACACCGGCCTGATGCGCGGCCGATAACCGCTCCGAGAAAGCGCAGCGCCGCGCCGGGAGCACGCCGTTCTGGACCAGGAACAAGGTCACGGTGTTCCCCAGCTCGGCCAGCCGCGTGGCCAGGCCGTAAAAATAGGAGGCAACATCGTTGGCCTCGAACGGGTCACGGGACTCGATCAACAGATACTTCGCCATGGACAGACCTCCTGGGCCAGGTGCCGCTGCCACACGCACCGCCAACTCGCCCCCGGCTCCCGGTTCGCAGGAACAGTCAGCAACAGGAATAGCATACCAGAGGATCGCGAAAACTCAAAAAAATTCAGTCCCGGCGGGCCCTTTTGCCTGGAGAAAGGGGTGCGGTAACATCGCGGGCGGGGGCAGATCCGTGATCGGCAAGACGCTCAACGATTATGCGATCCGCCAGACCCTGGGCAAGGGGGGGGATGGGCGAGGTCTATCTGGCCGACGACACCCGCCTGCACCGCCAGGTGGCCCTGAAGATCCTGCCCAGGGAGATGGCCGGCGATCCGGAGCGCCGGGCGCGCTTCCAGCGCGAGGCCCGGGTCATCGCCGCCCTCAATCACCCCAATATCGTCACCATTCACTCCGTGGAAGAATCCGGCAGTGTTCACTTCATGACCATGGAGCGGATCCGGGGCCAGCCTCTCACACGGCTCATCGGGCGGAACGGGTTGCCGCTGGACCGCCTCTTCGAGCTGGCGCTGCCGCTCACCGAGGCCGTGGCGGCGGCGCACCGGCAAGGGACCACCCACCGGGATCTGAAGCCCGACAACATCATGGTGGGGGAAAACTCGCGCGTGAAGGTGCTGGACTTCGGCCTCGCCAGGCTGCAGCAGGAGTCTTCCGCCGCGGGCGGCGCCGGCACCCATCTGGAAACGGTCTCGGCCACCCAGGAGGGACGGGTCCTCGGCACGGTGGCCTACATGTCGCCGGAACAGGCCGAGGGAAAGCCGGTGGACCCGCGCTCGGATGTCTTTTCCCTGGGCGTGATCCTCTTCGAGATGGCGACCGGACAGCGCCCCTTCACGGGCGCCACCCCGATCTCCACCATTTCCTCCATTCTCAGGGATGCACCACCCTCCATCTCCCAGCTCAACCGGACCCTGCCGCGCCACCTGGGACGGATCGTGAAGCGCTGCCTGGCGAAAGATCCGGACCGCCGCTATCAATCGGCCCTGGGGCTGCGCAACGATCTCCTGGAGCTCAAGGAGGAACACGACTCGGGAGAACTGGCGGCGGGCGCCCTTCCGGGAGGGGCACGGGCTCCGGCCCGCCGCAGATGGGCCGTTCCGGCGTTCCTCCTGGGCGGCGGGATCATCCTGGCCACGGCATGGGGACTGCTGCGCCTGGGAACGCCGGGGGAAGCGGCCGGAACCGGTCGCCCCACCGCCAGCCTCCGGATGACCTACCTGACCCGCACGGGCACCTCCACCGCCGCGGCCATTTCCCCCGACGGCAAGTACATGGTCTACGTGGCCCGGGGATCCGACCAGAGACGGAGCCTCCGGGTCCGGCAGATCGCCACCCGCAGCGATCGGGAGCTGCTGCCACCCGCAGAGGTCGATTTCGAGCAGCCGGTCTTCTCGCCGGATGGGAACTACGTGTACTACACCTCAGGGAAGCGGGGAGAGCCGCGCTCGGACCTGTTCCAGATTCCCAGCCTGGGCGGGACGCCTCACCGGCTCATCGAGAACGTGGACAGCGCCGTCTCGCTGGAGCCCGGAGGAGAAAGGCTCGTCTTCCGGCGTGGCGATAACCTGACGGGAGACTCCTCCATCATCCTCGCCTCTCTGGACGGCTCCCGGGAGCAGGTTCTGGCCACCTCGAGGGCTCCCCGGCTGTTCACGGGTGATCCGGCCTGGTCGCCCAGTGGCGCATACATTGCCACCCCGTTTTTTGCCTTCACCCCCAAGATTCACGCGGGGATCGTCGCCATCCCATCCTCCGGAGGGACCGAACAGCCCGTCACCCGGAAGGACTGGTTTGAAGTCGACGACCTGGCCTGGCTACCCGACTCCAGCGGGCTTCTGGCGGTGGCCAACGACCGGTCCTTCGGCAGTGAAAACCAGATCTGGATGTTTCCTTTCTCTGGCGGGACGGCCCATCCCCTCACCAGCGATCTGAACAGCTACGATGGCCTCAGCCTGACGGCGGATGGGGCGTCCCTGGTGACGACCCAGGGCCGTGTGACCTCGAGCCTCTGGCTGGCGGATGGGCGCGGACGGGAGGCCCCGCGCGCGTTCCTGCCGGAGGGTGAGTCGCGCGCGGGGCTCGGGGGGCTGCACTGGACACCCGGAGGACGGCTGGTCTATGGCTCCCACGCCACCGACAACTGGGCGCTGTGGATGGCCGATCCCTCCGGAGGCGAACCTGTCCGTATCGCCCGCGGCGATCATCCGGAAGTTTTTCCCTCCGTCACTCCGGACGGGCGCCGCGTCGTCTTCATGTCGGAGACCGGGGGCACCGTCAATCTCTGGATCATGGATCTGGACGGCGGTGGACGCCGTCAGCTGACCCACGGCGACCTGGATGGCGAACCTCGATGCACGCCCGACGGCCGGGAGGTCGTCTACATGTCCCTCGCCAAGGGAATCCAGACCCTCTGGAAGGTGCCGCTGGAGGGGGGCAGCGCCGTTCCGATCAGCCCCGTCCCCGTCCTCGACTACGACCTCTCACCGGATGGTGCCCGCCTCCTGGTTCTCCTGCGCGATCCCGAGACCGAGCGCCTGTCCTTCGGACTCCTCCCCATGGACGGGGGCAAGCCGGTGCCTCTGGCCGGCTTCTCGCCCACACAATTCGTCCGCTGGGCGCCGGATGGAGCGGCGCTGACCTACATCGAGACCCGGGAGGGCGTTGACAACATCTGGCGCCGCTCCCTGGAAGGAGGTGAGCCGGTCCAGCTCACCCGCTTCACGGACCTGGAGATCGCCGGTTTCGCCTGGTCCCGGGACGGAGGCCGCCTGGCCGTCGCGCGCGTGCGGCAGACCAGCGACATCATTTTGATCCGGGGGTTCGCGAAGGACTGACCCGGATCAGGCGGGCAGGTCGCTGGCGGCTTGCACCAGGAACCGGATGATCGCGGCCGCCTCGTGGAGTGTCTCTCCGTCATGAATCAGGCAAGGAGCCTGGTCCTTCCCGGCGGCCTCCGCCAGGTCCCTTCGGGCCGTGGCGTCCTCGCTCGCGTTGGCGGCCGGCAGCACCGGGCCCAGGTGCAGGTTGTCGCGGGCCAGAAGAACCGCTCTCGAAAACCCGCACTGGCTCTTGACGAAGAGGCGCGTGCCGGACGGCAGCCCCGCCGGCGCGGAAATGTCCGCGAGACCCTGTCCGAACTCCCGGTCGATCTCCTCGCAGGCGGCTGCCAGGGCCTCCGGATCGCGCTGTCCGCTGGGAGTCACCGAGACCGCCTGGCGCACGGTTCCTCCACGGTCGATGATGACCGTGGCGCGGTCGGTGATCCCGCTGTCTTCGAGGTAGAGGCCGTACGAGCCGGCCATGCCTCCCTTGGGCTGGAAGTCGGACAGGAGGGGAAAGGAGACGCCGCCCAGGTCACGGCCCCAGTTGGCATGGCAATAGACACTGTCGACGCTGACACCCAGAACCTGGGTGTGGGCGGCCCGGAAGCGGGGTAACAGAGCTTCCACCCCGGGCACCTCGCGGCTTCACGTCGGCGTCCAGTCGAGGGGATAGAAGAGCAGCATCACATGCCGCTGCCCGCGGAAGGATGTGAGACGGATCTGGCGTCCCAGGTGGTCCGCCAGGGTGAAGTCTGGTGCCGTCGTGCCAACCTCGATCATCGTGCGATTCTCCTCTCCAGGTCTACCAGGCCCGCAGCGGGGTGGTGGCTGGCGCCCCACGATGGAGCCCCCTGGACATGATGCCAGATTCTTGCGCCGGATGCGAGCGGTTTATCAGTCCGTCGCCGGGACGAACTCCCGGGGAAGAGGTTCCGGGAGCGGCTTGCGCGGCAACATGTCACGCCGGGCGGCGGCATGGTAAACCACGGACGCCATGACGGCCGAGGCCTGCATGAGGTCCGAGGCCCGCACGTGGTCCGCTACATCCATGTTCGAATGGTGGGTGCGGCTGGAGTAGTCCAGGGGATCCTGGATGAACTGGAAGCCCGGCAGACCCACGGCATCGAAGGAGAGATGGTCCGTGCCGCCGGTGTTCCGGATGGTGACGGTCGCCGCCCCCAGATCCTTGAACGGCACCAGCCGGGCTTTGAAGACGGGACGCATCCGGTCGTTCCCTTGCAGATAGACTCCGCGGATCTTGGCGCTCCCGTTGTCCAGATTGAAGTAGCCGGAGAGCTGGCCGTGTTCCGGAGTGACCTCCAGGGTGAGAGGGTTGCCGAAATGCGCGCGCACGTAACCCCTCGAGCCCAGCAGTCCCTGCTCTTCTCCACTCCACAGGGCCAGACGGACCGTTCGGTCCATCCGGAGATCCAGTTCCTTGAGGATCCGGATGGCCTCCGGGACGACGGCGCTGCCCGCGCCGTTGTCGGTGGTGAGCACGGCCACGACCCCCTCCTCCCGCAGGAACGCATTGAGGAGGTTCCGGTACCGCTCGGCATACGCCCGGTAGTGGTCTTCCAGCTTCTCCAGGTCCCACAGGTCTCCTCTCTCTCCGCCTCGGTGCTGAAGAGAGGCGCCGCAATCAGCTCGGCCATGACCGGTCCGCCGGTCCCGGAGGTCCAGGCCAGGGGGATCCCGGGCAGGGGCGCATAGACCGGCTGGCGGAGGTGCAGCGAGAATCGTTTCAGAAACCATTCACGGCCGAACGGCCCCCACGTTTCCAGGCGGACCTTTTCCAGACCCCAGCCCTTGAGGGTGCGCACCGCCCATTCCGCCGCTGTCTGGAAGCCCGGTGACGCCGTGAGGCGCGGCCCGTTCCGATCGGTGAGATGAAACATCTGGTCCATGACCTGCGAATGATGGAAAGCCTGGTCCTTGATCCGGTGGACCACGTCCAGATCGACCTTCTCCGGAACCGCGGCCGCGCCCCACACGGAGAAACCCAGGAACAGGGCGGCAACAGCGAGTGCAGTGCGGGTTCGCATGAATTCGGACTCCCTGACACAGTCAAGGCGCGGCGCGGCGGGGGGGGGGCTTCCGAGCCCAGCGGAGCCTACGCCGGCACTCCTCTAGAAGTCAACCGGCCGCCCTTCCTTGAGGACCACCTCGGGGTTCCGGAGCGCCGAGGGATCCTGGAGAGGATCGCCGCGCACGGCCACCAGATCGGCCAGATACCCTTCCGCGATGCGGCCGAGCTCCTCCGCCCGCCCCAGGACCGCCGCCGCGACGGAGGTCGCCGCCGCCAGCGCCAAAGGCGGCGGCATGCCGTAGGCGACCATCAGCTCCAGTTCCCGCACATTCTCGCCATGGGGGAACACGCCGGCATCGCTGCCGCAGGCGATGGTGGCCCCCGAGCGGAGAGCCCGGGTGAACATTGCCCGGACCTCCAGGAGTTCCTCCGGTTCCGGCGTGCCGGGTTTCCAGCCCCGATACCTCGCCACCGCCTCCGAGGCCGCCAGGGTCGGACAGAGCACCACGTGGCGAGCCCGCATCAAATCCAGCGTGGCGGAGGTGGCGCCGGTGCCGTGCTCGATGGTGCGGACACCCGCCTGCACGGCGCGCCGGATGCCCGCATCGGTGGAGGCATGGGCCGCCACCGGCCGCCCCGCCGACCGGGCTTCCTCCACCAAGGCGTCCAGTTCCTCCTGGGAAAAGGTGGGCGTGGCCCTGGCGTCCGGGCGGCGGCGGTAATCGGCATAGACCTTGATCCAGTCGGCGCCGGCTGCAATCTGCTCGCGCACGGCGCGGCGCACGCCATCCACTCCATTGGCTTCCTGCGCTCCCTTGGGAAGACGCCAGCGCGGGTCGAACCCGAACGGGCCGTAAGCCCCCACCGCGACGATGGCGCGGGTCACGGCCACGATCCGGGGGCCGGGGATGAGGCCCGAGGCGATGGCGTCTCGGAGGGCCACATCGGCGTAGCCGGCTCCCTCGGTGCCCAGATCACGCAGGGTGGTGAAGCCCGCCTTCAAGGTTTTTGCCGCGGCCACGCCCCCGCGGAGGGTGCGCAGCTCAAGCGACTCCCGGAGGACCTGATCGTTCCAGGAGGCCTCATCGTAGGGGTGGAGAAGAAGATGGGAATGAAGATCGATGAGACCGGGGACGAGATACAGGCCATCCAGAGCCACGCGCTCCGCATTGCGGGGAACGTCCATCTCCGCGGCAGCGGCGATCTTCTGGATGCGCCCATCCGCCACCAGGACGGCCCGCCCGGTGAGCCAGCCGGTGCCGTTGGAGTTCAAGACCCGCGCGCCGGTGAGAAGAAGGCGCGCAGACCCCACAGTAGCGGCCTCGCCACCCTGCGCGCCGGCGGCTCCCGGAGCCCACAGAGCGGCCGCCGCCAGCAGGACGGCCCGTCTCCAGCACCGCCCGGCTGGAAGCTGCATCCTCACCGGGCCAGAGGCGGGCGCGCCTTCCGGAAGACCAGTTTCACGTCAGCGGGCAGCTTGTGAATCCGGGTGACCTCCTGCGGCGGCGAACCGGCCCAGTCGACCTGGAGAGTGAATTCCACCTTGTCGCCCACCTGGATCTCCTCCAGGGACAGGTCCTCGCTCACGGTGAACGGCATGGTCATGGAGTCCATTCCCCAAACCTGGCCGTCAATGCCCTTGAAATTGTCAATGGGCTCGTGATGCATGACGAACTCGCTGGACGGATCGCCGGGGTGGGGAAGTTCCACGACCTCGCCCCGCACCACATACGTTTCCAGTCCCGATTCACCGGCGCCGGAGCCATCTCCCGAGGGCGCCGTCTGCGTGGGGGCGGCCGCCTCGGCGGTTCCTCCGGTGCCTTGATCCTGGCAGCTGGCCAGGATCCAGGGGGTGGCGGCGACCGCGAGGACCATGGCCCCGAACCGCGCTGTGCCGCCACAGAGTCTCACGCTGTTCATCCCGTCCTCCTCCCGGGGTCACATCAACCCCGGCGGCTATCCTCTCACTCCCCCTGGCAAAAGGCAACCGGCGAGCGCCGGCCACCTGGCGCAATCCGGCTGTTACACTCTCCTTCAATCGAGAGGTGCCGGGGAGTCCATCGTGAATCCACGTACCGTCGCGGACCTGATGACCACCGTGGTCTTCGCCCTCCGACCGGATGACAGCCTGGTCGCGGTGCGGGATACCATGTACGAGCATCACGTCCGCCATGTGCCGGTGGTGGACGCGGAAGGAGATCTGATCGGCCTGGTTTCACACCGCGATATGCTTGGCTACGCACTCATCGAGCAGGAGCCCGGGTCCTCGGAGAACCAGGAGGCGGATCTGGAGGCCCTGACCGTGGGTGATGTCATGATCTTCAACGTGGAGAGTGTCGAGGCCGATACCGATCTCAGGGAAGCGGCCCAGGTCATGCTCGAGTACAAGTACGGATGTCTGCCGGTGGTGGAGGGAAACCATCTGATCGGTATCCTGACTGAAGCGGATTTTGTCCGCGCCGTCACCCGGGGGCTCACCCGCCGGCCGTGAGCCCCGGAGGGAAACACTCATGGAAGAGGATGTGGCGTGACCACCGTGGCGGAGGTGATGACCTCGACGGTGTTCTCGGTGGAAGCCGGTGATGTCATCTTCAAAGTTCGTGATCTGATGGAGGAGCATCGTGTCCGGCACATTCCGGTGGTGAATCCGGACGGCACGCTCATTGGCCTGGTGTCCCACCGCGACCTCCTCCGGCGGGCCCGGGAGACGGAGGACGGAGAAATCTCCACCTTCGGCGAGAGCGACCTGGAACAGTACCGGGTCGAGCTGTTCATGACCCGGGGAGTGGAAAGTGTCCGTCCCACAACCCGTATCGAGGCCGCCGGCCAGATCATGCTGGAGAACAAGTTCGGGTGCCTGCCGGTGACCGAGGAGGGCAAACTCGTCGGCATCCTCACCGAGGCGGATTTCGTCCGCCTCCTGGCCTCCGATCAGGCGACCTGACCACCGTCGTCCGGGGGAAACAGCGAGCGCAGGAACTCGCCGTAGCACCGGCAAGCATCGGTCACGGTGAAGATACCGGCCAGCCGGCCAGCCTTGACCACCAGGGCCGATTCCGAATGACGTTCCGCCATCCCCAGGAGCACCCTGTCCAGCCGCGCCGTGACATCCACGACGTAGGCCTCCGGCGGACAGAGATCCTGGACCAGCATCTGGATTTCCGGAGGCAGGTTCAATGCCAGGCTGACGTCCCGGTCCGAAATCACGCTCACCAGCCGGCCGTCATCCATGACCGGAAGATGGCAAATGCCGTGACGCTCCATCATCTCCCTGGCCTTGCTCACCGGCTCGTGGATCCCCACCGAGTAAGGAAACGGCGTCATCACCGATCGCACGAGGGGCATCGATTTCATCCTCGGTCCCACCCGACCGCCTCCTTGCGTCCACCCGGAATTGTGCCATACCCGCGGGCCGGAGAGAAAAACCAGGCGGCAGAGCCCCGGCAACACCTCAGGCGGGGGACGGATTCACCGGGATCAGCGGCCGGCCGATCCGGGCGCCTCCTCCTGCAGGAGGCGTTCGATGAGCTCTTCCACCGGTGCGGTGGGAAACCTGCCCAGATGGCTGAAGCGGATCCGCCCCTGCTTCCCCACGATCACCACCCGCGGCGTCCCACCGGTCCGGTACCGTCTCATGGTGATGGGGATGGCGTCGCCGGGATGAGCGTACGCATCGATTCCCACCGGATGGTGGATCTCCTTCTCCCGGAGGTACTGCCGGAGACGGTCCTCCGTCTGATACGAATGACCCTCGAAGACCGTGTGGATAGATACCACCAGCACATCGGCGCGATGAGCATATTTCTTTTCCCAGCGCTGGAAGAGCGGAACGGAGAAGGCGTTGCAACCCGGACACCAGAGCTGGAAAAAATCGATCAGCACGACGCGGCCGCGCTGTTGGCCCAGGCTGCCGGGATCTCCGTTGAGCCAGGCGGCAATGGCCCACTCCGGTGCCGGTGGAGCCGGAGAGCCGCGCCGGGACCGCCGACCGGGATCCGACGCCGCCCCTCCCACGGCCGGCAGGAGAGACGCCGACAGGAAGATCACCATAACTTTCTGCACGGCGCGACGCACAGGCATCTGGCCTCGGGACTCAAAACGACTCGCGGCCGGGGAACATTCCCGGCCCGTGATCCAGGCGCCTCTCAGGCCGGGTTCAACGGCCTCCGTTCTCGACCGTCTCGCCGCCCTGGAGATGACGCTGGAAGAACTCGGTCATGCGGGCGAAGAAGTGCCGGACCGAAGGCCCCCGGAAGCCGTGCTTCTGGCGGGGATAGATGGCGTCCTCGAAGGGCAACCCGGCCTGCACGAGCTGGTCTATGAAGGCCAAGGTGTTCTGGGGATGCACGTTGTCATCGGCGGTTCCGTGCACGATCAGAAGGGCATCGGCCAGTTGCCCGGCGTAGGTGATCGGAGAAGAATCACGGTATCCATCGGGATTGTCCCCGGGGCGGTCCAGGTAACGTTCGGTCCAGATGGCATCGTAGAAACGCCAGTCCGTCACCGGGGCGCCGGCCACGCCGGCCCTCCAGACACCGGGCCGGTTGAGGAGACTGTAGAGAGTGTTGGATCCCCCTCCCGACCATCCCCACAAGCCAATCCGCTCCGGGTCCACCCAGGAAAGGGTGTTCAGGTAGGCCACTCCCGCCATCTGGGCGGCCAGATTCAACTCGCCGAAGCGCCGATCCGCCCGCCCTTCACCCTTCCTGCCGAAAAAGATCGACGTCTCGTTATCAACGATGAGGATCCCGAAACCGCGCTGGGCCATCATCTTGTGCCAGAGATCCCGGCCGCGCGCGTCCCAGCGGTTCATCACGACTTGCGAGGCCGGGCAGCCGTAGTGATACATGATCACCGGGTAGCGCCGTCCGGGTCTCACCTCCCCCGGCCGCAGGATGCGGGCCGGCAGCATCGTTCCTCCGCGGCCCTGGATGGTCAAGAACTCCCACTGCGGGAGGTCGGCGGGATCACCTTCCGGACGCGGCGCCGAGGGGAGCGGCCACGGCCGGGCCAGGCCGGGTCCGCGGACCTCACGCACCGGAGGGGTGTCGGCATCGCTCCAGGTATGGACCCAGTAACCGGTTTCCGGCGCCACCAGAGCCGTGTTCCACCCATCGCGGGTGGTGTACACCTCGACACGGGGCTGTTCCCCCTTCGCCTCCAGGCGAACCCGCAAGACCTGCCGGTCGGTCGCCCCCCAGGGTTCGGTGTGGAAGGCGGTGCACGTGATCCAGCCTCCCACCTGGTCGACGCCATCCAGCGAGGTCACCGACCACCCGGCGGGGGTCACCGGCCCCTGCAAGGCCCCCTGGGCGTCGTAGAGAAAGATGCGCCACCATCCGTCCCGCTCGGAGGCCCAGAGAAATCGGCCATCCGCCAGGAAGGTCAGATCGCTGCGCAGGTTGATCCAGGAGCGCGCCTTCTCGGTCAGCAGGCGCCGGCAGTAGCCGGTCGCGGGTTCGCAGACCAGGAGATCCAGCCGATCCTGGGAACGGTTGAGGCGCTGGACGGCGAGCTGTCCCGCCGGCGTCCAGGCCACACGCGCCAGGTACGATTCCTGCTCCCTGCCGGTGCTCATCCACACGGTCTGTCCGCTGGAGAGGTCCAGGACGCCGACCTTCACCCGGGGAATGGCCTCGCCCGGCTTGGGGTATTTCTGCCAGTCGACCTCCGGATCGAGCAGTGTGGCGTCGAGAAGGGGGTAACCGGGTACCGGCGATTCGTCAAAGCGATAGTAAGCGATCCGCCCGCCATCGGGACTCCACCAGAATCCTGCCGCATGGCGGTTCCAGATCTCCTCCCAGTAAACCCAATCGGTCTGACCGTTGAGGATGGTCCCGGGTGCGCCGCCGGCGGTCAGGACCCGTTCGCGGCCCGTCTTCAGGTCCAGGAGGTGGAGATCCTGGCCGCGGACGAACGCCACCCGGGCGCCTCCGGGGGCGAACTTGGGATCGGTCTCTGTCTCCTCGGTGGAAGTCAGGCGGGAAGGACCGTGTCCATCGAGAGGCAAGAGGTGCAGGTCGCCGGCGGCTTCCAGGAGCACCGCGTCCCCGTCCGGCGACCAGTGGAACGCATCCATGTGCGAGATGGTCTCCCGCTTGCCTCCGGACCGGCCTGCCGGCGGATCCCCGGTGCGGAGCAAACACCGGAGCCGGCCCTTGGCGGGCTCCAGGGACCACAGCTCTTGCGTTTCTCCGTCATCCAGAAGGTAGCCCAGCCGCCGGCCATCAGGGCTCCATTGCAGGTCAGTGGCCGCACCCAGGGCCGGCCGATCCGGGATCACCTGCTCCAGGGTGAGCCGGCGCTGCTGGGTGCCGGCCGCCAGGGGGACGAGAGAGCTCTCCCCCGTCCGTGGCCAGGCGGTCACGGCCACCAGCACGAAGAGCAGGACGGGAAAATATCTGCGCATCATCATCGTTCCTCTCGAAGCACCGTCCGGGGCTGAAGCAATCTGGAGACCGCATTGTGACAGAGACGGCGGCCGCCGTCAGGCCCGGGCCTCACCGGGTCCCCGCAGCAAACGCCAGGGTTTCACCAACCGGTCCACCGCCTGGCAGCCAACCGGTGACGGCTCAAACCTCCGAGCGAACCACCGGCGCGGCGAAAAAACAGGGGCTGCCCCCGGTGTCTCCCGACGGCAGCCCCTTCTTGAAAGGCAACCTTTGACCTGGGCCTTCAGGCCTTGGTCACGTCCTTGGCGGCCGGGCCCTTCTGGCCATCGACCACTTCAAACTCGACTCGATCACCTTCTGACAGCGAACGGAACCCATCGGACTGTATTGCCGTGTGGTGGACGAAGACATCCTTCTCTCCATCCTCCCGGGTGATGAACCCGAACCCCTTGCTGTCGTTGAACCACTTCACGGTGCCGGTAATACGCATGCGCCGTGTACTCCTTCCTGGTGTTCGTCGGAGACCGGCCCTGCCGTACCTACCGACTCCCTGGTTTCTGATCGCGGCCACTGCCCCCGCGTAGGGCTTTCCTCAAACAAAAATAGACCTACATCTTCTTGCAGGTCTTGGGGTCCTTCCTTGCCTTTTTCAACACGTTGGACAACTTCTCGTTCAAGGCTAACTTACCAGCCGGGGGGTCCCCAGTCAAGCAGGAAAGGGCCCGGCGCCCGGAATCAGCCTTTTTTCCCCAGAACGATCTCCACGGGGACCCACATCTGCTCGTGCCGGACCTTCCGGATCCGGAAACCCGCTTCCTGCAGTGCTTCCCTGACAAAGATCGGGCGGCAATCAAAAAGATTGGGAAAGTGCTGGTGGGTCCACTCGAACGCATGGATCAGAAGGCCCTGCGCGCCCTCCTTGGACAGACCGACCACGCCTATCCGGCCGCCGTCGCGGAGAACCCTTCTGCACTCGGCCAGGACCTCTGGGATCTCGGGCGTGTCAAACAACTCCAGCGTGAAGCTCATGAAGATGGCACCGATCGAACCCTCCGGCTGCGGGAGAGCGACCGCGTCTCCCTGGCACAACCCGATCCGATCCGCGAGCCCTTCCCGCTCCACCCGGCGGGCGGCCTCCCGCAGCATTCCCTCCGACAGGTCCACCCCACAGACCGTCCCTCCGCGACCGACTGCCCGGCCCAGATCCACCAGGCAGTGCCCGGTTCCGCAGCCAATCTCCAGGATGCGCTCACCGGGAGCCGCGGCCAGCAATTCCAGGCCGGCGCGCCGTACGGGCGCCTCGGTATGCTCGGCCAGCAGGTCATAGGCCCGGCTCAGCTTGTTGTAAAAGGCCCTGGTCTCGCTCCGCGAGGTGAGCACCGGCAGGAGATCGCGGCGGGACTTGCCGCCGCCCGGAATCCCGGTCATGGCCACACTCCCAGGGCCGTTCCTTGGCCCCCTTGGGACCATTCTACCGTGTCCCGGGAACGGTCTCTCCAGGGCGTGGTCCGCCGTGGCTCGCCGGCAGGTATGGATCTGGAAGCAATTCCATGGTACCAATGTCGCCGGCACTGTACCTGCCGGGAGAAGGGAGGACCGATGCGCGCCTTGCTCGTCAACCCACAGTTCCCCGAATCGTACTGGAGCGGCCGGCATGCTCTCCCCTTCGCAGGGCGGCATAGTCTGCTGCCGCCCTTGGGCCTGATCACGGTTGCGGCTCTTCTCCCGCAGGACTGGGAGATCCGTCTGGTCGACACGGAAGTCGAGGCCCTCACCGACCAGCATCTTCAGTGGGCGGACCTCGCCATGATCACGGGCATGCTGGTGCAGAAGCCGTCCATCAGGAAAATTCTCCAGAACTGCCGCCGTCTCGGCATCCGCACGGTGGTGGGTGGACCTTATGCAACCTCCTCGCCGCAGGAGCTGGATGATGCCGATCATCTGGTTCTCGGCGAGGGCGAGGAGACGATTCCCCGGTTTGCCGCCGACGTGGCGGCTCGCCGCGCCTCTCGCGTCTACCATGAAGGGAACAAGCCCGATCTGACCTGCGCGCCCGTTCCCCGCTACGATCTGTTGCGAAGCGGTGCCTACCATCAGATGTCGTTGCAATTCTCCCGCGGCTGTCCCTTTCTCTGCGAGTTTTGCGACATCATCGTCATGTATGGCCGCCGTCCCCGCACCAAGACGGGACCCCAGATTGTCAGCGAGTTGGAAGCCATTCGCCGCACCGGATTCGCCGGAGATATCTTCTTCGTGGATGATAATTTTATCGGCAACAAGAAGGCGGTCCGGACCGTACTCCCGGAGATCGCCGCCTGGCGCAAGCAAAACGGCAGCCGCTTCGAATTTTACACCGAAGCCTCCATCAATCTGGCCGATGATCTTCCCCTGGTCGACATGATGACCGAGGCGGGTTTCACGTCCGTGTTCATCGGCATCGAAACCCCATCCCCGGAATCCCTCAAGGAGACGCGCAAGATCCAGAACCTGAAGCGGGATATGGCCGATCAGGTGCACTCCATCATGCGAAGGGGGCTGGACGTGTGGGCCGGCTTCATCCTGGGCTTTGACAACGACGGCCCGGATATCTTTGACCGGATGATCGAGTTCATCCACCGGGCGGCCATTCCTTATGCCATGATCGGCATCCTGGGGGCGCTGCCGAACACGCCGCTGTTCAAGCGCCTGAAGCAAGAAGGCCGGCTCCGTCCCGAGTTCAGGGGAGACCAGTTCGGGCTCACCAACGTGATCACGCGGCTGCCAGCCGAACAGATGGTGGCCGGCTACCGCCGGGTTCTGGAAAGTCTGTACAACCCGGACGCCTTTTTCCGCCGCTGCCGCCGTAACCTGGCCAGGTGGACTCCGGTGCCGGGCGGCGCACGGCGCCTGCTCGTCCAGGATCTTCGGGCCGCGTGGCGCGCCATGAAGACGCAGGGCTTCCTGGGCCCATACCGCGGGGCTTACTGGAGCTTCCTGCAGTGGGTGATCCGCCATCATCCTGCCAAGCTGGGGCGCGCCATTGCCCAGGCAGCCGCCGGCCACCACTACATCACCTACACCCAGGAGGTGGTGGTCCCGACCCTCCGTGACCAGGCCCGCGTCCTGGCCGAGGAGGTGCGTGCACCCCTGGCCCCATCCGATCTGGCCTCGGTCGAAGGGTAGGCCCTCCCCTGGCTCCCTCGCCGCGCCCGGAACCTGGCCGGGGTGAGAGACGTAGATCCTCTGCATTCGCACCTCGGAGGCCCGTGATTGTCCCGGCGCGGCTGGAAAAAGAATCTGTTCCTCATCGGCGTGGCCGGTCTGGCCCTGGTCCTTCTCGTGGTCGGCGGTCTCGCCGCGGCTCTGGGCTGGGCCAGCCTCTCCTACCGCAGCATGGGAGCACCCGAGCCCGACACCGTCCAGCACAGCATCTCCCTCTCCCCGGCTCCCCCCCACCAGCCAGCCTCAGGCATGGCGGCCAGCAAATCGGGCCCGTACCCGGCGGACCGGAGCGCCTCCGCCATCCCGCCGCCGGCTCTTGCTCCCCTCCAGGTATCGGTGGATCTGTTCGAGGGCCACTTCGAGATCCGCCCGGGCCCACCGGGCAGCCCGGTCCAGGTGAAGGGAACCTACGCCTCCAGCTATTACGAGCTCGTGGAAGAGTCCGAGATGGATCCCGAGTCCGGGCGCCGGGTCAGCATCCGGTTCCAGCCGAAAGTGGGCTTCCTGGTTCGCCTCATCGCCGGGCTCACCCATATCAGCGAGGGGCACCCCAATCAGATCACGGTGGTCCTGCCCCGTCAGACGCCCACGGCCCTTGCCGTCCGGCTGGGCGGCGGGGACTCCCGGATTGACCTGGGAGGTCTGACCCTGACCGACCTGAGGGTGGATCTGTCCAAGGGATCGCACCGGCTGGAGTTCGGAGAGCCGCTGAGAGGCGATCTTCCCCGCATGGAGATCCTCTTCCAGATGGGTGAGGGTCGCGTCGAGAAGGTCGGCAACGCTCATCCGCAGGAGCTGGATATTTCGAGCCGCATGGGCAGCTTCCGGGTCAACCTGGGCGGGGAGTGGCCCGCGGGGTTTGAATCACAGGTCCGCGTCACGCATTCCATGGGAGAGCTGGTCCTCCTGGTCCCAGCGTCGATCCGGGTCGACCGGGTGGCCTCCGGCTCGGCGCCGGCGGACCGGGCCCCGGCGCCAGGGGAAAAGACCAGCGAGGATCCCATGATCCACCTGGAGCTGTCCAGTTCCATGGGAGAGGCTCGGATCCAGCGCTACTGAGGCGGCCGGCCTTGCCAGCCCGGCCCATGAACCACCCTTCCGGGCCGGGCGCCGGTCGGCTGGCCGTCCTTCAGAACCTGCACTCCGTTGACGAAGACGTGCTTCACCCCGGTGGCCAGGCGGTGGGGATCGGTATAGGTTGCATGGTCCTGTATGGTAGCTGGATCAAAGACCACCAGATCGGCGAAGGCATTGGCCTGCAAACGGCCCCGACGCGTGAGACCCAGGTGATCCGCCGGCAGGGAGGTCAAGCGCCGGATGGCCTCCTGAAGCGAGAGGATGCGCTCCTCGCGCACGTAATGCCCCAGGAGCCGGGCAAACGTGCCGTAGGCCCGGGGGTGCGCGCTGGATCGCAGGAAGACGCCTTCCGGAGCGCGCGAGGCGGCGTCGGAGCAAAAACTCATCCAGGGAAGGGCCATCTGCCGCCGGATATTCTCCTCCGACATGAGAAAATAGATCGCCTCGACCCGGCTCCCATCCTCCACGACCAGATCCATGGCGGTCTCCTCCGGAGGGCGGCCGCGCGCGGCCGCCACCTGTGCCAGGGTCCGGCCGGTCAGTGGTTTCAGAGCCGGGTTCTTGAACCCGGTGAGAAGAATCTTGTCCGCCGAGCCGGCCATCTGGTAGAAATTCTCCCAGCCCTCCGAGGGGCCGGACATCTCGGCGCGTAGCCGCCGACGCACGCCTGCATCCTGGAGGCGCCGCTCCCAGGCTTCCTGTCCCCCTTCCTGCACCCAGGGAGGCATCATGGCATCCAGCCCCGTGGCGCCGGCGGTGTAAGGGTACATGTCCGCAGTGATCCGCAACCCCTGCGACCGGGCGGCCTCGATACGCTCGATGGCGGCCCCGAGCTTGGCCCAGTTGGAGCTTCCGGCGACCTTCAGGTGATAGATCTCGGCAGGCAGCCCGGCCGCCCGGGCGATGGCAATCAGCTCGTCAACCGCCTCCAGCAGTCGGTTCCCCTCGCTGCGCAAGTGCGAAATGTAAAGGCCGCCGGACTCCCCGGCCGCAGCGGCCAGCGCCGTGAGCTCCCTGGTGGTTGCATAGGCGGCCGGGGCATAAATCAGGGACGAACCAACTCCCAGCGCCCCTTCCCGCATGGCCTGGCGGACCAGCTCCTGCATCTGCTGGAGCTCGTCCGGGTCCGGAGAGCGGTCGGCGTAGCCGAGGACGTGGATCCGCACGGTGGTGGCCCCCACGAACGACGCCACGTTGGTGGACACACCCCGGGCCACCAGCCCTTCCAGGTACTCCCCCAGGGTGGTCCAGTTCACCGGAAACCGGATGTCGCCCTGGTGGCGGACCATCTCCTGCTTCATCGCGTCATTGAGGGGGGCCATGGACCGTCCCTCGCCGAAGACCTCCAGTGTGACCCCCTGGACCAGGTCGCTCAGCGACCGGCCGTCCTCCCACAGACTCTCGGTCGCCCAGCTGAGCATGTTGATGAAGCCGGGCGCCACGGCCCATCCGCCGACGTCGATCTCCGTCCGTCCCTCCATGCTCCCCAGGCTGCCCACCGCCGCGATGACATCGCCCTGGATGGCGACATCACCGCGCACCGGAGGCCGGCCGGTGCCGTCATAAAGAGAACCGTTCCTCAGAATCACGTCGACCTCCCGCGGCGCCACCGGCCGCCCCTCCCGGACACAACCCGGGAGGACGAACCCGGATATCGCCAGCATCCACGCGGCAGTGGAATGCCAGGCCGGCACGGCCCGGACCCTTCTCATCCGCCTGAGGCATCGGGACCGGGACCTGCCACCCGGTATAATGCCACCCCACGGGGGAACCGAGGAAATGTCATCACCCAGCCGGGAACGGATGCAGAGCCCGGACTACCAGCTCTACAACGCCACTCTTGTCTGGAAACGGGCCATTCACCCGGGGTTGCTCCGCCTGCGCGTCCGGCCCGATGATGTTCTCAGCCACGCACGGCCAGGACAGTACATCACTCTGGGCCTGGGCGCATGGGAAGCCGGCGGCCTGGCCCCGGAAGCCGGCGGCCTGGCGCGCACCCATTTTTCCCTGTCCTCACCCATCCTGGATCCCGAGACCGGCCGTCTGCTTGCCCCCGGAACGGAGAGAGATCTCGAACTGTACCTCTCGCTCGATCGCTCGCCCTTGACCAGGTGCCTGTTTGGCAAGCAGCCGGGTGACCGGCTCTGGATCGATCCCCTCCCCGCCGGAGAGTATGAGCTGGGCCGCCTCTCCGGGGACGAGAACCTGCTCTTTCTCGCAACTGGCACCGGTGAAGCTCCGCACAACCGGATGATTCTCCACCTCCTGAGGACAGGCCACCGTGGACGGATCGCGTCCGTCGTCAGCTGCCGGCAGCGGCGGGACCTGGGGTACCGGGACGTGCACGAGCGTCTCACAACGCTTTTCCCCCGCTACACCTATGTTCCCATCACCACGCGGGACACGCCCGGCCCCCGGCGCCATATCCAGGATCTCCTCCTCTGCGGCGAACTGGAAAGGGAGATCGGCTTCGCTCTCCATCCGGAACAGAGTCACGTTTATGTTTGCGGGCACCCTGCCATGGTGGGCCGGCCCGTGGAAAAATCGGGACGCCGGACTTATCCGGCACCGTCCGGGGTGATCGAGATTCTGGAGAGACGCCATGGTTTCCGGGCCGCCCACCCGGACGGCTCCGGCACCCTCCATTTCGAGACCTTCTGACCCGTCAGCGGATCCTCATGCCTGGCCAGTCTTCCAGCCGATCGGTGGTGCGCACCACATGAACTCCGGCAGCGGCGAACCGGCTGAAGGCAGCCGCGGCCGCATCAGTGGTATCGACGCCTCCCGGCACCACCACGGGCGAGGTGGCATCCTCCAGCAGATACACCTTTCCCGCCAGCTCCCGCCGGGAAGGCCCCAGAGCCTCCAGGAGGTCCCCCACGGTCCAGGCCACGCAATGGCTCTTGGCCTGGCCGGCGATGATGATGGCATCGAAGGCCAGGAGCTGGTCGAGGAGGGCGGTGTTGGCGGCGGCCAGCGGGCGGCCGTCGGCATCCTCCATGACATCCGGCCGGAAGACCGAATAGTGCTCCGTCAGCGGATGCCGACCTTTGATCTGGAACTCGGGGGGGCTCCGGCGGGCCACACCGTGGAAAAAGACGGCCTCCTCCACACTGGACACCAGGGCATGCCCGATCCCGCCCAGCATGGCATGGTAGGGCCAGATGGTGAGGGCGGGTTTCCCGCACTCCGCAAGACGGTGGACGTAGTGGAGCAGGTACCTCCGCGCGCCTTCCCGGTCGAGACCCAGGACGTCGAGAAAAGCCGGGTTGAGCCGCCATCTTCCCATTTCCACATCCTCCGCATCGATCCGGGTCAACGGCTCGGGGTGGCGGCCCCCCTTGTCCACCAGGCAGATCGTATGGAAGATATGGAGTGCCTGATGCGTATCCAAAGTGGGGAAGATCCGGGTGATGACATCCAGGTGGCGGTATATGAAGCCGCACAGCCGGCGGGTGTCGTCCACGGCACCCTGGCCGGATCGACCGGCCACATACAGCTCGAAACCGGGACAGCAGAAGGTATTCTGCAGGTCCACCGCCAGAAGAGCCATCCGGAACGAATCCCGGGCGGCGGGCTCCAGGTGATGCCGCCGGGACCAGTCCTCCGCCTGGCGGGCCAATTCCTGGTAAGGGACTCTCCACACCTCGCCGGCCCTTTCCGGCCGAAAATGGGGAGGTACGGGCAAACAAGAGCGTGCCATGGCTGAAGAAAATCATAACACCCACATTCCTCCCGGTGGCGGATCCGTCCGGACCAGACCTCCGGGTCCCGCCCGGCTCGGGGCTCGCCTATACTCTAGAAGGCTGGTCCGCGCCCCGGGGCGGACCGTGGGATAACGACCCAAGACTCCGAGGTGTGCCGATGTCAGCGAACCCGCTCCACCAGCTCAAGGAACATGGCCAATCGGTCTGGCTGGATAATCTGGCCCGGCCCCTGATCACCAGCGGTGAGCTCCAGCGATTGATCCGGGACGACGGCATCACCGGAGTCACTTCCAATCCAGCCATCTTCAAGAACGCCATGACCGGAAGCGACGCCTATGACGCCCAGATCGAAACCCTGGTGAATGCCGGCTGCTCCACGGAGGAGATCTACGAGGCCTTGGCCATCCAGGACGTGCAGGACGCCGCCGAGCTCCTGTATCCGGTTTACCAGAAGAGCCAAGGGGAGGACGGCTTCGTCAGCCTGGAAGTCTCGCCGCATCTGGCCCGGGATACTCAGGGGACGGTCGACGATGCGCTCCGCTTGTGGAAGGCGGTGGATCGCCCCAACATTTTCATCAAGATCCCCGGCACCGACGAGGGAATTCCTGCCGTCCAGACCTGTCTGGCCCAGGGAGTGAATATCAACATCACGCTGCTGTTCTCCCTGTCAGTGTACAAGCAGGTCATCGAGGCCTTCATCCGTGCCATGCACAGCCGCCAGCAACGCGGGAAACCCCTCGACACAGTGGCTTCGGTGGCGAGCTTCTTTCTCAGCCGCATCGATGTCAAGGTGGACCGAGCGCTGGATACCATGATCGAATCGGGGGACCATCCCCGGGAAGCAGCCGCCCTCAAGGGAAAGACGGCCATCGCCAGCGCCCAGCTGGCCTACCAGATCTGGAACGAAACGGTCGCCTCGCCACGCTGGCAGTCCCTGGAAGAGAACGGCGCGCGGGTGCAGAAACTCCTGTGGGCCAGCACCTCCACCAAGAACCCGGACTATTCCGACGTCATGTACGTGGAACCGCTCATTGGCAGACAGACCATCAACACCATGCCCGGACAGACCATTGACGCCTTCCGGGATCATGGCCGGGTCGGCGCCACCCTGGAGGAAGGGGCCGACGGCGCCCGGCGGATCCAGAAGCGCCTGGAGGGAGTCGGCATCAACCTGGATCAGGTGACCCGCGAACTGGTGGATGAGGGTATCCAGAAGTTCGTCCAGCCTTTCACCGAACTGATGGATGCCCTCGAAAAGAAACGCGCCGCCCTCACGGCACGCCGCTCTTCGCTCTAGGACTCCTTGGTCTTCTCCAGAAGATCCGCCAGCGCTTTTTGAGTCGCCTTCTCGGAATCGAACTTGCTCAACGTGACGGCAAAGTCGAATCCGGAACGGGACGCATACCGCTGCCCGCTGTCGGCTCCGGCCTCCCCGCCCACCAGGAGCGTGGTGACCACCGGCTCGCCGGCCGGCTCGGGAGTGCTGGCCTGGGTCTGTGTTCCAGAGGCCTCGGCATCGGGTGAGGCGTCGGGGCCGGGACCCTCCTCCGGGCCGGTTTTCGGCTTGACAGCCGGCGCCTGGATGATCTCCACCTTCGCCGCCGGCCGGGCCAGCCCCTGGGCCTCCTCGTCGATCCGCCCGACCGGGTCCACCAGCCACAGAGAAGCCAGCGAGCGCACATAGGAATCAACCTCTGCTTGATCCAGGGACTTCTTCTTGCTGTCGGCCGGCTCGGTGATGGCCCAGGCTCCATTCTGCTTTTCCAGGCTGAAGGAGCCTTTTCCGTTTTGGACCCGGATTCCAATCACCTTGTCGAAGGGGATATCCAGGAACTTTTTCTCGATCCAGGCGGACGAATCCGGGCGAAGGTCATAGGTGCTGATTCCCATGGCCTCATAGACCTCTTGGTCTCCATCCAACCGTACGTGGCTGATGCGGTAGTTCGGCGAGGTGCCCAGGAAGAGATCCACCTTCGGGTCATCGCTCCCCTCCTCCCACATCTTCAAACGGCGCTCGTGGGCATCCGCAGTGACCTTCAGGGCTTCATGGTAGCGACTGCTGGTCACCACCGGACGCCGGACCTTCAAGGCCTTCAGGTCGTTCAAAAGCTTGGTCACCTTGCTGTCGTCCACGGGATAGTTATCCTTCTCCTCCAGCGTCCATCCCTGGGAGGAGTGGAGGAGATCGACGCTTTTTCCCTCGCCGTCCTCGATCTCGAGCCGCGCCGGCGTCATGGATTCCAGCATGGGAAGGAAGAGGTGCGGGGCCACTCCCGAGGCCGAGGCGGAGAAGGGCGCCTTGACGGCCAGGATGAGCGCCACCTGGGCCAGAAGGACTCCCGTGAGCACCCAGTGTGTCCGGTTCATCTCTCAAACCTCCTGTGAAGCGTGCCGGGTCGTTCCGGGACGGGACAGGCCGGCCACCACCTCGGGCACCGCATGGCGGCGCTGCCACAGGCGGTAGCTCGCCAGAAGGATCAGCACCAGCGCCGGGATCATGTAATTGACCGCCTCGATGGCCACCTCGGTGCCCCGACTGATGCGATCCATGCGGCGCGCCCCTCCTCCCCGGGCACGGATGCTGATCATGTCATTGTCCAGGTTGGTCCAGTCGATGAGATTCTGTGCGAAGGCCAGGTTCTGGGTGAAAAAACCACCCGTTGCCCGGCCCAGAGCCGAGGCCACGAAATCACTCAGGAAAGCAGCATCACCCACCACCACCAGGCGTGTCTCCGGCGACTCCTTCAGAGGGACTTCCGTCCAGGACGGCAGCTTCTCCTCTTCTCCGGCGGCGGCGTCCCCGGAGCTCGTTCCGGAGGAATCCTCTGCGCCGGGTGGTGCCTTGTCCGCGAAGTAGCTCTTGAAGCGCCCGCTGAGGGCCACCGCCAGGAGCCGTGATTCGGTCCCTTGCTCGGGGACCTTGTAGTCCGCATACCGCACCTGATCCAGGTCGTCGCTGGTCCAGGAACGATCCGAGGAGCGGAGCAGCTCGATGGTTTTCATCCCCTTGGTCGCCTCCTGGTCGAGCGTGATCGGGCTGCCCCAGTAGATCCCCACGCTCTCCAGGCGCGCCCCGACTTCACGGTTCACCAGGCCGTCCTCTCGCACCTCCACCAGGTAGGGATAGGGCTTCATGACCCAGGTACGGATATTGCCCAGGACGGTACGCCGTACCTCCGGAATGGGCAGCGGCTGGTTTCGATCATCCAGGACCAGGGTGTTGGAGATCTGGACCCCGAAATGCTTCAGCCAATCGTCCAGGCCCGAATCCACCGGCATGACCCGGAGATCCCCCTGACCGAACCTGGTCTCGTACTTGCCGGCACAGATGATCAGCCGTCCACCTCGCATCAGGTACTGATCCAGGTTATAGATCGCCCGCTCGCTCAGGTTGCGCGGCTTGAGGACCAGGAGAGTGTCCACATTGCTGGGAATTCCATCCTTTGCGTCCAGATCCGTGTCCGTCACCTTGTAGTCCTGACCCAGGTATTTCTTGACCTGGTCGAATTCGGGCGGCGGCTGCTGCATGCGGCCCTGCATCTGGAGCTGCGCCATGACCTCCGGCGGCAGGTTGGCCCCTGGGGCGGAGATGCCCACGGTCTTGAGAAATCCCGGCGCCTGGCGCCGCATGGCATTCTCGATATCCTCGCGCACCGCGGCGGCGGTGACGCCCTCCTTCACCAGGACGATCTGTTCCATCCGCCCTTCCACCTCGAGGAAGCCGTAAAGATAAAAGCTGGCGTTGCTGAAGAGACCCATGGACATCGGACGCACGCCAAACCGCTGGGTCACAGCCGCCTTCTTGCTCTCGTCCGTGGACGGGTCGATCTCTTCGTACTCGAATCGATCGCCGCCCTTTTTCTCGAGCTCCGCGGCGGCGCTGCGCACCGCCTCCGGAATGTCTTTCAAGAGATCTGGAAGGGTGCCGGGTGTCATCACCGATATGAAGCGGACGGGGCTTTCCATGCGGCCGAAGAGCTCCGCCGTGCTGCGAAAGCCGTAGACCACTTTTTTGATCGCCCGGGTCAGATCATATTCCAGGTTCCGCAGGCGCACATCCACATCACCGTCGGGAAGCCGTTCGACCTCGATGAGATCGTCGAACCCATAGCGAACGTACTGGTCTCCATACCGCACCACCAGGGCAAAATAGGCGTTGACGATGCCGCTCTCGTACTTCGACGCCAGGCGAAACGGGGTGCTCTCCACGCCGAAACGGTCCGTCGCCTCCTGCTCTGCCGCCGCGTCCTGGCCCGGATCGACGATCTCGACCTGCACCCGGCCCTTGGAGATGGCGCGGTATTCATCCAGGAGATCCTCGATTTGTGGCACCAAGGGGGCCAGCTTGGGATGCGTCCTCTTGGAGAAGTACCCGGTGACCAGGACGTTCTCATCCAGAGACCCCAGCAGGCGGCGCGTCGCCGGCGTGATGGAGTAGACGCCCTCCTCGGTGAGATCCAGCCGCAGCCACGGCCAGCTCGCCATCAGCGTATTGAGCGCCACCAAGTTCAGGGCCACCAGAACCAGGGTCGCGAGCAACGAGACTCGCAAATTCTTTCGATCCAGCATCTGTACCCCTCCTGAACTCAGGCCCACCGGCGGGAGCGCAAGGCACCCACGGAGGCGGCAAGGAAGAACCCGGTGAGAGAGATGTAGTAGAGCAAGTCGCGGAGATCGATGACGCCGCGGGCGATGCTCCGGAAGCGGCTGCTGGTCCCCAAGGCGCGCAGCAAGCCGGCGGTACGGTCCGGCCAGAGGCCGGCAAAGACCTCGGTCCCCATGCCGTACAGGCCCAGGCAGACCACCAGGGCAAGGATGAACGCCAGGATCTGGTTCTCCGTGGTGGCCGAGATGAACTGCCCGACAGCCAGGTAGGCCGCCCCTAGCAGCAGTGCGCCGATATATCCCCCGATCACCGGCCCCCAGTCCAGATCACCCAGTGTACTGATGGTCACGGGGAGCGCCAGGGTGAGGCCCAGACCGGTGGCCAGGAGCAGCCAGCTGGCCAGGAACTTTCCGGCCACCAGCTCGAGATCGCGGACCGGCAAGGTAAGGAGAACCTCCATGGTGCCCTGCTTTTCTTCCTCGGCCCACAGCCGCATGGTCAGGGCCGGCACCAGAAGCACCATGAGGAGGGGAATCGACTCGAACAAGCCGCGCAGATCCGCCCGTCCCTGTGAAAAAAAGGCATTCATGTTGAAGAAGGTGACCAGCGCGGCCCCGACGAAGACCAGGAGAAAAATGTACGCGATGGGCGAATTGAAATAGGACCGCAACTCACGCAAGGCCATCGCCCGGATGCGATTCATGCCGCCACCTCCTCCACCGATCCGGTGAGCTCCCGGAAGACCTGTTCCAGGGAACGCTCGTCCCGGCGCAGCTCCCTCAGGGGCCAGGCTTGCTCGCGGACGATCGCGGCCACCTGTTCGCCCACCTCCCGGCCATCCGCCAGTCGCAGCCGGAAGGTCTGGAACCGTTCGCCTTCGGCCGGGTGGATCTCCACCGTCTGGACACCGGCAATCTTCTTGAAAAGCTCGGAGGCCCGCCCGGGATCGTCCGGCGCGGTGACCACCACCTGGGTCCGGGAGCTGGTGAGGTCATCCAGCGATCCGTCGGCCCGCACACGCCCGTCAATGAGAATGACGGCCCTGCCGCAAGACTCCTCGACCTCCGGCAGGATATGGGTGGAGAGAATCACCGTCTTCGTCTGGCCCATGCGCCGGATCAATTCACGCACCTCGATGATCTGGTTCGGATCGAGTCCCGTGGTGGGCTCGTCGAGAATCAGGATGTCGGGATCGTGCAAGATCGCCGAGGCCAGTCCGACACGCTGCCTGTACCCCTTGGAAAGCTGGCCAATGGGCCGGGTGAGGACGTTCCCGATGCCGCATTCCTCCACCACATTGGCCAGTCGGCGGTGGCGCGTGCCGATCTCGATATCGCGCATGTCGCTCATGAAATCGAGAAACTCCTGCACCAGCATGTCGCCATAGAGAGGCGCGTTCTCGGGAAGGTACCCCAGCCGTTTCTGCACCTCGATGGGCTCCCGGGTGACGTCATACCCGGCCACCACGGCCCGGCCGGCGCCGGGCAAGAGGTAACCTACCAGGATCTTCATGGCGGTGGTCTTGCCGGCCCCGTTGGGCCCGAGGAGGCCCACGACCTCGCCCGCCTTCACCGAGAACGACACGTCCCGCAGGGCAACGGTCGCGCCGTAGCTCTTTTGTAGATGATCCACCTCGATCATGTTTCCTCCGCAGTCAGGATCCGCCCGCGCAACGGCTTCCACAAATACTGGCCGTGACCGGCCAAAGCTGACGTTCACGCTCCAAAGGATTGACAATTCTAGGACTCCCCCGGGCGGATGCCAAGGGGGGCGGCCGGAAGCCCTGGAGTGCCAGGACCTTCGGGGGAGCGGGGGGGCCGGCGGCGGCGCCGCCGGCCCCCTTTTGACATGACCGGCGGAGCGTCTTACACCATCAGTGACGGTGGAGATGGCATGCCAATCACCGGAGAAACTGGGCAGTCAGGACCGCCAAACCAACGATGAAAAGGAGGCATACCATGTACAGAGTCACGAATCCATTCGAGGACTTTTCGAGCATTTTCAGGGGCTTCGACAATCTCCTCCAGCAGTTCTTGGGCGATTTCGAGCCGGTCACCCGGCATCTTCTCCCCGCCGGCGCCGAGCCGGTCACGGGCCTTCCGGCGCCCAGGTGGTCGAGAATGGTCTACCCGGCGGTCGAGTCGTTTCGCCGTGGAGACGAGATCGTGTTCCGGGCCGAGCTGCCCGGCGTCGACCCCAAGGATCTCTCGGTTTCCGTGGAGGACAACCGGCTCATCCTGCGGGGCGAAAAGAAGATGAAGAAGGAGGCGGACGATGCGGACCACTACCTGAGAGAGGTTTTCCACGGGCGCTTCGAGCGCGTCTTCGACCTGCCGAAGGGGCTGAAACCCGAACAGCTCAAGGCTCGTTTCGAGAACGGCGTGCTGGAGATCACCCTTCCTGCGGAGGGCCTGCATGCCGCCGCCCGCCGGGTGCCGATCCAGATCACCTCAGGGGAGACCAAGGGGCTGAAGAGCGCCTGACGAAAACGGGATGGCCGGCCAAGACCGGCGCATCACATCCCGATCATCAGAGGGCCGGGGAGGACCCGGCCCTTTCTCTTGAGACAGGCTGACCCGCGCCCTTGACCCTGAACCATGGTTCGGGATCTATCCTCGGATGGTCATGTCACGACTGGCTCGCGGCCCACATCTTTCCATCAGTGTCCTGGCCCTGGCCGGCCTGGCGGCAGTCTACCCCCCACCGAGCCTGGCCGGAGACACCGTCCAGCATCATTACCGGGTGGCCGCCTGGTGGGGCGGCCCCGGACGCGAGGCCGGCCGCCTGCATGGCCCCCAGGGGCTGGACGTGAGTGGCGCGGGTGAGGTTTTCGTCGCCGACGCGGACAACTGCCGGATTCAGATCTTCTCCGACCGGGGCCGCTTCCTGCGGGGCTGGGGAGGATGCAGCGGGAATCAAGGCAACCTCCGGAAGCCCATGGACATCGCCCTGGGCGCCGGTGGCCAGGTTTACGTGGTCGATTTCATGCTCGACCAGGTCCTGACGTTCAACCACCAAGGCCGGCTGTTGCGCCGGTGGGGTAGTTCCGGGACCGGCCCGGGGGAGCTCGCCTCTCCCGTCGGCGTGGCCGTGGGCAGGACCGGCGACGTCTACGTCTGTGAATTTTACGCCCACAGGGTGCAAGTCTTCACCCCATCCGGGCAATTCATCCGGGTCCTGGGCGGCCCGGGTGATGCGCCGGGTCGCTTGCACTACCCGGCCAAGATCGCCGTCGGTCCCGATGAAACCGTTTACGTGGTCGATGCGCATCATGGCCGGATCCAGCGGTTCGACCGTGAAGGGCGGTTCCTGGACACCCTCGGCTCGGCCGGCACCTGGACCGGGCAATTCCAGGATCCCACCGACCTGGTGATCGATCCGAACGGCGACCTGCATGTGGCCGACAGCGGCAACTTCCGTCTCCAGTGGCTGGACCGCCGCGGCCGCTTCCTGGCGGAGTGGGCCGTCCCACGGCCCGGCGGCACGACCTTCCAGTCGCCCCAAGGGATCGCCGCCGGGCCTGCGGGATATCTTTATGTCAGTGATGCCGCCAACGATCGCATTTATAAGCTCCAGCCCATGACCGAGAAAGGAGAACCCCATGCCAGACCCCAGACCCAATCGCGCCCGGGGAGATCGCCGCAGACCCGCCCTCAGTCGCGCCCTGAACGCTCTGATTCTCGTGGTTCTCTCGCTGGCGTCCGCCGCGGCGCCCTGGGCGGCCATCCAGAGGGCAGAGGTGCAGATTGACGGCATGACGTGACCCCTCTGAGCGTACGGGGCCGAGAAAGCCCTGCGACGCCTGGATGGCGTCGGTGACGTGAAGGTCAATCTGGAGGAAGGAACCGCGCTGGTTCTCCCGGAAAAGGAAAAAAGCTTCGATCCAGCCGGGATACCTGCCGCCGTGCGCCGGGCAGGCTTCACTCCGGGAGAGATCGAGCTGATTGCTGTCGGCCGGCTCGGCCGGCAGGAGGATCACCTGGTCCTGGAGATGTCGGGGAGAAAGCTGATCCTGGAAGGCGGCAAGAAGGGAACAGAGATCGCAGGCCGAGATGATCTCCTCGGTCACCGGGTGCGTGTCACCGGCACGCTGCATGCCCCGCATCGCCCCGAGCCTCCGGGCATGAGCGTGGAGGAGTGGTCCCAGGTCAAACCAGGCGGCTGACCGCCCTCGAGCACCGCACCCCCCCGCCCCGCACGGCGCGCCCCACCCGGGGGCGCCGTGCGGGGCGGGCCGCCTGGAGTCGCGCCGCCGGTCGCGGTATTCTGGAAGCGCTCGCGCTCCAGGAGAACCGGCCGACATGACCCGCATCTTCGCCTCACCGTGTTCGACTCTGGTCTTCGCCGCCGCCCTGCTTTTTCCGGCCTGCTCCCTCCCTGGAGCCCGAGCGCCCGCGCGGGTGCGGCTGGCCACCACCACGAGCACCGACCACTCCGGTCTCCTGGAGGCCATTCTCCCTCCGTTCGAAGAGCGCCAGGGAATCGAGGTCCAGGTCCTGGCTGTCGGCACCGGCCAGGCTCTCGCCCTGGGCGAGCGGGGAGAGGTGGACCTTCTGCTGGTTCACGCGCGGCAGCGCGAGGACGCGTTCATGGCCGGCGGCCACGGCAGCGAACGGAGAGATATCATGTGGAACGACTTCGTGATCCTGGGGCCGCCAGCGGACCCGGCCGGGGTACGCCACAAAAAGGACGCCGCGGCGGCGCTGGCGCGCATCGCGTCGACCTCGTCCCCCTTCATCTCGCGGGGAGACGATTCGGGAACCCACATCCGCGAGCGCAGCCTGTGGAAGAAGGCCGGCGGAGTCCCGGAGGGAAAAGATTTTTACACGGAAGCGGGACAGGGGATGGGAAACTGCTTGATCCTGGCCGACGAGAAACGAGCCTACGTCCTCTCCGATCGAGGCACCTACCTGGCCTTCGCCGCGCGCGTCGATCTGGAGGTGCTGGTGGAGGGAGACCCGGGGCTTCTCAATCCTTATGGGGCGATTCTGGTCAACCCCGCGCGGCATCCCCATGTTCACGCCGCGGCGGCACGGAGGCTGCTGGACTATCTGACCTCGCCCGAGGGGCAGCGCCGCATCGGCGCCTTCCGCGTGGGGGGTGAGATGCTGTTTCACCCGGTGGCCGGGGAGACCTAGAGGCATTGGAGTTCCTCGGCCGGGGACTGATCGAGGCCTTGCACCTCCTCATCTCGGGAGATGCGGAAACCCTGCATGCCATCCTGGTTTCGCTCACCTGCACCGTGACGGCCGTGGGCCTGGCCACCCTCCTGGCCGTGCCCTACGGCGCGTGGTTGGGCCTGTACTCGCTGCCTGGGCGCCGGCTCCAGGTCTTCGGCCTGCGTGTGGCCATGTCGGTTCCGACCGTGGTCATCGGGCTCGTGGTCTTTGCGTTCTTTTCCCGGCGCGGTCTCCTGGGGGAGCTCGACCTGCTCTACACCCGGACGGCGATCACATTGGGCGAGTTCCTTCTCGCCTTTCCGTTGCTGGGAAGCCTGGCCTACGGCGCCACGGTCCGCCTCGAATCTCGGCTGGTGGAAACGGCCCTGACCCTGGGGGCCAGCCGTTCCCTGGCCCTGTTCAAGGTTCTGGGCGAGGTCCGGCCCAGCCTGGTCGCGGCCCTCCTCGCCACTTTCGGACGCTGCGTCACCGAACTGGGCATCGCCCTCACGGTCGGCGGCAACCTGGCGTTCAGGACTCGCACCCTTCCGGCAACCACTCAGCTGGAACTCTCGCGTGGGCGCTTCGCCGCCGCGCTGGCGCCCGGAATCTTGCTCCTGTTGATGGCCGCCGCGGTGGTGATAGCGGCGCAGTGGCTGGAAAGAGAAGACCGGCCGTGATCCGCGTGCGCGAGCTTCTGGTGCAGTTCGGGAGCGTGACGGCTCTCCGGCTGAGCCGCATGACCGTCAAACAGTCCGAGAAGGTCGGAGTGATCGGCCCCAATGGAAGCGGTAAATCCACCTTGCTGCGCGTGCTGGCGGGACTGCTTCCTCCGACGGCCGGCGACGTCACGGGATGTCCGCGGCCCGGGCGGATTGTTCTGGTCCACCAGGAGCCGTACTTCTTCCGCGGCCATGTCCGGGACAACCTGACGTACGCTCTCAGGCTCTCGGGCCGTCCGGTGGGCGAGGCGGACACCTGGCTGGCGCGCGCCCGGGCCCGGCACCTGGCGGATCGACCGGCGCGGGAGATCTCGGTCGGGGAACGGCGCCGTCTGGCCATTGCCCGGGCTCTCGCCGTGCGCCCCGGAATTCTTCTCCTGGATGAGCCCCTGGCCGGCCTGGACGCCGTCAACCAGGAGATCATCAGGAGCCAGCTGGAAGACTTCCCAGGCACACTGGTGGTGGCGGCGCCGGAGGATCACCCGGTCGGATGCAACCGAGTCATCCATCTGCACGCGGCTCGCTGAACCGAAGAGGCGGCAACGGGATGCTCCTGTGATACCTTGACGCGATGGAATCGATCGCGGGCAAGACGGTTTCCCACTACGAAATCCTGCGCCTGCTCGGCAGCGGGGGCATGGGGGTGGTGTACGAGGCCAGGGACACACGCCTGGGGCGGCGTGTGGCTGTGAAGTTCCTGTCCCCCGAACTCGCCCAGGACGCGCAGTTGCTGGAACGCTTTCAGCGCGAGGCCCGCGCCACCTCCGCGCTGAATCACCCTGGCATCTGCACCGTCTTTGCCATCGAGCAGGACCAGGAGCACCACTTCATCGTGATGGAGCTTTTGGAAGGAAAGACCTTGGCGCAGATGATCGTGGGAGAGCCCATGGAGTTCGGCCGGCTCCTGGGCCTGGCCATCCAGATCGTGGACGCCCTGGAGTCGGCGCATTCCAAGGGAATCGTGCACCGCGATATCAAGCCCGCCAATATCTTCGTGAATGCGCGGGACGCGGTGAAGATGCTCGATTTCGGCCTGGCCAAGATCGACAGCGCGGGGCGGGCGGCCCGGGGCGCCGGGGCGGCCTCCGAGGCTCCCACCGCGGCGGCGGGCAACCAGCTGACCCGCGCCGGGAGCACCCTCGGCACCGTCTCGTACATGTCACCGGAGCAGGCACGCGGACAGGTGACCGACGCCCGCACCGACCTGTTTTCCCTGGGGACGGTTCTCTACCAGATGGGAACCGGAGTCCTGCCTTTCCAGGGCGATACCTCGGCGGTCATCTTCGATGCCATCCTCAACCGCGAACCATCCTCCGTCAACGAGATGAATCGCCAGCTGCCCGCCGAGTTCAACCGGATCCTCGCCAAGGCCCTGGAAAAGGATCGCAACCTTCGCTATCAAACCGCGACCGATCTCAAGACCGATCTGGCCAGACTGAGGCGCGATCTCGAATCCAGCGGCCGCCGGGCCGCGGACACCAGCACACCGCAAGGCAGCCCGGTGGGTGCCCAGGCGGAACGATCCATCGCCGTCCTGTACTTCGAGAATCTCAGCGGCATCAAGGAAGACGAGTATCTCCGCGACGGTATCACCGAGGACATCATCACCGAGCTGTCCAAGATCAAGGGATTAAAGATCTTCTCGCGCCCCACCATCCTCGCCTACCGCGACAAGCCCGTCACTCCTGCCCAGATTGGCGACCGCCTCAGGGCGGCCTACGTCCTCACGGGCAGTCTGAGGCGGGCGGGGAACCGTCTCCGGATCAACACGCAGCTGGTGGACACCCACACTGATTTTCCGCTCTGGTCGGAGCGCTACGACCGCGAGATGAAAGACGTCTTCGACGTGCAGGATGAGATCGCACGCAAGATCGCCGAGGCCCTGCGGATCACACTCTCACCGCAGGAAGAGGCCGCCCTCGCCGCCAAGCCGACCGAGGACCTCCTGGCCTACGACCTCTACCTCCGCGGCAAGAGCTTCGCGCGCCGCCTGACGCGCCAGGACCTGGAATTTGCCTTGCAGATGTTCGAAAACGCCGTGGCGCAGGATCCGGGCTTCGCGCTGGCCTACGCCGGGATCGCCAACGCCTGCGCCCAGTATCATTACCACTACGAGCGCATTTCTTCCTGGATTGAACGGGCCATGGCGGCGACCCAGCGGGCCAGCGCATTGAGGCAGGACCTGCCCGAGGTTCAGGTCGCCAATGCCTGGATTCTCTACGCCGAGGGCAAACACGAGGAGGCCATCGGCCGCCTCCAAGCCGTGATCGAGCGCAAGCCCGACTGCGAGGGCGCCTACTATCTCCTGGGCAGGACGCTCTTCGCCGCCGGACGCTACCAGGATGTGGTCGGCATCTCCGAAGCGGCCCGGGAAGCGTGCAGGGAGGATTACAACATTTATATCCCCATCGGCAACGCACTGGGTGCGCTGGGCAAGAAAGAAGCGCTGCAGAACACCATCCAGCAGAGGATGCAGGTGGTGGAGACCCACCTGAAGAAGGTCCCGGAGGACGCCCGTGCGCGCACCATTCTGTCGGGGGACTACGCGACCATGGGGCGGACCGAGGACGCCGTGCGCGAGGCCAACCTCGCCATGGCCCTGCGCCCCAATGAAGGAACGGTCCTTTACAACGTCGCCTGCATCTTCTGCCAGATGAACAAGAAGTCCGAGGCCCTGGACGCGCTGAGAAAATCCTGGAACGCCGGTTTCACCGATGCCACATGGGCGCGCCGGGACCCCGACCTGGCCCTCCTTCACGGCGACCCCGAGTTCGAGAAGATCTATCAGGCCTCCGGGTCAAGCGAGTAGGCCTGGTCCCGACCGGTCGATCACGCACGTTCCGAGCCCATTTCTCCGCCCCAAACTCGCCGGTTCACGCCCTTCAAGGTGCAACGGTTCACCACCGTGGCCAAGAACCGAAGGCCGTCCTTGCCGCAGGTGCGGGCCAGCTCCGAAAGCAGCAAGACGGTTCCGGCCCGCCTGTCGGGCACCCGCAAGAAAACCCCTCCGCCCCGGTGGGACGGAGGGGTGCGGGGTCTTGCCTCGGAAACCCGGCCCGGTGCGCTCGGCTCGCCGCCGCCGCCGCCGTCCGCAACCCTTCCGGACGGAAGCGTCTATCCTGTTCCATGAGAGGAGATCGAGATGAAAGTCACGGAATGCCTCAATACGGAGCACGGAGTTTTCCTGGCGCAGCTGAGAGTGCTGGAGCGCATGCTGGACAAGAAGTCCTCCCCGAAGGAACTGCGGGCGGCGATGTCAATCATCGCCGAGGCGGTGGAGAAGCATCGGGAGGCGGAGGAAAAAATCTTCTACCCGGCGATCGCCCGGGAGTGCGGCGCGGGCCTTTCCCCGATTCATGTCATGGAGGCCGAGCACCGCGAGATCGGGAGGTGCATCCAGGGAGTCGCCTCGGGGGACGGAAACATCCCGGAGCTGGCCCGCGCTTTTGTCGACACTCTCCGCCAACATATCGCCAAGGAGATCAACGTGCTGTTTCCCCTGGCGGAGGAAAAGATCCCCACAGCCGAGCTGGAACAGATGGCCTGCCAGTGTGTGGAACAGTACCATCAGGCCGCGGGGGTTCCTTCTACTAGCGGCGGCGGGACGGAGACGCGCTGGCCGCCGCCCCCGGATCAGCCTTCGTCGGGAGGATGAGAGCCCGGTCCGGCCGGGCCGCCGGCCTCACGCCGGACGCTTCCGGCGCAGCGCCAGCGCTCCGGCCAGCAGGGCCGTCAGGAGCGCCAGAATCCACCATGGCTCCACCTGCCCGGGCTCTGCCAGGGCCACCGCCCGGGCGGGTTCCCCGAGGAGGAGAAAGGCGGCCCAGTGGACCGGGCCATCCGGCGGGAGTACGGCGCGGCGGTCCAGCTTGGCGCGCCGGAGCGCCTCCGCCTTCCCCTGGCCCATCCCCAGGTGGCGGTAGAAGGCCCCCATGAAGGCCGCCGTCTCGGCGTCGTCCACATTCCAGAGCGTCCCCACCACCGACCGCGCTCCGGCCTGGAAGAAGGCCTGCGCCAGCCCCTCCACGCCTCCACCCGGAAGAATGTTCCCCCGCGCCGTCCGGCAGGCGGAGAGCACCACCAGGTCGGCATCCAGGCGGAGGCGTGCGATCTCCCGGGCCTGCAGGAACCCGTCCTGCGGCCCCCCGGCTCCGGGAGACAGGACCAGCGCAGAGCTCATGGGGTCGCCCTGGCTCAGGAGAGCGTGGGTCGCGAAGTGCAGCACCCGGTACCGCTCCAGATCCAGACTCTTGAGACGCGACTCGCTGGCCTCCGCGCCCCGCGGATCTCGCTTCCCGGTCCAGCCCGGCGGGCCACCGCTCCGGCCTCGCGCCGGCTCCCCGGGGCCGGATCGAGATGCAGCCCGCGTTCCTCGTACAGGCGCCTCACGCGGCCCGCGTCACCCTCCTTCGCCGCCGGCCATTCAGGATCGGCGAACAGGAGAATCGATGCCGGACCTGCCTCCGCCCTCTTCCGCGTGAATTGTGCCAGGAGCGACACGGACGGGGCGTAGGAAATGCTGAATGAGGCAATCAGCGGACCGTCTCCCTTGCCCGCCGCCTCGCCCAGCAACGTCTCGAAGGGCAGGGCGTGCAGGGAACCATCGGGGATGAAGATCAGGTGATGAACGGCGCCGTCCAGGTGGATCCACACGGGAGTTATGAGCTCCCGGTACAGGCGGCGCGACACCGGCGCCCAGCCCCGGCCGCCTTGCAGGAGTTCCAGGTAATTCAGGACCTGCGCCGGGAGGGTTGCCGGATCCACGGAGAGAGGCGCCAGGTGGTAGGAGCGACCCGTGATCACCATGGCCAGGGCCCGGGTTGCGGTCAAGCAGTAGGCCACGATGGCTGTCCTCTCTCCCAGAAAACGCTGTGCAGCAGGGAGATCCAGGTGCGCCTCCTGCAGCTCCACCGCGTCTTGGGGGGCATTCCGACGGAGGTCGGCGGTGATCTCGTCGAGCTCGACCTCCGCCGCCTTCCACCGCTCTTCCAGCCTGCGCCTGGCCTCCTGATCCAGCCCGCCCGATTCCAGGCTGTTCCGGAACCGGACCATGCGGGCCTCGAGCTCCTTCCTGCGCCGCAGCAGCTGCGGCGATCCCTTCCGGGAACGAACCATCCGTCCGGCGAGGACCTGTTCCAGAAGGGCCCACGCCCGGGCGCACTCGGCCACCTGGAACACCCGGACATCATCCTCGATGCGGCTCCGGCGGAGGCGGCGTTCCATCAAGGCATCGATCCACTGGTCGTAGACAGCCCGGTTGCGGCGCATCACATCGGCCTGGCGCCTCAAGGTCGATCGGCGGTCCCGGTACGCTTCCAGCTCGGCGGCCGCCTCCCGGTACCCCGCCAGGGCCAAGTCCAGGCGGCCGGCGCGAAGGTCCAGGCGGGCCAGGCCCGCCCGGCTGTTCCAGGGCCGGCCCGCGCCGCGCTGCGTCGCGGTCTCCAGCGCCTGGTTGTAGAAAGCACGGGCCCGGGCCGGATCGTCCTCTTCCCGCAGGCCGCCCAGCAGATTGAGGGCGAGGACCATGCCGGCCGCGTCGTTCCGCTGCCGGTCCAGGTCCAGCAACCGGTGCAAGGTCTCGGCCGCGGCGGCGCTGTCCCCCAGGGCGCGGTAGGCCAGCGCGAGCCCTTCCAGCAGCCAGGCATGCGGGCTGGGCTCGGCGTGTCCGGCGGCCAGGGGGAGGGCATCCAGCAGATGGGAGAGCGCCTGTTCCGGGAATCCTTCGTCCAGATACAGAAATCCCATCCGTTCCTGGATGTCCAGGATCTCGTCGGGCCGGTTGCGAGCCTGCGCCGCCTCCAGCGCACGCTGGAAGGTCGACAGCGCCAGGCGGGGGACGCTGAGATTCTGGTACACCCTTCCCAGGTTGCCGAGGATCGAGATGGCAAGTTCCGTCGTCTCCCAGCCGGGGAACCGTTCCGTGGCGCGCTCCAGGAGGAGCATGGCGGCCTGGTAACGCCCCTCCGCCAGAGCGGCGATCCCGGCGTTCTTCAGCGCCTGCGCCTGACCCTCCGTGTCCCCCGTCTCCTCGCGGAGCGCCAGGAGCATCCGGAAGTGGCGCGCGGCATCCTGAAAATCGCCTCTCTCGAACCGGGTGTTTCCCAGCACCTCCCGCGCCGCCGCTTCCAGGTCCCGGTTGCCGGCGGCCCGGGCTGCTCGTAACGCGGCGCGGGCCGCCTGTTCGCCTCGCATCGCATCACCCAGCGCGGTCCGGACCCGGGCGATGTTCACCAGCTGGCGCCCGGACCGCTTCCGGGCCCGGGGGCGGCTCATCCAGGCAGCCCGCCACCCGGTCCTCCAGGCGGGCGACCAGGCCGTGGTCCAGGTCTGCGACGGCCGCAGCCAGCCGGGCCGGGCAATCGCCGGCGACGAAAGCGGGCACACATGAAGCAACCAGGGCCCAGGCGACAACGCACGCACCCGCCCCCCACCGTTTCAAGGCGCCGGATCCGCCGCGATGGTGAACCGCTGCAAGGGAGACGATCCGCGCTGGATCCCCTGCTCCACGAAGAGCCGCCAGTAATAAACACCGCCGGGGAGAAGCAAGCGCCGCACCGGCTCGGGCACGGAAACACTGCCTGTCTCCACCGTGGGGCTCTCCCAGATCGGCACGGACTCCCGGTCGTACAGGGCGACGTGGTAGCGGGCTCCGGCTTCGGCGTGCCAGGCGAAGCGCTCCGGGGGCGCGGCCAGCATGCTGTCAGGCGCCGGCTGGAAAGCGGCCATGGCCGTCGCGCCGCCGCGCTGCACGGGGCCTGCCGGGGAACCGGACCGCCATCCGGGCCGGAGGAAGAAGGCCAGACCGGCCATCAGCAAGACCGAGGCAGCCAGGGCGAGCCCCGGCCAGAGCCGCCGCCGGACCGCGGCGAGGCCAACGGGCCGCGCCCCTTCTAGTTCCGCCGACGCCTCATCGGCCCAGGGCCGCAAGGCCAGCGCGACGCGCCATTCGGCGGAACAATCGGCGCATCCCGCTGCGTGGTCAGCTAGCCGCATCCGTTCGTCGCGCGGCAGACGGCCGAGAACCGCATCCACGATAGCGCCCGGGGACGGGCAGCCTGTGCCGGATGCTTCCCTCGTTGCGGCACGGTAGCCCCGAGCCAGCCGGTCGTCCGGGGGCGTCATGGCTCGATCCCCTCCGCGCGGAGAAGACGCTGGAGCTCCTTGAGACCGCGGTGCGCCAGGTTGCGCGCCCTGGAGCGGCTCCAGCCCAGCAAGCCGGCGATTTCCGGCACCGTGAACCCCTGCAGATGCAGGGCCACCGCGCGGCGCCGGGGTTCCGAGAGGTGCGCCAGCCCGCCGCGAACGCCGCGCTGCAAGTCCCGCCGTTCACACGCGGCCTGGGCGTTCTCCGCTGCGTCCGGAACTTGGTGCGCGTCGTCTTCCGGAGCCATGTCTCCAACCAGCACGTGCTCCTTCCGAGTCCGCGAGCGCCGCAACGCATCCAGCGCCGCGGTGACCGCCACTCTATACAGGAACGACGCGGGAGCCTCCACCCGGATCTCACCTTCCAGCGCCTTCCAGAGCCTGATCCGCGCGTCCTGCTCCACCTCATCCAGGTCGATGGATCGTCCCGCCGGCAGGTGCGGAGGATCGCCCTGCGCAAGACGTGGCCGTAGGAATCCAGCAACCGGTCCAGCTCCGGGCGGCGGCCCGGCTCCGGATCGGACGGGTCGGGTGAGATCGAACCGGCCCGGGCCGCGTCTTTCTTCATGAAGCGCCCTATGAGAAGGCACACCAGGACGCGACGAAAAGGAGACGACACATGGCCGAGTACCTCCTCATCTCCTCCCGGGATCCGTTCGAAACATCCACCGCGGAGGAATTCCACATGCTGGCATCCCGCCTCGCGTCACACGGCGACCGGGTCACGCTGTTTCTGGTCCAGAACGGCGTGCTGCCGGCACGGTGCTGCCCTCGTTCGCAATCGCTGGAGCGCGCGGCAGAGAGCGGCGTGGAGATTCTTGCCGACGCGTTTTCCTTGCGCGAGCGCGGGATCGCCGGCAACCGGCTGACCCGGGGCGTCCAGCCTGCCCCACTCGCAACCATCATTGATCAGCTGGCCGCGGGCCGCAAGGCTCTCTGGCACTGTGAGAGAGAAAGGGAGACGGCACACCATGGCTGACAGAAAGACTCTCACGTTCGTGCTCATGGACCCGCCCTATGAGAGCGCGCGCTCCACCACGGCGCTTCGGCTGCTCGATCTTGCGGCCCGGCGCGGCTCACGGACGCGACGTGGAGCAAGAAGACCATCCGAACCCCAAGGACTGGGTGGCGGCGGTGATGGCCGAGGCTGAACGCAACGGGGGCAAGATGGACTGGGTGCAGCGCGGCCTCTGCGTGGACGAGCGCGGCGTGGGCGAGTCGATCTCCGGCCTGCGGCGCGGCCGCCAGGCGATCTGCTGAAGTTCGCCGACGCTTCGGACAACACCCTGGTCATTCCCACTCGCTGAGGAGATCCGCATGCCGAAAAAAACCTTACAGGTGATCGAGAGCGCGTACCGGGGCACCCTAGAGGAACAGGACGACGCCGAGCGCGGCTTCCAGGAAGAAGAGCTGATGCCCGGCTTGGAGCCGGTCGGCCCCTCGGACCTGCCGGAGCTGTTCGCGGGTTACGAGCGAATCTGGCGCTGGTGACGGGACCGCGGGTGGAACGGAAGGACCGGCCCACTCGGCGGACTTTCAGGGGGAGACAGGTGGAATGAGAACAGGTATGAGCAGAAGAAACCTCGGGGCCGGGGCGGGTCTGGGCCTCATGATCCTGGCGTGCCTGGCAGGGGGAGCCCGCCCGCAGGCGGCGCCGTTCCAGAATCGCACCATTGCGGTCGCCTTGAAGGGAACGGCGGCTGGCGAGATGCGCGTGGTACGGGGTGCCTCACGACTGTTTCCAGGTGGCGCTGGTGGAGGTGGTCAGCCGCAAGGTGATCGGTTCGGGGATCGACTGCCTCGACCTGGGAAGTCTGACACCCATAGGGGATGACGGCGGCTTTGCCATCAGCAATACGACGTTTTTTCACCTTCCGGGCGGAACCATTGTCTCTCTGAGCCGGACGACCATCCAGCCGGTGGAGACACCCACGGCGGGAGCCACTCATATCACCGGAGAGGTCGCCGACAGCCAGAACATCCTGGCCAGCCAGGGAACGGGCAAGTTCTGGAACGTGGAAGGGAGCACCCGTCTTTCCGGGGCGGTGAATCTCAGCCGCCTGGGCGCGGAGAACATCGTCACGTTCGACTGCGTCTTTCTCATCGATCTGGATTGACCATGGGAAGCCCGGATCCGGACCGCGGATCGTCCGGGGGACGGATCCACCGGGAAAGAGCCAGGGCCTTGAAGATCCCCTCCCGGATCACCCGGGCGTAGAAACGCGCCATCGAGGTCAAGGGAGCGAGATCTCCCAGGGGGAGATCTTCAGGACCCCTGGCCTCTCCCGCCCCAGTTCCTATGATCGGCTCCAGAACCTTCGTTCGCTGGACGGTTCGCACCCAGGGGAGAACTTCGGCGCTGCACCGGGTGACCTGGAATCCGATCACCGCGCCTGACCCATCCAGCGCCACGGCCACCTCCACGGGACCGTGGACGCTATCACCCACGGTGAACAGGACCGTTCCCAGCAGCACACCGCCGGCATCTTCTCCCCTGTAGAAGCGCACCGGTTCCCGGGAGAGATGGAGGCCCGAGGTCTCGCTCAGGCTCTTGATCTCGGTCCGGGACAGGAGCAACTCGCGCCCCTGGAAGGTCTCGGCCCCGGGGAGCAACTGGCCGAGCACCTCCTTCTTCTTGACCAGCACCACGGTGGGAGACAGGTGGGCCCGGGCCGGGATGAGGCCGGCGCCCAGCAAAGCCAGCACCAGCGTGGCTCGATACGAGGTCATGGTTCTCATGGTCACCTCTTCATCAGAACACGAAGAACATCTGTGCCGTCGCGACGGTTCTGTAACGGCTGAGCACGCCCTCCTCTTCGGTCGCGAAGAAGGGTCGGGTGGCCCGGTCCCGGCGCACCTCGAGCCTGAGCGCGAACTGGGGAATCCGGAGGGTGGTGTGCTCGACCACGCTGAAGACTCCGTAACTCGCATGGCTGAGCCGGAGGTTGGCGCCCAGCGTGTAGGAACGCAGGATCCGGTGCTCGCCGGTGAGCACGCCGTCCCGGTCATCGAGAACCTCCGCGCGGACCAAGGCCGCCCAGCTCCGGGACAGCTTGACCCACGAGGTCAGCTGGCCGCCGGACCACCGCCCGCGCCGGCCGGAGGGATCTGAATTCTCCTCGGAGCCGAAATTCCCCTCACCGGCCAGCAGCCAGCGGGGCGTCATCTGCAGGCTGTAGTCCAGGTTCAGAAGCAGACGCTGGTCGGAATCATTGTCATCCTTCTCGGGCCCGTAGATCACCGTCAGGCCGTAGCTCTGGTGCCGGACGGGTGTCCAACCCACCCGCACTCCAGCGGTCTTGGCTGTGTTGTTGTCGGCGCCCTCCTCCCAGGCGTTCACCAGATAAGCCGCCAGGTCCAGGCGCGGGCCGAAGTTCTGCCGGATGATGATCCCTTCGAGCTTGACCGGCCGGCCGTACTGGAAGTTGAAGGAGTTGCTGGGCTGGAGATTGAGCGGCTCGTCATCCCGCTCGAACCCCACCGGCGCATCAAAGCGGCCGGCGCTGATGCTCAGACTGGGCAAGCGCCGGGGCGTGAACGAGACGATGAGGTTATCGATCTCCGAGGCGAACTCCTCTTCTTCTCGCAGGAGCGTCGCCTGGCCGAAAAAGTAAAAGCCCTCGCGCAGCGGCTTGTAAAGGCTCAAGGCCAGTTTCTCGGCACTGAAGCTATCCACTCGCGCGGTCTCATCATGAATCGCATCAAACACACCGAATCCGTGCACCTGGATCGGTGTCGAGGCGAACTCACCCCTTTCTTCGATCTCTCTTTCCTGGGCGGCTCTGGCCGGCGCCACCAGGAGACCGCTGGTGGCCAGGACGACCGCCGCCCTGAGAAGCAAGGACATGACGTGCTCTCCCGTGCGTGTTCCGGTTCACGTGGCTCCGCTTCCTCCCACCGCCCTGGGCGGCCGGCCAGGAGGGATGGACCGGCGAACAGCCGCCAGAGAGAGAAACCCCTTGGCCTCAGCAGCAGGGAGAGAATGCGGTGGAACTAGGCCGCGAGAAGGGAGAGACGGCGGGGTACGGGCTCCGGGACTCCCGGCACGAGCCCCTCGGGAAGAAAGGAGGCCGGCAGCCAGCGGAGGCCGGCGCCGTGAAGCGAGCTCATGCGGGCCACCGCCGGCGGCATGATGACGGGAGGTGTGAGAACCGGGGGGATGTCCGCCGGACGCGGCGCGGCGCGGCGGCAGCATGGGGTGACGGAGGCCGGCCGATGGCACTGCCCCTTCAGGCAGCAGCAGCCCCCTGGGCCTCCATGACAGGCCATTCCAACGTCCGTCCGGCCGAAGCCGGACACTAGGCCCCCTTGCACCCCCGGCAGCAGCAGGGCAAGGCTCAGCAGCAGCGTGCCCAGAGGATGTCGTTGCCGAAGATTCTTCACGGTTCAGCCCGGGTAACTTCAACCCTACCGCAGATATTCCCCGGCAACCAGCCTGGGCAACACCATCCCGGTCCTGCGGACCGCAGCCGGAATCCGTCCGGCCTGGAGGCGCGGCGCGGCTAGTCCTCGAGCTCCGCGGTCCAGTTCAGGACCAGCGTGACCGGCTTCGGCCTGTTCTCCTCCAGCGGCGCGTTGACAATGAAGCGCTGGCCGTCAGGAGACACGTCATAGGACCCCCGGATGGACTCGCTGCTGGTCCGGAAGAGAGGCCGGACCGTGCCTACCGCCACGCGCCGGCCGGTCGTGGAGATCTCCGCCGCCATCAGGATGCCCTCCTGTGTGCGGTAGAAGATCTCCTTGCCGTCCTCCCGCCATCTGGGTTCGACACCGCCTCCGGCGGAGATCTGCCACTTGGCCGAGGCTTCGGGAAAGGGGCCGACAAAGACCTCGCTGCGGCCCGATTCATCCGAGACATAGGCGATCCAGCGGCCATCGGTGGAAAGCTCGGCCGTCCCGTGGTCTCCGGGGAGGTTCCAGAGAGACGTCATCTCACCATCCGTGGCCATGCGCAGGGCCGTCGCGCCGGAAGGCATCCCGGCCCCGAAGACCAGTGTGCGGCCATCCGGCATCCAGCCGAATAGAAAGACATCGCCGTCCGATGCGAAGAGCAGCTCCGCCGCTCCGGAGCCGTCCGCCGGCTTGACGTACGGCTGATGGCCATGCTGCCGGGCGGAGCTGAAAGCGACCCGGTTTCCGTCGGGCGTCCAGACGGGGCAGTAGTCGTCTCCCTCATCGAAGCTGAGCCGGCTCTTGGTGCCCCGCTCCAGGTCGTACACCCAGATGTCCCCCTTCCCGGTCTGGCCATTCATCCGGCTGGCCGCCAGCATGCGGCCGCCTGGCGAGAGGACCAGACCGTTATACTGCCCCGGTTCGTCCACCCGGCCCAGTTCGTTGCCCTCCCGGTCGAACCAGGTGAGCTGTGTGTTGATGGAAGCCTGGCCGGCATGGTAGGCAAGGATCCCGTTCCTCGAGACCGAGAACGCCCCGCGGCTGAAGGCGATGTCATAGACCACATCGGAGGCCACGACCGCCGGATCCCCCGTGATTCTCAAGGCGCCAGGGTCGAAGGGCTGGGCCAGGAGCGTGCCGTCCCGCGTGTAGAGAAGGCGGCCATCATCGTAGGCAACGTTCGAGGCCGCCTGGAGCACCGGTGTTCCCGCGCTGACGCCGTCTCCCAGGGATGCCGCCCTGATGGTCGGATTCTCGCCGGCGCCGGCGGTCGTGCCCCGGTCCAGGAAGAGAAAATGATCGCCGTCGGGCAAGAAATAAGGGTAACGATGCGTGTACACCCTGGATCGGTCCCCCGCGGTCACCGGCGCCGGCTCACCACCGCCGGCCGTGATCCGGTACACGGGCCCCAGGTAATTGGGCGTGAAGATGATGACCCCGTCCCAGTTCCAGCTCCCGCCGCGTCCGTCCGGGGCATCGGCCAGGACCAGCGGCGGCCCCGCCGCGGCACTGATCTTCTTCAGCTTGCCCATGGCAAAGAAGGCGATGAACTCGCCGTCCGGCAACCAGAAGAGGCGCCGGGCACCGCCCGTGCCGGGCAGGGGCACCGCCTTCAGCCTATCCAGGGACCGCACCCAGAGCTGGGAGCGTCCCGCCAGCCGGGCGGTGAACGCCAGGCGGGTGCCGTCCGGCGAGAGAACGGCGGCTCCGGCGCCGATTCCCGTCACCACATAGGCCGCGTCGCCGGGGGGAGCAATCAAAGCGCGGACCACCCGAGGCTCCGGAGCCGGGCGGAGAAACACCCACGCGCCCAGTGCCACGAGAGCCAGCGCCAGGAGGAGCCTGGTTGCGAACCATGGGCCCGCACGCCCGGTCCGGGGCATCTTGCCGGTCATCGGGGAGCGGCCGGCCACCGTCCCGCCGGATGCAGGACCGGGCCCCGCCGCCGCTCCCCCGGCAGCGCCTGTCAGCGCACGCACCGCCCACCGGCATGGGTGATTCACCGGAATGGAGCAAGCCAGCGGCTGAATCTTCCGCCAGCGCCTTGAGCTCCAGCTTCAGGTCGTGGCTCGACTGCCGCCGCTTCTCAGGGTCCTTCACCAGACACGCGTCAATGAGCCGCTCCACCGTGCACCGGGCCACCTCGATGCCTTCGCGCTGCGCTTGTCGCCACACCTTACGTGCCCCGTAGACCTTGAAGTTGTCCTTCCAGATCCGCTGGATGTCATCCCGCAGCACGGCATCGCGCCGGACTCGTGGGGGTAGCAGCTCAGGATGGGCCTGGCGGGCCTTGTGGACAAAGTAGGTGGATGGGGCGATCGGCAGCACAGCGCAGATCGGCTCGACCCCGTGGTCCTCCCGGTGCTCATCGATGTAGGAGACCATCACCTCGGTCGACGGTCGAGCTCCGCCTGGGCAAAAAAAGCTGACGCCTTGCGGAGAATCTCATTGGCCCGCCGCAGCTCGCGCACCTCCCGCTCAAGCTCCTTGATACGATCACGCTCGGCACTGGTCAGTCCTGGGCGCAGGCCCTGGTCCCTCTGGGCCTGAAGGAGCCACTTCCGCAGCGTCTCCGCGGTGCAGCCGATTTTCTCAGCAATCGAGCGGATCGTGGCCCATTGAGAGGCATGCTCGCTCTCGTGCTCCTGGACCATCCGAACCGCCCGCTCTCTGACTTCTGGGGAATACCGGATTTGTCTGGTCATGACCCCATCCTCTCAAATAATGGAGCCTCCGACAAACCCGGGGCGGTTCAGAACACAGATGTGCGGGTGGTTGAGGCTGGAGATGATTCTCGCTTCGCGCTCGAACCGCTCCCGGAAGCCGGGGCTCGAGGCCAGCTCAGGCGGCAGGATCTTGACGGCCACGTCACGGCCGAGGCGCGTGTCGCGGGCCCGGTAGACCTCTCCCATCCCGCCGGCACCGATGGCCTCGATGATCTCGAAGTGGCCAATCCGCTGGCCTGGCGGCAGCCTCACACTGCCTCGCTGTTCCATCACCCTCGGCGGCCGCGCGAGCGGACCCTCAGCCGGCGGGTGCGCCAGGAGAAGCCGCTTCCCCGCGGATCCATTGACGGATCTGGGCCCGCACATCTTCGATGTTGACCGTGTGGTCCGGTTGCGCCCAGAGAACTTCTCCCTCCTGGGAGCGGATCACCAGGCCATGGTTGGCAAAACCCAGAGCCTTGCAGGCGCGGGCGGCCTCCGGGGTGGTGGCATCGACATTGTGGGCCCGAACCTGTCTGGGAAACTGCTGCTCCAGCCCGCTCACGGCAGGCTGGACCCGCGCACAGATGGGTCAGCCAGGCAGGTAGTAATAGGTCACGTCCAGCGGGTGCGCCGAAGCGGTGTCCGCACAACCGGCCAGAAAGACGGCGGCGACAGCCAGAAAAAGCGCGCCCACGGCAGTACGATTGAGACCTTGAGGCATCGGTCCCTCCTTTGCAGGTGGCGATCCAATGTACCACAGGAGGCCGCGCCTCCCTCCGGGCGAGAAGGAGGAAGGGCCCGCACCAGGCCCCGCGCTCACCCCATGCGGGAGCCTTGCGCGGCCGCACCCCGGCTGGATTCTCCGTCAGGAAGATCCGGATCCGGCCGCCAGTTTCTCGTACACCAGCCTTGCCGCGGCAATATCCTCACAGGCCATCCCGATCGAATCGAAGACCACGATCGCCTCTGGATGAACCGCTCGCCTGCCCTCCAGGACCTCGCCCAGCTCCGCGTCGATCCGGGCATTGCATCGTCGTATATTGCCGGACTCCGCCAGCGCTCCCTGGCGAGTGTCGACCACAACGACGTGAGACATGGTCGCCGCATCCACCTCGCCGCCCTCCGGGCCTCCCCAGCCGACGGTCGCCACCTTCGCGCCCGGGCGCAGCCATTTCCCCTCCAGCACCGGCTCGGTCGACGAGGTCGCCAGGATGATCACCTCCGCATCACGCACGGCGGCCTCGCACGGCAGCTCCCTGCCGCCGACAGCCTTGGCGAGCCGCTCCGCCCGCTCTGGCGTACGATTCCAGATGCGGATGTCCTCGAACTGCCGGACGTGGGACAAGGCTTCGACATGGCTCTTGCCCTGCGTGCCGGCGCCCAAGATCGCGAGACTCTTCACATCGGCCGGCGCGACGGCATCGATGAAGGTCGCCGTCACGGCCGCGGTTCGCATCTCGGTGATCAAGCGCCCATCCAACATCACCATCGGTTCGCCGGTCTCCGGCCGGAACAACACGATGACGGCCATGTGGGTGTGGAGATTCTTCCCGGCATTGCCCGGGTAGAACGTGACGAGCTTGGCGCCCAGAGCGTCGGTGGTTGCGACCGGCATGCTCCCGAAAAAGCCGCCGCAGCGCGGCACGGCCATCACCTGGCGGTTCGGCTGCTCCAGGCGGTCTCCTGAAAAATCGATGAGGGTCTGGCGCATCAAAGGAATCAGGTCCTGCATGCGCAGGACGCTGGCAACCGCCGCCTCGTCTATGTAGCGCATCCCCATCCTCCGCCAGCTTCTTTTCCTGTCCTGTGAGCCGTTCTTCAACGCCCCTCGCCGCCCTCGACCGCAGGCCCGTTGCCATATGGATCTTCCAGGACCGCCCGGGTGGGTCAGCGCGTAGCTGCCACGCTACCATGCCTCCATGGACGGCCGCTGCTCAAAGTTTGCATTCATAGGTAAGATCTTATCAACCGTTGAAAACAGATCACTTATCGACAAAG
>JBHHYE010000015.1:0-74940 GCA_046757405.1 Acidobacteriota bacterium | reverse complement strand
GAAGCTGATCGCCGCCGTCGAGGCCAAGGTGAACGAAGGCTCACTGGACAACAAGAAGCGAGTTGCGTAAGACTGATGGGGACTCCGTCAAACTTCCACGACGGATGGGACAACGCCGATAATTGTTTCCACCTCTGTAGTGGTCCACGTGTGCCGTGAAAGGTTCGTTGTTCCAGCGGGTGGAATCCTGCCCCAGTTCGTCGCGGTAGGGACACCGGTTTCCCGGCACCCATCGCTCAGATCCATACCTGCAGATACCTAGAAGAGTTCCCCGTTCAGGTACTCGTCACGGAACTTGCCGTTGAATGATTCGTTGTAGGCGTTGTCCCATGCTTTGCCATCTCCTCACAGGGAGCAGGAACGGTTCCGGGCGTCAGTCTCTCCGCCGCCCCTTGCGGTTGAGCTTCTTGGCCTTCCAGTACTTGGTGCCCGAGATATCCGCCTGCAACATGAGGCCTCCCTGGGTGAGCTGGTACATGGCCATCCCGTCGGTGAAGGCGGCCTCGGCGTTGGCTCCCGCCGTGCCGGCCACGGCATTGGCGCCCGTCTCGGCTTTCCAGCCGAACTCCACGAAATCATCGAAGGTTCTCTGGTTCTGGAAGAGGAACACCACCTGGTACTTCTGCCCTCCCAGGCCGAGGTTCAGTCCCGCCGTACCCATCCTCATGTAGATGCGCTGCCCGCTTCCCCTGCGCACGGCCACACCCGCGCCGCCGCCGCCCGTGAAGAGCAGGGACAGCTTGAAATTGTCGAAGACGGCATACCCGTAAGCCTGGTCGCGGAGCTCCCGGGCGGACTCGTTCCTCTCCATGAGCTTCTTCATGGTCTCCGCCGCCATGGTATCGATCTTCTGCCGCTTCCTCTCGCTGGCGCTGGGCTTGGCGGCGCCGCTCTTGCCGGCGTACGCCGGCTGGAAGCTCGCCACCAGCACGACCGCGATCAAAACGCTCAGCCCTCGCTTCATATGCCGACTCTCCTTGCAGGCGGATCCGGGTTCAGACGTTTCGGATGGGTCCCGTCGATCTTCGCCGACTTTCCTCGCAGGCGGGTCAGGGACCGGCGGGACCGCCTCCTGCGCTGGCCGCCCGTGCGGCCCTGGTCCCGCCTACCTGATCGGTAAGTTCTCCCGCCCTCCAGCGCAAGCCGGTACGGCTTGTTTCAACGTTTTCCGAATGATCGCCCCAGGCTGAGGGAAATCCCCCAGTCCTCGGCGGTATCCGAGAGCCCGATGAAGACGCCGCCGGAGACCCGCATTCCCCCGCGCCTGCCCGGCCGGGCGCCGGCCCCCAGGAACAGGTCCAGGCGGTCGTCCTGGCCCGGGATCGGGTCGGTGCGGTTCTCCAGGAAGGCATAGGCAACCGCCCCCGCCTGGCGTCCGAGACGGTGGGAGAGACCGACGCTGGTGGTAACGATATTATCCAGGTCGATTCCCGGCGGGTCGCCCAGATGGGTGTACCGCCCGTCCAGGAAGAGGGTGCTCTTCCCCAGCGGCTGGACCAGGCCCAGTCCCCCTTCGACATCCGTCTCCCCGGTCCCCAGCCCCTTGTCCTCGTCGGCCGTGGGAAGCTTCACCTGTCCCACGGCGCTCAACCAGGGCCGCCTGCCACCCCCCTCCAGCAAGTAGACGTCCCCCCGTAGAAGGATGTCGCCGAGGCCGGATTCGGTGTCATCGTTGGGACGCCTGCGGGCCGGAGGCGGCGGTTCCGACGGAGCCCTGAGGCGCCCGGGGCCCGCGGGTGCGCCGCCGATCACCATCACCTCTCCCCGACTCTCCAGACGGACGAAAGGCACGCTGACCCTGAGCTCGCCCCGGCCGCGCTGCCAGCGCAACCGGGTCGTGACCACGTCGAAGGTGATCTCCTGCCCGGTGTCGTAATCTCCTTCGAAGTGGGAAGGCTCCACATCGAAGATCCATGCGGCCTGCCCGGACCCGCGCTGCCGCAAGGCCGCCTCCCGTCCCTTCCCCGAGAAGGCAAGTGGGCTCCCGGCGACCAGACTGCCGAGGAGCAGCGACATCGGCCACACCCGCGCCCGGGCAGGCCAGCCGGCCAACCTCACCTAGAGCCGGGGCGCGGCAGGGCCGGGATGTGGAGGAAGATCGGGCCGCTGTGGGATCTCCGGCCGCGGCGGTCTGGAAGGCCGATCTGGCCGCTGGGGTCGATCCGGCCGGGGGGGACGGTCCGGACGCACCGGTCGATCCGGCCGGGGGGGGCGATCCGGCCGCTCGACTCTCGTCGGGCGCGGATGTCGGCCTCTGCCGTCTGCCGCCCTCCTGACCCGGGCCCGGTCCGTTCTCGCCCGGTCGCCCGGGGGTCCTCCCCCCAGTGCCTGGAGTGCCTGGTCTCGGCCGCGACGGACCTGCCGGACGGCCAGGTCCAGGACGGTGCGCTGCTCGGTGGGAACCTGCTCCTTGGCCTCCGTCAGGCCCCGGACCGCCTGGCGGGTTCCGCGGACCACCGCTTCTCGCGCCTTGTCCCGCCCGCCGGCGCCGCCGGCGCTCTCCACATCCGTCGGCTCTTCGGAAGACAGCTCCTCCATCTCGCCCGCGCCCTCGTCCAGAGCGCTCAGGGCGTTCTCGCGCCCCTGGGACATGGCCTGGATGGCGCGCTCGATGCCGGGCCGGGCCTGGTCCGGAACCTGGTCCAGCAGCCTGGTCAGGTGCTCCACCTGGCGCTCCAAGGAGGCGGAGATGACCTCGCGGGCATGTTCCCGGCCTGTGGTCATGTCCGGTTCAGGCATCTCATCCGGCTCAGGATTTTCTTCCGGAGCCGTCATGCCGTCGTCGTCGCCCGGGGGCGTTTCATCTTGGGCAAGGACGCCCGGCGCAGCAAGGGACCCCATGACCAGCACCGCGGCCGCGGCGAGATTCACCAGATATTTCCATTTCATCCGATCATCCTCCTTCGGGACAGGGACACGATCGCACCGTGGGGCGGGGAGGACACGTGCCCGTCGATTCCGCTCCCATCATTGTACGGCTCCTGGTCCGGGCCGTCCACCCGGGGACCGCGGGCTAGCGCCTTGCCGCCCGGCGCCGGCCGCTCTCGGGCAGGAGCGACCAGGCATCGGGATGGGCGGCGGACCACTCCTTCCGGAAGGACTCCGGCACCGACTCATCGCCCAGCAGCTGGCCGTCTTCGAGAAAATCGTACAGCTCGGCGAAGTGCCGGACCCTCAGGTCATCCACCCGCCGGAAAATGTGGTACGGCTGGAGATCCAAGGGGTGCTCCAGTCCCATGGCGCCCAGGAGCTCCAGGAATCCCCGGATGGTTCCCTTGTGGTAGCGGGCGACGCGCAAGGCCTTGTCTTCCACGTCGAGTCCGACGACCAGCCCGGGGTTCTGGGTCGTGATCCCGGTCGGGCAGCGATCGGAATTGCAGCGCAGGGCCTGGATGCACCCCAGGGCCAGCATCATGCCCCGGGCGGAGGAGCAGGCATCCGCCCCCAGCGCCAGGGCGCGCACCATGTGGAACCCGGTCAGAATCTTGCCGCTGGCTAGGAGTCGCACCCGGTCCCGCAGTCCCGCACCGACCAGCGCGTTGTGAACAAAAATGATGGCATCTCTGGCCGGCATACCCAGAGAGTTGGAGAATTCCAGCGGCGCCGCTCCCGTGCCGCCTTCGCCGCCATCCACCGTGATGAAATCAGGGGTGATCCCGGTCTCGATCATCGCCTTGCAGATGGCCAGAAAATCTCCCCGGCGTCCCACGCACAGCTTGAAGCCCACCGGCTTGCCCCCGGACAGCTCACGCAGCCTCGCCAGAAACTGCACGAGCCCCCGCGGCGTGGAGAATGCGCTGTGGCCCGGCGGAGAGAAGACCGTCTGCCATGCCGGCACACCGCGGATGGCGGCGATCTCCGGCGTCACCTTGCACGCCGGAAGGATGCCTCCGTGCCCGGGCTTGGCGCCCTGCGAGAGCTTCAGCTCCACCATGCGAACCGGCTCCTGCCGGGCGCGGTCACGGAACCGTTCCGGATCGAAGCGGCCATCCGGCGTCCGGCAGCCGAAGTAGCCGGTCCCCACCTGCCAGATGAGATCGCCGCCCGGCCGCAGGTGGTAGGCGGAAAGACCTCCTTCGCCGGTATTGTGGGCGAAGCCTCCCTGCCGCGCTCCCTGGTTGAGAGCCAGGATGGCGTTCTTCGACAGGGCGCCGAAGCTCATGGCCGAGATGTTGAGGAGCGAGGCGGAATAAGGGCGCGAACAGTCCGGCCCGCCGACGATGACCCGCGGCTCTTCCTCCAGGGCGGAAATCGGCGCCACCGAGTGGCAGGCCCATTCATACCCGGTCCGGTAGACGTCCCGCTGGGTCCCGAACGGCTGGGTCTCGAGCTGTCCCTTCGCTCTCTGGTAGACGATGTTGCGGAACTCCCGCTCGATCGGCCGGCCGTCGATGTTCGACTCGACAAAATACTGCTGTATCTCGGGGCGAACCATCTCGAAGAGGTAGCGCCCGTGGCCGAGCAGAGGGAAGTTCCGGAGGACCGTGTGCCGCCGCTGCAAGGCATCCCAGAACCCAACGACCATGAGCGGCCCGAGCAGGGCCATGACCCACCAGGCCGGGATCCAGAGCCACGCAACCAGTGGCACCAGGACCACCGTTGCTCCGGAGAGGATGAAGAACCAGCGCCGGACCATCACGGTCTCGCCAGCCGGTCTCAGGCCTCTACCATCGCCGCGTGCAGATCGGCCTGGGGTAGAAACCGGGGCGCCCGGCGGACACGGGTGGCCTGCTCGAAGGCGTAGGCGAGCTTGATCAAGATCGGCTCGCTGTACGCCCGGCCGGTGAAGGAAATCCCCACCGGGAGACCGAAGGCATACCCCGCGGGCACGGTGATGCTCGGGTAGCCGGCCACCGCGGCTGGCGTCGAGCTGCCCCCGGAAAAATGATCCCCATTGACCAGATCAATGGTCCAGGGCGGCCCCCCGGTGGGCATGACCAGCGCGTCGAGGGCGTGCTGGTTCATGACCGCATCGATCCCCTCCTCGCGGGAGAGCCGCCGGCTCTCGGCCAGAGCTTTCATGTACTCCTCGCTGGTCAGCGGGCCTTTCTCCTGGGCCATGTGGAAGATCTCCTGGCCGAAGTACGGGAGCTCCCGGTCCCGGTGGCGCTCGTTGAAATCAATGAGCTCGGCGAGCGTTCGGACCGGTGCCGGCGGGTCGAGGGAGGACAGATAACGGTTGATATCCTCCTTGAAGTCGAAAAGAAGCACCGAGAACTCGCTCTCGTCGTACTCTCCCGCGTGCGGGAGGTCGGCCGGATCCACGATCACCGCGCCGGCTCGCGACATGGCCTGGAGGGCCGCCTCCACGATGCGATCGGTGGGATCGCTGTAGCCGAAGAACCGTTTCCGCGGCACGCCGATGCGGGCCCCGCGCAGCCCCCGGGGGTCGAGGAAGCGCGCATAGTCGCTCCGGGCTTTTCCGCGGCCGGCCAGGGTGGCCTCATCACCCGCGTCGACACCGGTGAGGGCCCCCAGCAGCAGGGCCGCGTCCGCGACCGTGCGGGCCATGGGACCGGCCGTGTCCTGGCTGTGGGACAGGGGAACGATCCCGGCCCGGCTCACCAGTCCCACGGTGGGCTTGATGCCCACCAGGGAGTTGGCCGCCGCGGGACACACGATCGACCCGTCGGTCTCGGTGCCGATGGCGACGGACCCCAGGTTGGCGGCGATGGCAGCGGCTGACCCGGAGCTCGATCCGCACGGACTGCGGTCCAGGGCATAAGGGTTCAAGCACTGGCCCCCGCGGGCGCTCCAGCCGCTGGAAGAATGGGTGGAGCGGAAGTTGGCCCACTCGCTCAGGTTGGTCTTTCCCAGGAGCACGGCTCCCGCCGCGCGGAGCTGCCGGGCCACGAACGAGTCCTGCCGCGGCCGCGAGTGGGCCAGCGCCAGCGATCCGGCGGCGGTGGCCATCCGGTCGGCCGTGCCGACGTTGTCCTTGAGCAACACGGGAATGCCATGCAGCGGACCGCGCGCGCCGCTCCTCTGCCGTTCCGCATCCAGTTGATCGGCCAGCCGGGCGGCATCGGGGTTGATCTCCAGGATATGGTTCAGGGCCAGTCCCTGGCGATCCAGGGCGCGCACCCGCGCCACGTAAGCGTCGACGATCGCCCGGGTCGTGTACGTCCCGCTTTCCATTCCCTCCTGGAGCTCGCGCACGGTCTTCTCCGCCAGGGCGAACGGCTCCGCCGCGGCGCGGCCGCGGCGCGAGCTTCCCGTTGCGCGCCCCGCCGCCACTCCGCCCACGGCCGCCAGCGCCGCACCCATGGCGCCGCGCTGCAGAAAAGAGCGGCGGCTGGTGCCGGTTCCCCTGCTGTCCGAAGCCGTATCCCTCTGCCCTGTCATCGCTGCCTCCCTTCCGCCGCCCGGACCGCAGGCTCACCCCACCCGGGACGGCCCGCCTCCGGCTGCTGCCGGCTCCGCGGGCGGCATCCGGTCCCGGTAAAGCCCCATCTCGCTGGCGATCAGCCAGAACCGGACCATGAGGCGCACCAGCAGGAACATCTGGCTCACGGCCAGCGCCAGGAAAATACCCGCCGCCGAGGATTGCGCCGGCCCCGGGCCCACCGCGGCGTACAGGGCCAGCAACACCACCGAGACCAGCGCCACCGTGTAATACAGCCCCAGCGCCTGGAGGGGATTGGTGAAAACGAACTGGAATCCGTCCAGGGCCGCCCGGACCATCTTGCGCCGATCTTCCAGCACCGTGGTAATCTTCGCATAGCTGAAGCTCATCTGCACCAGCGTCAGCAAGAAAAGAGCCGTCCCCATCACCACCAGGCTGATCAGGAGAACCGTCCGCTCCGAGGTGACATCCCGCGTCACCTCCGCCACCTGGGAGTAGGCCCAACGGAACGCCTTATAGATGATGAAGTAAAGGATCCCGGACAGGCTCACCAGCCGTACCAAGCGGAAGAACCAGCGCCCGCACGCCTGGAGATACCGGCCGGCCTCCCGCCGGGAGGCGGGATCGGCATACCGATCCAGGAGTCCGCCGAGACAGAATGTCCACAGGAGAGCGAAGAGAACACCCAGGACCACCAGGCCGGAGAATCCCTTGAAGAGGTCCCCCGACGCCCAGGCCTCCAGGTTCGCGTAAAAAGCGCCTGCTCCGGTGACCGTCGGCGTGAAGGTGGTCGTGATCCCTTTCGCGGAGTTGGTGTACTCGCCGAACCAGCCCATGTCGAATCCGCTCCGGAGCGCATCGCTCGCCAGGCTATCCTTGCTGGCGGCATGAATGGACGCGGTGACCACCCAGGTGGCCGGCAGCGCGACGAGCCAGCCGGCGAGCCAGAGGCCCAGAAGGATCTTCTTGACCTGCCGCACACGCTGCAGCCCGTCAGACAGGATCTGGATCACCGACATGGCCTGCTCCCGTGTTCCTAGCCGAAAAAGGTGAAGCTCCAGAGAAAATCCTCCAACCAGATCATCCACTTGGATCCCCACTTGACGGCCGCCAGCGGTGAGGCGGCCTCGCGCCGGCGGCTGTTGTTCGTGTAGTCGAGATCCAGCATGAGCTTGCGCTCGGGATCCACCACGGCGTAAGCGATCCGGGACGGCCGCTCCAGCGCGAACCGCGTCCAGGACGCCTGGCCATCCCAGGAGCGCCGCACCTTCTCGCCATCCTCGAAGACCATGAGGACATCCACCGGGAAGACCCCGTTCTCCCGGCGCCGCACGACCACCTCGTTCTGGTAGGCGGCCGTCTCTCCCCCGGCCGGCTTCTCCGGCTCGGTATAAACCGGCTCACCCTGGGTCTCGACGAATCCCTCTGGCGCCGCAGGATCGCTGCGCACCGATTGAATCGCATAATCGAAGCTCACCGAGTCGCGGAAGACCTGGTCGAAGAACCAGCCCAGATCGCGGCCGCTGACTTCATCGGCCACGGAGAAGAAATCGGCGGGGGTGGGGTGCTTGAAGCGATAGCGCTGGAAGAAAGTCGACAGGATCGATCGCAACGTATCCCAGCCCAGGGTGCGCTCCAGGGTCGCCAGCCAGAGAGCGGTCTTGCTGTAAGTGATGTCGCCGGCGGTCTCGGGGAAGTACTGGTAAGTCGGCGTGCTGGGCCGGTCCGACCGGGCCGACGGCCGGTAGCGGTCCAGGCGCTCCACCCAGCGATCCACCGTGATGCCGTGAAAGAGCACCGGGAAGAATCCTCGCCGCCCCCGCCCTTTCTCCGGCGGCGCCAGATAGCGCCGGACCAGCGTCCGGTCCCCGTAGGTCACATCCAGGGTTCTCAGGGTCGAGAAGGTGTTGAGCCCTTCATCCAGCCAGGCATCCTCGAACTCGTTGTTGCCGACCAGTCCGTACCAGAACTGGTGGCCCGCCTCGTGGACCGTGACCGACTCCGGCGCATCCGCGCCCAAGGGCGCGAACAGCGCCGTCCCGCCGGTGAAGAGCGTCGGATACTCCATGCCGCCGGCGCCGCTGCCGTAGGCCGGGTCCACGATGGTGATGTGGCCATACGGATAGGGACCATACCAGGTCCCGTAACGTCCCAGGGAAGCCCGGGCCGCCGCGAAGTAGCGTTCCGCCTGGCCCAGGTGCTCGGGTTGCAGCAGGAGGCGCATCTCCACGGCCGGAAGCCCGTCCTCGGAGAAGCGCGCCTGCCGCTCGACGTAGTTCCGGCTGGCGGTCCAGCTGAAGTCATGGACGTCCTCTTGCCGGTAACGGTAGGTGACGCTACCGTCGGCGTCCTCGGTGCGGCCCGTCTCCCGCCCGGTGGCTCCCACCACGTACCCCTCGGGAACGGTCAGGCGAACGTCATACACGCCATAATCGGAGTAGAACTCGGTCGCGGCATGGAACTGGGGGCAGTTCCAGCCGGCCGGCTCCCAGACACCCACCTTGGGAAACCACTGGGCGATGAAGAAAGTGTTCCCCCGGTACCCGGTGCGGGCGAAGGTGCGCGGAATCCGTGCATGCCAGGCGATCTCCACCTGGGCCGTCTCCCCCGGCCCCACCGGCTGGGGTAGCGGCACGCGCAACACCGTCCGGTCGTCAGGATTGCCATCGTCGGGAGAGATGAAGCCGGCCAGGTGGGTGAGCGGGATGGGATCCCGGCCCGCGCCGCCCATCAGGTGGATCGTGTCCACCTCGATGAAGCTCCAGTCATCGGGGCGAATGTCGTCGCCTCGATCGCTGCGGCCCCGAAGCCGGTCCTCCCGCAACCAGGTGCTGTGATCGTTGCGCCAGGCATTCCAGTAGAGATGGAACCGGAGCTCGGTGGCCGGCGCTTCCTGGAGATTCCGCCAGGAAAGGGTCGCCTCTCCTTGGAGCGTCCTGGCCGCCGGGTCCAGGCGGACGTTAATCCGGTAGCTGGCGTTGCGCGGCGAGAGCGGCTCGGCGGCCCTGGCGACCCCGGCAGGCAAACCTGCCAGGAACACGAACAGCCACGCCAACATCCCCTTTCCCTCCCTGCGGCCGCGGTCCATGCCCCGCCTCCCTCCCGAAACCCGGTGGTCTTCCAAACGCCGTAGTCTCTGATCCCGGGCCGGTCCGGGTCAAGTCTCCGGGATGGAGGGTGTTCTATCCTTGGGTTCATGCACGCCCCGCCGCCGCCCATCCGCTTCAGGAAGATCCTCACGTTCTGGGCACCCATGGCGGCGACCTGGCTGATGATGGCCACCGAGGGTCCCTTCCTGGCGGCGGTCATCGCCCGCCTGGAAGATCCCAAGCGGAACCTGGCCGCCTATGGAATCGCTTTCGCCGTGGCCCTCATCGTGGAGGCTCCCATCATCATGATGCTGAGCGCCTCGACCGCCCTGGTGGACGACGCGCGTTCTTTTCAAAAACTGCGCAACTTCACCTACGCGCTCAACGCTCTCATCACTCTCCTGATGCTGGTGTTGCTCGCGACGCCGCTGTGGAGCTTCATCACGCACGGCCTCATCGGCCTCCCCACGGCGGTGGCGCATCTGACGCAAGGGGCGCTCTGGCTCCTCTTGCCCTGGCCCGCAGCCATCGGCTACCGGCGCTTCTACCAGGGGCTTCTCATCCGCAATCATCTCACCCGACGGGTGGCCTATGGCACCGTGGTGCGCCTGTCCGTCATGGGAGCCACCTGTCTCTCCCTGTTTCATTTCGCCAATCTTCCGGGCGCCTGGGTGGGATGCGTGGCGCTCTCCGCAGGCGTCTGCGCGGAAAGTCTGGCCAGCCGGATCATGGCCCAGCAAGTGGTCCGACAACTGGCAGGCGCCGGCGAGCGCCCCGGCTCCACCCTGCCCCTGACCTACCGCCGCATCTTTCACTTTTACTATCCCCTCCTCCTGACCTCCACCCTGGCCATGGCCGCCCACCCGGTGGTCACCTTCTTCATGGGCCACGCCCCGGCTTCCCTGGAATCCCTGGCCGTCCTTCCGGTCATCATCTCGCTGGCCTTCATCTTTCGCAGCCAGGGTCTGGCTTACCAGGAGGTGGCCATCGCCCTGCTCGCCGCGGGTCGGCAGAACCGCCGACCCGTCGGGCTCTTCGCCCTCCTGCTCGCCGCATCGGTCTCCGGCGCCCTGGCACTCATCGCCTTCACCCCCCTCTCCTCCCTCTGGTTCCGGGATGTGTCCGGCCTCAGCCTCGAGCTGACGGCCTTCGCCCTGCTCCCGACCCGCATCCTGGCCGCCATGCCGGCCCTCTCGGTGCTCCTCTGCCTGCAACGGGCCATCCTGGTCCAGCAACGCTGGACGACCCCCATCACCTGGGCCACTCTCCTGGAGGTCGCGGGGATCATCAGCGTTCTGGTCCTCACGATCCGGGGTTTCCATCTCGCCGGCGCCACCGCCGCGGCCATCGCCTTCCTGGCCGGGCGGCTGGGCGGGAATCTCGTTCTCGTGGCTCCCTGCCTGCGGGCGTTGCACGGCCGGCGGGGTCATCCCCATGGCCTGGCGGCTCCCTGCTCGGCGCCGGAAGGCAGCCGGCCATGAACCGGTCCACCGGCCGGGCGGCACAGGCAGGCGTGCTCATGCTCTTGCTCCTGGGGCCCGGGAAAGCGCATGGTCAGGTGCTGCTCCGTGACGAGTTCGACGGCACTGCGCTGGACCAGGCCGTCTGGAGCATTCCCACCGGCGACGAGAGCTTCTTCGGCCGCACCCAGATCCGCTCTCCCCTGCAACCGCCGGAGGTCGCGGGCGGAGCCATTCACCTGCGGCTGGACACCCATAACGACACCGCGCAGATACCCGGTGACTCCTTCCTGGGCTCGGAGATCGACACCATCTCCCGGTTCACCCGCGGCACGGGTCTGGCCGTCGCCGCCCGGGCGCGGCTGGTGCCGCCCATCCCCGGCGGGCTGGTCGGCTCCCTCTTCGGCTTCGGACTGGAGCCCGGAACCGTCCGGGACGAGATCGACTTCGAGCTTCTGACAAACGACGTCACCGCGGGCCGACAGCGCGTCCTCAGCAATGTCTTCAACAACGAGCCGTTCACGGTGCCCGGCGATGCGGCCTTCCTCCCCGCGCCGGGGCTCGACCTGCTGTCGTTCAACGTCTTCGAGATCCGCTGGTGGCCCGACCGCGTCGAGTGGTGGGTGAACGGGTCGCGCCTCAGGACCGAGGCCGACACCGTGCCAGGCGGGCCCTTGAGCGTCCGCCTGAATCTCTGGGCCCCAGGGACCGAGTTTCCCGACGCTTTTGACATCTCACTGCAGCCGACTGCCTCTCCCGGAGAGAACCGGACCTTCTTCTATGACGTGGACTGGGTGGAGGTCCGCCGCCTGCCCGATCCGCCCGCCGTGCCGACCCTGGGGCTCCTGGCCGCGACGGGGCTGGCCCTGGGACTGGGCCTGGTGCTCCTCGGTCGTCTGCACCGGCGCGCCCGGCTGCTCATGGCCCTGGTGGGGCTGGCATGGATCCCCACGGTCACCGGAGCCGCCACGCCCCTGCCGCTGGACCATCTGGTGCAAGGGATCCTCTGGCCCCGCACTCCGGAAGAGGCGAGGGCCGCCCGGGAGACCCTCGCCTCCGATCCCACCCTTGGTGAGGTCTCCCGGGCGCGCTTCCTGAACTTCGAGGAGGTCCTGCGCCGCGGACCCTCTCCGGCCCGCTTTCCGGCCAGCCAGCCGGCCCTCCTCAGGACCCTGGAGGTGACCACTCCCGAAGGGGCGATCCCGGTTCTCCTGCGGCTTCCCACCCGCTACCGCCCGGACAGGGCATGGCCGCTCCTGCTGGCCATGCACGGCGGTCCACCTCGTACCAAGGGACAGGCGCTGGCCGGGGCCCGGCGGATGATCGCCGTCTGGGCGGGTCCCGCCGAGGCAGCCGGCTGGATCGTCGCCGCGCCGGCCATGGTGACCACGCTCAGCGTCGATGCCGCGACCTCAGAGCGGCTTCCCTACGAGATCTTTCACCCGGAGCAGGCGCGGGCCGTTCTGGAGGAGGTCCAGCGGCAGGTCCACCTGGATCCCGACCGCATCGTCGCCACCGGAATCTCCCTGGGGTCGAACTTCTCCATCGCCTTCGCCGCGGCACACCCGGACTGGTTCGCGGCCCTGGTGCCGGTCTCCACCGAGGGCGACTCCCGGGAGCGTCTGGCCCGGGATCTCGCCATGGTCCCGGCCTACATTCTCGAAGGATCCCTGGACTCCAATATCCGCGAGATCGCCGGTCCCCGCGCCTTGAACCGGTTACTCACCGACCTGGGAGCCGAGGTGGTGTACCGGGAGTTCCCCGGCCGCGGCCACGAGGGATACCAGAGTCACTACGGCGATGTCCTGCGCTGGCTGGACCACCATCCCCGGAGGGTCTATCCGGAAGCAGTGCAGCGGGTGCCCCATGCGGGCATCGTGCCCCTGGCGCGGCGCATCCACTGGATCGAGAGCGACACCCGCCAGGGCCTGGTACAAGCGAGGGCCGCCACTCCCCACCGGATCGAGATCACGGCCTGGAGGACGCGCCGCCTCAAGGTCTTTCTGCATGACCGGCTGGTCGATCTCGATCGCCCGGTCACCATCACCGTCAACGGCGAGACCGTTTTCTCCGGCCAGGTCAAGCGATCGATCCGCACCGCCCTGGAGCAGGCGCGCCGCCTGGATCCCGGGCGGATTTATGCCGCCATGGTGGAGGTCGAGGTTCCCCGGACGGCGGCGGCCACGGCAGCGGGCCGACGCCTGGCCCGCGACCTCCAGCCCTCGCACCCGGAGGGCCGCCTGTCGTACTGGGAGATGTTCGCCCGCCGCGCCCTCGAGGAACGGTTCCCCGATCCCGGCTTTCGCGGCACCGAAGAACCCCTTCCCGGAGGATGGAAGGGCGCCCTGCCGGACCAGGTGGCCATCCGCGTGGATGAGGTCGATCCGGGAAGCGGTGTGGCCGCCGCCGGCCTGCGGCCGGGCGACCACCTGATCGAGGTGGACGGCGAGCCATTCTTCGCGGGGGGAGGAACCGCGGCGCTCCACCAGTGGCTGGCGCGGGAACTGCGCGGGATCCCCGCCACCTATCCCCTGCGCATCGTCGGAAGCGGACCGCCGCGCACCCTGGAGGCGCGCCTCCGGTTGGGCCCCTATGCCCACCGGTCCGGGCCCGCCCCCGAAGCGCTGGCGCGGCGGCTGATCACCTTCGATCACTACCACGGACTCGATGAGATCGAGACCTACCTGCAGGCGGTGACCCTCCGCCATCCGCGCCTCTCGCGCCTGGTGACCTTCGGGACGAGCCGCGGTGGACGGCCGCTCTGGGCCATGGAGATCTGTCGCTTCGAAACCGGCCCGGCGGAGGACAAGCCGGGCTTCTATCTGGACGGCAACATTCATGGTGGCGAGGTCCTGGGCGGCGAGGGGGCGCTGGCGTTCATCGACCGCCTCCTCGAGGGGTACGGCACCGACCGAGAGGTCACCTCCCTGGTCGATCGATTCGCCTTCTACGTGGTGCCGATCGTCAACCCGGATGGCCGAGCCATCTCGGTGGAGACCCCGGAGAACCACCGCTGGAACATCCGCCCGGTGGATGAGGACGGAGACGGCCGTGTGGACGAGGATCCCCCGGAAGATCTGGACGGCGACGGGCGCATCCTCCGCATCCGCGTTCGGGACCCGGACGGGGAGTGGACGGTCTCGCCGGCGGATCCGCGCCTCATGGTGAAGCGGACCGCGGGGGACACCACGGCCGCCGCCTTCCGGCTGCTCACGGAAGGGATCGACAACGACGGCGATGGGCGCTTCAACGAGGATGGGGTGGGGGGTGTCGACCTCAACCGCAACTTCCCCGCCAACTGGCACCCCGGCCAGTACGCCTCGGGCCCCTATCCCCTCTCGGAGCCGGAGACGCGCGCCCTGGTGGACTACATCACCGCGCGTCCCAACATCGCCGCCATTCACACCTATCACACCAGCGGCGGCCTGCTGCTGCGCTTCCCGACCCTGGCGGACCAGGCCTGGGATTTCCCCCGCTCCGACCTGGAGGACTACCACGCCATCGCCGACGCCGGCGTTCCCCTGACCGGCTATGAGAATTATGCCTACAAGAAGAAAAAAATCGTCGACCTGATGCATCCGGGACACGGTGTCTTCAACGATTGGGGCTCCAGTGTTTTCGGCGTCCTGGCCATGACGACCGAGATGTGGAAGCATGCGATCGACGGGAACGAACAGGAGCTCCTGGCCTGGAACGATGACCTTCTCCACGGGCGGGGGTTCATCCCCTGGTATCCCTTCGCCCACCCTCAGCTGGGCCGGGTGGAGATGGGAGGATGGAATCGGTGGTCCCTGGCCAGTCCGCCCGAGGCACTCATGGCGGACGAGCTGGAGCGGAACACCCGGTGGGTGGTGGAGTTCGCGCGACGGCTTCCACACCTGGAGCTGGTGGAGGCGGGCGCCCGGCCGGTGGACCGCCGTCCGGGCGAGTTCCGGATCCAGGCGGCGGTCGCCAACCTGGGCTGGATGCCCACGGCAACCGCCTATGCCGCCGGTGTTCTCGGAACGGCCCAGCCGGTGACGGTCCATCTGAGCCTCATCGGCGCCCGGCTGATCGAGGGCGAGCCTGCGGTCTCCCTGGGGATCCTGCCCGGCTCCCGGGAGGACGGTCCGGACATCCAACGGCTCGCCTGGCGCGTCCGGATCCTCCCGCTGCCCGCCGGGGGCGACCCCAGCGCCGAGATTGTCGTGGCCTCCCGGAAGGCGGGGACCATCCGCCGGCGCCTCGCGCTCCACGCCGCGGCCCGCTCCTCCTCGTCCAGCCGCGGCCGGCGGATGCGCTAGGATGAGCCATCCTGAGCCGGATACCCCACTCCGGCTCCGCTTGGCGGAGGAAGAAACGAATGCACCGCACCGAGGAGACCCACCCCGATACCACCGCGCGCTCCGGATCCATCCTGGCGTCCGTTGCGCTGGCAACGGCCGCAACTGTTCTGGTCTTCGCGTCTCCCGGCTGCGGGAGCGGCCCGGCACCCGGGCCGGTGGCGGAGGCCGCCACCGCCGCGCTGGACCCGAGTCTTCTGGACGATCCCGCCCGGTCCGAGGATGATCACAAGCGGGATCAAGGGTTCAAGCCTCTCCAGGTCTACGGATTCTTCGGCGTGAAGCCGGGGATGACCGTGGCCGATCTCTGGCCGGGGCGCGGCTACAACACCTTCATCCTGTCCAGGGTCGTGGGCCCTGGCGGCAAGGTCCTGGCCATGCTGGGACCGCTCTACACCCGGCCGCGCTACGAGGAGCGGATTCGCGGGTATCTCAAGGACCGCGTGGAGGCCGGCCACCTGGAGAACGTGGAGGTCGTCGGCCCGCTCAGCGACCTGGCCGAGAACAGCATCGACGTGATGATCACGGTGCGCAACTACCACGACCTGGGCGAGGAAGCGGATCGCACCGCGGTGCTTCCCGAGCTTCTGCGCGCGCTGAAACCCGGAGGCATCCTGGGGGTGGTGGACGCCTTCACTCCCAAGGAGGGGCGCGACGAGGACCACCACCGGATCAACGAAGACCTGGTGGTCCGCGAGATCACCGGGGCGGGGTTCGAGCTGGTGGCCCGCTCTCCCCTCCTGGAGAATCCAGACGACACGTACGATTTCGACGGCCGCGAGGAGGATGCGCCGATCCACCGGTACTTCATCCACCGGTTCGTCCACAAGTATCGCAAGCCGCTGAGCTGATCCATGGTCCGGGCGGCCCTCCCGGGGCGGACAGATGCCGGAAGCAGACGGCTCATGCGCCGAGAAATGAAGTCCCGCCCTCCAGGCCTGGTTCTCGTCCTCGGCGCCGCGCTGGCACACGGGTTCTTTCTTCTCCATTCCTTCGAGTACGAGTGGGCCCGGAGCGAGTTCCAGACGGCGGTGAAAGCCGACCCAGCCTGCGCCATGGCCCACTGCGGCACGGCCCTGACCTACAACCGCACCATCTGGAGCCCGCCCACCGCCGCGGACCTGGCCCTCGCCTGGGCCGCGGTGCAACGGGCCGGGAAGGCCGTGCATGCCACCGAAAAGGACCGCCGCTTCATCACGGCGGCCGTGCTGCTGTTCGAGGACCACCAGCAGATCCCGAAATCCAGCCGGGATCGCTCCTTCAGCCGAGCCATGGCCCGCCTTCATGATGCCTTCCCCGATGATGTGGAGATCGGCGCCTTCTACGCCCTCTCCGTCCTGGGGCTCACCCTGGGCAGGATGACGTCCGACCTGACCCGCGAGGATCAGGCTGCCGCAATCCTGCGGCCCTACCTGAGCCGGCACCCCGGCCACCTGGGGGTGGTCCACTACCTGATCCACTCCCTGGATGCCACGCCCGGCAAAGCCCGCCAGGGGTTGCCCGCGGCGCGGCGGTACGCGTTGATCGTTCCCGGGATCCCCCACGCCCAGCACATGCCCGCTCATATTTATTTTCGCCTGGGCATGTGGAAGGAGGGACTCCGCGCCACCCTGGCCGCCGACCGGGCATCGGTGGATCTCCTGGCCCGGATGGGCTGGCCGGCCGAGAAGCGGGACTTCCACAACGCCGGCTGGAAGCTCCACGCTTTCATTCAGCTGGGCCGGCTGGCCGAGGCGGAAACCTTCCTGGAGGAGATCGGATCGATAGCGCGGACCACGCGCGACTCCCGCGCCCTGTCCACCTACATCACCATGCGGTACCGTTACCTGCTGGACGGCCGGCGCTGGGAAGACGCCTTCCATGCCCGTCCGGTCGCGCCTTCCGCCTGGGAAGCGATCACTCTGGCCCATACCGTGGGGATCGCCGCCGGGTTCTCCGGCCATCCCGAGGCGGGAGTCCGGGCGCTGGCCGAGCTGAAGGCTCGCGCGAACGGTCCCGCCTTTCCCGACGCGGGGCCGGTGCTGGAAGCCCTGGAGGTGGACGCGGCGTTGGCCATGGCCCGCGGCGAGGTCTCTCGCATGATCGGATTCATGGAGCGGGCGGTCCCTCTGGAGGAGATGCGGGGGACGAGGGGGTACCATGCCCCTGCCGCCGATTCAGGCTCGGGAGCTCTTCGGCGAGATGCTCCTGCGGGCGGGCGACGCGAAGCGCGCCGGAACGGAGTTCGCGGCCGCCCAGACCCTGAGGCTCAACCGGCCAAGCGTTCTCCTAGGCCTGGCCCTCTGTGCCGCGCGGCAGGGGCGCCCGGACGAGGCTCGCACGCATCTCGACGAGTTCCTGCAGCTCTGGCACGCCGCCGATCCGGGGCTTCCCCGCCTGCGCGCCGCCCGGGAACTGGAGCGGCAGCTCCCGTGAGCCGCGGCCGGATCCTGAATCTCGCCGCCCTGGGGCTCCTTCTCACCCTGCCTGGCCCGGTGCGGGCGGAGAACTGGCCCGCCTGGCGCGGGCCGCGCGGCACCGGCATCAGCGAGGAGACCGGCCTGCCCGTCCGCTGGGGCCCCCATGAGAACATTGCCTGTTCCGTTCCCCTCCCCGGCAAGGGCGTCTCCAGTCCCATCGTCTGGGGCGACCGCATCTTCGTCACCACCCAGGAGGGAGCGACCCCGGTGCGCAGTGCCCGCAATGGCCGCGATCTCACCGGCGGCGGCCATGCAAGCTCGCCTTCCTGGTTCTCTGCTTCCGCCGGTCCGACGGCCACCTGCTCTGGCAGCACCGGCTGACCGCCGAGGGGCCGTTCACACCGGTTCATCCCATGCACAACCTGGCCAGCCCCAGCCCGGTCACGGACGGCGAGCGGGTCATCGCATGGTTCGGAACGGGACAGGTTCTCTGCCTGAGCTTGGACGACAAGCTCATCTGGCAGCGCAACCTGGCCGCCGACTACGCTCGCTACGAGCTTCTCTGGGGACACGGAAGCTCGCCCGTGCTGTACGGTGAGAAGCTCTTTCTACTCTCCGATCACCATCCGGCCGCCTATCTTCTGGCCCTGGACAAGCGCACCGGGAGGAACGTGTGGAAGGTGGACCGGGGCGAGAAACTGCGCTCTTACAGCACGCCCCTGGTGATCGACACCGGAGGCCGCCAGGAACTGATCATCAACTCCAATCCCCGCCTGGATGCCTACAATCCGGAGAGCGGCCGCCCGCTCTGGCATGCGGGAGAGTTCGTCAAGGTGCCCGTTCCCATGCCCGTCCTGGGGCATGGCATCCTCTATGCCAGCCGCGGCTATAGCAGCGGGCCCTACATGGCCGTCCGCCCCGGTGGAACGGGTGATGTGTCCGCCAGCCGCGTCCTGTGGCGGATGCCCCCCGGCGCTCCCCTACGTCTCTTCCCTGCTTTACTACCGGGGGCTACTCTACATGGCCTCGGAGAAGGGAATCGTGCGGGCGGTGGAGCCGGCCACCGGCAAGACGGCGTGGATCTCCCGCACCGGCGGGAAGTTCTGGGCTTCTCCGGTGGGTGCCGACGGGAAGATCTACCTGCAGAGCGAGGACGGCAGCACCGTGATCCTCTCACCCGGCCGCACGGCATCGATCCTGGCCCGTAACCACCTGGAAGGGCGGTTCGTGGCCTCTCCGGCGATCTCGCGCGGACAGATCATCCTCCGCTCGGACCATCACCTCTTCTGTATCGGCAAAGGAAGGCTCGCGCCCCCCGTTGACAAGACCGGTCCCGGAGGGCCAGAATCGCGCCCGTCCCGACCAGGAGAAGAGACATGACGCGACATGATCGGCAGGCTGTCTGGATGGGTGCGCTGTCGTTGGCAGCCAGTGTGATGATCGGCGGATCCCTTCCCCGGGCGGAGCAGGGGACCGTGCCGATCCGCCTGGACGTGGACGCACAGGATGCGCCGCGCAAGGTTTTCCACTCGCACATGGTCCTGCCCGTCCGGCCGGGACCCCTGACGCTCCTTTACCCGAAGTACATCCCCGGCGAGCACGGCCCCACCGGGCCCATCGTCAACGTCACGGGACTCACGTTCCACGTGGGCGACACCAATCTCTCCTGGCACCGCGACCTGGTGGATATGTACACCTTCCACCTGGAGATTCCCGACGGCGCGACCCTCCTGGACATCTCCCTGGATTTCCTCTCACCGGTGGACAACGGCCAGTTCACGGGCGGAGTGTCCGCGACGCCGACGCTCATGGCCCTCAACTGGAACCAGGTTCTTCTCTATCCTGCCGGCCGGGCGGCACGCGAGATCCTCTACGAGCCGCGGCTGCATCTTCCCGCGGGCTGGAAATTCGGCACCGCCCTACCGGTGGCCGCCAGCCACGGCGGCCAGATTCGTTTCCGGCCGGTGCCCCTGAACACCCTGGTGGACTCCCCCGTGATTGCCGGCCGGTATTTTCGCGAGGTGGACATCTCCACCGGCGAGGAGGGCCCGCGCCACTTCATCGACATGGTCAGCGACAACCCGGCGGCCCTGGAGATGAGCGAGGCGGACATCACCCACCACCGGAACCTGGTGCGGGAGGCCGGGGCGCTGTTCGCGGCGCACCATTACGACAGCTACCGCTTTCTTCTCACCCTCAGCGAGCTGACGGCTCACTTCGGCCTGGAGCACCATGAATCCAGCGACGACCGGACCGGAGAGCGACTCTTTCTGGATCCCAAGGCCAAGCTGATCGGATCGGGCCTCCTCCCCCACGAGTTCGTTCATTCCTGGAACGGCAAGTTCCGCCGGCCCGCAGATCTCACCACTCCGGACTACCAGACCCCCATGAAGACCGACCTCCTGTGGGTTTACGAGGGCTTGACCACCTACCTGGGCCAGATCCTGACCGCGCGCAGCGGATTGTGGAGCGCCACTGACTTCCGCGGCTACCTGGCCTACACGGCCGCCACCATGGATCACCGCCCAGGAAGGACGTGGCGCCCGCTGAGCGACACCACCGCGGCCGCCCAGATTCTCTACGGGGCCCCCTCCGCCTGGGAAAGCTGGCGGAGACGTCCGGACTTCTATCCCGAGGGGTTGCTCATCTGGCTGGAAGTGGATACCACCATCCGCCGGCTTACCCACGACCGAAAATCGATCGACGACTTCACCCGCCTCTTCCATGGCGTGCACCCGGGCCGCATCCGGGTCCAGCCTTACACCTTCGACGACCTGGCGGCCACCTTGCAGCAGGTGGCGCCGTTCGACTGGGGAACGTTCCTGCGCGACCGGCTCGAATCCCGCCGGCCCGGCGCACCGCTTCAAGGCCTGAAGGCCAGCGGCTGGAAGCTCGCCTACACCTCCGAGCCTTCCGGCTACATCGAGGCTTACGAGGAAGTCCGCAAGCAGGTGGATCTCACCTTTTCCATCGGTCTTCTGGTCACGGAGAAAGGCGAGATCCGGGACGTGCTCTGGGGAGGGCCCGCCCACCAGGCCGGCCTGGGCGCCGGCATGACGCTGGTGGCGGTCAATGGAAGGAAGTTCGACCCCCATCTCCTCCGGCAGGCGGTGGCCGCCACCCGTGATTCACGCCAGCCGCTGGAGCTGCTGGTGGAGAACCAGGAGTTCTACACCACCCATTCCATCGATTACCACGACGGTCTGCGCTACCCCCACCTGGAGCGGATCGCATCGCGTCCGGACGGCCTCGGCGCCATCATCGCGCCGCGCGCGGCCCCCGACCGGTAGCCTCCCCGGCGCCTCCGCGTCCCCACGCATGCCAGGATCTGAAGCACCTCTCCTGGTGAGTGGAGGTCTTGGCCGGTCCTGGCTTGGAGAAGGCCTTTCTTAGAGGAGAGCCGCCTTATGTGCCTCACCCACAGAGGCGGATACTTCACAGCCATTCTTGGTTGAACCGCAGCTCGGGCATAGCTTCCACTCATCCTCAAGGGGCATATCACACCTGCGGCATATCTTCCGCCCATAGGTGCCACAATGCGGACAGTACGAGAACGTCGCATCAAGAATGCGGCCACAATGAGCACACGGCCGTTTCTGGCCGGGCGGCGGCCCCAAGACCCTCAGTAACTCCTCAAGCGTCGTAATTCCCTGCCGCACTTTCTCCAATCCGTCCTCCCGCAAGGTTGTCATCCCATCCGCCCTTGCGAGAGTCATGATTTCCCCTTCGCGGAAACTGCCGCTGATCCGCTGGCCGAATTCCTTCGTCATGAGAAAAATCTCGAAGAGGCCCGTTCTCCCCATATAGCCGGTGTTATTGCATCGAGCACATCCTTTCCCCATGGCCAGGTCTTTCGTGGTGAAGCCCTTCAACTGGAGCAGTCTCACCACGTTCTTGTCCGGGAGAGCGGTCGCCTTGCAATGGCGGCAAATTTTTCGTACCAATCTTTGAGCGATAATCCCCACCAGAGCTGATGCAATGAGATACGGCTTGACACCGAGATCAATCAGCCGCGTGATCGAAGCAACAGAATTGTTCGTATGAAGCGTGCTCAGAACGAAGTGTCCCGTCTGCGCCGCCTTGAACGCTGCGTCCGCCGTGTCCAGGTCGCGGATCTCTCCCACCAGGATCACGTCGGGGTCCTGCCGCAGCGTGGCTCTGAGCACGGCCCCGAAGGACAGCCCGATGCTCTCTCTGACGTGCACCTGATTGGCCTCTTCCAGGAAATACTCGACAGGGTCTTCGATGGTCTCGTAGTTCCTTGCCGGATGCAGTATCTCGTGGAGAGTCGAATACAGGGTCGTCGTCTTTCCACTTCCGGTGGGTCCTGTGGAGAGCACCATGCCCTGCGGCCTGGCGATCACCGACTCGAGCCTTCGCAGATCCCCATCGTTCATCCCCAGTTCCGAAGCCTGCTTCACACTGGCTCCCTTATCAAGGATCCGCATCACCACCTTTTCGCCGTTGATCGTGGGCATCGTGGAAACTCGAATATCGGCAATCTTCATGCCAGCCTTCACGGTGAACCTTCCATCTTGCGGCCTGCGCCGTTCTGCAAGATCCATCTTTGCCAGGATCTTGATTCTTGACACCGCCCGTGGATGAGAAAACAGCGGGATCTTGATCTTCGTGCGCAGCATCCCGTCCGTCCGGTACCTGACGACCGAGTGTTTCGTTCTCGGCTCGATATGGATATCGCTCGCTCCGTTGCGCAGAGCTTCGCTGATGATTGCATTGACGATTCGCACGATCGGAGCGAAACCAGACGTTCTGACCAACTCCTCAACGTTGACGTCAGCCGCATCCTCCTCGAGAACGACATCGATCTCCTCGATCGGCTCGAACTCAAAGAGTGTGGCAACCTCTTCCTCTTCGCTCTTCTCTCCGTAGACCTCTTTGATCTGAAGCAGAATGTCCGAGGCTTTTGCCACGACCGGAATGACAGTGAGACGGGTCCACATGGCAATGTTGTCGATCTTCAGGATGTCCGATGGATCGGCCATGGCCACGGTCAGCTTATTTCCCTCAAGCTTGATGGGGATGAGCCTGTTATGTTCGCACAGCTCACGTGGCAACAAGTCGGCCATGTTCCGGCTGATGCGCACTTCTTTTAAATCAATACCTTCCAGCTTCTGACTCTTTTGCATCTCGCGCGCGATCTCAGCCTCGCTGGAATAGCCAAGCCTCACCAGGACGTCCCCGAGATACTCATCCTCGTTCCTGGCCTTCATCGCTTCTTCGAGCTGCTCCTTGGTAAGGACGCCTCCACGCACAAGGACAGTGCCAAGAATTCCCCTCGCTTCATCAAACACGGACGAATATTTCTTGATCTTCTTATGCTGCTGTTTCGTGATCTCCTTGAGCTGCTTGTTCTCCTGCAACAGCGCGTACTGTTCCAAAGCGAGTGCGATGGTCAGCCGTAGATCGTGATCGTCGCATGGCTTGGTCATGAATTTATAGACCGCGCCCTCGTTGACGGCGCCCATGATGGCCTGGACATCCGCATGCCCGGTGAGCATGATGCGGATGGTCTCCGGCCAGCGCTGTTTGATCCGCGTCAGGAGTTCGCATCCGAGCATGCCTGGCATCCTGTGATCCGTGAGAATGAGCTGGACCGGATGCGCTTCCATCAGCTCAAGAGCTTCCTGGCCGGATGTGGCGGTGAGAATCTTGTAATTCTCCCGATGGAAAACGCGGCGCAACCCCGACAACATCTGCGGCTCGTCATCCACAAACAGCAGCGTGAAGGTCTTCGGGCCGGATTCCGGCACCAGCGGGGGAGAGGACGCGTCATCGCCCGCAACATCCGTCTTCCTCAGATCAAACAGCTCTGCATACCTCGCCATGCATCATTCCTTCCTCGACCCAGGTTCAACCTAGGCATGATTCATTTTTTCGGTGTCTGCACATGCGGGGGTGCGGCCCTCTCATTCTCGTCGCTCCCCGCCCCGGCAGGAGTACCGGCCGGCAGAATGATGTCGAACTTCGTTCCTCGGCCTACGTCGCTTTGAACGGCGATTCTCCCTCCGTGCCTTGTCACGATGTCGTACGCCACTGCCAGACCGACCCCGGTCCCCTCTCCCACATCCCTGGTTGTGAAGAACGGCTCGAAGATCCGGCTTCGGATCTCCTCCGGAATCCCTCCCCCGTTGTCAGTAACGGATACGACAATTTCATGGCTCGTGGAGACTGTTTCAACCGTCACCGCGAGGCCTTCGTCCCTCGACTGCAGGGCATTGGTCAACACGTTCAGAAACACCTGTGACATCAGTGCCGGCTCACCGTAACATTCTGGTATCCGCCCGTACTTCTTGATAATCTTCGCCGAGCGGTTCTTCTGAGTGTGCGCCAGAACTTGTAACGTCGTTTCTAGCTCTTCGTTGACGTCCATCATCCTATTTCCCAGCTCGTCTATATGGGAAAACCCTTTGAGGTTGGCGACGATGCTGCCAATCTGTTCCGTGCCTTCCAGACTTTCCCGGACGAGATCCTCCTTATCCTTGATGATGTAGGGAACATCCACCCTCCGATACAGCTCTTCTAACCGCTGCAAGGCAGTCTGTTCCCCCGGAAGCTGTTGGAGAGCCTTGCGATAACCTTCAAGCATGCCATGGACATCATCAAGGTAAGAGGACAGCGTTCGAATGTTAGCGGAGATATAGTTCAGCGGCGTGTTGATCTCATGCGCCACGCCACCTGCCAACTGACCGATACAGGCCATTTTCTCCTTCTGGAGCAGTCTCGTGTGCACGGCCTCCAGCTCTGCTGTCCTGTCCTTGACTCGTTGTTGCAAGGTCCTGGCTAAATCTTCGTATTGCTTCTTGGAAATCGTCAGCTGCCGGTTGATCTCCAAGAGTTCTTCGTAGGATTGGTGAACCGCGGTGGTGTGAACCTGCGTTGTCAACAACCGCTTCACCGTGTTGAGGCGGATAATCTCAAGCGTCGCCGACGCGATGGAGATCAGCGCCTCTGCAAGACCAGGATGTGTTGTATCGGAACTCGCGATATAAATGAAACCGAGTGATTCTCCTTCATGATAAAGAGAGGCGGAACGCCAGCCTCGGCCGTGGTTCCTTCCTCGGTTCAGATCTTGCAGCACAGGTGCCGGCAACGCGTCGATGCCGCATTCCTCTCCCTCTAACCACAAGACTCTTCCCGTCTCGTCGGTCAAGGCGGCTTGCCTCGCGCCGGCCGTAACCAGCGCTGTCAACAAGGGCGTCACGTCCACAGCGGAGAAAATGTCCTGGAGACGGAGCTCGGCGCCGACGATAAAGTCTATCCGCTCCTTGTCCCTGTTCAAGGAGCGCATCTCACTTTCCAGCAGCGGCGGGTTGTAAGGGCACGAGATTGTCCACAAAGTTCCTCTTCAGAAGTTTGTATCTCTCATGAAGCCCGCACTCGCCGTCAATGTAATCGTAGGTCAGTTCGAGGAGGGATCTGAGTGTCTCCAGGACCCCCCATCCGTTCAGGGCGGAGGCCTTGAAGATCGGTATGTCCGTACCGTGCCACGTTTTCCGTATTTCTTCCTCCGTCACGATCGCCTCGAGATCCCGCTTGTTGAACTGAATCACAAGAGGCACCTGCTCGATGTCCATGCCGAGGAATGCAAGATTCTCCTCCAGGTTGCGGAAGCTCTCGCGGTTGTTTATCGCTTCCGTGCGCTGGGAATCGGCAATGAACGCGATGCCGTCCGCCCCGGCCAGGACGGCCTTCCTCGTCGCGTTGTGATGAACGTGTCCGGGAACCGTGTAGACCTTGACCTTGATCCGCACTCCGCTCGGTGCCACGAAATAGAAGGGAAGAAGATCAAAAAAAATCGTTCGATCATCTTTCGTGTCGAGGATCATCAGATTTCCCCGCCCCCGCTGATCGAGGAGATCATGCAATGTGAGCAGATTTGTCGTCTTTCCGGACAGCGCGGGCCCAAAATATACGAGCTTCACGACAATCTTGTTTTCCGAAGGAGTGTATTCGATCATCCCTGTAGTCCCCGGCCGAAAGACTCCACCTCCAAGCGGGCGCCTGTGGCGTCCGTTCCCCCGTTGAGGCAAGCCTTCCGCCAAGCCGGCAGGCGATGCTCGAGCCCCAGGTTGGTCAAGTATTCCAGATCGACGCGCGGCAGGACGGCGGGAGGACTCGACGTATCGGCCTCCAGCGCTAACGCGTTGGCCACGTGGACAGCTGCCAGCGGGCCGAAGCCCATTCGTGGACATTCCCTCGGCCTGGAGTGATAGGCGACGGCCTCCACGATTGGTTCGGGAAGCCCCCACAAGCCGATGAGATATGCCCCGACCTCAGCGTGTGTCCCGCCCAGCATTTCTCCCTCGGTTGTTGAAACCGATGTTCCATCGGCCGCGGCGCGCTGCAGAACCTGGCCATAGCGCTCGGGAATCCTCGCAGCAAGAATCAACTGACCCGCGTCGTGCAGTATCCCTGCCTGGAACGCCTCGGCAGCCAGCCTGCCTTCCGGCTCTTCCTCCCTGGCGATGATCCTCGCGAAGGCAGCGGTCCGCATGCTGTGCCGCCAGAGAGTTTCCAAGGAAAACCCGGGAATCTCGGGCCCCTTGTACTCAGAGAAGATCGGAATGCTCAACAGATCGTTGATGGTCTCCAGGCCCAGGTGCGTCACCGAGCGCTCGACGCTGGTCACCGGTTTGAACAGGCCGAAATAGGCCGAATTGACCAGCTTGAGAATATTGGCACTCATCCCGATGTCCTGCTCCATGGTTTTTGCGATCTTATGCAGGGAGGCGTCCGGCTTCTTGAGCTCGGTGACGAGCCCCTGGTAGAGTGAAGGGACACTCGGCAGGGAGTCGATCTGGGACACCAACTCCTTGAGCTTGCTGCACCGCAAGAGAGCCCGGAGAGCGTAGGCCCGCTCAATAGTCTCCTTCAAGGTTTCAGCTTCGCATGGCTTCAAGAGATACTGGTGGGCTGGAGCCACGGACTTCAAAATGGCCTTTCTCTCGGAGTGGCCAGAGAGAATGATCCGGATCGAATCCGGATGGAGGCATTTTACCCGCGTCAGGAGATCTGCACCGTCCATTCCCGGCATCTTCATATCTGACACAACAATGTCGAAGGCCCGCTCCTTGATGGCCTCCAGCGCCGCCGGTCCGCTAGATGCTAGCTGGACATCCCACTCGTGCCGCAGGCTCCGGAGCATGCGGCGCAACCCCTGAACAACGTTCCGGTCATCATCAACAAAGAGCACCCTCTTCACGCCGTGATCTCCTTGTCCACCGTGGCTGGATCTTCCAGGGGCAGGTGGATGAGGAAGGTCGTGCCCTTGCCCGGCTCACTATCAACGGAGATTTTGCCACCGTGTTTCTGGACAACAACGGAATGCACCAGGCTCAGCCCCTGGCCCGTGCCCTTGCCGACCTCCTTGGTGGTGAAGAAGGGGTCGAAGATCTTGCCTTGGATGTCTTCCGGGATCCCTGCTCCGGTGTCAGCGACACCGATCTCGGCCCAGCCGCCAGTCTGTCGCGTGGTGACAGTGATGGTTCCCTTGGACGGAGTACCATCCTCGGCAACCTCGGCAATGGCATCGGCCGCGTTGACAATGAGATTCAAGATAACCTGGTTGAATTCACCCGGAAAGCAGGATACGGGAGGCAGCTCCAGGTCCAACTCCGTGATCATCTCAGCCACATACTTCCACTCGTTGCGCGCCACGGTGATCGTGCTCTCGATCGCGCGGTTAATGTCAATGGCCGTCTTGTCCCGCAGGGGGTGAGAAAACTCCTTCATCGCACGCACAATCCTGGTCACGCGGTCGATTCCCTCCAGAGCCTGTTGAATCGCCTGAGGGATTTCCTCACCCAGATAGTCCAGGTCGACTTTATCCATCGCCGCTCTTATCTGTGCGGCGAGTTCCGATGAGCCAGTCTCACTGCGGGTGTTCTTTGTCAACTCGTCAACTTTCTTGGTGAATTCCAGGACTTCGCCGAACACCTCCTGGAGGAAGCGCGTGTTGTCCCCTACGTACTGGGTAGGCGTATTGATCTCGTGGGCAATTCCCGCCGCCAGCTGGCCGACGGATTCCAGTTTCTGCGCCTGGAGCAACTGGTTCTCCAGGAACGCTTGCTCTGTCAGATCCGCTCCCAGTAGGAGGAACCCGGCACTCCCGCTTGACTCTCCGGCGATCGGATTGACAGTGGCACCCAACACCCCTTCGTTTCCGGCGATGTGCTCGAACCGGATCACCTCTATCCTCCTGGGTCGTTTCTGTTCCAAACACTCTGAGACCCCTTCGAGGACCGTCGGCCAGTCCCATCGAATCCCGCAGTCTCGAAAGGGACGACCGATGGCATCCGCCGCACGAATTCCGAAAAGGGACTCCGCCGCAGCGTTCCAATTGGTGACCCGTCCGTGCGAGTCCACCCCAATCAGGACCGATGAGATCGAGGCAAGCAACTCCTCGGTCTGCACGTTACGGAGGCGCTGTTCCTCGTCGCGGCGGCGCTTTCGGACAACAAGCCACAGGAGCAGCAGGAGAGAGACGGCCGCGACAGCCGCGATGGGCTGAAGGAAGGCATTCCTTTCGCGTGCCGGGTGAGCGGCACGGGTGCTCTCGTGGAGGGCCGTCAGAAGGTTCTCCAGCCCACGGACGTAGATCGCCCTCTGCTTCTCGTATTCCTCACTGTTCAGAACCGCCTGCGCCTCCTCCAGAAGACCCTGACGGACGAGATGAAAGGCCTCTTGTTCCTTCGCCACCAACGCTTGGTGGACGGCACTGGTTTGCGCCGAGAATGTTCCACCGTAAGATCCCGGCGCGAGATGGATCGATTCGTTGATCGCCGCGGCGAGTCCGGGCTCGAGCTCGTGATAACGTCGGTCCCACTGTGGATCACCCGTGACCGCAGCCAGCCGAGCCGACATGTCTAGCATTTCGTTCAAGTGAAGGATCAGTTCCGTCAGCTCTTCGATCCGATGCTCTCTTTTTTCCGCCATGAGGCTGTCGTCATGATCTTTGTAGCTGCCCTGCACGAGCCAGACGAGTATCATCGCCGTGAGCAGCACGGCGAAGCCAAGAAATACTGTCGGAGAAACCCTCTTCACGCCGTCACCCTGTGGGCAGCCATAGTCGGTTCTCCCAAGGGCATACCGATCAGAAAACACATACCCTTGCCCAGCACCTCTCCATCGTCGGGAATCGGACCACAGCGTTCCTTCACTACCATCAGGCCGCGGTTCATCTGGAGCGAGGCAGTCCTCTGTCTATCTCCTCCTCTATCTGCCTGAGGAGATCCTCCACATTCCCCTGGACCTCATCGACAATAATGGCCCCTGTCCCGTCCGTATCCAGACGGGTGAGCCCAGGGTTCTCCCTCTCCAGCTCTGCCAAGGCCGCGCCTTGCTTCTGATACTCTTGCAAGAGTCGGCGGCTCTGGCGGGCCAGGTCCCTCTGTTGCAGCGCCTGCTGGATCGTCACGCGGAGATCCGTATCGTTACATGGCTTGGTAAAAAAACGAAGGACCTCGCCCTCGTTGATCGCGCGAATGGCTGCTTCCAGGCTCGCCTGACCGGTGAGCATGATGCGGACCGTCTGCGGGTACCTGCGGCAAACCAACCCAAGGAACTCTGTTCCAGACATGCCTGGCATCTTCTCGTCCGACACCACCACGTCGATCGACTGGCGGGCAAGAATCTCCAGACCTTCCTGCGCCGAGCTAGCACTGAGGATCTCGTAGGGCTCTCGTCTGAGGGAGCGCTTCAACGCCGCAGTGACGTTCTGTTCATCATCCACGAAGAGGATCCGGTATGTTCCCATGATTGACTCCACGACAGGGCTATTCCTGCCCTCCGAGCACCGTCATCATTCTTGATTCATGCCATTCCCAGGTTCGTCCCAGGACTCATCGCGCGCCAGCACTGGCGTCGTCATCCTTCGAGAGATCTCGATTCATGTCGTGACCTGCCTAGCCTCCCCGGCAGATTTCCTGCTCCCTTCACCGTTCGCTGGAACGCAGCCAGCCTGGATATCCGCTCTTGCCGCACGCGGGAGCCTGGCTCGTCAGCCACCCACGCAGAGCGAGCCCACTGCATGGGACATCTATAAAGCTGGTATCGCGGGGGGCCAAGGTCAAGTATGGTGTTCATCACCCCAAATCCGGATTTTTCCCACGCATGTCCGGGAAGGGGCTCGACAGGGTGAGGTTCCCTGGAGCCATGGCCCGATCGCATCATGGCCTCCAGGCGCAGGATTCCCGTCAGGCAAAGGAACTGCGTTTGCGCGGAATTCTCCGCTGCTCAGCCTCTTACCATGAGGGTGCCGCTGGATATGTCTCCTCTTTTTGGAAGTCCGGAGACGGGCGGGCCATGTGGAAGCCCTGCAGCAGGTCGCAGCCTAGCTGGACAACCTTGCGCTTCTCGTCCTCTGTCTCGATTCCCTCGGCGACCGTCCGGATGCCAAGCTCTCGGCACAGGCCGATCACCGAGGCGAGCATCTTCGCCTTCCTCGGAACCAGATGAATGTCTCGGATCATGGCAATGTCAAACTTCACGATCTCGGGATCGAGCAGCGCTAAGCTGGCGAATCCCGAATACCCGGCGCCCAGATCATCCACCGCAATACAGAATCCCAGTCCGCGCAGGCGTGCAACCTTGGTCCGGACATCGGTCACCTCGTGGAGCGAGACTCGTTCCGTTATCTCGAAGACAATGCGTCCAGCAAAACGGGCAAGCGGCTCGTCCCCGGAGAGCATGGACTCGTCGTCCAGGCATCGGGGATGGAGGTTCACGAAGAATCTGACACCCGGAGGAGAGTCCGCGATGCGTTCGGCGGTCATGTTCCGCAATAAACGTTCCACTTCCAGGACGCGGTCCAGCCGATCGGCCAGCTCGAATAGAATCTTGGGTTGCGCGACGGTCGGGTCTTCGAGGCGCATCAGGGCCTCGTAGCCGAAGATGCGCTGCTCCGTCGTCGTGAAAATGGGCTGGAAGGCGATCCACGCATTGCTCAGTGCTCGGTCGAGCCGCACGCGGGCGCCCTCATCCTCCGCGTCCACTGTTGCCTTCCAGGCTTCGTAACGCTGCCTCCGCTCCCGCGTCTCGAGGGCTTGGCAGACCCAGAAGGCGAGGTCCTCGGGGGAACACGGCTTCTGAAGGAATCGATGAACTTGCGCTCGATTGATTGCGTCGATTGCGGCGTCGAGGTTCGCCTGTCCCGTGAGGATCAGACGCACCGTGTTGGGATACCGCTCCAGGACGGTTGCCAGGAGCTCCGAGCCATGCATCTCCGGCATCTTCTCGTCCGAGACAATCACAGCGACTTCCTGCTTCGCCAGCTCCTGGAGTGCCTCCCTGGCGGAATTCGCCGTGAGGATCTCATAGGGCTGGCCCCGCAGGGAACGGCGGATTGCCCTGGTGACGCGGGCGTCGTCGTCGACGAACAGAACGCGGCGCATCATGATCAATGATGGCCGCTCGTGAAACGTTCGCTGTGCAGGTACCGGACAGAATCTAAGAGCGCCGCCCCTGGATCAACATGTGCGGCCTGTCGCCGGCCGCTCACATCGCCATCCAGGAAGAGGAGCTTGCCTGCGCGCGTGGCGAACGCATCACTGTGTCGATTTTGTACCTGAACGGACACATTTTCCAGTGGAGAAAAGATAGAGGTTTTTCTTGCGATTGCCAGCGCCCGGCTCGGCGACAAAAGGGGCAGCAGCCGGCGGATGAGGCCTTTTCCGTTCAAGGACCCCGCGAATGCTGCCGGGTGGGCTGATTGGTGTCGTGACATCGGAGGCAGAGGTCCCGGTGGGGATCCGCCACCAGGAAGGCGGTCCACGGCGAGGCATGCGGCTCGTGGCATGACTGGCAGTCGATATCCTGTCCGGGGCGGCTCCGGTCGGGCACTCCCGGACCCATGGGGTGGCTGAAAAACGCATGCCCCTGGTGACACCGGTTGCAGGTGGCCATGCCTCCCTCTCCCTTCAGGAAGGCCCAGCCCCGGCCCTGGTGCGGATCGTGGCAGGCAAGACACCCTTCCCCGCCCTCGGCCAGGGGATGAGCCGCCTTCTGGGTCAGGAACCGCTGGACGACCCTCGCATGGCAGGCCCCGCAGGTGCGCCGCGGCCCGTTCTTGAGCAGAGCCTCGCTCGCTCCTCCGTGAGGCGAGTGACAGGCCGTGCAATCACCATCCGGTCCGATCCCGGGATGGGAGGCTCCTTCCCGCGTCTCAAGACCATCATCGTGGCAGGTGGCACAGAGATCCGCGACCGGCGTGATCCACGCTGCCGGATCCCCCGCCTTTTCCTCGTGACAGGCGGCGCAGCCCCCGGACTCGAAGGGAGGATGAAGCACCGGCCGGAGCATCCCGCTGCTCTCGGAGCCGTGAGGATCATGGCAGGAGGTGCAGCTCCCTTCCACGGCCTTTCCCAGGTGCTTGGAGCGGAGGCCGGGGTCGGAGACCTGGTGGCAGGTCTGACAGAGGCCTCCCACATTATCAAGAAGCAAGGCCGGATGAGCGCTCGCGTGGGGCTCATGACAGGCTGCGCACTCGCCGGCGGCGAAGGGGGGATGAACATGGGCCGCCCGAGCCAGGGCCCTCAGCGAGGAGTGGCACTCCAGGCAAGCGTCCGGGATGGGGTTGGCCAAGAGGGCCTCGACCTGGGAGGCATGGGGATCATGGCACGCCAGGCACCCCTTCTGGCGCAGTGCCTCGTGGATGCGTCCCTCCCCGAGGGTACGGGCCAGGTCGCCGTGGCAGCCCAGGCAGAGGCGGGTGCCTTCCTTGAGAACCAGGGCCTGCTGCCGGCTCGCATGAGCCGCGTGGCAATCCAGGCACCTCCCCTGACTCACCGGCTCGTGGACATGGGGAGCCGCACTCCAGGCTCCGGCGTCATCATGGCAGGTGAAGCAGAGATCGGGAACCGGTTCCCGGAGGGAAGCCTGGCCCGCGCTCCGCTGGCCAGCACGGCCAGGGAGCGCCGAGACAATCAGGACGGCCAGGCCCGCGACCATCCTCCTGGGAGGGTGGCCCATCCCTTTTCCGATCATGGCAATGACTCCGGACGGTGGCAGGTCTCGCAATCGTCTTCGGCAAAGGGAGAATGCTGCACCGGCAGGAGCAGGGACCGGCCGGCCGCGGCGTGTGCTTCATGACACGAGGAGCAATCTGAACCGGCCACGTTGAGACCCTGGTGACTCCCCCGGCCCTCGTCATCTCCCAGGTCGTGACACCCGGTGCAGAGAGCTCCGGCCGGTCCGGTGAGCAGGGCGGGCTGGCTGGATTCATGGGCCTGGTGGCAGAGCAGGCATTCGCCTTCCTGCGCGGGTGGATGGGCCACCAGCCGGCCCCCGGCGAGATCCAGGCGCAGGTCCACATGGCAGGATCCCATGCAGACAGCCTGCGGCGATGACAGCAGGTTCGCAGGATTCTCCCCCACGTGGCCGCTATGGCAAAGAATGCACTGTCCCTTCCGGAACGGTTCATGCACCGACACCGCCTCCTCCCCGGGCAGCACGTCGTGGCACTCTCCGCAGAGCGCCACCGGTTCCTCGGTGAGGAGCATCCGAACCGATGAAGAGTGGGACTGGTGGCAATCGAGGCAGCTCCCGGCGGCGAACGGCTCGTGAGCGTCCGTCAGGGAGGCCTTGAGAACAACCTCCGCGTGGCAGCCGCCGCAGAGAGCCGGACCTTCGGCCTTGAGAAGGCGGGCCGCCGGCGCGCGGTGGGGATCGTGGCAGCCGGAACACTCTCCGGATCTCACCGGCGCGTGAAGATTCGCCTGCGGAGAGACGCCGCCGGCCGTCTCGTGGCAGGACGCGCACAGATCTCCCTGGGCGGCCACCAGCATGCCGGGCTCCGCGGTGCCATGGGGATCGTGGCAACTCAGACAATCCGATTGCGCCGGGGGATGGACGCTCCCTCCCTGAGGAGCCGGTTCACCCTGGTCATGGCAGTCCGCGCAGAGCTCCTGCGGGGGCACGGTGAGCAAGGATGCCTCCCGAGCCGCGTGAGGCGCGTGGCATGCCGTGCAATCGTCCACCGCCGGCGGATGCGCCGCCGGAAGCCCGGTGGACGCCTTCTCCTCTGCATGGCACGACCCGCAGAGCTCCACCAGAGTTGCGCGAAGTAGATGTTGCTCCCTGGAGGCATGCGGAGTGTGGCAGTCCAGACAGCGGCCGTCCGCCACCGGCGCGTGAACCCTATCCGGCTCGAAGCCCGCACCTGGATCTTGGTGGCAACCGGTGCACAGCCCCGCCCCGGCCTTCTTCACGGGTGCCCGGCCGCTGGGGTCGGTCTCATCGTGGCATGCCCCGCAGTTGCCGGAGGCCACCGGCACATGGCTCGTCTGGAGGAGAAGTCCTGGAGACGGCCCGGAGTGGGGATCGTGGCACGAGAGACAGGAGCCGGCGGCCACCTGCTGTCCGCCGTGATCGTCCCGGAAGCGGCCCAGGCCGGGATCGTGACAGGACACGCAGAGGGCCTCCACCGGCTGGGTCAGCAAGTGTTGTTCCGGCGAGGCATGCGCGGCATGGCAGGAGTCACACCCCTTTTCCACGGGCTGGTGGACCACACCCCGCTGGAACGGCCCGGGGTCGTGACAGGTGAAGCAGGAGCCAGGCTCTCCGGCCCGCAGCAGACCGGCCCGATCCGAGGCGTGGGGATCATGGCACGCGGAACAATCCCCCTCGCTGAAAGGAGGATGCACAGACGCGGCGGATGCAACCTGGTCCTCCAGGTCGCCGTGGCAGCCGGCACACAGCTCGGGCGGGTCCGCCTTCAGCCGCAGGACCCCCACCACCCCGTGTGTTTCATGACAGGCCCGGCAGTCCTTCTGTCTCACCGGGGCGTGCAGATGCTTCTTCCCTTGAAAATCTTTCAGGCGATCTGCGTGGCACCTGAGGCAATTTCCCGCGGGGGTTTTCTTCCGGCCTTTCTTCCGGAATTGCCCGGGCGCCTCCCCGGTGAGGAGGAGTGCAACGGCAGCCGCGGCCAGTGCGATCCGGAGCACCTTGGCGGTGAATGCCATCCGGCCCTCTTCCCTGCCGCCCAGCCGCCTCACTTGATCAGGGTCAGCAGCGCTTCGCGCACCATTTTCTGTGCTGCTTCCGTGGTACTGTCCCCGGGAACCCCGAAGAGCCGGCTCATGGCCCCGGCCCCCCCGCGGGACACCGAGGCCGACCAGAGAGTGTTGCCGGTTTCCGCCTGAAGCATCCGGCAGGTGAAGGAGACCCGTGCCGCGGAGACCTGGCTGGAACGATCCACACCGAACTCCTGGACGCTTCCCAGGATGATGGCCTGGGCTCCCATGGCCTTGGCCAGGGAGGCGATGCCCTCCTGGCCGACCCCTTCGACAGCCGTGATCCCCTGCTCATGGAGCACCCGGGCGACCTCCCCGGGATCCACCACGTTGACGACCTTTGCCGCAAGCAGCTCGATGATGAAGATCCGCGTGACCTTCTCGGCCGCGTACTGATCCGAGGTCAGGTTTTCGAACGGCAGGACCGCGACCTTCTTGATGGCGTCGAAATCCGCGCCCTCGTCGAGAAAAGCGGTCCGATGCATGCTCCCACAGGCCATGCCAGCGGCCAGCAGAACGCCGAGGGCCATGCCCTGCAAGGGGAGCCTCCCACTTATCCGCTGGATACCGGAGATCATGGGAGCAGCACCAGGTCGTAAGGATGGGAACCGGTGGGAATGGTGCCTTCCTTGCGTGCCAGGAGACGATTCACGATCTGCACACGGTTGCCCTCCGGGTCGAGAACGTAGATCTTCTTGCCGTCCGGGTCCAGCGCCAGCCGGCCCGGGCCCGGGAGGGGCACGAACCCCGTCACACTCTCGCTGCGCGCCTGGCCGATGAGCAGGCGGTCCATGGTGGGGGCCGAAAGGTAAAGGCGTTGTCCCTCGTCGTCCAGTGTGAGCGCGCCAATGGCTGCCCCAAAATGAAGCGTGCGCTCCAGGGTGCGGTTGGCGCCCAGGATGACGACACCGTCCGCGGCCAGGTGTCCCACATAGACCCGGTTTTGCCGCGCATCGACCGCCATATCCGATGGGCGGGACTCCACTGGGACCGTCGCCTCCGTCCGCAGCGTGCGCGCATCCAGGATGCTGACGGAATTGGAGAGCTGATTGGAGACATACACGGTGCGATCGTCCGGCGAGAGGACCACCCGGGTGGGGCGAAGCCCCACCTCGACCTCGTTCAGCTCCTGGAGGGAGGACGTGTCGAAGACCAGGAGCGTGGCGGCCTCCGCGGCGACTACGTAGAGACGCCGCCCGCTTCTGGAGATCGCCACATCCACCGGCCGCGCGCCGAAGTCCAGGTGCACCTGATCGAGAACCTGGCGTGTGCTGGTATCGATGACGCTGACGCTGTCGGAGCCCGCGTTGGCCACGTAGACTTTCCGGCCCGCCGGATCCGCGTCAACGCCCATGGGCTCCCGCCCGACCTTCACGACCCCGACCACTTGATCACGGTGCCTCTGAATGACGCTGAGATCATCCGACTTCTGGTTGGAGACGAAGAGGAGGAGGGAGCGGAGCTCAACCTGCTCGGCGCGGCCCGAGAGAGACAGGCCGGAGTTCCCCTGGGCGGCGTCCGGCGTCCACGAGAGAAACAGCGTGGTCGCCGCTTGCGGCTTGATCCGAAACGGAAGGCGCACCTCCTGCACCACCGGCGCCTCGCCGTCAGGCCGCGCAGCGCGAGCCAGGGTGAGCCGGAGGGATCGGTAGACACCGGCCGGCAGGCTCGCCCGGAGAAGCTCCAAGTCGGCGCCCGGGCCGGCCGCCGAGCGCAGCTCCAGCGGCCCCGTGGCGAGAGAAATTCCTTCCCCGTCAATGGTCATGGCCTCGAGATCCTGGATCCGGGCCACCACCGGCCTCGGCGAGCCAGCCCGGACGGAGTAATAGACGACCACCTCTCCCCGGGCGGATGACGAGGATGGCGCCGCCTGGGCCACCGTCCCGGCCGGGTGCCCCCACAGAACGGCCCCGAGAACCAGGGCGAGCCGGAAGGGGCGTGTCGCGTGGAGAAAATCGCACATGTCCACCCCCGACCTCTAGCAAGAACGGCGCCGCCTGTCCACACCACGCCCCCTCGCGGCGACGAAAAAAAATGGGGTGCCGGTCTTCCCGGCACCCCGTGGCACGCCTCCCTGGTGGTCAGAAACCCGCTGCATCTAGGCGCGCCCAATCACCCCCCTTGAACGTGGCACTGTTTGCACAGGTCACGGTACTGACCGGTGTCAGTCCCCTGTTCGGTCACCGCTCCGGTATTTTCCATGTAGATCAAACCGAAGGGGTTCTTGTTCCCATGAGCCTTGTGGCACGTGATACAGGTCGGCGTGAGGTCAGCCGGCAGAAGCGCCGCGTTGGTCGACCCGTTGGTCGGCCAGACCCCCGTTGGAGACATCACCTTCACGAAGTTGACCTTGGTCCCCACCCCGCTGTAGACATCCAGCCTCGAATGTCCGCCGCCGAGGAGGCCGATATCAACGCCCGCAGTCGGATGGCGCTTGAAGCCTTCCGGCGGGGAGCCGGCGCCACCGATCTCGGCGGACGTCGCGGTTCCGTGGAAGTCACTGTGGCAACGGCCGCACCAGATGCCGAACCCGGACTGGGTATTATCCGGCTCGTTCAAGTCCATGTCCGCCACGGTGAACCCTCCGGCGAACCGGAGAAAGACATCCTTGGTCGGGTCATTGGTCCCGGTGGCGTAGGTCACCGAAGTGTGGAACCCGTTGATCTGCCCACTCAGGTTCCGGTACGGGTTGGCTGTCAGCGCCCCGAAACCATGGGGAGAATGACAATTGGTGCAGGTGAGCCCCTCGGGGGCCGCGGCCTGGAAAGTACCGCCCGGTGCGATGTCGGTGGAGGCCAGCGTGTGCCCCGTCCCATCGTAATACGGTGCGATGTTGTCCCGGTTGAGGGCTCCCGCCTCCCGGACGCTGGTGTCGACGTTCGCCTCGAACACGTCGGGCGCGAAGCTCTGGCCATCGTGGCACGAGAGGCAGAGGTCGTTGACGTCATTGCGCAGCAGTTCGGTGAAAGGCCCTCCTGTTCCCAGGCTCGTGAACAGTCCCGTTCCATTCGGATTGTACCCATGCTCCTGGCTGAAGTGCATGACATGGCAATCCGAGCAGATGAGAGTGGACCCGGAATGAAAATCCCCCGCAAGCAGGACGGTTCCCCCTAGAAGGACCACCGCGCTCACCGCCAGAACACGGAGTCCGACTTGTCTCATACCCACACCTCCTTCCCCACTCCCGCTGGCGCCCCTCCACCTGACGGGAGTGCGTCTGGTTTTGTTTTCAATCTGTGCGAATGGGTTCATCTTCTGAGCATCCGGTCCTCGCTGTCGCAATGCCCGTGCCACAGATCCCGCGCCAACCCTCCCGGAGGGTGCGTCCGCATGTATTATCCCAATCCATTGCAAACAAGTACTTTGTAAGAATCGGATCGGGACCCCTCAAGCGGGGATCAAGGCGGTCCCGCGGGACTCACGGGAGAGATTTGCCGCAGTGATGGGCGATTTCGCGTTCCGGCCCGCCCTCACGGCGCTAGGGAACGATCGCCCGCCGGCGGCTTCCCTCCGGGTGCCTCCCCCTCCTGAATACGAAAGAGCTGCACCCGGGCGCCCACCTTCTCGCAGACATACAGCCGTCCGGCCGCGGAGGCCGCCACATCCACCGGATAGGCCATCTGGCCCGGTCCTCCCCCGAACCCGCCGAAGTTGAGCAAGAAGGTCCCGTCCGGGCTGAACACCTTCACGTCCTGCCGCAGCGTGTCAGCCACATAGACCCGGCCGGCCCGGTCCACGGCGACCCCCCCGGGCGTGGAAAAGCCAGCATCTCCCAGTTCGTGCGCGCCCCAGGACCGGAGCAGCCGCCCCGACGGGGAGAAGACCTGCACCGGAACTCCCAGCCGGTCCACCACGTAGATGGCACGGTCCGGGCCCACTGCGAGCCCCACCGGCGCCCGGAAAGCGCCCCGGCCTTTCCCCGGATGGCCGAAGGCCAGCACGAAGCTCCAGTCCCGGTCGTAGATCAAGATCCGCCCTCCTCGCTGGTCGGCGAACAGGAACCGGCCAGCCGGGGAGAGGGCCATGGCCACCGGCTGCACCTGGATCGGTCCCGTGGCATCCCGGAAAGGGAACGTTCCCAGGCGTTCGGCGCGGTAAGAGAAGATCTGCACCTCCGGTCGGTCCGCGCCGATCACGTAAATCCGCCCCTGCTCGTCGGCCATGACCTGGCGCGGCTTCACGATCCCGGCCTCCGCCCCGAAGCTGAAGCGGGGCATCCCCTCCGCGTCGAAGATGGCGACCAGGTCATTCCGCGAGTCGGCCAGGAACAGCTCCCGCGCGGTCTCATCGAAGAAGAGTCCCAGAGGAGAGGAAAGGTGCTTGTCATTGAGATACGAGGTGATGTCGCCCACCGGGATGACCCGCGGGGGAACGGGCAAGACAGCCTGCCGGAAGCCTGCCGGGTCGGCGGCCCGCATCCCCGGCGCCGTTCCCAGAGTCAGCAGGACCACCCAGAGAGAAGCCGCTCGCCTCATCGCCGAACCTCCGGCGCAGGGTCCGGGTGCCGGAAGCCCAGGAGATGGCGGTTCGCCCGGTCGGCCATCTCCCGGGAGGCGCGTTTCAGAGCCTCCTGGTCGATGCGGATGCTGGCCACACGCCGCAGCCGGTCGAGCCACTCTGCGCGCGCGGCCTGTCCGGCGCTCCTGGTCCACGCTCGCTTCACCTGCTCCCGCACCATCTCCAGGGGCTGTGGCGAGCCGGACTCCTTCTCCACCAGACGGATGACCGCGAACCCGGCGGAGGTTTCAATCACCTGGCTCAGGTCACCCGGCTTCAACCCCTGGAGGATTCCCTTTATCGAGGAGGAAAGACGGGCCTCCGGGATCCAGCCCAGGTCCCCTCCGTTCTCAGCCGTCTGGCGGTCCAGAGAAACCTCGCGGGCCGAGGCGGCAAACGCCTCGCCATCCCGTCCCGCGAGGCGGGTCCGGAGCTCCACGGCACGGGCCCGGTCGGCGACGATGATGTGCTGGAGGTGGTACCGGTCGGGCCTCCGGAACTGATTGGCGTGCTCGTGGTAGTACGTCGCCAGGTCGGCCTGTCCGGGCTGAATCCCCCTGAGGACGAACTCCTTCAAGAGGATACCGAGAACCATCCGATCCGTGGCGCCCTGGACCTCCAGTTGAACGACCGGTCCGCCGGAATTCCGTCGCAAACCTTCCTCGCCCAGCAACATGCGGTCGATCGCCTCCTCCACGGCGGCCCGGACCCGACGCTTGAAGAGAAACTCTGGTAGGTCGGCCCAAGCTTCAAAATCGAGAGCCCACGCCAGATCGGAGAGAAACATTTTTTTCTCGCCGATGGTCGCCACCACCCAGCTTTCCTCCTGGCCGGCCAGGGCGCGGCGGAGTCTCTCCAGGTCCAGAGCTTCCGCACGGATCGTGACTCCGCCGGCGCGTTCCCGGAGGGTGGCCACCAGCTTGCGCCGGAGATCTTTTTCCCGGCGATTCCTGAGAATGGTCCGGATCATCGCCTCCACACGCGGCCCGGCCGGAGGCTCGTCGGGGGCCATCCGTTCCTCCACGGTCACGAGAGCGAATCCACCGGCGTCCTGGAACACCGGACTGACCTCTCCTGGCTGCAGCCGCATGACCAAGTTTTCCAGCTCCCGGTTCGCGCCGCCCCAGGTGAACGGACCCGGGTCGCCCCCGTTGCGTGCGGAGGGGTCGCGGGACAGTTCACGCGCCACGGCCTCGAACCTCTCCCCCTTCCGGATGCGCTCCTCGGCCGCTTCTGCCGCCGCCCGCTCCGGCACATGGATCCAGCGGATCCGATACCCCGTTTCCAGCTTCTGGAGGGCGTCTCTCACATCTTCCGGGGTGATCCGGACCTGGCCGCGCACCTCCCTCTGGAGCAAGGCCTCCATTGCCTTCCGGCGTTTCAGGCTGGCCACCTCCTCCACCACCTGGGGCCTCCGGTCAATCTCGAGACGCCTGCCTTCCTGGACCATGAGAAGGTCATCCACCTCGCTCTCCAGGAACTGGCGCAGCGGTTCTTCGCCCACCAGCAGGCTCAGGTGGCCTCCATGGCGGGCCCGGAAGTCTTCCAGGAGACGCTCCAGGGTGATGGTCTCACCGTTGACCTTGGCAAGGCGGATGTCTCCCGCCCAGGCACCGGCCGTGTGGAGTGCTGGCAGGCCGGCGGCCAAGAAGCCGATCAGGACCATTTTCAAGGGCCTCACGCTCACCTCCCAGGGGACGGGAATTGCGCCACCAGGTCATCCACAAGAGCCCTGGCCAGACGCGGTGCGGCCCGGATATGCCCGGCATCATAAAAACTGACGGCGTCATTCCCCTTGCGTGAATGGAGAGCGGACCACAGGATCCCTCCGCCGTCGGTGTCGATCAGGCGCAGGGCCACCTCAATTTCCGGCTCCTCCCCCCGGGCGCCGGCCGGAACCTCCTGGTACCGGAGGACCGCGCCGGTCAGGAGAGCATCGATCCCTGCTGCCTGGCGCAGGCTCCGCAGGATCTCCGGACCCGAGGCGAGAGAAGGGTAAAGCCGGCGGCCGAGGAGCTCCTGCCGCACCTGTCCCGGTTCCAGGATCTTGAACCGCCCGGTCGCCCAGAGCCGGGCGACCAGGATATCCCGGAGGATCTGTCCCGCTCCACGGCGCCGGCTCAGGTTCGCGAGCGGCAGGATCGCAATGGTGCGCACCGTGGACCAGTCCGCCTCCCTGTCGAGAAAGGCAATGGGGTCCGGGGCCCACGCCTGGGGTCGGATCCTGGGCGGCGGGGCAGCGACCAGGTCCCCGTTCTCATCCATGCGGAGGCCCGCCAGGCTTTCTTTCACAGCCCGGCGAAGGAGGGTCTCGATGTCGTGGATCTCGCCCAGACCCAGCAGGCGACGCCACCGGGCCCCGGTGGTGGAGGTGAGGACCGACCAGTCCACCTCGCCGGTGGCTGCATCCAGGAGCCGGAGGGTCAGGCTAACCTCGGGCACTCCCTTCTTCACCAGGCTGAGAACCCGGCCCACCAAGACGTAGTCCACCTGCAGGAAGCTGGCCAATCCCTGCTCCTCGGTGCGGCTCAGTGAATCCGTATAGCGGATCCTCTCCCGCCGGAGCCACGGCTCCACCTGTTCCGCGGGCAGAACCTCGAAACCGAACTCACGCAAGCCGGCCGCAACCGCCGGGGTCACGAGCCGGGAGGCCGAGGGATCGATGCTGCTGTTGGCCAGGGGAAGAATCGCCATCCGCGGCGGGCCGCCGGCGCCGGCCAGGGCCGGCGTCAAGAGAACCGCCAGGATCAGGGTCGAGCATTTCCGGTATCGAGCGCGTCTCATGGCACTCCCTAGAAGCGGATCTCCAGAACCGTGGAGAGTGTCCGGGTGACCAGGTCTTGACCGGTGTCGCGAAAGGTGTCCCGGAAGTAGTTGACATCAAAGAGGACGCCCGATCGCACCTGCCAGCGCAGCAAGGAGCGGAACTGGTCCCGCCGGCCGCCGAACACGGCCTGGGCATTGGTCAGGTAAGAAAAGGACCACTGCACGGCCCCGTCCGGGAACGGCAACCAGTCCAGGTTGATGGCCTTGGCCACTCCGGACCCGGATGGGAAATCCTCATAGCGCAACTCCGCGCTCAAGTTCACCATGGCGTTGGGCCGGAAGAGAAGACGGTTGGTCCAGAGGGTCTGGTCGCGCCTTCCCGTTCCCGCCACCCCCGTTCCGCGGACCTGGACCTGATCCACCAGGTAATCAGAGGAAAAGATCAGTTCCGGGCGCGGCCGGGTGAAGAGCATCAGCCGGGCCGAACGCGCGCGCGTTCTCTGACCGAGATCGAAATCAAAGGTGTTGCTGTAGCCCAGGTCCAGGGAAACATTCAGATCCTCCAGGAGCTGGGCGCCCGATCGGAGATGCCAGGCGTTCACGTCCAGGTCCGGGCGGGAGTCTTCTTTCTCTCTCCGGCGTTCGTAGGACAGGGCCAGATCCAGTGTCTCGTAAGGCGTGGCGCTGACGCCCAGGACCACGGCCATGTCATCCTCATCGGCCGTCTCGGTACGGTTCCGGAGACGGCGGCGGACCAGGGCCGTTGTGGAAAGGTGCTCGGCCGGCCGGTAGAACACGGAGACGGACTGGTCGAGCCGGTCCTCGCCGGTGGTCTGGCCCGGCCGGTCTTCCCGATCCGTGCCAAAGAACGAGCTCGAGCTGATGTTCCACCGGGGACCCGGTGTATAGGAGAGCGTGAGACTTCCATTCCGAGTCCGGTCCCGGCGCCGGCTCCGCCCCACGAGACGCGAGGTGGAGGTGGCAACGGCCTCGGTGGCGGACACCGGCCCGAAGGTCGGGTCGAAGCCGGTGTTGACCACCTTGATGAAACGAAAGGTGACCGGTGAAAAAGACAGCTCGAACCGGTTGAAGATGTCGTTGAAGGTGAAACGGACGGCCGAGGCCGCCAGGGACCAGTCCAGATTGTTATCGGAAACGTAGAGCGCCCAGGAGAACCGGTCCACCGTGCGCGGGGGAAGAGGCACCTCCACCCAGATTTCCATTCCGTCGATGGTCTCCGCCACATCCAGATCGAGGCCGATGTTGCGCTGGGTCCCTCCTCCGCTCACCGTTCCACCCAGGGTGACCGGCGTGGGCGCCAGGGTATCGCCGTCGATGAGCCCCGCTTGGGGAGGCAGCGTCCCTAGGAGGGGCGTGGTGTCCACCGCAAACAGGCCGGCGGTGGCGGTGATCCGCCGGGCCACATCCACCGGACTGCCGGACACCTCGGTGGTCCGCTCATCCTGAACCAGAAGCCCGGCCCCCAGGGAAAACTTTCCAGAGCGGGAACGGCCCTGGTAGTCGGCATTGAGAACCTGGAGGGTCGAGTCCTTTTCGAAACCGATGCTGTGATCGGTGAGACCGCGATCCTCGAGATTGTAGCTCAGCCGGACGGGACCGGCCGAGTAGCTGGCGTCCGCGAAGAGACGATCCTCGTCCATGTTCACGGTGTCGTTATTGGAGCGAAAGCGCGTCGTGTCATACAGGATCGAGAGGATGGGAAGGCCCACGGGCCGCCAGTTCAGCCGGGAGAACCAGTCGCCCCGCGTCTCCCGGTTGTTCGTCTCCCCGCTCTTCTGCCGCTCCTCCGTGTAGCGGAATCCGGTGGAGAGGTCCCAGACGGGGGTGCGGAGATCGATTTCCACCGTCGGCTCCAGCAGGCTCTGGGATCCGTCCTCCGAGAGACTGGAGAAATCTTCGTTCGTGTCCGTGTCCACGTACCGCAGGCGGATGCTGTACGTGAGGGCGTTGGTCACGGGCATCCTCCACTGAAACTGATAGTTCTGCTCCAGGACCTCCAGGGTCTCGTTGTCATCTCTGACGGTCTCGAAGGTGGTCCGCAGACGCCCACTCAGGACCTGAGCGAACCCGGAACCGCTCCCCATGGCCAGGACCATGGCCCAACCGGTGGCCTGCCATTTCATCCCTCTTTTCATTCGCCCCGTTCCTCCGCGCGGGACACGAAGGGGAGGAACACCCTGGCGATCGCATTCCTCTACGGTTCAGGCAAGGCAAGGGACATGCCATCCGGCTAGAGTCACTCAAATGACTTTTTTTCAGTGATTTGCGCGGACTCGGTGCACCGGGACCGGGCGAGCCATACCCCGAGCTGGGTTATTTGCCCCAGTCCTCCACCGTGCTATGGGAATCCAGATGGTCGATGACCGGGCAGGGATTCTCAGTGCCGGCCTGGTGGCAGACCGCCAGGTAGGAGGCCAGCACTGCCTCGATCTGCCGGAATTCCCGTATCTGCTCCCGGATCTTCTTCAGCCGGCTCTCCAGGAGCCCCTGGACCTCCCGGCACGAAAACTGCCCACCATCCCTCCAGTCAAGGACGGTGCGGATATCCGCGAGAGTGAGGCCGCTGGCCTGCGCCGCGCGGATGAACTGCAAGCGCGCCACCAGGTCCGGCGTGTAGAGGCGGTAGTTGGAAGCCGTCCGGCCGGCGGGCGGCATCAATTTTTGCCGCTCGTAATACCGGATGGTCGAGACCGGAACACCGAGCCGGGCCGCGAGCTCCCCGATGGTGAAATGGCCTGATGACATGCCCATGACAGAGGACCGTACCAAGTCTCGAGCTGCGGTACAATCGATTCCGGCCCGGGCGGGCCGGCCATGATTCTCGATCGCACATCTGTCCTCCACGGCGCTCTCCTGAGCCTGGTCCTGGCCACCAGTTCCTCCGGCGGCACGCCGCCTTCTCCCCCGGCCCGGACCGCGCCCGCCAAGGTCCACGGGGTGACGATCTCGACCCACACCAGCGGCCGGGAGTGGGGATGGGACTCCATCGTGCCCACCATGAAGGAGATCCAGTCTCTGGGGGCCGGCTGGGTGGCGATCCATCCTTATGCCGCCATCCGTGGCGACGGGTCCGTGCTCTTCCGCGATTTCGAGAGGGAGAAGCCCCCCCGGCATCTGGTCCGGCCGATCCGGGAAGCCCATGCCCTGGGTCTCAAGATCCTGGTGAAGCCGCATCTGGCCTACTGGGGTTCCCCTTTCCGCTGGCGCGGCGAGATCTCCTTCCAGGATCCCGGGCCATGGCAACGGTTCTGGCGCGGCTACCGCCACTGGATCCTGACGGTGATCCGCGCCTGCCGGCAGGCGGACGGCTTCGTGGTCGGAACGGAACTGGACCGCACTCTCGGCCATGAATCCGAATGGAGGCAGCTCATCAGCGAGATCCGCGGCCTCACGGACGCGCCCTTGACGTACGCCGCCAACTGGACCGACTACCAGCAGGTCCCTTTCTGGGACGCCCTGGACGTGATCGGCGTGCAGGCCTACTTTCCGCTCACCGACCGGCCACAGGCTTCGGTGGAGGAGATCGATCAGGGCTGGAGACGGTGGATGGGCGAACTCCGGCTCTATGCCGGCGAGCAGAATCGCAAGGTGGTGTTCACGGAGCTGGGGTACAATCGGTCCATGGCGGCGCCGGTTCGTCCGTGGGATCACCGGGTGGACGGACCGGAGGCCGAGTATCTCCAGGAAATCTGCCTGCGGGAAGCCCTGCGGGCCGTGGAGGCGGAACCCAGCGTGGCCGGGGTTTTCCTCTGGAAGTGGTTCCCCGGGCCCCTGCCGGTAGGCCGCGATTTTCAGCTCGCCACGCCACGGCTCAAACAGGCCATCGCCGGCGTCTGGAGATGACCGTTCTCCCGCCTTCCGGGAGCACGCCGCGGTTCCTGGCCGCCGCCGCGGCTCGGCCGGATCAGCGCGGCCGGCGGCTCCTGGCCGGCACGGCCAGGCCGAGCTTCCGCAGGCGGTAGCGAAGTCGATCCCGGGTGATGCCCAGAAGACGGGCCGCTTGAACCTGATTGTGCCCTGTCTTCTTCAGCGCCGCCTGGATCGCCTCCCGTTCCAGCGACTCCAGCGTCGCGGAGCCTCCCGGCCGGAGGGCACCGGGACGCGGAGAGGGCGCTACGGCCGGAGGACGGGAATTCATCCGCAGACTGGCCGACAAGTCCGCCGCCTCGATGACATCCCGCTCCTGGAGGATCATGACCCGCTTGATCACGCTCATCAGCTCGCGGATATTGCCAGGCCACGGGGCCTGGACCAGGCACTCCACGGCCCCGGGGGAGAACTGAAGCTTGTCTTTCTGGAGCTCTGCGGCGAACCGAGCGCGAAGGTGCTCCACCAGCAGGGGGATATCCTCCCGCCGCCGGCGCAGGGGAGGAAGATCGATCTCGGTGGCCATCAGCTGGTGGTGAAGCCCGCGCAGGAACCGTCCCCGCAGGACGGCATCCTCCAGGTGCAGCCGGGTGGCCGCGATCACCGCCACGTCCAGCGGAATATCCTGCCGGCCCCCCATACGCCTGAAGGTTTGCTCGCGCAAGACCCGGAGCAGCTTCCCCTGAACCGAAAGATCCATCTCGCCTATCTTATCGAGAAAAAGCGTGCCACCGGCCACCAGCTCCAGGAGTCCTTCCCGGTGTCCGCCGGCACAGCTCTCCTGCCCGAAGAGCTCCATGTCCAGCGGCCTCCCACTCACGCCCCGGCAGGGAACCGTGACGAAAGGCCGGCCGGCGCGCATTCCCCGCTGGTGGATGGCCTTGCCGACCAGGTTCTTCCCCGTGCCGAGTTCTCCGACCAGCAGGATGGGCCGGGCCGGACACACGGCCAGGGTTTCGATGCGGCTGCGGATTTCTTGCAGGGCGGCGCTCTGGCCGACGAGGTGGATCTTCTCCTGGACCGTCTTCCGTTCTCTGCGAAACTGCTCCAGCTCACGGCGGAGCTGCTGCATCTCCAGCGCCTCCTGCACCACCAAGGAGAGCTCATCCAGGTTCACTGGCTTGGTGAGGTACTGAAAGGCGCCGAGCTTCATGGCCTCAATCGCATCCGCCTCGGTCCCGAAGGCGGTCATCATCACGACCATCAATTCCGGTCTCTCTGCCCGCACCCATCTCAAGATCTCCAGCCCCGTGGTGTCCACCAAGCGGTGATCCAGCAGAAGTAGATCCCAATCTTCCCGCGTGAGCCGGCGGAGAGCCTCCTCCCCCGTCTGGGCTTCCCCAACCCGGTACCCTTCGCCGGCCAGCCGTTCACGGACCGACCAACGGATCAGTTTCTCATCTTCGAGGAGGAGAATGCGTTGCTCGGGCATGGATCGACCCCCGAGCTTCAGGTCCGGCAGCCGTCGCAGCCGGCGGTGATGGCACGCGGCAGGGGCCGCGCCTGGCGGCGCTCCGATTCCGCCACCCCCAGCCGGGCGCGCTCGCTGCTCTCCACCGCCAGGAGCAAGTCCGCCGCGGCCAGAAAATAGGGGCACGCGCGGCGCCGCGCGGTCCGGCCCAGCCGCCGCGCAAAAGAGGCGGCCCAGGCACCGAAATGCTCGGAGAAAAACGACCTGAATGCGGTCTTCAACAGCGTTTTCCTGTCCGCGTCGTGGCCCTGGATCACCGCCCCCGCCTGGCGCTCCAGCAGGTACCAGAGGAACTCCGCCTCGACGGCGATGTGGTCCGGGCGATCGCGAACCGCCAGATCCACGCCAAAGGCGCGATAAAAACCTGCGATATCCGCCAGTTGCTGGGTACGCCAGAACAGATCGGTCCGCGGGTCGTATTCGACCTCGTAGGCCGGGGCCTCCTGGTTCACCAGCAGGCCGAACAGACCGGTGTGCATTCTCTCGATGTCGGCGGATTCCCCGGGAAGCACCTCCTGCAACCGGGCCACAGCCCGCCTGATACCGCCTTCACCGAGAACCTCCCCGGCCGCGATGGCCAGGGCCAGATCGTCTCGGGAGACCCGTTCGGAGCGAACCGGATCGGCAAAGAGGCGTGAGAGGAGCCGGTACGCGCCGGCTCGCGCCAGGAACCTCTCGGCTTCAGATGGAATTGTAGTGGGATTCAGGTCTGACATGCATCGGCTCCTCGATCGTGATGGTGACGGCCGGCCGGTTCTTGGCGTCGAAACCGACGGCCGTGTCGTTATAGAGCTCGACAACCTTTTTTTTGCCTGAAGGCAGTGTGACCTCGCTTTCACCCACTTTCGGCCCCTCTTTCACCTCGAAACGGAAGATCACCTCCCGCGAGGCGCGAAACAGCGCCAGGACCGCCATCAGCCGGCGTGAGGGAGCCACGTATCTCTCGATGGCGGTCTCCACCCCCGGTCCGAACATCTGCTCCAGGTAAGAGCGGGGCACCCAGCGGGGCGGAATGTAAAAACCATTCGGCGAGGTTCCGAACTGCGGGTACAGAGGCAACGCGACTTTTTCCTCCTGAACCATGTAGTAGACCGGATTGTCGGAATCCTGCTTCCACGAACCGTCCTCCTCGATCGACACCAGGGACTGAAGGCGGATTTTCCCCACACAGGACGACATGCACCGGGTCTCGATGGGCACCCCATTGCCGATCTCGCGATCCCGGCCCTCGATACGCGGGAAGCACGCAATGCATTTCTCGCTGGTCCCGGTGGAGGTTCGGTAGAGAGATTTCTTGTAAGGGCAGGCTTCGACGCATTTCCGATACCCACGGCACCGTTCCTGGTCGATCAGGACGATGCCGTCCTCCTTGCGCTTGTAGATGGCCTTCCGCGGGCATGCCGCAAGACAGGCAGGGTACTGGCAGTGGTTGCAGATGCGCTGCAGGTAGAAGAACCATGTCCGGTGCTCGGGCAAGCTCACACTCCTGGCCGGACCGGCGGCCCCCCGCTCCGCTCGCGCCACCTCCTCGAAGATATTCGGAGCCCGCCATTCCTCGTCGGTGGGCAGGTAGCCCAGAACCCGCTGGTCGCGGTCGGGATCCACGCCGGTCTCGAAAATGGTCTTGCCGGCGAAGCTGCCGTCCGGGTTCCAGACCTGGCCTCCCGGGTTCTTCTCCTCCAGGAGAGCCAGAAGCTTGGCGTCCCAATGATGCGGATAGCCCCCGTACGGCTTGGTCTCCACGTTGTTCCACCACATGTACTCCTGCCCTTCGCCGAAGGTCCAGGTGGACTTGCACGCCATGGTGCATGTCTGGCAGGCGATACACCGGTTGATGTTGAAGACGAAGGCGAACTGACGGTCGGGGTAAGCGCCCTCATAGGGGTAGTCCATCTCCCGGCCAAGCTGATGGTTGATGACCTTAGACATGGGTTTTGCCCTCCGAGAAGCGTTGAATGCCGGTCCGCGCCAGGACGCGATGGATCATCTCGCGGGTGCGCTCCTCACCCCGTGAGGCGTAATAGAGGTGCGTGCCTCTGAAGAACGGCCGGCGAAACAGGTGGAGAATGGTCTCCTCCGAGGTTCCCATCCGGGCATACTCCTCCACCCATGCTTCGGCCATCGCCTCGACATCCCCCCCCTCCACCCCCACCGCCTCCAGGGACATGGGATCGTCGGCCTCCGGCGGTTTCATCTCTCCCGCACCGGGGGCGGCCGCGCCCGGATAGGAGGGAAGCGCGATCGGGTGGCGGCTCATGAGCGCTTCACCCGGGTCAGCGCCCCGTCCAGATAGCGGCGGGCGATGTCGGACTCGTGGCTGGGGGAGAAACCGGTCCGGGCGCCATACCAGACACCGACCCCCCCGCGTCCACCCGGCTCAGCCTTGGTGATGCGCACCTGCGTCTCCTTGGGCACCGAGTTGATGGCGTGGTTATCGGTCTCGAACCCGAAGAGGAACCCCATGGCCCCCGCCTTCTTGTGGAACAGGCCATCGGTCTGATGCATGGGCATCATCCAGGCGCGGGTGATGGACTGATGGGAGCCGTAACGGTAGGACGCCTGATAACCGGTCGCCTCGGCCAGGGCGCGGCCGTCGGCGCGCCTCTCGGCCGCCTGAACGGTGCGCTCGGAGGCCATCCATCCCGTGTGTTTGAGAATCGTGAAGCCGCGCGGCAGGGAGGAGTTGAACTTCACCCGCACCATGCAGCGGGCCGCCCGTTTCCTGAAAGCATCCGGCTCCTTGTCCCACCCCACGTAAGGCCGATCCGTCTCGTTGGCATCCACCCAGCAGTAGTCGCCGTCCTCGAGGTGGAGCTCCGAGGCATCCACTGGATTCATCTGAATCTGTCGATCCGCCACGCCGGGCGCCCGCTTGTCGGCCCGGCTGGGATCGCCATGATTGCACGACCAGATCCAGTTCCAGTCCACGACGCTCCAGGAAGAGTGAACCGAATGGCGGGATTTGGGAGTGGAGCAAAAGAAGCGGTACCCGGCGTCATGCAGGGGATTGCGCGTTCTCTTCACCTGGCTCCAGGGCATCTTGAGGTTGCGGATCTGGCGAAGATCGGCGTCCAGGGCCGCGGCCGGGATCCCGTAGTCCTCGGGGCGGATCAGGGAGTTCGAGGAGACGATCACATTGGGCAGATACGGCGTCGCCTCCGGCCCCTCCCGATGAACGATGAAGTTCTCGCCGCAATCGATGGCTTCCTTGAGATCGCAATAGGACGCCAGCCGCCCCGAGTCGGTGTAGAAGGGAATGGAATCGTGCACCTGCTCGTAGAACGGAATGCGGGGATAGGTCCGGTAGAGGAACAGCGCCGAGCCCGGCTCGCCGTACTTGCCTTCCATCAGGTCGGCGGTGGTGTACCGCCGGCCATCAGGGCTCTTGGTGGATGTGCAGGAATCGAACACCCGGTCCAGGTAGACGTCCGTCCGTCCCTCGGCGACGAACTTCCAGTGGTCGGCGAAGCGCCGGTCCCCGGTGATCTCCGCCAGCGCCGCACTCACGCCCGCGAAGATCTTGGCGTCGTCCCGGGAATCAAACAGCGGCTTGATCCCGCCCTTCCAGACCTGCAGGAACGGATTGGAGCAGGAGCCGCAGGCTTCCAGGTCGTTGAACTCCAGCCAGGAGTTGGCGGGAAAGATCAGGTCGGCATGCTCGGCCGACCCGGTCCATTCGATCTGCTGGTCGACGATCATGTCGATCCGGGGCAGGACGTTCCTGATGAGCTCGTAGTGCCACTTCGCCTGGTTGATCAGGTTGGCGTTGTTGTACCAGATGAGCTTGGTGGGGGATGGCATGTGAGTCTTGCCGGTGAAGATCTTCCGCCCCTTGGGCGTGTCGACGATGAAGGGCCGGTCGCCCGCGCCCCAGTAGCCGACTTCCTCGCCTTTCATCATGTTGCGGAGCGGAATCTCGGAGGCCTTGATTCCGGGATCCAGCTGCGGAGAGAACGGATCTTCCTTGACGAAGACGCCGGCCCCATGGCCTGCCCAGGGCGCGGCCTGGAGAATGGCTCCCTTGTAGTTTCCGGCCCAGGTGTAGACCCCGGCGCCGGGCCGGCCCATCTCGCCCAGGAGAAGCATGGGCAAGAACTCCGCCCGGTTGTGCAGGGTGGCATGAAAGTAATGGTTCACGCCCTCGCCCACGTGGATGGCCACGGGACGGATGGTGACGAAATCACGGGCCAATCTCTCCAGGAGCGCCGGGTCCGCCCCGGTGATCTGGGCCACCGTCTCCAGGTCATAGTCGCGCAGATGCTTCTTGTACGCCGTGTAAATAGTCATGGCCTCGATCGTTCGGCCATCCACCGTGGTCAGGGTTCCCTTCCACTCCAGGGCCGGGTCGAGCCCCTTCTCGGCCACATGCGCTCCCACGTCGTCCCGCGTCACCGCACGCACGCCGCCCTTCGCGCCTGTCCGCCGGTCGAAGATGACGAAATCGCCAATCCGGGTGCGCTGGGCCGCGGTGAGACCCTGGATGGTCATGCTCGGCCCGCCCGACAGATCGGGCGGCACGTACCCGGGAATCACCTCTCCGGCCTTCACGCGGCGCAAGGTGTCCGTCCGGATCAGAAGGGGAAAATCGGTGAACTGGTGGACAAAGTCCTCATTCGTGTGGCCGTTTTCCATGACGTAACGCGCCAGGTAAAGGAAGATGGCGGTGTCGGAGAGCCCGGCCCGCACCCGGATCCAGTAATCGGACTTGGCCGCCGGCGCGTTGTAGTCCGGCGAGATGGACACGATCCTGCCGCCTCGCTCCATCAGCTCGATGAACCAGTGGGAGTCGGGCATCTTGTTCTCCACCAGGTTCTTGCCGCACTGGATGTGGAGGCGGGCGTTGCGCAGATCGTTGAAGTCGCAATCCGACGTCTGCAAACCGGTCACAAACGGCTGGCCGGGAGCCTGGTCGCCGCGCCAGGTATATTCCGTCCAGTCCCGCGCGCCCTTGGCCTTCTCGGGCGGCACACCGCGGACGTGGGCGTCCAGGAGTCCCAGCATGTTGGCGAACCGGAACAGCCCGAACTTGCCCACGATGCCGTGGATGGGGAGGGAGGAGCCGATCTTCATGGTGCGGGTGCCGGCCTCCCCCCAGTGCTCGAGCATCTCGGGCGGATACCCGTCGCGCTCCATGAGCCGGCGCCGGCCTTCCTTTCCGGAGTACGTGGCGGCGATGGCCTGGAGACCGAGGGCGGCGTACCTGGAGGCCTCCTTCCAGCTCACCCGTACGAAGAGATCTTTTCCCCGGTCATCGAACCCGTAGCGCGAGCGGAGCTCGGGGCGATCCGAGAGGGACGGGAATCCGGCATCCGCCCACTCTTTCCAGCCCTTGCGAACCACAGGCCCCCTGAGCCGATAAGGGCCATAAACGCGCCGGTGAATCGTGTATCCCTTCAGGCACCCGCGCGGATTCCAGTGGGACGATGAGCGGTTGCCATAGAGGTCCCGGACACGCCCGGCCCCGTAGTTCTGCTCGGTCCGCACGACCACGCCGTTGCGGAGAAACGCCCGGAGCCGGCAGATGTGGGTGTCGTTGGGCGCACAGATGAAGGTGAAGGAATCGTCACACCGGTAGGCATCCCGGTAGACGGTTTCCCAGTCCCTGGCGGGATAGAACTCCAGCGGATTGCCGACCACCACCGGAACCAGGTGCTGAAAGCCCGGGCTCCCGCAGTGGACGGCCAGGGTCCCCAGGCCGGCGGCTCCGGCCAGTTTCAGAAAGCCTCGTCTCGAAACTGTCATTCCTCCACCTCCAGGTTCACCCAGGCCGTGATGGTCTTCTGACCGTTGCGGTCTCCCGCGGATCCGTCCCAGACGGCGAACGCCACCAGGGTGCGCGTGCCCGGTCCCAGCCGGGACGTTCCATCCGGCCGGGACTCCAGGTCCACCATCACCCGCCACCGGCCATCCTCCCAGGCGCCGCTGCCCGTTCCCTCTCTCTGTGCCGCTGGAACGACCGTGAGCGTCCCCGGCCCCGCAGCCACGTACTCGACAACAGCCGGGACCTCGGGGCTCCGGCCCGGTCCGCCGGAAAGCGGATTCCCCGCCAGGCTCGCCGGGCGCGCCTGGGGCAGGGCCTCCAGCGGGTTCGTGTCGCGGACGAGCCGCGGATAGGCGCTCGCCGGACCAATCCCCTGGGTGGCGCGCCACTGCCAGATCCGGACGGTGGCCCCGCGGTCCTCGCCCGCGGACGCGCGCCCCATGCCGATAAACGGCCTCATGTCCCCTTCCGCCGGCAGCATCAATCCCACGGCATCGACGAAGTCCTCCATCCTCCCGACGGTCCGGTCGGGGCGTGCATCCGGCCACTCAAGCAAGAACCGCATGGTCCGGCCATCATGGACGGCCCGCACGGTGAGGCTCGGTGGCCACTGGGGCCGCTGCCAGAGAGGACGGAGGCCGAGGGTGGCCGCGGGCGCCTCCCGCCAGCCCGCTGGATCGGTTGGCTCCGGGAGACGCGTGACCCGCCGGACGATGATTCCCCCGGCCGGGGGGGTCGCCGCGTGCGCCGGGCGGAGCGACTGGATGTACGCCACCAGGTCCCAGGTCTGCTGGGCCGTCAGGGCACCCTCGTAGCTGGGCATGGGGGTTCCGGGAATGCCCCGGCTGATTCTCAGGTAGAGATCCTCGCCCGTCTCCCCTCCCTTGAGCGGAGCCGAGGTCAGGTCGATCGGCCGCAAGGGAATCCCCACCTGATCGGTCATGGTCCGCGCGGAAGGACCGTCTCCCCGGCCGGTGGGACCGTGGCACTTGGCACAGGTGTCGGCGAAGAGGGTCTTGCCGGCCATCGCGGATCCGGCACCGCTGGGGACCGCCACGATCTCGCCGCCAGGGCTGGAAAAAGGCGAAAGCTTGGAGACATGGGCCGCCAGGGAGGCGACCTCGCTTGCCGACAGCAGGTCGCCGAAGGGGGGCATGGATGTGCCGGGGAGTCCACGGGTGATGGTGCGGGCGATCTCCTGCGGCGTCCCGCCGAACTTGAACGGGCTGCGTGTGAAATCACGCGGTCTGGGGTAGACAAACGGCGACGCCGGCCCATCGGCCTGGCCGGTGGGGCCGTGGCATCCGGCACAGGTGCCGGCATAAAGAATGACCTCATCAGGCTCCTTCTCTCCCCCGCCGCACCCCGCGAGACCGGGAAGAAGCGCTGCCAGGCCGAGACTGACCATCCTGTGAAACGAGCTCCTTGCAATGTTCATGTTTCGGGTGGCTGAGCAAGAATGTTGCCAGCCGGCTCTTCCCCTCCCGCCACCGGTGGGCGTTCCTGCCATACCTTGCTGGTCAGGGGATCCAGCGGACACGGCCTGAAGGGTGGAATGACGCAGCGCGCGATTCAGCGACGGCGATGCGGCTTTTACCCCAGGTACGGGGGCTTATGACCCACCAAAATCCGTGTGGGGTGGCCTCCACCCATGCCGGGGCCAACCAGGCGGCCCGATCGCCGTTCACCGCAGGCATGGCACGGAGGTTGCTTTATTCGCCGGTCTGGTCCTGAGGATCCTGTCACATGCACCCCGCCCATCCGTACTCCGAGGAGGAAAACATGAGAACCGGCTTGCGCTTCGTTCTACTCGCTGGTCTCGCGACCGCGTGGCTCGCCTTTCCCGTAGAGTCGCCGATTGCGGGCACCATCGTGGGAAAGGTGACTCTCACGGGGGACTATGCACTGGCCGGGAAGGCCGCCATGGATGCCGATGGCCTCATCCGCGCGCAGCGTTCCGTCGTGGTCTCCCAGAAGGGAGGCCTGGCCAACGCCGTCATCTACCTCAAGGACGTCCCCGGCGACTTCCCCGCGCCGTCCACGCCAGCCGAGCTGGACCAGAAGGAAAAGACCTACGTGCCGCATGTGCTGCCCATCTTGCAGGGACAGAAGGTCGACATCGCCAACACCGACGGAATCCTGCATAACGTGCATGCCTACGCCGGAGACGACACGGTTTTCAACCTGGCGATGCCTCCCTATCGGAAGCACGCGACCATGGAGATATCGACCGATCACGTGGTCATGATCGCCTGCGACGTCCACCACCACATGCGTGCCTGGATTTTCCCCGTGGACAACCCCTTCTTCTCCGTCTCGAGACAGTCAGGCCTGTTCAGCATCGAGGGTGTTCCCGCGGGAACCTACACCATCGAGGCCTGGCACGAAGTTTTCGGCGCCCTTCAACAAACGGTGACGGTGAAGGAAGGTACGGCAAAAACACCCGTTCTCTTCAAGTTTCAGGCCCGGTAAAGCTGTTCACCTTTCGGTATGCGGCGCGCCAAGCGGATCTTCGTGAAGAGGAGGACAGACTCCATGTATCCCGACCGTTCCATCGTGCAACGCTTCACCGTGTTCCTCGGAGCCGCGCTCTTTGCCCTGCCCGCGGCGGCCCGGCCACCGGCAGAGGAATCGAGCGGCACCGCCCTTCCCGACTCGCAGAGTGTGGAGGCTGAAAGAAAGGCAGAGGATGAAGAGGCTCCCAGAGCCGGGGAGGAAGAAAAACAAGATGCCGGCGAAACATCGCCCGAACTGCAGGACCTCCTCGACGAGTTCGAAGAAGAGGAAAATGCCACGGGACCCAAGAAACCAGACTATTCCGATCCCAAGTACGGGTATCTCAAGATGGGCACGGCTTCCAGCTACCTGAAGCGCGAGCGGTTCCGGCTGCGCGATCAGATCCTCACCTTCATTCCCCCGCTTTACCAGCCGGCCTTTCTAGGGCATGCCTACGTTCTGCCTCCCAATGCCTGGCGTGTCTCCTTCACCGGAACCTTCCTGGAAGTGGACCACAACGATTGGTTCAAAGGAGGTGAGCCGGACGTGGCATTTGAGAACCATAGAGCGTCCCGCTCCCGGGCCGATCTCGATATTTTCTACGGCATGGACCGCGATTTCACCATTCGCCTGAACATTCCATTCCTGTCCTCTGAAACGAAGGGCCCCATTCACCCGGCCGGGGTGCTCAACATGGATCTCTTTCTTGAGGGCACCTCCACACAGATGGGCGACATCTCCGTTTTCTTGAAGAAGAAGTTCTGGGATCAGGCGAACATCGGCTTCAACCTCGCGGGCGCGGTCGGGATCAAATTTCCCAACGCCTCGGATGACGACGGCTTCGACAGGCCCTTGCTCATCCGCGACCCCATGGGGACCCTGGGTGTGGCATTTGGCGGCGGAGGTTTTCCGCGTTTTGCCGATGACGGCCGTCTCCCCTCCGGGCTCCAGCCCGGTACCGGCGGATTCGGCTACATCCTCGGGTTGTTCGGAACACGGCAGTTCACCCGCCCCCGGGCGGCGGCCCATGCCGGTCTCCTGGCCCGGTTCCTCGACAGCCACGACGGCGTCGAGCCTGGGGATGAGCTGCGTTTCTTCGCCACGTATGTCAAGCCGGTCTACAAGGATTACATCAGTCTCGAGCTGGCGGTGAACGGCATGCACAAGGATCCTGATGAGTACGAAGGCCAGTTCACGCACCCGGTGCCGGATCCCGTCACGGGCCTCTTCGCCGGGGTCGCCACCACACCGCGTCCGTCCTTTCGCAAGGGGACGGTTTTGTTCGCTTCCCCGAGCATTCTTTTCACCCCCAGCCCGTGGCTGCGTTTCTCGGTCTCCGGCATGTTCCGGCTCAACGAGCCCGAACTCGGCCCATGGCCCGACAGCCAGCTGGTCCTGAATAGCATCATCACGTTCTGAAGGAGGAGGCTCGACATCATGCAAACAAGACACAGCTTCCCGGGGGCCGCGGTGCTCATGCTGGCCACGGCGCTCCCGTGGCCGGTCCCGGCGCAAGAGGAGCCCACGGAGACGCGGGCCGTTTTCGAGCTCCAGAATGCCTTGCGGAGCTCCCAGCGCAAGTACGAAAGCCTGAAGTCTCCCCTCGTATCGCGCGTGGTGGACCACCGCTTCACCACCAAGCCAGCCATGTACCTGGCCAACGAGGAGATCCTCTCTGGGAACGGTTTCCTGGAGAAAGCGCTGCAGTACAACCTGGTTCCCCGCAATGACATGGATTTCATCAATATCACCGCCAACGAATCCTACTGGTACTCGCGCTACAACCTGAGCTGGCTTCTCGCCAAGAGCCGCATGGGCATCCACGTGGTGCACGGTCCATATCTGACCCTCAAGGCCATGGAACGCGAGGGACGTGTCTTCGATAACCGGTCCCGTGGCGAGCAAAAAGTGGCCAATCGCCAGGTTCTTCTGGATGAAATCATCCCCATTTACCTGGACCGGACAGGATTCCCCCGGCGGTTCGAGGATGCGTCTCCCATCATGCTGGAGTACGCCTCGGGCGATCCTTATCTACCGAGAGCCGTCGACACGAATGATGATTTCGAAGGCCAGGTCAACGGCAAGGTGGACTACGAGGATTCCTATCTCACCCTGCGCTGGGATCACGCCAAGATGGACAAGTCCATCGATATGGGCGGGGTAGGGCAGACACTGGTGAAGCAAACCCTGTGGATGGAGTATTTTTTTCGGCAGAATCATCTGGATGGAAAACTTCTGGGAAACGACGCCGAGGACGGTTTCCGCGGCTGCATGCTCAACCTGATGGCTGTCAGCAAGATGCTTCTCCTGAAGTCGGCGCTGTTTTACGACGGGAAAAAGTTCCAGGGGGTGGACCCGTTTTCCTATGATCCCGGAGCCGAGATCCTCTACATCCCCCATATCATCAAGCCGCGGCTGATCATGGCGGGCGACATTCCGCCCCGTGCGGAGTGGTACACGGCCAAGGATGCCTCCAGCCAGCTTTTTGACCAGGCCTCGCTGCTCTGGGGAACATCGGAATTTTTCCATTTCTCCGATCCGAGAGTCCCCGACAACTACGACAACATCTTCGGGGACAATTTTCCCTACGACGGCTCCGTGATGGAGCAAAAGTGGAACGCCCTCGCCCACGGTCTGTCTGATGTGCTGGTCAAGAATATCTTGTCCATGCACCGGGACCCGGCCACGGGGCTGCTGGCATCGGTATGGACTCCCGGGGGATCCGTCGGGTCCCGGATCACCCTGCAAGACGCCGGGATGGCCATGATCGGTCTGGCAAATTACATCCACAACATTTCCATGACGCCGGATCTGCATGACCAGGCCGCCAAGCTCCTGGAGACGGAAGCCAAATTCCTCCTGACCATCCAGTCCGAGGACGGCTCCTTCCCCGAGGCCTTCGACATGCGTACACAGGCTCCCCTCGGGGAGCGGCACCTTCTCCTGGCGCAGGGATTCGCCGTGCGCGGCCTCCTGCGGGCGTATGAGGAACTCGGTGACGACGCCTTCCTCTTGGCCGCCGGCCGGAGCATCGATTTCATGAATACGCGGCTGTGGGACGAGGAGACGGGCGTTTACCGGTCCACGGCGGATGCGGCCTTGACGACCTACACTCCCATGAATCTGGGAGCGGCCCTGGGAGCGCTCCGGGAGTGGATCCTGGTCGCTCGGGACACCTCCCAGATTCCACGGTACAAACGGTTCCATGTTCAAGGCCTCAACCGGGGTGGGATCCTGCTTGCCGAAGAAGCCGAGACCGGCGAGATCGACATTTCCGCCTCGAGCCATGACAGCGACGCAGATGGGCTGCAGTGGTTCGGGAAAGCCGGCAAGAACGGCCGGCCCGTCGCGGCGGTCCATGCCAGCCGGGTGGAAATCGAAACACCCGAAGTGGCACCCCGGGTGGCGCGCGACACATCGGAGCCGCGCCCTTAGCTCTGCCCGAGGTCTCCCGAGAGAGCTGGTTCGTGTATGATGGGGCTCGCTCGCGAGTCTGGGTTGCTCTCGGAGGCGTACCCATGCGGCCGACTGCCGTCTCCATTCTGACTCTGGTGCTCACCAGCCTGGCCTGGGCCGCGCCGACCGCCGGCGACACGGGCTTCACCCGGCTCTTCCAGAACAAGACCATGCGGGTGGACCTCTTTCACACGGGCAGCCATGGAGAGCAGATCATCAGCCTGGATCGGGTGGTCTCCGATGGACCGTGGGCCGGCAGCCGGACCCAGCTCCTCGACCCGACCAACCTGGGTCCCTTCTTCTTCGAGGTGATCGACCCGCGGACGAACCAGGCGATCTACTCCCGCGGGTTCGCTTCCATTTACGGCGAGTGGAAGACCACCGCCGAGGCCAGACAGCGCGCCAGGACATTCCACGAGTCGCTGCGCTTCCCCTGGCCGCGGAGCACGGTCCAGGTCGTCCTCAAGGAGCGCGGCCCGGACCAAGCGTTCCACGAGATCTGGTCGACGACCGTGGATCCCGCCTCCCGGTTCGTGAATCCAGCCGACCTCCCGGCCAGCGGCACCGTGTGGCCCTTGCTCGAGAATGGCCCTCCGGCGGACAAGGTGGATATCGTGCTCCTGGGAGAAGGGTACACCGCCCGCCAGCTGCCGAAATTTCACGCCGACGCCCGGCGCTTGATGGCGAGCCTCTTCGAGCACGAGCCGTTCAAGAGCCGGAAGGGGGACTTCAACGTGCGGGCCATCGACCTGCCGGCGCCGCGCCCAGGAGTCAACCGGCCGCAGGTTGGAGAGTTCCGGCGGAACCCCGTTTCCACGCAATACAACATCTTTGATTCGGAGCGCTACCTCCTCACCCTCGACAACCGCAGGCTGCGCGACGTGCTCTCCGCGGTACCTTACGAGTTCGTAAGCATCCTCGTCAACGAGAAACAGTATGGGGGAGGCGGCATCTTCAACTTCCAGGCGACCACCGCGGTGGATACCGCCTTCGCCAGCTATGTGTTCGTCCACGAGTTCGGCCATCACTTCGCCGCCCTGGCGGACGAGTACTACACCTCGCCCGTGGCTTACGAGACCGGTGGAGAAAAGCATCCGGAGCCGTGGGAGCCCAACATCACGGGCCTGGACGATCCGGCGCATCTCAAGTGGGGCGACCTGGTCCCCAGGGGCACCCCCATTCCCACGCCCTGGGACAAGGAGAGGTACGAGGTTCACGCGCGCCAAGTGCAGGATCGCCGCCAGAAGCTCATCGAGGCCCACGCGCCGGAGGCGGAATTCGACGCCCTGTTCCGGGAGCAGCAGGCCGTGGAGACCCCCATGCTGGCCTCCATGACCTACTCGGGCCGGGTCGGGGCCTTCGAGGGCGCGTCGTACCAGGCCCGGGGACTTTACCGGCCTTCCACCGATTGCATCATGTTCACCCGCGACCAGGTCGGCTTCTGCCCGGTCTGCCGCCGCGCCATCGAACGGATCATCGACCTGTACGCCGGGCGCCCGGATCGGGAACGGCGTCCTCCTCCGCCCCCGGCTGCACCTGGCGGCGGCTCACCTGCCGGATCTTGAGCGACAGGGCGATCATCACCATGAGAATCAGGACCAGGGAAACCGCCAGCCCATGGCGGCGGCGCTCCAGTTCGGCCAGCGCCTCCTGACCGGCATGAACGGCGTCGGCCGCCACGCTCCTGCCGTCCGCCGTGCGCTTCAGCAACCGGTCCGTGTCAAAGGAATGAATGAGAGCCCGCGCCTCGACCTGGGCCGACGTCCCCCCGCTCTTCAGCGCGAAGTGGGCACCGCTGACCTCCATCCCGGCCACCTCCGCCCGGCGCAGTAAAGCCTCGGCACCGCGGAGATCCCGCTCCAGGCCAACCAGCGCGCCGTACATCTTCTCGGTGGCCTGATCACAGTCATCCCCAGGAGAATGGCAGGTCAGACAGACCGAGCCGGCGACCGTGTATGCCATGCCTGCCGGATGGTCCCGGATGGTGAGACCGCGGACCGCGGCCTTTCCCACCGCCGCCACCTGGAGGCGCAGATGCAGCGCATCCCCGGGCTTCACCGGCCGGCCGGCCCTGGGCTCCAGCCACAACCGCACCGCCAGCCCGCCTCCTTCCGCCTGCCGCTCCGCTCCGGGGGGCGGCAAGCCGCTGTCCACGCCGGCATCGACAACCAGGGGCGGGCGCTCCCCAGCGGCGATCTCGACCCGGTGCCGGGGTGTGTCCTCAGCCGCCCTGGGATAGGGATTGAGGACGGAGATCCAGGTGAGCTCGGCGGTTTGCCCGGGCTCCAAGCGATCGATCCGGGCGGTCAGCGGCTCGGTGGAGACGATCTCCCCGCGGGTCAGCGCCGGCGCCGACCCCCCATGGAAGAGGTCGGGTGTCGGGTGGCGGACGGCGTGGTTCTCATGGCAGACAACGCATTGGCTCACCTCCATGTCGTCGAACACCTCCTTCTTGAACGACGCGTCGAAGAGATTCGCCTCCCGGGCGTGGCACTGGCCACAAACGTTGGCCACCGAGTCCACCCCGGGCGGCGCCGCGCCGTGGTTGCCGTGGCAGTCGTTGCAGGCGGGCGCGGCAAGATCTCCGCCGTCCAGGAGCGCCGCGGCATGCACGCTTGTCCGGTAGGCTTCATACTGGCCGGTCGGGATCCCGTAAGGCGCCATGCGCTTCCCATCCGAATGGCATTGGGCGCAGGTCCCGGGGACGCGGGTGGGGTAGACGGGTGAGTCGGACGAAGCCACCTCGAGCATACCGTGCACACCGTGACAATCCGTGCAGACCGCGGGCACCGGATCACCCGCGGCGTTCTTCCGGCCGTGGACACTGGTCCGGTATTCGGAGAGCTGGTCCACCCGCGCCTGCGGATTGAACCGTTTCATATAGGCCGCATCCGCGTGACACCGGGCGCAGAAATCAGGAATCCCCAGGCGATCCGGCGCGGGCAAGAACCCCTTCCCGGGATCCATGGATCTTTCAGGGTCCTCGGCCAGCCCGGGCGAAGGATCGCCCCCGTGGCACGACTCGCAGCCGAGCCCGGCCTTCGCATGGGCATCGCGGGACCAGGCTTCCACGGGAGCGGCCATCTCCCCCCCGATCTCCTGGTGGCAGGCCACGCAGGCCGATGCGGCTCCCGGAGAGCCCCCGGCAAAGGCGGGCCAGGCCACCAGGCCGGCGGAGACAATGGCGAGAAAGGCCCGGGCTCGATTCACGTCCCGGCTTCCCTTTTCTTTCTGGCCATGAACCTGCCGGCGGCCCAGGGCCCGATGGTCAGGACGATGGCGCTCCCCACGGGCCACCAGGCGCGATAGCCGACGGCGGTCAGCACGACGATGACCATGAGAGCGATGGCGCCCGCGCCCTGAATCACCATGCTGCGGCCCCGCTTCGCCCCGCCACCGTCCAGGAACGGGACCAGGAACGCCGCCACTCCCAGGAGCCCGAAGCACAGGATGGCCACGGCCTCGCTCTCCACGCCCAGGACCACTCCGCCGGGCACGAACTTGAGGATCTGGAACATGAACATGAAGTACCACTCCGGGCGGATGTTGGCGTAGGCCGGCGCGAAGGGATCCGCCTTTTCTCCCAGCTCCCACGGGAACAGGGCCGCCATGGCCGCCAGGACGCCCAGGGCCACCGTCCACCCCAGTAGATCCCGGAGCAGGAAATCCGGCACGAAGGGCATGCTCCTCCGCGGATGGCCCGGCCCGGACTCGGACGGCGGCAGGCTCATTCCATGCCTCTGCACCAGCAGGAGGTGCAGGCCCAGCAGGAGGGTGGCCCCCGCGGGCAGGATCGCCACATGCCAGCCGTAGAACCGGGACAGGGTTCCGCCGGTCACGTGGTCGCCGCCCCGCAGGAAACGGAGCAGGAAACCTCCGACCAGGGGAACAGACCCGGCGATATCCGTCCCGACGCGGGTGGCGAAGTAAGCCAGCTTGTTCCAGGGGAGCAGGTAACCGGAAAATCCGAACCCCATGGCCATGATGAGGAGCAGGAAGCCGCTCATCCAGGTCAGCTCCCGGGGCGAGCGGTAGGCGCGGAGAAAAAAGACCGAGAACAGATGGACCAAGGCGGTGCCCACCATCAGGTTGGCCGACCAGGAGTGAATGGAGCGGATGAGCCAGCCGAAGGGCACCTGGGTCATGATGAACTGGATCGACTCGTAGGCCTCGTTGGCGGACGGACGGTAATAAAGCATCAGGAGGATGCCAGTGGCCACCTGGATCATGAAGAAGAAAAGGGTCATGCCGCCGAAGTAGTACCAGGCGGTATGCCGGTGCACCGGAACGCTCTTCTCGTTCAAGGCGCGGCGCACGATCCCGAGGCCGATCCGCGCTTCCATCCAGGCCAGTAAGCTGTTCAACATCCGGAGGCTCTCCTCAGGGCAGCACGCGCCCTAGGCCTTCACACACGGCTGACGAAGATGTCATCCCCGCTCACCTGGACCTGGTAGGCCGTCAACGGCCTGGGCGGGGGGCCGGCCACATTCCGGCCGGCCAGGTCATACCAGCCGTTGTGGCACGCGCACCAGATCCTCTTGGCGTCCCGGTCGAATTGCACCGTGCACTCGAGATGGGTGCAGGTGGCGGAGAAAGCGCGGAATTCGCCGTTTCCCATCCGGATCAGGATGCCGGGCTCGGACCCGAAAGGAAAGATCTTCCATCCCGCCTTCGGCATGCCGGAGACCTTTCCGGCCAGCACGCGGCTGGTCACGGCCTCCGGAATGCGCGGCGGGCTGAGAAAACGCGCCACCGGGTAGAAAACGGCACCGGAAAGCGCCGCCAGGGAAGACCACAGGAACCCATCCAGGAACCTCCGCCGGGGCACGGAGCCCGGCGGCGGCCCGTCCTGCCCCTGGCGCTTCATGAGATTTTCCCCACGGCCGCTCCCCTTCTCCGCCGGCCAGCGCATGGCGCGTCCCTGGCCAACCGTCCGGCCCTACCGCCGCCGGACACTCTCCTTGATCCGCTGGATGTGCCCGCGGCCCATCCCTTTGACCTCGCAGCCGAGCTCGAAATAGCGGTGGATGGCGCCGTCGTCCAGCATGCAAAAGCAGTCGATGATTGCACATGGCCAGCCCGCCATCCTCACCACCTCATCGGGATCGAGCTCCAGGTAGGCCTGGTGGCGCACGGCAAAGATGATGGCTTCGGCTCCCCGCATCGCCTCCTCCAGATCTTTCCGGACGGCAATCCCCAGCAACCGGTCCTGCCGGTGAAAGAAGCGGGCGCGGCTATGCCCCGGCCGCGGGTACCGGTCCTGCGCCTCCAGCTCCCACCAGTGGTCGACATAAGGATCGTGGACGCGGATCTCCGCGCCCATCTCCGTCAGCCTCCTGGCAATGAGCTCCGATCCGCTGTACCGGGTATCCCCGACATCTTCCCGGTAAGCCGCCCCCAGGAGCAGAACATCGGCGGCCGCGATAGGGCGTCCCAGATTGCGTAGAGCATCGCGCACTAGCTGCGCCGCGTGCAAGGCGCGGGTGTCATTGATGTCGATGGCCAGAGGGGTGATGCGGAAAATATCGTCCTCCCATCCGTGAATATGGCGATAGGCCCAGACGCCCAGGCCTCCGTCCTTGGGCAGGCAGTAACCACCCACCCCCGGGCCCGGGAAGATCATGTTGGAGTGAGTCGGCCGCACGGTGATGGCGGCAATCACCTTCTTGAGATCGACGCCGTTGCGCTCCGCGAACAGGGACCATTCATCGAGAAAGGCCAGGATCGTGGCCCGGTAGCTGTTCTCGATGATCTTGGCGGTCTCCGACTCGATGGGCCGATCCAGGACCGTCAGAGGGAACCGGTCCGTATTGAGGATCTCCTCGAGAAACCGCTTGACCCTCTCCCGCGCCTGGTCGTTGACGCCGCTGCAAACCCGCCAGAAATCACGGATGGAGGCCACGTAGTGGCGTCCGGGCATGACCCGCTCGTAGCTGTGTCCCAGGAGGGGATCCGCATGGATCCCCCGGCGCTCGAAGAGCTTCTTGATGATCGGGTAGACGATCTGCTCGGTCGTACCGGGCGCCACCGTGGTCTCGATCAGAACCAGGGTCTCGGGCTCGATCTTCTCCCCGATGATCGACATCGACGCCTCCAGGGCTTCCATGTCGGCCGCTCCGTTGCGGCAATTCCCCAGCGACTCCTTCAAGTAGTCACACTGGACGTCCACCACCACCACGTCCGCCAGCCGCAAGACATCGTAGGTAAAGGTGGCCGTCAGCGTCTTCTTCTCGTTGACGCAGCGGGCGATGATAGTTTCCACCTCCGGGTCCTCGGCCTTCACCGGCGAGAGTCCCCGGTTCAGAAGGGGGATCTTCCAGTAGCTCCGCGGACTGGGCCGCTGCATCCCGATGACAAATTTTCCGGGCTGTCCGGCGGCACCCGTGGAGTCGGCAATGACGGCGGCCATCACCGCCCCGACGAACCCGACGCCCACCACTACGACGATCTCCCTGCCGGCCTCACGGTGCTGGGAGACCAGATCCTGGAGCCGCTTGAACTCAGCGGCGTAGTCGGCCTCGACCGGCAGGGGGAATCTCTCTCCTTCGGGGCTGACAGAGTGATTCTGTGCGCTCATCTCTTCGTTCTCCCGTGGGGGCGGTTCAAAAAGGGCTAGAGGTTCCCCGCCGTGACCGGATCGCCCAGGTCGGAGAACCCGAACTTCTTCATCCGGTAACGCAGGGTATCCCTGGAGATTCCCAGGAGCTTGGCGGCGCGGACCTGGTTGAACCCGGTCTGCTCCAGAGCCTGCTGGATTGCCTGGCGCTCGATGTCCTCCAGCGTCATGGTTCCAATGGGCATGGAGCGGAAGCCGGTCCCATGTCTTGCCTCCCGGATGCTCGCCGGAAGGTCGGCCGCCTCGATCTGCGGCTTGTCCTGAAGGATCAGAATACGCTCGATGACGTTCTTGAGCTCGCGGACATTTCCGGGCCAGGGGTACTGCACCAGGAGGCGCATGGCCTCTGGCGTGAACTCGCGCGTGTTCTTGTGAAACTCCCGGCTGAAGTGCTCGAGCCATTGCTCGGCCAGGAGTGGGATGTCCTCCTGCCGGTCCCGGAGCGCCGGCAGGTGGATCGGAATCACCTTGAGCCGGTAATAGAGGTCCTCGCGAAACTGGCCGGTACTCACGGCCTCCTCCAGGTTCCGGTTGGTCGCTGCGATGATGCGCACGTTCACGCTGATGTCCACTGTGCCGCCGACGCGCTTCAGGGTCTGATCCTCCAGAAACCGCAGGAGCTTCGCCTGCAAGGCCGGCCCCATCTCCGAGATCTCGTCCAGGAAGGCCGTGCCGCCATGAGCCAGCTCCAGGAGCCCTTTCTTCTGCACCTTGGCATCGGTGAAGGCACCGCGCTCGTGCCCGAAGAGCTCGCTCTCCAGCAACGTCTCGGTGATGGCCGAACAGGTGATGTTGATGAACGGCTTCTCGGCCCGTGGTCCGTTGTAATGGACCATCTTGGCCACCAGGTTCTTTCCCGTGCCGCTCTCCCCATCGATGAGAAGGGTCGTGGCCGAGGGGTTGGCGATGATCTTGTCCAGGAGGTCCATGACATCGCGCATGGCGGGGCTGCGGGAGATGATCTGGATCTCGCCGGCGGCGGCCCGTCTCTCGCTGCGCAGGCGCCTGATCTCCCGGCGCAGCCGGGTCGCCGCCAGGGCTTTCTTGACCACCAAGGTGAGCTCATCCAGGTTGACCGGCTTGGTGAGATACTCCTGGGCTCCCAGCTTCATGGCCTGGACGGCGTTCTCCACGGTTCCATACGCGGTCATCATGACCACGGACATCTCGGGCATTTCCTTGCGGACCCGCACCAGGACCTCCATGCCCGTGGTGTCGGGCAGCCGGTGGTCCAGGAGAAGCAGATCAAAATCGTCCTCCGCCAGGAGGGCGGCGGCTTTCTTGCCGGTCTCCGCCTCGGCGATGCGGTATCCCTCGGCGGCCAGGCGTTCCCGCATGGCCCAGCGGATCAACTTCTCATCTTCCAGAATCAGGATGCGATCATGTTCCATGGGTTCCCCGTCTTCTCGGCAAGATGACCGTGGCAATGGTGCCCTCTTCTTGGCGGTTCTTGAGCTCGAGACTCCCGCCATGCTTTCCGACGATCTTGCTCACGATGGCCAGACCGAGGCCCGAGCCGCGGTGGCGGGTGGTGAAGAACGGCTGGAAGACCTCGCGCATCTGTCCCGGCGGGATCCCGTGGCCGGTATCCTGGAAATCAATGCGGACCGTCCCATCATCGACTGCGGTGCGGACGGTGAGCTCTCCGCCTCCCTCCATCGCCTGCATGGCATTCTGCACCAGGTTGAAGAAGACCTGCTCCATCTGCTGCGGATCCGCCTGGACACGGGCCTCTCCTGATTCGTACCGGCACTTCACGCAGATCTTCCCATCCCCCTTCTGGGCAAACCTCAGGACCCGGTCCAGGAGGTGGTGAAGATCCACCGTCTGGAAGCTCGGGGGCCGGGGCCGCGCATAGGTGAGCATATCCCGGACCAGGTTCTCGAGCCGTTCGATCTGCCCGAGGATTTCCTCCACGATCTCGCGATGGGCGAAGGTGTCTCCCAGCTGATCCCGGAGCACCTCCATGGCGCCTTTCATTCCCGCCAGCGGATTCCGCACCTCGTGAGCGATGGAAGCAGCCATCTCTCCCACCGCCGCCAGGTGTTCGGACCGCTCCATCAACCGCTGCTGGTGGATGTCGAAGTAGGCATCCAGGACAATCTGGCTGTCCAGATTCATGAGCTTGGTCAAGGCCAGGCAGGCGCGCATCCCCTTCATCGGCTCATCCCGGTAGCAGTCCATGACAACGGGATGCAGGAGATCCAGGTAAATGGAGTACGCGCCGAGATACCACTGGGGCTGCAGGCCCGCCTGCTCGTGGCTGCGGCCGATACGCAGGCGATCTTCCTCGTAGTCCCTATCGATCCGGCCGCGGGTCAAGCTGAGCAGATACTCCTTCTGGGCCGCCTTCACCCGCTTCACGATTTCGGGACTCGACAGGATCTCCCGCAGGTGCGGGAACCCCAGGAGGTGCTCGTAGAACCGGTCGATGACCTCGTCGGCCCGGGCCCGGATCGCCTCGCGCAGGCTCGCCAGGAGCTCGAGCTCCCCGGCGCCGAGACAGACAAACCGCTGCCGCTCCTCCAGTTCCCTCTTCCGGCGGCGGAGCGGGCCGGCACTCCGGCCCTTCCGGCTCATCATCATTCCCTCGGCCGCAGGGCGAGGACCGGGCAGTGTCCGGAGCGCAGGACACGATGGGAAACGGAGCCCACCCAGCCCAGGCCGCTTGTTCCACGTCCATGCGCCCCCAGGACAATCAGGTCCGCCTGCCTCCGGCGGGCGATCTCGAGAATCGTGGCGGACGGCCGGCCGCTCTCCACCACCAGCTCCGGAGCGCAGGCTGAACGGATCTCGGCGGTGACAAGACGTTCCAGGCGCCGGCCGCTGTCCTCCTTCAGCCGGGTGGTGACCCGTTCCAGATCAATGCCCCCCGCCCAGGGTGTGTCCAGAGGGCCGAAATAGGCTTCCGGTGAAGGCACCACGTGCACCACCACGAGACGCGCTCCATACCGCTGCGCCAGGGCGGCCGCATACACCAGGTTGCCGGCGGCATGAGAGCCGAAATCAGTGGCGACCAGGATGGTCCGCAGGCCGTGCTCCCCTTCCTTGTTCAGGATGCTCTCCGGCGCCTTCTGGGACACGGCCAGGAGCGGGAGGTGCAACTGGTGCAAGACCTTCTCCGTGACCGAGCCGAGCAGCAGCCGCTCGAACCCGGAAAGACCGTGGGTGCCCATCACCACCAGATCCACCCCGCCGGAGTCAGCCCGCTGGACGATCGCTTTATGAGGAAGACCCGCGGCGATTTCCACCTGCTCCGGCGCTAATCCCACCCCGCGGCCGAGCTCCACCATCTGCTCCTGGACGCGCCGCCGGTTGGCCGCCTCGATTTTCGGCGCGAGGGCCGCCTCGGCCGGAGAGAACGCCCTCATGTCCATGACGTGGAAAAGAGTCAGACCGGCCTCGAAGTCCCGGGCCAGACGGCTGGCCAGAGTCAGGGCCCGCCGGGAGAAATCGGAGAAATCGACCGGGCAAAGGATCTGTTCAAACGGCTTCACGATTCACCTGCCTCCCGAGCCGGGAACACCCCAGATACTACACCCTGGCAACCGGATACCTGGGAGCCATCCAGCTCGGTCCCCCAGGCCCGGTCCGGACCGTTCCGGGCTCCCCAGGGGAGACCCTTGAGCTCCATCTCCCCTGTTCTCGAACGAAAGCAAGGACCGTTCCAGGGGGGCGGATCGACTCCCTTCCGGAGAATCCAGCGGTTCCTGCGGGTTATCCGACTCATCCGGCGTCGGAATGGGGCGCCAGCCTGTGTGTTTTCCCCCAGTCGCCGCTCCAGGCGTCCGGCGTCAGGCGCCGTGGTCGCGGGCGACCGGGAGCGAGCCCTCGATCACCGAGAACTCCATGACCGTGTCCCCCACCCGGATGCGGTCCTGGTGGTGCAGCTCACACCGGTCCATGACCCGTCTCCCGTTCAGGAAGGTCCCGTTGGTCGACGCCAGATCACGCAGGAAGAACCGTCCCGGGCCGAAGAGCGAGATCTCGGCATGTTTCCGGGACGCCTTGGGGTCCGCCAGAACCAGGTCGGCCCCTTCCCGGCCCAGCAGAAAGACACCTCCCGATGCGAAGGTGAAGACCCGCCCGGCGCCCAGGCCATCCAGGATACGAAGGAAGAGACCGGTCTCCGGCGGCACGAGCCCCTCGGTGAGTCGTGGCCGGGCCATCCTGGCATCCAGCAGGGTGCCTTCTTCCGGGTCCGGGTCAGAGAGACCATGCTGAGCTGTTTTCTTCATCGGTCCGTCACCTCCATCTGGGTTCATCCGTCCCGGCCGACCTTCAGCCGTAACGGGGCGCGGCGTTTCTTGTGCTCCACCGTCACCTCGAGAAGCCGGCGGGTGCCGGCTTCCACCTCCACCGTGGCATTTTCCTCGAGCAAGGTTCCATCCTCCTCGGCCACCTGGACCGTCACCTCACGCCGGCCGGGCCGTACCGGAATGGCCTCCTGAAACTCCTCGGCTCCCCACTGAAACGACCGGCCAAACGCCTTGACGCCGTTCGGCCGTCCGGCCAGCTCCCGGGTCAGCACCGGCGCCCCATCCACCAGCACCGTGAAGGTCCCTCCTTCGAGGCGGCTCCGCGCCTCCACCATCAGGTAGGACCGGTGGCTGATCTCCCAGAGGAGGCCCCCTCCCAGCATCAGGATGAGCAGGACCGCCCCGGCCAGCGCGGTCCGCTCCCGGGAGCTCGATCTCTCCAGGCGCGTCGCCAGGCGGGCGGCGGCGGCCTGGAGGCGGGCCAGCCCCCGGCGACAGGCCACAGCCCATCCCGGGAAAATCCCCAGCGCCGGCCGCAGGGGCTCCAGGAGCGGCGGGGAGTCCGGAAGAGTGGCCTCGCCCGCGCCCGGGCCGGACGTGGGCGCGCGGCGGCGGGGAGGCGTGAGCGCCCTTCCCAGCTCCTTGCCAAAGGCGAGCCCGTCCTGGAACCGTTCCCCGGGCCGCTTGGCCAGGGCGCGGTCGAAAAAGCGGTCCAGCGCTGCCGGGAGGTTTCCGGCGCGCCGGGAAATGGGCAACGGGGTCTCATGCACGATGGAGTAGGCGAGAGAGGAGAGATCGGACCCGGCAAAGGGCCGGCTGCCGCAGAGAGCCTCGTAGAAGATCACCGCCAGGGAGAACAGATCGCTGCGCCCGTCCACCTTCAGGCCGCGAATCTGCTCCGGCGACATGTAGGCGGGCGAGCCGAGCGGCTGGCCGGTCCGGGTCAGCTCCGAGGTGGCCAGGCGCGCGATCCCGAAATCGGTGATCTTCGCCGCTCCGTCCCCATCCCGCACCAGGATATTGGCCGGCTTCATATCCCGGTGCACGATCCCGGCCGCGTGGGCCGCCTGGAGACCACTGGCGAGGTCGGAGAAAAGGCGGGCCGCATGGTCCAGTGGAAGTGGCCCATACTGCTCGAGAAACTCCCGAAGACTGGATCCGGGAACATGCTCCATGGCGATGAAAGGCGTCCCGGAGCCGGGATCTTCGCCCGCATCGTAGATCGTCACGATGGCCGGGTGGCTCAAGGCGCCGGCGGTCTGCGCCTCGCGGAGGAAACGGGCGCGGAACGCCTTTTCCTCCCGAGGCGGGAGACCTGCAGGGAGATGATAGGTTTTCAAGGCGATGGCGCGGCGCACCTGTGGATCATGGGCCAGATAGACGACGCCCATGGCGCCGCGGCCAATCTCCTCGCGGATTTCGTACCGCCCGATCCGGTGCACGGATTCCAATATAGGGCTTCCGGGGAACCGTTCCAGGACCCCCGCCTCCCCTCCTGTTGACGCCGGAGTATGCTTTTCAATAAGGTCTCTGGGTATGAAGCACAGCGCGGAGTTCCTCCAGATTGTCCAGGATGCCAGGAGGCGCATCCAGGAATGCACCGCCCAGGAGGTCCGGGCCCTCCAGGAGAGGGGCGAGGCCTTTCACCTCATCGACGTGCGCGAAGACCACGAGTACGCCGCCGGGCACGCCCAGGGAGCCGTTCACCTGGGCCGCGGCATCCTGGAACGGGATATTGTCGGGAAAATTCCGGACAAGAACGCGCGGATCGTCCTGTACTGCGGCGGCGGTTTCCGCTCCGCCCTGGCGGTGGATAATCTTCAGAGGATGGGGTACAGGCGCGTCCTTTCCCTGCCCGGAGGAATCCGTGCTCTCCGCGATGCCGGCTTCACCATCGAGCAGTGAGGGTTGCCGGCGGCGTCCCCTGCCTTCTCCTGGCCTCCGGCAACCGCGCCAAGCGGGATGAGCTTCACCGGCTGACCCGGAATCTTCCCTGGCGCATCGTGGCCCCGGCGGAGATCGGCCCATCGTCGCCCCGGGTGGCCGAGACCGGCGCCACCTTCAAGGAGAACGCGGTCCTCAAGGCCCTGGCCGTGGAGCGGGCCGCCCGTGTCCTGGGGCACGATCTCTGGGTGCTCGCGGACGATTCCGGTCTGATGGTCGATGCGCTCGGGGGAGCGCCGGGCGTCCGCTCGGCGCGGTTCGCCGGAGAGGAGATCCCGGCCGATCAGCGGGACCGGGCCAATGTCGCCCTGCTCCTCTCACGCCTGCGCCAGGTCCCCGAAGCACAGCGCACGGCCCGCTTTCTCTGTGTCCTGGCGGTCGCCCACCGGGGCTCTCTTCTGTTCACCGAGGAAGGGCGCGTGGAGGGACGGATCCTCTCCCGGCCCCGGGGAACCGGCGGCTTCGGGTACGACCCGGTCTTCTACCATCCTTCTTCCCGGGCCACCTTCGCCGAGCTCCACCCGGAGGAAAAGGCCAGGGTCAGCCATCGGGGACAGGCCCTGGCGCGGCTCGCCAGGCGCCTGGAACGGGCGCCGCCAGCGCCACCCGGCCTGCCCCGTTCATGAGGGTGACGGTGCTACGATCTCTCTCCGGCCCGCCACCATGAGAATCGCCTCCATCGGCACAGCCTTCCCCCCCCACTATTACGACCAGGACACGCTCATGAAGGCCATCCGGGTGCTGGTGGTGGATCATGACCGCTCCCTGGCGCGCCTGGAGAAGCTCCACCGCCACCTCCTGGTCGGGGGGCGCCACCTGGCGCTCCCCCTGGAAGATTACGCCCGGCTCGCCACCTGGGGGGATGCCAACGACGCCTGGATCCGGGTGTCCGCGGAGATCGGGGAGGCGTCCCTCCGGCAAGCACTCGACCGCGCCGGGCTGGGAACGGATGATCTGGACCTCCTTATCTTCATCTCCGTCACCGGGGTGGCCACTCCCTCCATCGACGCCCATCTCATGAACCGGCTGAACATGCCCGCCCGGGTCAAGAGAATGCCGCTCTTCGGTCTCGGCTGCGTGGGGGGCGCCGCCGGCCTGGCCCGCGCCGCCGACTACGTCAAGGCCTACCCCGATCACGTGGCCGCCGTGGTGTCGGTGGAGCTCTGCTCGCTCACCTTGCGGCGGGATGACTCCTCCGTGGCCAACCTGATCGCCACCGGCCTCTTCGGCGACGGGAGCGCCACGGTCCTGGTGGCCGGGGCTTCACGGCGGGCGGCCGGCCCGCGCATCCTGGACAGCCGGTCCACGTTCTACCCGGGCTCCGAGGACGCCATGGGGTGGCGGATCTCCGAGAAGGGGTTCGGTGTGATCCTCTCGGCCGGCGTCCCGGGCCTGGTGCGCGACCATATCGGGGAGGACGTGGATCGCTTTCTCGGGGACCATGGCCTGCGGCGCCGGGACATGGCGGCCTGGATCTGCCATCCCGGCGGCCCCAAGGTGCTCCAGGCTTTCCAGGAGGCCCTGGATCTGCCGCGCCAGGCGCTCGATCTCGCCTGGAGCACTCTGGCCCAGGTGGGGAACCTCTCCTCGGCCTCGGTGCTCCTGGTGCTGGACAAGGTCCTCGAGGCCGGGCCTCCGGCACCCGGCGCTCACGCCCTCCTGGTGGCCATGGGGCCCGGCTTCTGCTCCGAGCTGGTGCTCCTCCGGTGGTGATCGATACCCGGATCCTCTTTTCGGGCCTGGTGGGGCTCGTGGGGGTGGAGCGGCTCTTCGAACTGCGGCTGTCCGCCCGTCATACCCGCCAGACTCTTGCCCGCGGCGGCGTGGAGCTGGGCCGCGGGCACACCCGCCTCATGGTCATCACGCACGGCCTTTTTCTCCTCGCCTGTCCTGCCGAGGTCTGGCTCCGGAACCCACCCTTTCTTCCGCTGCTGGCCGGCGGCATGACCCTCCTCCTCATCGGCACCATGGCGTTGCGTTACTGGGCGGTGGCCACCCTTGGCGAGCGGTGGTGCACCCGGGTCGTCTGCCTGCCGGGGGCGCCGGCGATCCACCGGGGACCGTACCGGTGGGTGCGCCATCCCAATTACCTCGCGGTCCTGCTGGAGGTGCCTGCCCTGCCGCTGATCCATTCGGCCTGGATCACGGCCCTCCTCTTCGGCGCCGCCAGCGGCATCCTGGTCTCGGTGCGCATCAAGGTCGAGGAGAGCGGGCTTCGCGCCTTCTCTGATTACGAGCAGCGCTTCGGCAGCCGGCCGCGCTTCTTTCCCCGCCTCCCAGGGCGGGCGGCGCGTCGCCTCCCGCCGCCACGCTCCCGGGACGTTCCGCGGCCTTGACGCGCCCCCGGGCGGCCAGACTATTGTAGGCTCCCCGATGGTGGCCGAGCTCCCCAAGCAGTACGACCCCTCCACCTGCGAAGCCGCCGTCTACAGCCGCTGGATGAAGTCCCGATCCTTCGCCGCCTTCCCCCGCCGCGGCACGCGCCCCTATGTGATCATGATGCCCCTTCCGAACGTGACCGGGGCGCTCCACATGGGCCATGCCATGGACGGCGTCATGCAGGACCTGTTGACCCGCTGGCACCGGATGCGGGGGGAGAACGCCCTCTGGCTGCCGGGAGTCGACCATGCCGGGATCGCGACCCAGGCCGTGGTGGAGAAGCGGCTCCTGGAGCTGGAAGGCAAGACCCGCCACGACCTGGGCCGGGAACGGCTCGTGGAACGGATTTTCTCATGGAGCCGGCGTTACCGGGAGCGGATCGTCCGCCAGCAGCAGGCCATGGGCTGCTCCTGCGACTGGGACCGGCAGCGCTACACCATGGACAGCGTTTGCAAGCGGGCGGTCCTCTGGACCTTCTTCCGCATGTTTCGCGACGGACTCATCTATCGCGGCGACCGGATGATCAACTGGGACTGTCTCCTGCAGACAGCCGTGTCCGACGACGAGATCGTGCGCGAGACGGTGGACGGTTCCTTCTGGCACCTGCGCTACCCCGTGGCGGATCCCGGCCCGGGCGAGCCCGACCACGTGGTGGTCGCCACCACCCGCCCGGAGACCATGCTCGGAGACACGGCCGTGGCCTGCCACCCGGATCCGGACGGGGCGCTGGAGGCGCGTCTCCGGGAAGCCCGGCAGAA
>JBHHYE010000014.1:0-75466 GCA_046757405.1 Acidobacteriota bacterium | reverse complement strand
CCCTTCGATCGAGGTTTTTTTACTCAACCGAGAGAATGGCAGGTCGCCGTTGCTTCGCTCCTCCTTCGTCGATAAGTGATCTTATTTTCAACGGTTTATAAGATCTTACCTATGAGGGAGGGCACAAGGGGCGCCAAGATCGCCCTGCGACCCCGTGCCGAGCGCCCGCCGACGCGGAGTGACGGTATCGAGCGAAGAAAGCCTTCTCGAACGCGGGATCGAACCAGCAGAACGATCTCCGATGCGTCGCGCTTTGCACTGACCCTGCCATTACTCTTCTCATAGCTCATCTTCCGGGATCAGGTAGAAATCGTTACCGGCCCGAAAAACGGCTCCAGCGTCCGTGAAGGTGGTCATGGTGGTGATCTTCTCCGAGGCAGTCGGAGCCGTCGGCTCTGGTCCGGGTTTTCTTCGTATGAGGTACTGGCTCTGACCGAAAGGGTCGGCCCACGACAGGACCACGTCGCCGCCGTTGAGGCTGGCGGACAGGACGATCGCCTCGCCCGGACCTGGTAGGCGCCGGGCGGCAGCCGTTCGATCTTGTAGGAGCCCGCCGGCTCCGTGATGGCGGAGGCCACGAACGCTCCATTCTGGAAGGCCTCCACCAGCACACCCTTCAGACCGGTGCCTCCGCGCGTGACCGCGCCGGAGATGGTTCCGGTCCCCGTCACAACACCGTCCGGATACAGAAAGCGGAGGCCGGCGATGTCGTCCTCCTTGAGCCCGCGCCCGTTCAGGGCTCCGGCCGGATGGGCGGTGAAGAACATGGTGGAACCACCTTGGCGGAAGGCGTGGTCCAGCCCTGCGAAGTGGCCAACTTCGTGCGTCAGGATGCTTTGTACATCCTGGGGACCATCCCTCGTGGTCACTGTGCCATCGAGGTTGACGCTCCAGAGAAAGGTGGCGCCGTTGAGGACGATATCGGCCTCCATGATCTCGCCGTTCGCGTTGAATCTCACGACGGTCCTGGCAACAACATCGAACGTCGCGTCCAGAGGGCTCTCTAGCCAGACCACGGAGTTGAGGGTGTCAGCCATACCGAGAAGTACCTCGCCCGGCATCACATTCAGACCACCGGCGGAGCGGAACTCGATGCCGGCGAACGACACCGCCTGCCAGGTGTCGAAGGCCGCCTGGGCAGCAGGCTCGAGCGCCATGAACGGCACATCGTCTGAGCCATCCGTGTCCAGGTGCCACAGTACCTCGCCGGTGGCGGCATCCACGGCGTTGGGGTTGGCCGGGGTAGTCAGATTCCAGCGCCGCGTAGCACCGTTGACCATGCGCTGGGGCACATAGGCGAGCGAGAACCCACCTGGGAGAAGGGACCGACCAAGCACAGGAGACAGAAAGCGCTGTTGCTGGACATGATCAGGACATCCAGAGAAAGTAAGCTGGGATACCCAGACAGCCGGTGGCACATGCGTACTGGTCATCGTGGGATGCGGCCATGGCTCTATCTCGGCCGCTTCTCTTTCGCGTCACGGTAGACCGGCGGCTTCTCTGTCAGGCCGCGAATGAACGGCCCCAGTTCCGGCAGGAAAAGGTGACCCCCGCTGGGTGTCTCACCTGCTGGAATGGCCCATTCACGGGCCGTGTGCAAACGCGTCGGCAGCAGATCCGTCCGACGTGTCGCCAGAGCGACCGTGGGGACGCCATCGGCATCTTTGATGATCGTGGTTCTGCCGTAATGACGTCCCGCGAAGCGGTACTGATCACCCGTCACACGCGCCAGGCAGACCAGCAACCGCTCTCCCTCGCGGACGTGGATCGAACCTATCACGTCCACGCCATACGATTCGCCGTCTTGCTCGTAAGTTCCTCCTTCGGCCAAGATGATGACCTTGCCGTTCTCGGGTGCATCTCCCTTGTAGAGCTCCTCGATGATGAACTCGTTCTGCGTGTGGAGCAGGCGATACTTCCTACCCCGCATCACCGTCCCAACCTTGGAGCCCACCGCGCCCAGGGCGATCAGATCCGAGCCGGATGCCGTATCCTCGAAGGTCACCCTGCGGGAAAACTGAATCTCGTCCTCCAGGGAAATCTGAACAGCCAAGATTCCGCTCCAGGCCACGAGAAGGGCGAGAAGGGCGCTTCCACTCAGCTTGCGCGGTGTTCCGAGAAGATGGGAGATCTAACGAGTGGTCTGCCGAGTGATCATGACACCCTCCTGCACGGCCGGCAGCGGCGGCGATGGCCTCCACCTTCTGTTACAGCAATGGTTTCGATATTATTCCACTGCCTCTTCCTGAAGTAGCTGTTCCTGGGAACCTATCAACTAGAGAACAATCATTGGTGCCGAGCAGGAGTTGCAGCGCGACTGGCACCATGCCGAGTTCCCCGTTCTTGGCAGCCGATTCGAGGGATTTCCTGCCTGCATATTTGCACTCTGGCCCCGCTCCGGGCGGACCCTATCTTCCGCTCGTGGTCCGTAGTCCCGAGCGGATGTTGCCAGACTCGTACTCTTCCCCGTAGGCAGGTACTTGCTGCGTGAGATCACGGTGCCGCTCTCGTCAGTCACCACCCGGGTGCTGCCCAGATGGTCGGTATGGAGCCATTGTACCTCAGTGAGCGGCGCTGCCTGGCCGATGAGCCGGTCGCCTTCCGGTGGGGGCTTCGGCGGCCGGGCGTCGGCCAGGAGGACGCTCCTGGAATCGGCGGCCTCCACCATCGTTACGCGCGTCGGGCAGCGTAGCCTTCATCTTCAAATCCTTGGTTCTCATCTCGGTACGGCAACACGGATGTCACCATCGAAGGGGCGAGGCATCCATGTCCGACATTGGCAAAAAGGGCTTCGTGCCAACCGAGTGCACGCCATAGCAGGAAAGGCTCTCTGAAATAGCTGCGCGGCTGGAGGTCATGTTATGTCTCCGCCGGCAGTTGTTCCTTTAGGAAGCTCAATCCGGCCAGATCGTATTGCGGCCTGGTGGCGCATCCGGGCACTTGGCGTTCTGGCTGAGGAACTGGTCACGTCGGTGGCAGACCTGTTCGAGCAAGATGGCCTGAATGGCGGCAACCGACACTCTTGTTCCACTGCCTGGAAGGTGAAGGATGATCCTGAATGGCAGACTGTCGAACTTGGCGTCGCCAATAGTTTGAGATTTTTGCATAATATCTCTCATGATGACCCCCGTGGACCAAGATGCCGTCGCCGCCGAGTGGCACCAGCGGGACTTCTCGTGTGGCCTCTGGGTGGACCCGCCAGGTCATGGTCTGGCCCGACTCCGTCCACGGCACCGTCGAGATCGTCATGGTTGTCGAAGGCGAGGTGGTGTTCGAGATTGTAGGCGAGACACACCGCCCCGCTGCTGGCGAGGAACTCCTCATTACGGCTGGCGCCAGCCATACCGTTCGAAACCTTGGCAAGACCGAGTCGCGCTGGCTCTACGGCTACAAGCCGTAATCGATGTAAGTCGAGTGAGTGATTCGGTGATGTCCCACTGAGCGTTGATATGACTTCCGGTGTCAAGAGCTGAGCAGGATGTCTACACGGCGATGTTTTCCATGACGGGGAATGTCCAGGCGGAGGCGGGGCCAGTAAAAGCGACGGTCGATCCTGCTGCTGTGGTTGGTGCTTCTCGGTCTCGTTGTCTGACCCACACCAGCTCAGCAAGTGGTCCTTTCCGATGACACCTTTGATGGATCCGACTGGAGCACCTTCATTGAAGAATCAAAGAATGGCGGGACTCAAAGCGTGCTTCAGGTCTTGACGGGAGGAAATCCTGGCGCCTACCGGCGTATGGCTGACCAGTTGCCGGCCCCTCCCGGTGGCATTCATGTCACACACCTGTTCAGGATCCGCCCCTACAGCACCAGCTTGTCGCGAGCGCTCAGCAGCATCGATTATTCCGAGGACCGTATCGAGTTCAACCCGCCGTTTCCCGGTGCTGCCATCAGGGCATTCTTCGCCCTGCGTCAAGATGCTCGAACGAATGTCGCGGTGCCGCACATTACCTATACGAATCTCTCCTGCACCTCGGTTTCCCTGACCAGCCTTCAAGCGTCGGGCTTCCAGGAGCTCATCGGCCCGGGAATTGCCACGGATTCCAATTCCAATCCGGATTTCAGTGTGTCGGGGAACCAGATCGTCTTTGGCTATCTGCGGTTCAATACCAATACGGTTGGGCCACAGCAAGATCGGCAAGAAGGGGTTCGTTCCACCGCAGTGCCAGTGAACCAGGACTTTCGCCACGAGGAATCGAACTGCATCCGGAAGGTATCGCGCCCGGGCTGAAAAGCGGTCACGAAAACAGGCCGTCCAGATCATGGATCACGCGGTGCGGGGAGGCCGTTGGGTCCGCCGCGGGCGGGCGGACGCAGAGGGCCGTCTCGAGACCGGCCCGGCGGGCGGCGTCCAACTCCGCCGCCCTATCCGAGATGAAGAAGATATCCGCCGGCGGCGCGCCCAGGCAAGCGGCGATCCGCCGGTAGCTGTCCGACTCCCGCTTGGGGCCCGTGGTGGTATCGAAGTAGGCGTCGATGAACGGGGTCAGATCGCCCTGGGTGGTGTGGGAAAAAAGCAGCTTCTGGGCCAGGACGCTTCCCGAGGAGAAGATCGCAACCGTCCTCCCCTGCCGGCGCCAGCGCCGGAAGGCGGGCGGCACATCGTCGAAGAGCGGGGCGCGGAGGTCGCCGCTCCGGTACCCCGCCTCCCAGATCCTGCCCTGTAGGGTCTTCAGGGCGGTGCATTTGCGATCCCAGTCCATGAGCCAGTGCACGTAGGCCACCGCGGAGGAGCGCTCCGCGGCCTCGCTGGTTCGGCGCCAGGCGGGCGGGACATCCCCCCCCTCTTCGCGTTCCCGGGCGTGCTCCTCCCTGAGGGCCGCCAGAAGCGCCCGTCCTTCTTTCGTTCCGGCGTGGCCCGCCAGGTACTCCTCCACCCGGGCGCGGGCGAACGGAAAGAGAAGATCGGTGACGAAGCTCACCGGCGTGGTGGTTCCTTCCACGTCCAGAAGAATCTTCACGGCCGGTTCCTCACACCTGGCCCGGGAGATCCTCGCGGCCCAGGCAGACCGGCGCGTGGCGGTCCTCCGCGCCGCTCCCGGTGAAATGGGGAACCCAGCCGGCCGGGTCCTGGAACAGGCGGATCGCCCGGATCCGGCGCTCCGGGCAGAGGTGGAACCAGTGCCGGGTCTTCCGCGGCACCCGCAGCAGGTCGCCCGCCTCGACCTGCACCGCCAGCACTGGACCGGACGGGGGGCGGATATGGAAGAGGCCGCGCCCGGCGATGACGAACCGCACCTCGTCCTCCTGGTGCCAGTGCTCGCGGGCGAAGCGGGCCAGCATCGCCTCCAGCCCCGGCGTGTCCGGGTGAACATCGATGACATCGGCGGTCACGTAGCCGGCCTCCCGCTTCAGCGCCTCGATTGGCGCGGCGTACGCCTCCAGGATCGCCGCAGCCGAGGCTCCGCGAGGGAGCGAGGCGGGGGTGGTCCAGCGGCGGAGATCGATTCCGGCGCCAGCCAGCCGCCGGGCGATTGCGGCGGGATCCCGCACCACCTCGTGCGCCTCCGGAAGGCTCAGGATGGCCATGATCCGCTCATGCCGTGCCTGGACCGCAGCGCACCACCACCTCCAGGAGAAACTCCAGCACCTCCACGTGCCTGCGCGCTTCCTCCAGGTCGGCTCCCCAGGTGTAGAGGCCGTGCCGGAACAGGAGAAAACCATGAATTTCAGGCTGGCGGTCCAGAGTCTCCTCCACCTGGCGGGAGAGAGCCGCGGCATCCTGGGAGTTGTCCATAATCGGCAGCCACTCCCGGTGGTCGTGGCTTCCCACTCCCGCCAGCCCCTTGAGCATCTCGAACCCCTCCAGGTGAACCCCTCCCTCTCTGGCGCGGGCCTGGGAAGCCAGGGTGCCGAACACCGAATGGGTGTGGAGCACCGCTCCGGCTCCCCGCCGCCGCGCCACCGCCAGGTGCAGGAGGACCTCCGCGGACGGCCGGCCGGCGCCGGCCAGCCGCTCCCCCCGCTCGCCGACCCTCACGATATCGGCGGGGCGCAGGCGCCCCTTGTCGGCGCCGGAGCGGGTGACGGCCATCTCCAGGGGGTCCCGCCGGCAGACCGCGCTGAGGTTTCCGCCGGTCCCCGGCAGCCAGCCGTGGCGGTGGAAGTCGCGTCCCATCCGGGAGATTTCACCGGCCAGGCGCGAGAAAGGTGGCGGAGGGAGAACCTCCGCGCCGGAATCCAGACTCTCGGAATGATCCATGTCTCACCTGCCGGAACGCTCGCGCCGCTTCCCGGAAAGTTCGCGCCGACTGTATTGATTCAACCGCCCATGATAGTTCAAGGATAGTTCAAGGCGGCATCCCGGCGGGCGAACCGGGTCGGCGGCCGGTCTCAGTTCGAGACAGGACAGTCTCCCCCTCACCTTCATTCATTGTTCCTTGAGCGGCGAGCGCATCGTTCCTTGGCAGGCCAGCGCATTGTTCCGTGGCAAGCCAGCGCATTGTTCCTTGACAGGCCGCCGTGAGGTGCGGTATGAGGAGAACGTCGCTTCAACGGGCGAGCCGTCCGGCAACAGGTGTTTTCTTCAACAGGCACCCTTGGAGTTTTCAAGGGACCAGATCGGAAGGGGGAGAACTTGAGAAAGCAGACCATCGCCGTGTGTCTTGCAGCCGGTCTTCTGGCTGTCTTCAGTGGTCCCGGCCTCGCCGCGCCCGGAACAGACCATGGTCTGAAGCCGGTGCCCGGCTCCTTCATGGTCACCGTTTCCGCGCAGGCCGACCGGGGAGCGTTGCGCGGCCTCGTTCGCGCCTTCGGGGGAACGATCCGTTACGAGTACACCCTGACGCCCGATCGGATCAACATCCGCAATGTTCCGCCGGGAGCCGAGGCGGCGCTGGCCCACGCGCCCGGGGTGGTGAGCGTGACCCCCGACTTTCAAGTCACGGCGCACCTGGCTGAATCGACCCCCCTCATCGGCGACGAGCCGGTGGTGGCCGGCACCAGCGGAGGCGCCGGAGTGAATGTTTGCGTCCTCGACACCGGCATCAACCCCAACCACCTGCAGTTCGACGACACCCCGAGCCGCATCGCCGCCTGGAAAGATTTCGTCTCCGGCCAGTCCACTCCGTTCGATGACAACGGCCACGGCAGCAATGTCGCCAGCATCGTCGCCGGGCGCGAGGGGCTCACGGTTGGCGGCGCGCCGTTTCACGGCGTGGCGCCCGCCGCCACCTTGTATATCGGCAAGGTGCTGGACGGCTCCGGAAGCGGCAGCTTCTCCGACGTGATCGCCGGGATCGAGTGGTGCGCCGGAATGGCCGCCGACTCTCCCTCCCCGCGGGGCGACGTGCTCAACATGTCCCTGGGCGCCGGCGCGTTCTCCGAGGTCTGCGATAGCACCGACACCACCGGGTCCGCCCAGGCGGTGAACGCGGCGGCGGCGGCGGGCGTTCTGGTGGTGACCTCCGCGGGCAACGAGAAGAACACCAACGCCGTGGGCACGCCCGCCTGCGCCTCCGGAGCCATGGCCATCGGCGCCACCTACGACGCCGACGTGGGCCGGCAGCGCTTCCTGGGCTCCTGCCAGGACCGCACCACGGCTCCGGACCAGCTGACCTGCTTCTCCAACAAGTGGGATTTCCTGGATGTGGTGGCCCCCGGCTGCATCATCCTGGGCGCCGACAACGACACCAACAACATGGTGGTGGGATTCTGCGGCACCAGCCAAGCCTCTCCCCACGTGGCCGGACTCGCCGCGCTGGTCCTGGCGGCCAACCCGGGCAAGACGGCGAGTGAGATTCGTGACTGCATCAATCTCACGGCCCTGGACCTGGGCACCGCCGGATTCGACCGCAGCTTCGGCAACGGCCGCATCCAGGCGCCGGAGGCGGTGGCCTGCAACCTTTCCTGCACGATCACGGAAAATCCCGAGGTGTCCTGCAACGACAGTGTCGACAACGACTGTGACGGTCTCATCGACGCCGCCGACCCGGACTGCGCCACCTGCACGGTCACGGAAAATCCCGAAGTGTCCTGCAACGACGGCATCGACAACGACTGTGACGGTCTCATCGACGCCGCCGACCCGGACTGCGCCGGCACCTGCAGTCCCTCCGGACAGGCTTGCGTCAACAACAGCGAGTGCTGCTCGGGCAACTGCAAGGGAAAGCCGGGCTCCAGGACCTGCAAGTAGCGGCGCTGAGTGTTTTCTGCCAACCGGGCGGGAGGGCTTGCCGGCCTTCCCGCCCTTTTCTTGCTCCGCCTCAGGGAAGGAAGGCCTGCGGGCGCGCCAGCTTGGCCGGCAGGTACTCGTCGATGACGTAGTTGAGCCCCCACTTGGCCAGCGCCTGCTGCTCGGCGCGCACGCCCATCTTGATGAGCCGCTCCAGGGCCGCCTTCCATTTCTTGCTCTGGCGGAAGAACGGATCGTTTTTCAGTGCGTCCCGGGCGCGCTTGACGTCCACCGGCAGGAGGGGATGAGTCGGCAACTCGTACTCCTCGATGTCCCGGGGCGTGACTCCCAGGAAGCGGGCTCCAGGCACGGAGAAGAAACGATTCAGGTGGGCGGTGTTGCCGGAGCCCACCTTGAGGGTGCGGTAGATGTTGGAGATCCCGTACGGGTCGCAATCCACGAAAGCGTACACGGGGAGACTCCGGGCCTCCGCCAGCCGGCGGATGAAGCGGCGGGTGGCGCGCGTCGGCACTCCGCCCATGGAGACGATGATGCAGTGAGCGGTGTCCCAGAAGCCATGGCTCTGCAGGCGCTGGAACATGCCGCCGGTCTCGATGGCCAGGATGAACCGTGCCCGGGTGCGGAACTCCAGGTGCTCCACCGAGTGCGGAATGGTATAGGCGCCGGTGCCAAACCGGGTGCAGTCGATCTCGATGGGCTGGCCCGAGACCGGATCGCGGTCGACGACCACCAGGTTTCCGGCCACGGCGCCTCCATGCTCCTCGGGATAGAAACGCAGTTGCTCCCGCGAGATCCCCTCCAGGCTGAACATGGCCTCGATGTCGTCCATCACGGTGTCCGACTCGGACTGCTCCAGGAAACGGGCCGCATCCCAGTTCTTGGACACGTAATAGGCCTCCCGCTTGGTGGCGAAGGTGTCTTCGCCGATCATCTCCTTGGACAGATGCATCATTTTCAGGGTCTGGGCAAAGGTCTTCACCGTGTTGACCGTCAAGGTGCGGACCTTGCGCGCGCGGCCGATCTCCAGGTAGCCCACCTTGGGGTCGTAGTGGACGTTGGAAAGCGCCCGCACCGGGCTCTTCAGCTCCGGCTTGCCCCTCTTCATGATGCGCCCGTAGAGGGTGCGGGCCGAGTGGTCGATGCAATGAATGGTGTGCCGGTCCGTGGCGTCGGTGACCGTCTTGCGCCGGGCCCTGGCACGGGCGGGCTTCTTTTTCTTTCCTGGCGCCGGCCGGCTCACAGCTTGCGGCTCCTCTCCAGCGTGTCGCGCAGCTCGGCGACCAGGAGATGGGTCTTTGCCTGGTCCAGCGCCAGGATGTCGCGCAGCGCTTCTCCGATGTGGGGAATGTACTGATCGATGTACGAGCGCTTCTTCATCTCGTCGGCGACGCGCTGCCTGCGGCGCAGGTACTTCTGCATCTGGCGGCCGCAATCCTGCAGGGCCAGCCGCAGCTCCTTGACGATCTCCGGGTAGGAAGCCACCGCCTCCTTCGATTCGGACGTGAACGGCACCCAGGCCGAGGCCATGTGCACCATGATGATGACCGGCCCCACCGGAAAGGCCCCGCGGGGTTGCTGGAGCCTGTAGTTCTTCCAGTCGATGCCGGTGAGCGCCCGGGTGATGGCGCAGGCCCCCTGCTGGTGCTGCAGCGGCACGCGGTTGGCGTAGCGCAGCAGCCGCACCGGCGCATCAGCGGCCAGATCGCCTCCCAGGGCCATCCCGACCTCCACCTGGAACGGGTTGCCCCGGTAAACGGCCGGCGGCCGGGTCCGGCTGACAAAGAACTCGGCCTCTCCGATTTCCTTGCTCAGACCTTTCCGGATGAGATCCTCGCCGATGGGCGAGAGACAGTCGGTGGGTGGGTTCATGATACGCACGGTTTGAATGGCCCGGAGAAGGCGCTCCGCCGACTTGTGCTCCAGCGACTTGACCCGCGCCGCGGGCTCCAGGCCGGCCTCCCGGCAGAGCTCCCCGGCCACCCTGGCGGAAACACGCGAGAAATCGGCCTGGAGGAAGGCGCCCAGGCGGGTGCTGGCGGTGGATTTCATCATCTTCATCAGGAGCCCCAGCTCCACACCACGGGGATGGGGGCGGATCTCCCGGGGAGGCCGGGGCACCACCCGCGTCCCCCGTTTGAAGACCAGAGACTCGCCGCCGTCGGGATCGTGGTAGGTGATCTGCACGTGGGGATTGGCGATCGCGGTCTGGGACAGGTACTCGGGCACGCTCCCCCGCCCCTTGTGGTAGCGGGCCACCAGCTCGATGGACACCTCGGTCCCGTGGGGACGGTCCCAGTCCACCTTCTTCTCGCTGGCGCGCACCGGGCGGTTCTTCGCGGTGTCGAGCCGCACCGCCACCTCCACCGCGTCGTGCCGCTTGCCGATGCGCGAACGGATGAGGGTCGGCCGGCCGGTGGTGAGCTGGCCGTACATGCCCGCGGCCGAGATGCCGATCCCTTGCTGTCCGCGGCTCTGGCGCAGGCGGTGAAACTTGCTCCCATACAGGAGCTTGGCAAAGACCAGATCAATCTGCTCGGTCAGAATGCCCGGCCCGTTGTCCGACACGGTGACCCGGTAGCGGTCGGCCTCGCCTTTCAGCTGCTCGACCCGGACCGTCAGGTCCGGGAGGATATCGGCTTCCTCGCAGGCATCCAGGGAATTATCCACCGCCTCCTTCACCGTCGAGAGCAGTGCCTTGCGCTTGCTGTCGAACCCCAGGAGATGCCGGTTCTTGGCGAAAAACTCGCTGACCGAGATCTCTTGCGCCTTCCGGGCCAGCTGGTGCGCCTTGGTGGGCATCCGGGAGATCGGCCGCCGGGCGGCAGCCGCCGCCCGGGCCGGTCCGGAGAAGAGACGTTTCTGTCGCGCCATGATCACCAACCTTGCGGAAACGTGGAGCCGGAAAGCGCTTGTGGCGCGCCCTGCGGAGGGAACGACCTGCCTGAGGCTAGCCGCTGCCGCGGGCCGGAGTCAAACGAGCATCTCCCGGTCCGGGTCAGGGACTGGCCTGGGAGAGCCGTGCTTTCACTCGCCTTCGCGCCTCTTCCGACCAGCCGCTGAATGCGTCCACCACCCGTCCCTGATCATCCACCAGGAGAGAGAGCGGGATGGAAACATCGGGACGGGTGAAGAGACTGCCCAAGCGATCCGCGGCGGCCGTGTAGACAGGATAGGTGATCCCGGCCTTCTGGAGAAACGCCGGGATCCGCTCCCTGCCGGACGGCCGGTCCAGGCTGATGCCGGCCACCTGCAGCCGCCGCGTCTCCCGGCCAGCACGGTGAAGCTCCTCCAGCTCGGGCATCTCCGCCGCGCAGGGTCCACACCAGGTCGCCCAGAAGTTCACCAGGGTGAAGCCACTCGGCGCCACCAGGGAGGCGAGATCCGCCGGCTCGCCGGCCAGGGAAGCCAGGGGCATGGATGGCAAGGCCTCGCCGGGCTTCACCTTCAGCTGCCTCCAGGCGTCGCGTGCGGCGCTCCAGATCGGATCCGGAAGATGAAACCGGCTCTCCAGGACGGGACGCGCCCGTTCTTCTCCTTCCACGAGAAGGAGGGACCGCCCCGCCTCCGCCCCGGCGAACGACTGCGTGCGCCCCGACGGCCAGTCCACCTCGATCGACTCGGCTTCTCCCAGCGCTCCCAGGCCGAACAGCAGGCGCGGATCCGACTGGGAGAGAAACCCGGAGCCGCCGCTCTTGACGCGCGTGAGGAGCTCCCCGGCCGTGTGCACCCGCACCACGGCCCCGAAAGCGTCCCGCCCGCTGTCCGTTCCCTGCAAGGCGATGCGCAGAAAATGGTTGTCGGCGCCCACCAGGTTGCGGTACAGGAGGTGGGCCGGTCCGTGCATGGCGCGCAGGAAGATTTCCAGGTCGCCGTCGTTGTCCAGGTCGGCATAAACCGCCGCCCGGCCGTCGGTGACCGAGTCAGCCCCCGAGACCCCCGAGATGTTCAGGAAGCGGCCGTTGCCCAGGTTCAAGGCCACCAGATCACGCTCGAAGCCGCTGAACGAGAACCCCTGGCGGAACATGTCCCGCTGACGCTCCAGGAACCGCCGGGCGTCACTCGCACGGTCCGCCTCCGGCGTGTCCGACTGGGACGCCACGACCTGGCGCCAGAAGAGGCTTCACGTGTCCTTCATGGAGGCGCCGGACAGGAAGCCGTTGGGAGTGTGCAGGTCTTCCCGGCCGTCATTGTCTATGTCGACGAAGCCGCCCCCCCACGCCCATCCGGCGGAGAACGGCCCGGCCTCCGCGCTCACGTCCCGGAAGGTGCCGTCGCCCTGGTTGGCGTACAGGCTGTTCCCGCTGGCCAGCTCGCCCAGGCGTTCCTTCCCCGGCAGAGTGTGGGAATCGAGGTGGGCCAGGATCCGCCGGCCCGCCGTGGACGACATCTTGGTCACGTGCAGGTCCAGATCCCCGTCGTTGTCGTAGTCGCTGAAGCTGACGCCCATCCCGTAGCCGCCGTCCGCCACCCCCCGCGCCGCCGCCTGGTCCTCGAACCGGTTCCCCTGGTTGATGAACAGGGCGTTGCCGCCGCCGAAATCATTGGCGACATAAAGATCCAGATCGCCGTCGCCGTCCACATCGGCGAAGGACGCCGCATAGCTCCATCGTCCGTCGGCAATCCCCCACTCCCGTCCCTGTTCCCGGAACGTGCCATCGCCCTGGTTCACGAACAGGAGATTCGCCGTGCCGTTGGTGGCGTGATCCCAGCTATCTGGGAGAACCTGGCCGTAAAGGTTGTACGAGGCGACGTAGAGATCGGGGAAGCCGTCGCCGTTGACATCCCCCGCCGCGGCCGAAAATCCCACCGCTTTCCGCTGGACCCCGGCCTGGAGCGAGACATCCCGGAAGACCAGCCGGCCCTCGGGAATGCGACGGTTTTCAAAGAGGAACTGCCCGCCGGTCGAGGTGATGAAGAGGTCGGAGTCGCCGTCGTTGTCATAGTCCACGAAGAGCGGAGCGACACCCGGCGCCGGAAGGGTGCGGACCCAGGACTCCGCCGCCGCGTCCCGGAAGGTGCCGTCACCCTGGTTGAGGTAGAGGGTGTTCCCCCTGGCGCCGGTGCTGAACAGGTCCAGGAGTCCGTCGCCATCCACGTCGGCCGCCGCCGCCCCGTAAGCGGCCAGTCCCAGGGAGGGATGCTCCAGGACCGGCGGGTCCTCCTCCTCCAGGCCGGCTTCCCAGGACACCTCCTGGAACAGATCCCGGCTGGCCACCATGGAACCGAACTCTGTGATCTCGAAGGGATCCATCCGCCAGGGCGATCCGGGCTCCCGTGCCGCACGGACCTTGGCCTTCCCCTGCACCCACTCCCGGCGGCCTTTTTCGTTGCGCCCCACCAGCCAGAAGGCGAGATCGGCTTCCACCCGCGCCCCGCCCTCCGTCGCCCGGGATCGCTTCACCTTGATGCGGACATCTTCCACCGGGTCGAAGCGGGCGACGAATCCCGCCAGGGACCGGATGAACTCCGGCCGCGATTGCCGCACCGGGCTCTCCGGCTTCCAGGTGCGGCGGGAAAACCACTTCACCACGGGCACGGCTTCAGGCCATGCGGCCGGGAAGGGGGTCGCCGTGAGAGTCTCGGCGAAACAGGCCGCCGCACTCTCCATGTTTCCCTTCCGCAGGCCGGCGGAACACCCGTGGAGCTGGTTGGCGAACGACTCGGTCGGCTCCTCCACATCATCCAGCGTGCCGGCGCCGGGTCCGGCCGGCCGCTTGCCGGCCCGGGGAACCCCCACCATCAGCAGCACCGAAACGGCCGCCCCCAGAGCCAGCAGAACGCCGAGCAGAAGCAGCACGCCGGAGCGTCCGAGCTTGCCCTTTCTCTCGCGCATCACCATAACGTTAGCGCGATAGGTGTGAGGGTGCCACGCGCCGCCGCCTTGTCCGGAAGAGCCGGGTGTGACACGGTAAGAGCGGGGGGAGGGGTGCAGTTGAACCGACCGGCATCGCCCAGGGATCTACAGGCGGAGCATCATCCGGACGCGATTCGCCGGCGGCTGGAGACCCGGGCCCGGCACAGCTACCTGGGGGACGCGGTCCTGGGCGGGATCGACGGTTGCGTCACCACCTTTGCGGTGGTGGCCGGGTGCGCCGGCGGCGGCTTCCCGGCCACCGTGGCCATCGTTCTCGGCTTCGCCAACCTCCTGGCCGACGGCTTCAGCATGGCGGTCAGCAACTACCAGGCCACCCGGAGCCGGATCGAGCTCATCGAGCATGCCCGCCGCCGCGAAGAGCGCCACATCGACGAGGTGCCCGAGGGCGAGCGCGAGGAGATCCGGCAGATCTTCTCGTTGAAGGGATTCCGCGGCGGGGTGCTGGAGACCATTGTCAAGACCATCACGGCCGACCGGCAGATCTGGGTCGACACCATGCTCAAGGAAGAGCTGGGCTTGCAGCCCGAGGGACCCCACCCGCTGCGGGCATCGGCGGCCACCTTCGGTGCCTTTCTCGCGGTGGGATTGATCCCCCTGCTTCCGTACCTTCTCCTGGATCCCGGCCATGCCTGGACCTTCACCACCAGCTCCATCCTCACCGCCAGCGCCTTCCTGGGGATCGGGATGGTCAAGGGACGGATCCTGCACCGGTCCGTGGCGCGCTCCGGTCTGGGGACCCTCCTGGCCGGGAGCGCCGCGGCCGTACTGGCCTTCGGAGTGGGCGCCTTCCTGCACTGGCTGCTGGGCCGGGTATGATCGCCGGGAACGCCGGTCACCGGTCTCAGGGCGCGGAGCGGCCGCTCCTCTCCAGCCTCTCCATCTCCGCCGCCTCCCCCGGCTGGAATAGACCTCCAATCCCCCGCGGTTGAAGCGGGCGTGCCTCTTCATCCGCGCCGGCTCCCCCTCTGGCTCCTGGTGCTGGGGAGCCTCTCGTTGGCCTGCCACGCCTCCGCACAGGTGGCCAATGGGTTCGATCTGTCCGGAGCCCTGATCCCCGTCCACGAGATCCTCGGCGGGGGTCCGCCCCGCGACGGCATCCCCGCCCTGACCGACCCGCCCCGGGTCAGCGCCGCCGCCGCCAGCCGCTGGCTCGAGGAGGACGACCGGGTCATGGGGATCGCCCGGGGCAAGGCGGCCGTGGCCTATCCGATCCGGATCCTGAACTGGCACGAGATTGTCAACGACCGGGTGGGCGGGGAAGCCATCGCGATCAGCTACTGCCCGCTCTGCGGCACCGGTGTGGTCTTCGATGCGGAAGCGAACGGCCGGCGGCTCCTCTTCGGCGTGTCCGGGCTGCTGTACAACTCCGATATCCTCCTCTACGACCGGGGCACCATGAGCCTCTTCTCCCAGATGCTGTTCAAGGCGGTCACCGGGCCTTTGCGCGGCCAGGAGCTTCGCCTCCTCCCCTCGGTGACCACCACCTGGGCCGCCTGGAGGTCCCGCCACCCGGACACCGAGGTGCTGAGCCAGGCCCTCCCTTACGGCCGGGACTACAGCACCGATCCGTACCACTGGTACCGGCGTTCCGGGAACACCATGTTCCCGGTCAAGCACGCCGACGGCAGCCGCCGCTCGAAAGACTGGGGCTACTTGATCGTCGCCGGCGGAGAGACCTTGGTGATCGCCGAGGAAACCCTCCAGGACCTCGCCGGAAAGCGGGAGCCGGGCCGCTTCCGGATCGGCAAGCGGATCAAGCTGGCCTACGACCCGGCGGCGCGTGAGCTGCGCGGCCGCCGGGAAGGGAGCGGGGGTCTCATCATCATTCCCGGGTACTGGTTCGCCCTCACCGCGTTCCATCCGGAGGCGGTCGAGCTCACCAGCGGCGATCTGGTTCCCGCGGCGGAACCTGGTGTCCCGGACCCCTACCCGACGGACGGCGACCCCTCGGCGGAAGAGCAGGGTTCCTGAGGCAGGCCCTCAGGACAGGAACGCCTTCCAGTCCAGGTCCGGATCGCCCACGCAGACGAAGCGGGGATTATGGAGATCCGCCTTGTTGTAACGAAGAGGGCGTCCCTGGAGATCCAGGACCGCCCCTCCCGCCGCCTGGACGATGCACTGGGCGGCCGCCGTGTCCCACTCCATGGTCGGGCCCAGGCGGGGGTAGAGGTCGGCCTCCCCCGCGGCAATCAGGCCGATCTTGAGCGCACTCCCCATGGTGATCGTCCTGGCACCCGGCAGTCTGTCCAGAACAGACTGGACCGCGGCACCGGCATGGCTGCGGCTCGCCACCACGGTCAGCGGCGGGGTGGCTGGCCGGCGCGACCGGATCGGCTGCGGAGCGCCGCCTTGAAGAGCGCGGTACGCCGCCGCCGCACCGGCGGTGGCGAAGTAGAGATCGTCCCGGGCGGGAGCGTAGAGAACCCCCAGGCACGGAGCATCCCCCTGGACCAGGGCGATGTTCACGGTGAACTCGTCGGTCTCCTTGATGAACTCCTTGGTTCCATCGAGAGGATCCACCAGCCAGAACCGCTCCCACCGCCGCCGGGCGGCGGGGTCGATCGCATCGCTTTCCTCTGAAAGCACCGGGATGTCCCGGGTGAGACCTGCCAGCCCCGCGCAAATGATGTCGTGGGCCTCCCGGTCGGCGGCGGTGATGGGAGAGTCGTCCGCCTTCCGCCGGACCGCGGTCACGGTGCGGTAGTGCCCCAGGATGGCGCACCCGGCCTGGCGGGCCAGGTCACAGACCCGGGGAAGGAGATGGGCCAGCTTCACGAGGTTTCACTTTCGTTGAACCAGAGACGCTGTACCATACCGCCTCTCCTCCGCAGGCGGCAAGCAGGTCCGGTCTCCGATTGACGCACCCGGGACAATCTGGCACCGTGGTCGGGGAGGCGGCCGACGGGGAGAAACCGGCGGCGCGCCGCCCGCCGGAGACGGAGACTGTGAAGAAGCCGACCAGGAGCCTCCCGCGCCTCGGGAATCTGGCGAGGCAAATCCGCCGGGCTCTTTCTTCGGACGCCGTCCGGCGCCGGCCGTTCCCCGGCTCCGCGCCGTACTGGGAAAACCGCTACGCCCGGGGGCGGCATTCCGGCCCCGGCTCCCTGGGACAGCTCGCCGAGTTCAAGGCCGGGGTGATCAACCGCCTGGTAGCCGAGCACCGCGTGGAGTCGGTGCTCGAGTTCGGGTGCGGTGACGGCAGCCAGCTCCGCCTGGCCTGCTATCCGACCTACATCGGGTTCGACGTCAGCCCCACCGCCCTTTCACTCTGCAAGAAAGAGTTCGCGGCGGATCCCGGCAAAACCTTCAAGCTCATGGAGCAGTACCGCGGCGAGACCGCCGACCTGACCCTGTCCCTGGACGTGGTGTACCACCTGGTCGAGGATGAGGTCTTCGAGCCGTACATGCGCCGGCTCTTCCAGGCCTCCCGCCGCCTGGTGGCCATCTACTCCAGCGACACCGCCGACCGGCCGGTCACGGAAGAACCCCACATCCGGCACCGGAACGTCACCGGATGGATCCGGGATCATCAGCCCGGCTGGCAACTCATCGAGCAGATTCCCAACCCGTACCCGTTTCGCGGAGACCCGGACACCGGATCCTTCGCCGACTTCTTCATCTACCGGAAAGGGTAGAACCGGCCGTCACCGGCCCCGGCCAACCGGGCGATCCTCCCGCCCGGCCCGCAGGCGCGATTCAGGCGGTCTGGCCCCCCGCCACCCGCTTCACGGCCTCATCCAGGGAGAGCTCCCATTGCTCGCCTTGCCGCAGCGACCTGAGGATGACGGTGCCGGCTGCCACCTCATCGGGCCCCACGACGATGGCGTGAGGAATCCCCCGCCGGTCCGCTTTCTTGAGCTGCTGGGCCAGCTTGCCGCCGTCCAGGGACAGGTCGGTGGCGACACCGGCGTCCCGGAAGGACCGGGCGGCCCGGACGGAAGCCTCCCGGGTCTCGTCGGAGAAGATGGTCACCCACACCTGCGTCGAGGAGGACACTTCCTCGAGCATGCCGGTCTCCTGCATCACCGCCAGGACCCGCTCGAGCCCCAGGGAAACCCCCACCGCCGGGATGCGCCGCCCCGCGAACAGGCCCAGGAGGTTGTCGTACCGGCCTCCCCCGCCGATGGCTCCCACCGCGGGCTTGTCGACCTCGGCCTCCACCACGAACCCCGTGTAGTAATCGAGCCCTCGCGCCAGCGGACGGTGGAGGCGGATGCGGCGGGACGGAACACCCATCTCCACGGCCCACCGGGTGATGCTGCCGAGCTCCTCTTCGGCGCCGTCGGTCCCGGGAATGCCTCCCCTCTCGAGCCACTCCCAGACCCGCGCCAGGTGGGCGGGGGTGAACCCCTTCTCGCGCAGCAACCGGCCCACCCCGTCCTTCCCCAGCCGGTCCAGCTTGTCCAGGGCCGTGAGCAGCTCTCCCTCCCGGGCCGCCTGGCCCAGGGCCGCGGCCAGCCCGGACAGGATCTGGCGGTGGTTGATCCGCAGGGTGAACTCGCGAAAACCCAGCGCCTCCAGGCAGGCATTCAGCACAGCGAGGCACTCGGCATCGGCCAGGCGGGACGCGGTGCCCACGGTATCGGCATCGCACTGCCAGAACTCCCGGAACCGTCCCTTCTGGGGCCGGTCCGCCCGCCAGACAGGCTGGATCTGGCTGCGCTTGAACGGCAGGAGGATCTCGGGGTGCAAGGCCACGACCCGGGCCAGCGGCACGGTCAGGTCGTAGCGCAGCGCCAGGTCGGCCTGGCCCCGGGCCGCACCGGCCCCGCGCTTCAAGATCTTGAAGATCAGCCGCTCTCCTTCCTGTCCGTACTTCCCGGTGAGGGTCTCGATGCGCTCCAGGGCCGGTGTCTCCAGCGGGGGGAATCCGAAACGTGCGAAGACACTCCGCACGCTCTCCACCAGCCGGAGACGATGGATCATCGTCCCCGGCAGGAAGTCCCGCGTTCCCTTGGCGAGATGCACGCCGCCCATGGCCGGCAGCTTATCCAGCCCCCTGGTGTCGTTCAAGACAGACCCAAATTCCGGACGCAGTGCCGCCAGCGAAACACACCGCAGAGCAGTTCCACGAACGGCCGGCCGGCCGTGGGATGGGCCGCGAGGCGCGGCAGGTGGAACAGGGACGCCTTCCGGTTGAGAACTCCCGGGCGGCTGGTGACCGCCGCCTCGAAACCGGCTTGCCGCACCCAGGTTCCCGCGGCGCCGCCGTCGTCTCCATAGGGGTAACAGAAGACGCCCGGAGGGCGTCCATAGCGCGCCGCCAGGCGGGATCGGCACCGGCCGATCTCCGCCACGCCGGTGGCGGCATCCACCTCCCCCAGGAACGGATGGGTCAGCGTGTGCCCCCCGACTTCGCCGCCGGCTTCCACCCAGGCGTCCAGATCGTCCCAGCTCATATAATCGTACGGAACCGTGCCCGGATCCCCGTCATGCTCCAGGAGGAAGGTGCGTTGCCGGGCGGAGGCATAGCGCCGCGGCCCGTCCAGAAACTGCAGAATGGGAAAAACGGTGGCACGCACACCGTGCCGCCTGAGGATGGGGCCCGCCACTCGGGCCGTGTCCGCCAGGCCGTCGTCGAAGGTCAGCGCCACGGCTTTCGGCGGCAGCCCGGCGCCCGACCGGAGCCAGTCGATCATCCGGCTCAGCACCACGATCTGAAACCCGGCGGCGCGGGCGGCGAGGATCTGGTCCTCCAGGACCCGGGCCGGCAGCGCCCCCTCTTCATCCCCCACCCGGTGGTAGGTGAGAAGAATGCGCGGCGCCCGGCCGCTGGCCCGCACCCATCCCCGCGCCGCCAGGCTGAGCGCCCTGGAGGCGGCCGCGCGGAGAGGATGGCGCCGCGCCGGCCGCGTCACGGCTTGCCCGGCCGATTTCCGGTCATTATCATCTCGCGGTGGGCCCGGTGCCCGCAGGAACATCTCCTGGAACTGTTGCCTTGGATCCGAAGCTGGCCGCCAACATCCGCGCCTACCGGACCCCCGAGGCCGTCCAGCGCTACACATCCCATTATGGCTTCTACCCGGTCGAGAAGGCCCTGGTGGAGACTCATTTTGCTCCCTTGAGCCGCGTGCTGGACCTGGCGTGCGGCGGGGGACGCACCACCATCCCGCTCCACGAGCGCGGCCACAGGGTCGTGGGCCTGGACCTGTCCGGGCCCCTGATCGCCGCCGCCCGCAGGCGGTTCCCGTACATCGATTTTCAGGTGGGAAGCTATTGCGATCTCCCCTTTCAGGACGGGAGCTTCGATGCGATCCTGATCTCCCATAACGGTCTCGACTATGCCTACCCGGAGACCGACCGGGGCCGAACCCTGCGCGAATGCGCCCGCGTCCTGCGGGACGGTGGGAAGCTGGTCTTCTCCTCCCACAATGTCAAATCCTTGCATTTTTCACCTTACTACTTTCGTCCCCGCCAGCGCGCCGCGTGGCTCCTGCGCCACGCTCCCCTGGCTTTCCGGGCCGCCGCCTACGTCCGGGACCTGAACTCCCAGTGGACCTTCTTCGGCTCGTGGAAACATGTTTCCCGAGAGGCCTCCGCCGCCGGATTCCAGGTGGTGGACATGGTGGGCTTCCGGCTGTCCCGCAGCCGGTGGTTCAACACCTTCATCTCGCCGTGGATCCACTACGTCTGCGTGCGGAGCTGAGCGCCGGTGGCGGGCCTGGACTTCCATCTCTCCCGCCGGCTGGCGGCCGAGGAGCGGGACGAGATCCAGCGCTTTCTGGACCGGGTAGATGACTCCACCCTGGAGCAGGATCCGGAGATGCCCCGGATCCTGCGGGATCCGCGCCGCCCCTGCTTCTTCACGGCCCGGCGGGAAGGCCGGATCGTCTGCTATGCCCAGATCCTGGAGCGCCCGCAGGGACCGTTCGCCAGGGCGGAGCTCCCCTTCGGGCCGGTTTTCTCCGATCCGGAGGCGTTGCTCCCGTCGCTTGAGGCGATCCACCGGTCCTACAGCCTGGCCGGTTTCGCCTCTCTCTCCATCGGCCTGGGCGTGCGGGACACGGCGTGGACCCGGGAGATCGAAGCCGCCCTGGAGCGCCGGATCCGGATCCGCCGCCAGGACGATGACCGCAACTGGTCCTCCCTGGCGGTGGATCTCCGCCGGGAGCCCCGCGAGCTCCTCCGGAGGATGTCCAAGGGGCACCGGAGCGCCATCAAGCGGGCTCTGCGCGACGGCCTCACGGTGCGCCGCGACCTGTCGCCTGCCGCCATGGAGACCTTCAGCCGTCTCTTCTTGAAGATGCACGCCGCCCGGGGCCACCAGGTGGAGGCGGAGCAGACCCGGGCCATCCTCCACGACACCCTGGCTTTCCTGGACCGGCGAAAGAAGGGGCATCTCTTCCTGGCGGCCGATTCCGGCGGCGCCATCCTGGGCGGGGCCATCGTCGTCCACCAGGGGACGGTGGCGCGCTACTACAAGGGAGCGGCCGACCCGGATCGGCGCAACCAGCCGGTGCTGCACCCTGTCCTTTTCGAGGCCATGACCACCGCCCGGCGGGAAGGATTCCGCGCGTTCGACCTGTGGGGATACAATCACCGGGTCGGCAAGGAAGATCAACGTTACCAGATCAACCGGTTCAAGAAAGGATTCGGAGGAGAGTTCATCTCCTATCCCCGGATCATGTACTGTTTCCTGGGGTGGCGGGGCGCGGCGCTCCGCACCCTGAAGAAGGCGCGAGGATGGCTGTGAGCAAACACCCTCTGGCCGGCGAGGGATCCGCGTGATCGCCGGAGTCCCCCGGGAGATCAAGGAAGATGAGTACCGCGTGGCCCTGCTCCCGGTGGGCGCCGAGGAGCTGAAGCGGTGCGGCCACCAGGTTCTGATCCAGCAGGGAGCCGGCCAGGGAAGCGGGATTCCAGACGAGCTCTACGCCCGGAGCGGCGCCGAGCTGGTGTCCACGGCCGAGGAGATCTACGCCCGCGCCGACATGATCATCAAGGTGAAGGAGCCCCTGCAACAGGAATGGCCGTTCCTCCGCCAGGGACAGATCGTCTTCACCTTCTTTCACTTCGCGGCCGATGGCGAGCTCACACGGGAGGTCCTGAAGACGGGCGTGACGGCCGTGGCTTACGAAACCCTGGAGGCACAGCGCGGCGAGCTGCCCTGTCTCACTCCCATGAGCGAGGTGGCCGGACGGATGAGCATTCAGGAGGGAGCCAAGTACCTGGAGAGGCCCCAGGAGGGGCGGGGAATTCTCCTGGGCGGCGTCCCGGGAGTCCTGCCGGCCCACATCGTCATCCTGGGGGGCGGGGTGGTGGGCAAGAACGCCGCCCAGATCGCCGCCGGATTGCAGGCCAATGTCAACATCCTGGATATCAACATCGACCGCCTTCGCTACCTCCAGGACATCATGCCTCCCAACGTCAACACCCTTTTCAGCGACCGGCACACCATCAAGGAGCAGCTTCGCCAGGCCGACCTGGTCATCGGCGCCGTCCTGATCCAGGGGGCGCGGGCGCCTGTCCTGGTGGAGCGCTCCGACCTCAAGAGCATGAAGCCGGGGTCGGTGGTCATTGATGTGGCCGTGGACCAGGGGGGATGCGTCGAGACCGCCCGTCCCACGACCCACTCGGACCCCACCTTCATCGTGGATCACGTGGTCCATTACTGCGTGGCCAACATGCCGGGAGCGGTGGGCCGGACCAGCACCTACGCTCTCTGCAACGTGACCTTCCCGTACGTGCTGGCCATCGCCTGCCAGGGGCTGAAGGAGGCCTGCGCTCGGGACAAGGGGCTCATGCATGCAGTGAACATGCATGCCGGCAAGGTGACCAACCGGGCCGTCGCCGACACCTTCGGGCTGGCCCATGAGGCCTTCGCCTCCTGACAGGGGTTCCTCGCCGGGCTTCCGTTCAGGATGACAGCCCCCCTGACCCCGCCCGCGGATCAGGAGGGCTGTCCGATTCTCACTGTCTCGTGTAGACGATCTCCATGACTTTCTTCATTTCTTCAGCGTTGGGGCCCATCCAGGCCGTGTAGGTATGCTTGTCCGGGCCCTGGATGGAGGTCACCGCCTTCATGGACGTCATCTGCCCCGTGGCGGGGTCCTTGAACTGGCTGGTCATGGTGCGCACCTTGCCCCCTTCCGTGCAATGTCCTTCGAAGGACATCATCATGGTTCCCATGCTGTCAGCCCAAACGCCCACGTTCTTGTCCTGATCGATGTCGTACCCTTCCAGGCCAATCCCCTGGAACGGCTGGGACATGAAATCCCCGCTGTACTCGGTCATCAGGAACCGTCCCCCCAGGATCAAGCTGTTCTTGGCCGTTCCGGTGGACTGGACGGGTGGCGCCCCCGGCTGCATCCAGAAGGTCCCCTGGGCCTTCCAGGTTCCCGCCTGCCTTGCCAGGTGCTGGTGATGCTCCCCGGGCTGGGCATACTTCATCACCCGGGCCATGGCCTCATCCATTTCATGCGCTGGCTCCTGGGCCAGGACGAACCCCGCGCTGCCAGCACAGAGCACCCCCACCCCTCCCAGCAAGCTCAAGTATTTCAAGGATTTCCACATACCTCTGTCCTCCCCCGGGCGGCACCCGGACTGTTCGACCGACTGTCAGGAAACGATTCTCTCCCCCCTTCGGACAAGGTGGAGACGGGACCGAAACCACCATCATACAATACCGTCCTCCCGGTGGGTGAGGGCCGCCCGGCGGGGGGGCCGGCCGGTGGCGGCCGGGTTGACCTCCCGGCGGAGAGTTGCCAACCTGGACCCGGCGCGGGCGATTCCGCCCGCCAGGCAGGCCGGCCGCGCCGGTGAGCCGGGAGCCTCGATGTTTCACTGGCGGCTACGCATCCGATTCAGACGATCGCCGCAGAAACCGGCTGCGGCTCTCCCCGGGCCGGAGTCTCCGGCCAGAACAGGCGCCCCAGGCCTGCGCCTCCCCGGCGCCTCCACGGACGACGAGCCGGGCAGCTCTCCGCCCTTACCAAGACCGGCGCTCCTGCCCCAGGGTGAGAAGCGCGGCGGGATCGCCTGTCCGAACTGCGGCGCGGCACTCGAGAAGAAGCCGCTGGAAAAAACAGCCTGTCGAGTGTGCGGCGAAAACATCCATGTGCGGGCCCGCCAGAGGACCTTTCCCTCCGGCCTGGTCGCCGAGCGCGACATCAACGCCATCGACTTCCTCGAGAACATCGAGCCCCTGGGGATCACCGAGCCCCTCTGCCAGGAGCGCCTGGCGCACGCGCCCAACGAGCGGCCCACGTCCCTGGGCCCCCTCCTGCTCGGCCTGTGCCGGGAGCGCCTCACCGACCTGCCCTGGGCCGGGAAGATCCGGCTTCTCCACGAGATGGCACGGTTCTGCCAGTGGGAGGGGAAGGACGACCGCCCCCTGCTCCGTGAGGCCGCCCTGGCCCGGCTGCGCCAGATCCGGGAGGCGGGAGGACAGTCGGTGGTGCTCACCGGGCGGGGCGACTCCTCATGCCCTGCCTGCCGCGCCCTGGCCGGCACCGTCCTGGAGGTGGAACGAGCTCTCGCCGGGCGGTGGCTGCCGGTGGACGGCTGCACTTCTCCGCCTTGCCGCTGTCTTTTCACCCGCCGGTCCTGAACCGATCGACAATCGGCGCCCGGGACCTTAAGTTTTCCCTGGTATGTTCGATTCGGCTGGCCTGACCATCCCGGCGTTCGTCTTCTTCGGCCTCCTGGCGGGGACCGGTCTGATCGGATTCTTCGCCCTCACCGCCGCCCGGAGGCAAAGGCGGGAAGCAGCGCGCCACCGGGCCGAGGCCGGTTCGCTGCGGCGCTCGATCCAGATGCTGGAACAGCAGAACGGCATGCTCCTGGAGCTGGAGCACGAGAAAGAAGATCTGACGCTCTTCTTTGTCTTGTCGCTTCCCGATCTCATCCACCAGCTCAACGCCAACCGGGACCGGCGCGAAATCGCTCCCCTGCTGGTGCGCATGCTGGCCCTCCTCTTCGAGCCCCGGCAGGGTTGTGTTCTCTATTGCTCCCGGGACGCAGATCACCTCAGGGTCGCCGCGTGCCAGGGCCTGCCCATCGACTCGCAGAAGAACAAACCGGTCCAGGTCCCGGCCCGGGGGCTCGTGGCGCAGGTTGCCAAGCATCAGGTGGTCATGAGCTCCCAGGACATGTCCGCCACGTCATCCTTCGCCAGCCGCGGGAGGAATCCGGGACATGGCCTGCAGGTGGACCTCTGCGCCCCTCTGATCGATCCTGATGAGAAGGACACCGTCGGCGTCGTCACGGTGGGCGGCCTGACCAAGAACCACCGGTACGAGAAGCAGCTCATCAAGATGGTCGTGGACCTGGGTTCGTTCGCCCTGAAGAACACCGAGTATTACCGGCGGGTGCGCACCCTCGCCAACCAGGACGGACTGACGCTGCTGTACAACAAGCGCTTCGGCACGGATCAGCTCTCCATGGCCATGAACGACGCGGAGCGGTCCGGAAGAGACCTGTCCATCTTGCTTTTCGACATTGATTACTTCAAGAACTACAACGACACCAATGGACACGTGGCCGGAGACGAGGCGCTCCGCCGGATCGGAGAGATCGTCCACGACGCCCTCCGGGCCGACGACTTCGCGGTCCGCTTCGGCGGAGAAGAATTCCTCATCGTGTTCAAGGATGTGAACAAGCAGGGAGCCCTGGTGGCGTCGGAGAAACTGCGGCGGCTGATCGAGGAAAACCCGTTCACCGACGAGAACCGGCAACCGGGCGGCAAGCTGACCATCAGCGGCGGGGTGGCCTCCTTCCGCACCGATTCGCGCATCTCCACCGAGCTGATCCGCCTGGCCGATGAGGCGCTTTACCGCGCCAAGAAGGAAGGGCGGAACCGCATCCTCGCCCACCGCGCCGCCTACATCTCCGGCGAGACCGAGCCCGAAACGGTTTCTCCCACCCGCTGACCCCCCGGCGGAGGCGGCGGACCGCTCTACGGATCGCGCAGGAGGCCGTGCCGGCGCATCCAGCTCTCGTTCAACTTGGACAGGTAACGCTCTCCCGAATCAGGGAGAAGAGTCACCACCAGGGCATCGGCCTGGAGAGATTCCGTGATTCTCCTGGCCCCCGCCACGGCCGCGCCCCCGGAAGGGCCGCAAAAAATTCCTTCCTTGCGTGCCAACTCCAGCGTGGCATGGAATGCGGTGTCGTCATCCACGGTGATCACGTCGTCGATGAAATCCCACCAGACACATTCGGGGATGAAGTCCTCGCCGATGCCATCCACCAGGTACGGGTGGATCTCCTCCTCGGGGGGGAGGGTTCCGTGCCGCTTGTAGTAGGCATAGACGCTCCCTTCGGTGTCAACACCGCTGACGTGCACGCGAGGGTTCTGTTCCTTGAGAAACCGGGCTGTCCCGCTGATCGTGCCGCCCGTGCCGATCCCCGCAATCCAGTGTGTGACCCGGCCGTCGGTCTGCCTCCAGATCTCCGGCCCCGTGGTCCTGTAGTGGGCCAGAGGATTGGCCTGGTTGCCATACTGGTACGGCAGGTAAGCCCCCCTCTCATCCCGGATCCGTTCGGCCACCTTGTAATACGACCGGGGATCCTCGGGCGGCACATCGGTCGGGCATGTGATGACCTCCACACCGTACGCTCGGAGGAGGGCCACCTTCTCCTGAGAGATCTTGTCGGCGGCGGTGCAGACCAGCAGGTAACCTTTCAGCCGCGCCGCCATGGCCAGGCCCAGGCCCGTATTCCCGGACGTCGGCTCCACGATGGTGGAACCGGGCTTCAGCTCGCCACTTTTCTCTCCCGCCTCGATGAGAGCGAGACCGATGCGGTCCTTCACGCTGGCCCCGGGATTGAACGATTCGATTTTCGCCACCAGAGTGGCCGGCCCCGGGAAGAAGCGGCCCAGCCGGACCAGGGGCGTATTGCCCAGGGTGCCAAGAATGTTCTCGTGTATCTCCATCACCCGGAGTATAACAAAGCGCGTCAGGCGGGCCTCAGGCGAACGGTGAAATGCCGCAGCCGGGGAGCCTCCTCGAGGATCCTGAAGCCCGACAGCGCTTCCCGGTGGCCGGCCACCCGGCCGGCCACTTCCGCCACGAAGTCCATGTGGCTCTGCGTGTAGACCCGCCGGGGAATCGCCAGGCGCAGGAGCTCCAGGGGCGCGCTGCACTCCCCGCCCCGGCCCCTCTCGCCGCAGCCGAACATCAAGGATCCGATCTCCACGCCGCGGATGCCGCCCTCCTGGTAAAAAGCGCAGGCCAGCGCCTGCCCCGGAAAAAGGTGCGGCGGGATGCGGGGCAGAAAGGCGCCTGCGTCGATGTAGATGGCATGCCCTCCCGGCGGCTGGATGATCGGCAAGCCGGCCCGGACCAGCGCCTCTCCCAGGTAGCGAACCGAGGCGATCCGGTACTCCAGGTAGTCCTCCTCCACCACCTCCCGGAGCCCCAGGGCGATGGCCTCCAGATCTCTTCCCGCCAGGCCGCCGTAGGTCGGGAATCCCTCGGTCAGAATGAGGAGCTCCTCCTCCAGGCGCGCCAGCCCGGCGTCGTTGGTCGCCAGGAAGCCGCCGATGTTCGCCAGACCATCCTTCTTGGCGCTGAAGGTGGCCCCGTCCGCCAGCCGGAACATCTTGCCGGCAATCGATTCCACGCTGGAGTTCTTGAATTGCGCCTCCCGGAGCTTGATGAAATAGGCGTTTTCGGCGAATCGGCAGGCATCCAGGTAGAAGGGCACCCCATGCTCGCGGCAGAGACGGCGGGTGCCGCGCAGGTTCTCCATGGACACCGGCTGACCGCCACCGGAGTTGTTGGTGACCGTCACCATGACGCACGCTACCCGATCGGCTTCCCTCTCCAGAAGACGCTTCAGCCGGGCGAGATCGAGATTCCCCTTGAACGGATGCGGTGTGCCGGGGCTGCGTGACGCTGCCGCCGGAAGGTCAACGGCCGCCCCTCCTAGAGCCTCCACGTTGGCCCGGGTCGTGTCGAAGTGGGTGTTGTTCACCACCTTTTTCCCTTGCACCCCCAGACAGGAGAAGAGAATGCGTTCGGCAGCCCGCCCCTGGTGCGTGGGAATGATGTGCTGGAACCCGGTCAGCTCCTCGACCCTTTCCTTGAATCGGAACCAGGATCGCGCCCCGGCGTACGATTCGTCCCCGCGCATCACGCCGGCCCACTGCTCCGACGACATGGCGCCCGTGCCCGAGTCGGTGAGAAGGTCGATGAGGATCTCCCGGGCGGGAATCCGGAAGAGATTCCAGTCCGCCTGTTCCAGCCAGCGGCGGCGCTGATCCGGCGTGGACATGCTCAGCGGCTCGATGCACTTGATGCGAAACGGCTCGATGATCGTCTTCATCCCGCCTCCTCTGTACCGCGGCCGTTCATCCCCCCGGCCCCTCGGGAGGGAGCGCGGCGGACCGGCTCAGGTAAGCGTCCAGGCCGCCGAAGACCGCTCCCAGCTCGTCCGTCCGGCCGTCCCATCTCTCCCAGAAACTGGAGAGCAGGCTCGTCTCGGCATGCAAGCGGCGGTTCACGTCTCCCTCCGCGGTGCTGCCGGCCGGCTTCCAGCCGGGTCCCCGGGCCTGCCGCGCCTGACCCAGGAGGGAGCCTGCCTGGGCTTGGTCCCCGCGCTCCCAGGCCAAGAAGGCGCGCAGGAAGAATCCTCCCACGCTGCGCGGGTTGGAGCGGCAGGACCATTCCAGAGGCTGCGCCGCCCCCTCCCGGTCCCCCTGGAAGAGACGCACCTCTCCCAGAAGCAGAGGGACCCCGGTTTCCTCGGGGTTGATGCGCATGGCGGTTTCCAGTGCCGCCGCAGCCGCGGCCAGGCCGGCCGCCCCCGTCGCGCGGCGGGCCAGGAGAAGGCCGAGCTCCCGGTACGCCCGCTGGCTGTGGGGGTTGACCCGTGCCAGCGTCCGGAACCGGTCCAGCGCCGCCTCTTCCCGGCCCACAGAGGCGAGGCACAGGCCGAGGTAATAGAGGCTGTCCTCGTGCTGTGGCTGCAGGGCAAGCGCTTGCTCGAAGAGGGGAACGGCCGCCGGGCAATCGCCCTCTACCCGCATGGCATGGACCGCAGCCCGTTGCACTTTCCAGAAGGCTCTCTGCCGCTCACGCGAATCCAGGGCGGGCGGCGGTTCCGCTCCACCGCCTCCGTCCGCCGGGACGCCGGCCAGGCGAATGGAACGGGCGGAAGGATCGCCCTCGATCAGTTTCCAGAGCCGGCCGGCCTGGAGATTCCAGTAGCGGTCGCGGCCGCCGCCGGGCCACCTGACCTCCAACTCCTCCACCTCGCTGGCCTCCCCGAGGCCCAGATGAACCGTGCGGCTGCTCTGGGACAGGTAGGAGGCGCTGGCGACGCCCCGTCTCAGCCGGCGGCCGCCCACATGGGCCACCAGGTGGGCGCCGATCCCTTCTCCACGGGGGGCCGCGCCCGGCTCCAGGCGGCGGCGGAGACGGAACTCGATCCAGTGCCCTCCCGGCGTGTCGTTGCGCAACAGGCGAGCCCCCTGGTCATGATCCACCATGACCAGGTCAGGATCTCCATCCGCGTCGTAGTCGGCAACGGCCAGCCCACGGCCCACGTGGGGAGCCAGCAAGGCGGGCACGCTTCCAGCCAGGTCATGAAACGCCTGGCCCCGCCGGTTCCAGAACAGGAAAGAAACCTGGGGCTCCAGGCGGCGCGGCGGCCGGGGGGTCTCGAAGGTGCTGCCATTGGCAACCACCAGATCCTGCCAGCCGTCGGCGTCAAAATCCAGGAACTCCGTTCCCCACCCCACCGCGCGCAGAGCGATCTGCCCGAGCCCCACCTGGTCGGCCACATCCACGAACCGCAAGACCGGCGGCGCGGCCTCTTCCGTCTCCCGGCTCGCGCCTGGAGGAGGATGCGCCCGTCCGCGGAGGAGGGAATCGTAAAGAGCATTTTCCTGCGCCACCCAGTGAGTGATGAAAAGGTCGTCATCCCCGTCGCCGTTCCAGTCTCCCACGGCCAACCCCATGGCCCCGCGATAGTCAGCCACCCATGCCGTGTGGCTGATCTCCTGGAAATGTCCCTGCCGGTTGGCGAACAGGGCGTTGTCGGAGATGTCGTTGGCGACATAGAGGTCGAGCCAGCCGTCGCCGTCAAAATCATTCCACAGCGCGCCCAGGCTGCGGCCGGCCGGATTGGCGACGCCCATCGGCCCGGCGACCTCCGTGAAGGTGCCGTCGCCCTCGTTCCGGAAGAGGAGATTCCTCTCCGGGGGATAGGATGACGGATTCAGGGTGAACGGGATGACCTGGCCATACTGGCGGGAGGTTTCCCCGTGCCGGGCACCGTTTTCCTGGTAGCGCACATACCCGCAGACATAGAGGTCCAGGTCCCGATCGTTGTCGAAATCCCCCCAGGCGGCGCCGGCCCAGAAGCCGGGGCGTGAGGAGAACGAGGAGACGCGCTCGAAGGTCCCCTCTCGATTGCGCAGCAGGATCAGGGTGTCGTACCCGGTGAGGACCAGGTCCAGCCACCCGTCGGCATCGTAGTCAGCCCATGCCGCCGCCATCCCGATGATATGAAGATCCGGAAACCCCGGCGCTTTCCGGAACGTCCCGTCTCCCAGGTTCTCGTAGAGCTCACTGGGCGCCCAGGTGCTCGGATCCGCCCCGAGCCCTCCCCCGGCGCTCACCAGGGCCAGGTCCTCATCACCGTCGTTGTCAAAATCGCCCCAGGCGGCTCCGGCGCCCATGTCCTCGGGAAGCTGAGAGGTGCGCGGGCCGGCGAAGGAGCGGAACTTGATCCCGGCCTCGCCGGTCACATCGGTAAAACGCGGCACAGGCGCGTCCTCCGGGATGCCCAGGGCCAGCCCGCGGGTGATCTCCCCGGGGATCACTCCGGGCCGATGCTCCGCAACCGGGCCGGTCCGGTACCAGGCTACGCCGGTGATCGCCCCCAGGACCATGACCGCGGCCACCAGCGAGCCGGCCCACCGCAGCCGGCGGCGGCGCTTACTGAGCGGATGGCGGCGGGACTTCAAGGCCGTCCACCTGGATGGTCGCCTCGGCCCTGCTGATCTCCATCACCGGCGCGGACACCCCGCTCTCCTCGCCCAGGAGAAAGTTCAGGAGGAACTGATCGACCTTGCGGTAAAGGAGGGCCGCGGTGACCTGGTACCGCCCCGGGGCGCCGGGCGCCTGCAGGTTCACCACGTGTCGGCCCGGGCTCATGGCGCCGGCGGATTGCGGCGGCCCGGCCAGGGCGCCGCTGCAGTTCACCATGAAATCCACCGCATCCGAATAGCCCGGGAACAGAGCCCTCCGGTAGCGGACACCCACCATCTCCCAGAGGTTATGTCGATCAATCAGGTTTCCGTACTGATCCACCGGCTCCGCCTTGAACATGAAGGTCCCCGGCTTGATGAAGTGCTTCTCGTCCCGCGTGCCCGTGGAATAGATCACGCCACCGGTTTCATCCGTGACGGTCAACTGGAGCCAGCTCTGGATGATGTCCAGGGGGCCTGTGGGAAAATCATGCCCGACCTTGTTGGAGGTGAAGACCACGCGCACCGGCAGGTCTTTCCCGGCCTCGATGCGCTCCGGCACCTCGAGCTCCAGGGAGACGATGGGACCGGTCGCCCACTTGTCGCGGATCTCGGGGATCGGGTAGGCGCCTTGTAGCCATTGCTGGATCAGGTCTACCTGCTCCTCCCACCCCGGGAGCTTCAAGAGGCGCGGGATCATGGCGTTGGCGGCGACGAAACGGTGGCTCCGGTGCTTTCCGTCCCCAGGAGTCCGGTTGTAGTCGGCGCTGTCTCCCGCCGCCGGATCGCTCGAATCGACGAGGGGCATGTGGCACTCGCGGCATTCCACGGTCTTTTCCGGGTCTCCCTTCACGTTCCAGTGGCTGGCCGCCCAGTTGTCGTACTGGTTCTGCAGCTGCACCCACCCCACCTTGTTGACCTCCTGGTCGATGAACTGCTTGTGGCAAGCGGCGCAGTACTCCGGCGCCTTGAACATTTGCTTGCTCAGTTTCCGGTGCTGGGCGGGATAGGTCCGGATGAGAAAATCGCGCGCCAGCCGGCCCCAGCCTTCGGTCTGCCATTGCCAGAGGTAATCGGGGCTGCGGCTGACGACATAATTGGCGTTCCCCTGGATGTCCGTCTCCCGGATGGCGTGGCAGACCAGGCAGGAGATTCCATCGTTGTACCCCTCCAGGCTGGTGAGATCTACCACAAAGACGTTTTTCGTCCCGGAGAACAGCGAGATGGGATCGTGGCAGCCGCCGCAGTAGCGCGTCGATTCGGCGCCATTCTGCTTGGCCATGACCTTCTGGATGCCCTGGAAGAGGGGATCCATGGCGGCGTAGTGATGGGCGCTGGGGAGCCACTCGGCCAGGATCTGCTCGTGGCAGCCGCTGGTGCCGCAGCTCTTCGAGCCGGCCAGCGAGCGGGCGTCGAACGCTCCCCCGGTGGCGGTCCGCGCCAGGCTGGGGGCAAAGGGACGATCCTCACCGTAGAGAAAACTGTAGTCCGCCGGGAACCGGTCCACATAGCGGGTGCCGGAGGACAGGCCGGTCAGGCCGAAGGTGAGAAGCATGCCCGCGACGCCCAGGGCCGCCGACCAGGCCAGGTAACCCGCCGCCGGCCGCCATTCCATCCGGCGCCAGAGACGGGGCAGAAGAACGACGATGTGCGGGAGGACGGCGCCCAGCGTGACGAAGGTGGAGATCAGATGGACCTGGCGCCAGATCACCGACGTGCGCACGCCCAGGAGGCCTTGCCATGTGAGAACCACGCCTGACACCGCGCAGATCAAGAGGGCCGCAAGGCCCGCGTATCCCAGCAAGACCACGTGGGAGAACCGGTAATGCCGGTAGTCCGCCCAGTGGCGCCCTGTGTACCAGGCCAGGGGAAGAAGGGTCAGGACCCCCACCAAGGTATGGACCAGGACGCCCCACTGGACCGCCGGCTGAAAAGGAGCAAAGGGGATCAGGAGCCCGCTGGCGGCCTCGAACAGGAGCACTCCCATGCTCAGACGGGCCAGCCTGGCCTCCCACCCGCGGCGTGGATCAGGTACGGGATATCTCATGTGTCACCTGCCTCATGGAACGCTTGGAGCGTTCCACCCAAGTCTGTGTTAATCTCATCGTTCGGGTTGGGCCGGCCGGGACGCCGGCGACCCTCGCGGCAGTCGAAGCCTCCGGCCGCGTGAGGTTGGATGGATGCAGCCCAGATCGTTTGCAGCCTACCGGCAAGGCCTGCGGGCGGATCTCGCCGTCGAAGCCCTGGCCAAGAAAGAGACCATCCAGGAGATCCTGCGCCTGGCGGCGCGCAAGAACGTCCTGATCCTGGGGCACAACTACATGAACCCGCTGGTCTTTCAGCTGGCCGGGCACCGGGCGCGCGGCGACTCCCTGGCCCTGAGCCTCCTGGCCGCGCGCGCGCCCCAGCCGGTCATCCTGTTCAACGGGGTCTACTTCATGGCGGAGACCGCCAAGATTCTCAGCCCCGAAAAGACGGTTCTCATCGCCGACCGGCAGGCAGGCTGCAGCCTGGCCGATCCGTTCACCCGCCAGGATGTGGTCGCCCTCAAGAAGCGGCATCCGGGCGTTCCAGTGGTCACCTACATCAACAGCTACGCCGAGATCAAAGCCGAATCGGATATCTGCTGCACGTCGGCCAACGCCATCGAGGTCATCATCTCCCTCCAGTCGAGCCGGGTCATCTTCCTCCCCGATTCTCTCATGGGCCGGAACCTGCAAGAGGAGCTCGTCCGTCGGCGCCTGGGTATCGAGCTGATCTACCCGGGCCGGGGCAACAGCCTTCCGGCCGGCAAGTGCGAAGTCCACGACTTGATCGATGTGGAGGAGATCCGCCGGATCCGCTCCGAATACGGCATTCCCCGCGGCCATCCCCGCCGCGCCATCCTTGTCCACTGGGAATGCAAGCCGGAAGTGGTGCAGGAAGCCGATTTCTGCGGCAGCACCTCGCAGATGTCCCGGTTCATCCGGGAGAGGCAGCCCGAGCGGGTCTTCCTGGGCACGGAGTGCGAGATGTCCGCCAACCTGGAGAGCGAGTATCCGGACACCGAGTTCATCCGGCTCTGCAACGTCTTCTGCCGGCACATGGCACGTGTCCGGCTCGAGCGCATCCTGGCCGCCCTCCAAAGCTTTGCTCCCGAGCACCGGGTCGAGGTCCATCCCGCCCTGCGCGACGAGGCCAGGCGGCCCATCCAGAAGATGCTGGGGCTCTCCACCGGATGGTCGGACCGGACCACCGTGAACTAGCAGCCGCCGGGCGGCGCGCCGTCCGGCGGCCCCCCCTGCCCCACCGCTCATGACGCCAGTCTCCGGAGGCGCCACTCGCCCCACAGGGCCGCGCCCAGCGCGCCCGCCATCACCGACTCGGGATGAGTGCGTATCTCCAGGGACAGGTCGGTTGCGGCAAGCTTTTCCCGGATGGCATCCACCAGGCCCTCGTTCCGTGAAAGTCCCCCGGTGACCAGGACAGGGGTCCTCGCTTTGGCCCCTGACAGGAGCCGGACGACGCGGTTGGCGATGGAAAGATGAATGCCCTTCAGGATGTTGGCGGGCGCGATCCCCCGGCTGACCATGTTGACCACATCAGTCTCGGCGAGCACGGCGCAGATTCCCGAGGGCTGCTCCGGATGGGTCGCCTTCAGGGAGCACGCGCCCACCTCCCGCAAGGGAATGCCCAGGTAGCGGGCGATGTTCTCGATGAACTGCCCGGTGCCCGAGGCGCACTGCGCCGTCATCTTCTGGGCCAGCACGCGGGATCGCTCATCCATGAGAATGGCGCGTGAGTGCAGGGCCCCCAGGTCGAGAGCCGTGCGCGCCTCCGGCATCAGGTAGTTCGCGCCGCGGGCATGGGAGGTCATGGCGAAGAAGTGCCCGCGGCGGAACTCCACCATGTCGGCGGCGCCCGTGGCAGCCACGTAGTCCACCTCGCCAGCCGCGACTCCCGCCCGGGAGAGGGCCCTCTCGTAACAACCGCGGACCACCGAGCGCATCTCGCGCCGCCGGAACCGTTCGGCCACCTGCGCCAGGGGGCGGGGGCGGACCGACTCGAACGCCAGGATGGCGACCTTCACCGAGCTGGTGCCGACGTCGATCCCCGCCGTCACGATCACGACACCTCCTCCAGGGAAACGGCAGCGGCCGCCGGGAGGTCCCGGCGGGCGTAGAGAGCCGCTCCCACCGCACCGGTATAGATGGAATCGGGATGGATATTCAGGGTGACGGTTCCGTAGCTCTTCCGGGTGAGCGTCTGGAGCGCCTGGACCACGGCAGGGTTCCGCGCCACTCCGCCGGTGAAGGTGAACTCCTCGTGGATGCCGCCGGAGCGCGCCAGGAGGGACATGGCCCGCAGGACAATGGCCCGGTGGAGCCCGGCGAGGATATCCTCGCGCTTCTCGCCCAGCTCCAGCCGCTCCCTCAACTCGACGCCGGCGAACACGGTGCAGGTGGAGGAAACCGAAACGGCCCGCCGGGCCTTGAGCGCCATCGGGCCGAGCTGGTCCAGGGTGAGGTTGAGTTCATCCGCCACGTAGCCCAGATACCGCCCGCAGCCGGCGGCGCACCGGTCGTTCATCTGGAAGTTGGTGGCCAGGCCTTTCTCGTCCAGCTGGATCGCCTTGGTGTCCTGGCCGCCGATGTCCAGGACCGTGCGAGTGGCGGGGAAAAAATAGTGGGCGCCGAGCCCATGGCACAGGACCTCGCTCCGGATCTGGTGCTCGGCAAACGGCAAGCGCTGGCGGCCGTAACCGGTTCCCACCATGTTGTCCGTCTCCAGGGAGGCCCGCGCGGCCGCCCCCACCCCCCGGCGCAGGCAGGCGGCCACGGGAGGCTGGGCGCCGGTGAGCAGGGGGCACCTCTTCAGGGTGGCCGCAAAATCCATATCCAGCACCGCGTTCTCTTCCCGCAGAATGGCCGCGTCGTAGACTCCCATCACGTCCTCGAAGTCGAGCTCGAAGCGGCCGGCTTCCGATTCGGCCAGGGTCATGAAAGACACTCCGACCAGGTCGCGGAAAAAAGACGTTCTGAGGCGCTGCGAGATCTGCGCATCAGCGGCGCAGGTCTCCTCCAGGCGCTGAAAGATCGCCTCCAGCGCCTGATGGAGGCGCCCGGCCAGGGATCGGTTGCCCCCTTCCGCCTGCTGGAAGGCAAACTCCCGCAGGCGATGAAGCCGGTAGCGGAACGTTTCCAGGGTGAAGAACTGCTCCAACCCGCGCAGGAGATCCACCTCCAGGCCGTCCTCTTCCAGATTCCGCCACAGGAGGGCGAAGCGGGCCCGGGTCCGGGCTTCCTTCTCGGCCACCGAGGTTGCAATGTGATAATCACTCCTGGTATTGGTGATGCCCCAGCCCAGCAGGCGATCCTGCTCGTCCATGAGGACCGCCTTGGTGGTGGTGGAGCCCAGGTCGATGCCCATGTACAGGCTCACGCCGGCCGTCCCGCTGAGCGCGTCTGCTCGATCATCTGCAAGAAGCTGTCCAGCCGGTTCTTGATGTTGGCGGCGGAGAAATATCTCGAATCCACCAGGTCCGACTCGATGAATCCCCCGGGGCGGCCCGTTTGTTCCTGGACCTGCCGGAGGATGAGGAGCTGTCCCGCGGAGAAGGAGTTACAGCTCTTCACCGAGTGGACCAGAAGTCCGTCCGCCTCGTACTCCCGGACATAGCGGGCCAGCAACTGGGACCGGGCGCCCAGGCCGAGATTCGTGTAACAACCCATGCAGTACTCGGCCAGGCTCTCCAGGGGGCGATCCGAGCGGTGGCGGAAACCCTGGTCGTAGAGTCCCCCAACCTTAGTGTAGCTGGAGGCCACCACCACCGCACCCTGGTCGTAGAAGAGCTTCCAGAAGTCGCGGAAATGGGTCCAGTTCGGCGGCCCTTCCACCACCAGGCGGTACCGCTGCCGGCCCATGGGCCCCTCCGGCGTGATCGGGCCCTGGCCCGCGCGTATCCTGAGGTCAATCTCGGCATTCAGCTGCTGGTAGTAGTGCGCGCACTCCGGGGTTCCCCGGAAGGCGGTGAAGATCGGACCCACGTAATAAACCCCTCCGAAGTAGGCGTCGATGGGGCTGGGGCGTTTTCGCGCCGACTGGAGAGCCCGCACGAGGCCCTCCTCCGCCTGTGTGCTCCAGTCCAGCCTGGCCCGCAGCCGCGCCTCGTCGAATGTCTTGCCCGAGACCTTCTCCAGCGCCGGGATCACGTCCTCCCGGATCTGACGAACCACGTAGTCGCGCATATCGGCCGTGATCCGGCCTTCGGGCTGGAACGGAACATGAAGCATGACCGCCGGACAGTCATACATGGCGCGCAGGTTCTCGAACCATTTCATGAAGACGAAGCAGCCGGTGTAGCTGAGCAGGAGAAGGTCCGGGGGCGGCATGGGCTGGCCCGTGGGACCGGTGTTTTCCTTGAGCATCATGCCGATGTCGCATTTCACATAGGTGCAGACATCCTCGCTGTGCCCGAACCGTTCCGCCTCGGAGATGAAGGCATCCGACTTCTTGCGCATTCCGCTCTGCAGCGCGTTGATCTCCGGGTAAACAGGAATCAGGTCGAAGGCCCGGATCAACTCGGTGAGGTTCCCGGGCACAAACGTGTAAACGACCTTCCGTCCGCGGGCCGCGGCTTGCCCCAGGTCGTCAAAATAGGCGGACATCATCTGCTTCTGGAGGCGCATGCTTTCTTCCTTCTGCGCCCCTTCCCGTGGTTTCCCGGCGCTGTCCCGCCCCGGCGCCGCTCTCTCCTGTTCCTTCCCGTTCATACGGATCTCCCGGCGGCCGCCTCCACGGGAGTGGTTCCGCCCCAGAGGCGGATCGACTCCGCGAAGGCACCGACCTGTTCCCGGATGGCCCCCAGCTGCCCGGTATTCTCCGAGTACTTGAATGCGGTGTACGAGATCCCCGCGACGTCCAGAGCCTTCTGGTAGAGAGGCTGATCGAGCAGCGCCGGGTCGCAGAAGCTGGGCGCCGCGAAGATCACTCCATCGGCCCGCGTCCGGCGGACGCGCTCCACGAGTCCGGAGACCCGCGTGGCGTCCCGATCGTAAACGGAGGCGCACCCGGGGGTATGGTCCACGTAAGCGCGCGCCAGCCGCTCCAGCGGGTCCCCCGGCCCGCCGACCGGCTCCTCCAGAAACCGGTTCCCCAGGAGAAAATCGTCCTGGACGATGTCGCAGCCGGTCCGTTCCATGGTGCGAATGAGCGTCAGGGGAGGCTGCTCGCAGAAGGCCCCCACCACGATCACGCGCACGTGGTCCCGCTGCGTTCGGGGCCGGAGCGCGACACCCTCCAGGTACTCCTCCAGGAGGGCGTTGTGCTCTTCCACCGGCAGCAGGTGGCCGGCCCGCTGGACCAGATAGGCCTCCGAGGCCGGGATACGATCCGGCTGGGAGGCGCGGCAGGCGTGGAGCGCCCGGATCAGCCTCCGGTTCTCGTCATAGAGGGCGATGGACCGGCGCAGGCGGCGGGAGGAATAAGGAATTCCCGTGCGCTCTCCGATGGCCCGGGCCAGATCCGCCAGCTGGCGCCGGTAAAACTCGCCTCCCACCCCGGGAGAAAAGTTCTGGGGAAAATCCACGAACGTCACCATCTGGTCCGCAAAGAGCAGCCGCCACACCCCGGAGAGATTCCGGATCACGTCGCAGATGGCGGGGAAAAGCACCCCGTCCAGGGCATCGAGCCTTCCGCTGAGCCCCATCTCCACCATGCTGCGTGGAAGCCGGCAAATGTACGACTGAAAGTAAGCGTCCCCCTGGATGACATCGATCCGGTCCCCGCCGCCGATGAGCCCCACGGGAAGCGCGCCAGCGGCGTGGACGATCTCGGCCGGTATGTAGACCGGCAGGTACCCAAACGCCCGCCGTCCAGGATCTGCCGCCTTCCAGCGGCGCACGGCCTCCAGATCGACATCGGCGTGGAGATCCGCGCAGCGCTCCACCAGGTTTTCCAGCGCCGGTCTCTGAGGCCCGCCGTTCATTCCCCGGCCCCGGTCTCACCCGCCATCGCGCCGGGCCAGAACACGCCGGCAGGGCAGATGATGCTCTTGCGCATCTGATTTCGCGACGCTGCCGGACACCCCGGGAAACCGCACACGAAGATCTCGGCCACCGCCGCGGCCAGCTCCTCGGCGGGCCGGCTGCGGAGCTGGCGCGGCCAGGTGTACATCCAGTTCATCATGCCGAAGAGAATGAAGGCCGCCAGGTCGGGCGGGGTCCTGGGAGGGCGTCTGCGCATCCCGGCCTGGTAATCCGTGACCAGGTCGATCAGGAGCCGGGAGTAGGCCCGCTTGAGCTCGAGGATCCGCCGTCCGCGCGGTCCGCCCAGGGTGAGGTCTTCATGGGCCAGCACCTTCATCTCGTCCATGTTGTGGCGAAAATAAGAGATGTGATGACTGATGAACGCCACCAGCCGGTCGTGGGGCGTGGCATCCCGCCGGACCACCCGGCGGGCGGCCGCCAGCAAGGTGGTGTAGCAGTGATACTGGATCTGAAAGAGCAGCTCTTCCTTGGAGGTGAAGTAGTAATAAAGGCCCGAGAGGCTCCTCCCGGTGGCCCGCGCCAGGTCGCGGATGGAGGTCTTGTGAAAACCGCCGCGCGCGATGAGGGCCGCCGCTTCCTTGAGCAACTCCAGATGGCGGGTCTCGTAGGCGTCCCCCGGTCCACCCGGGCCGCGGGCCGCGCCACCGGTTTCTCTCGTACGCACACCCTGCTGGGTCACACTTCCTCCATCCCGCCGCTTTCCCGGTCAGACACTGGCACTGAGCCCCACGCTCTTGCCGCCGCAAACGTAAAGGATCTGTCCGGTGATGAAGCTCGCCTCCTGGGAGGCCAGGAAGGCCACCGCGGCCGCGACTTCCTGCACGGTCCCCATGCGGCCACCGGGCTGGCTGGCCAGCAGCCGTTCCCGGACCCGGGGCGGGAGGCTGCGCGTCATGGGCGTGTCGATCAGTCCCGGTGCGACGGCGTTGACCAGGATGCCGGACCCCGCCAGCTCCAGCGCCAGGGAACGGGTCAGGCCGACGACTCCCGCCTTGGAAGCAGAGTAATTGCACTGGCCGGCGTTCCCCAGCCAGGAACGGCTGGAGATGTTGACGATGCGGCCATAGCCGCGGGCTTTCATCCCCGGCACCACGGCCCGGCAGCAGCGGAAGGCGCCGCCCAGGTTGACATCCAGAACGGTCTGCCACGCCTCGTCATCCAGGTGCTCGATCCGGCCGTCGTGAAGGATGCCCGCGTTGTTGACCAGAATATCGATCCCCTCCGTCTCGCGAACGAGACGCTGGACGGTGTCCACCACCTGCCCGGTCCGGCTGACATCCATCTCCTCACCGGAGACCTGTCCGTCTGCCCCCTCCCGGCGCAGCATCTCCACCGTGGCGATGAGCTGGTCGCGGTTGCAGTCGGTGAGACACACCCGGGCCCCTTTCCGCGCCAGGCGCCGGGCGACCTCACGCCCGATGCCCCGGGCGGCTCCCGTGATCAGCGCCACGCGGCCCGTCGACCGGGGCATCACCTTCCCTCCCCGGCGGCCGATCTTGCCTGCCCGCCGTTCATGAAGCCGCCTTCCCGCCCCGGCGGGCGGCCGGCGGCAGGATGGCCTCGATCAGCTCCGCGTCCCAGGCATGTCCCATGGCGAGCAACCGCCGCAGCTTCACGAAGTCGACCTGCCGCTCTCCCTTGTCGCCGCGGTGAAAGGCCCGGAAACCCGCTTTTCCTTCGCCGGCCATGTTGAGGGCAAGCCAGGCGCGGTTGGTCTCGCGGTTCCGGTCCCAGTGGGCCAGCTTGTGCTTGCGGACCGATTCGATGGTCTTGGTGAGGCAGCCGGGCATGGTCAGCAGAAGCTGGGTGGCCAGCGACTCGACGGCTTCGTCGAGCCGCGACAGGTCGATCCGGGCCTTCTCCACCAGGCGCCTCCCCTCCTCCATCTCCTCTCCCTCCTTGAACTCCCCCAGACAGGGCCGGCCGAGATCGTCGGCCGTCTGCCCGGTGACCACCAGCGGATTGGCCATCCACCGCCCATCCAGCCGGTACGCCGGGGCGATCCCGCCGATCAATCCGTAGGCCAGGGCGCGATGCGCGGACCAGACCTGGCACAGGGTGCAGCTTTGCATGGCGCGTTCGACCCCCACGAAAAGCGGCAGGAAGTCGGTGCTGCCGCCATCCGGAGCCGATCCGTGCTTCGGACCGGCCTGGCCGAACACCGCGGTGTCCGCCGCGATGGAGAAATCAGACGCCATGCCGATCTCCTGGCCGCCTGCCAGGCGCATGCCGTTCACCCGGTTGATCACCGGCTTGTCACAGGTGAGAAGGGCGGTCACCAGGTCGTTGAAGAGCCGCATGTACTGGCGGTACTCCTGTGGACGGCCGGCGTAATACTCGGAATATTCCTTGGTATTCCCCCCGGTGCAGAAGGAGCGGGTGCCGGTGGCGGTCAGGACCACACACACGGCCGCCCGGTCCAGGGAGGCGTTCCGGAGCGCCGCAATGAGCGACTTCAGCATCTCGGTGGTGTAGGAGTTCAGCTGCCGCGGGTTGTCCAGCCAGATCCAGACGTTGTGCAACCCCGCGGCGGGCGTCCCGTCGGCGTCCAGCACGGGACGTTCCTCCACACGGAGCTTCTCGGTCGGCTCCGGGGCGGGCAGGCGATGGTCGAGCAGCTCTCTCTCGTGCGCCGTCATCCAGCATCCTCCTCCCGGGCCTCCCGCTCGGGCGGCCCGGCGGGCGGCGAGGGGGTTCCCGGATCGTGCGGCACCAGAACCACCCGATCGTCCCGGCCCTCCCGGCGGGCCGCTTCGAGGACCCGGTTCACTTGATCCAGCGGCTGAAACGCTACGAAGGGACGCACCACGAGGCGGCCGGAAAAGATCAGATCGAGAAGGGCCGGGTAATGCCTCGGGCTGCAGCCCCAGCTCCCGAAGGCGTCGGCATCTAGGGCCATCAGCTGGCTCAGACGCACCTCCACCTTCTCCCGGGTGAAACCGACGATGCCCAGGGTTCCGGCGCGCGTCATCAGGGAAAAGGCAAGCATCTGTCCCTGGGCACTGCCGGACATCTCGAGGATCTTCCAGCCGTCCCGATCCCACCCCGCCTCCGTCGCGGCGGCGCGGACCGCCTGCCGGGCACTGGACAGGCTCAACCCCTGCGTGCACACCCCGGCTTCGGCGCCATGGGCCCGCGCCCGCTCTACCCTGGCGCCGACGGTGTCGAGAGCCATGACCCGCGCCCCCAGAGCCGCCGCAATCTGAACCCCGAACAGCCCGATCCCCCCGGCGCCGATGATGACCACCCGGTCTCCGTCCCGCACGGCCGCGCGCCCGATCGCCTGATAGGGCGTGGAGACCGCGTCGGCCACCACCGCCAGGTGGGCGAGCGCGTGCCCTTCGGGGAGCCGGTCCACCGGGATCAAGAAGCGCGCCGGAACCAGAACATGGCTGGCAAACCCCCCGTCCAGGTCGTTCCCCGGCATCTTCTGGCGGGGACAGATATTCTCGCGCCCGGCGCGGCAGGTCGCGCACTCCCCACAGGGGAGGACGGCGGGAACGATGACTGCGTCCCCTTCAGCCAGCTGGCGGCCGGCGGCGGTCCGGCACTCTGACCCCAGGGCGGCGATGGAGCCGGCGATTTCATGTCCCAAGGTCAAGGGGAGCCGCCCGCGCGTGCGCACCCCCTCGAAGAGAAAGGACACATCCGTGTGGCAGACACCGCAGCCTGCTACCCGGATCAGCGCCTCTCCCGCGCCGGGAGGGGCTGGCTGCCAGCTCTTCCGGACCAGTGGAGCCGCCGGGTCCACCATCTGCCAGGCTGTGGCTTTCAGCGACATGCAGGCACCGTTCGAACGTTCGTTCGAAAGAATACCGCCGCGCCGCGCCTCTGTCAAGTCGCCCGGACGGAAGGCAGGAGGGACTACCGGCCGCGGACCGCCTCCATCCTCTCGAGCACGGAGCGCCCTCCCGGCCGGCTCTTCCCGTAGACGCCCACCACGGTGCGAAGCGCCTCACCCGGCGCGACCGCGTACATGTAGGCGATGAGCGGGGCAAGCGGTTCCGGCTGACCCTCCTTGAGGGCGGCGGCATAAAAGGTGAAATCCACGCCGTCTCCCCGGGCCCGATCGATGGTGGAGAGCAGATCGAAGAGCACCTTTCGCTGCTCGTGGTCGGATGTCGACAGGTAGGGCAAGGCGGCCGCCAGCTTCTCGCCCGACGTGAAGGCCAGATGGTCCGGCAGCAGGGCCGCGCCCCCTTGCGGCAGGAGGAAAAACAGGATGCCGAGAAGGGATCCCCTCCTCAGCCGCAGCCTGAAACGGTTCATGCCCCCCTCGTCGTGTCGATCCGAGGGTAAAAGAAATCCAGTCAGAAGACGGGCATGACGACCCGCGCCCCCCACCGATTCCGCGGCAGGGGGACCCGGACACCGGACACCTGGTCGCCGGTGGAAAGCAGGTCGGCCACCACCAGCGGTGTCAGGCGCACGCTGGGATCCAGGGCATCATCCAGGCCGAGCGTGCGGGTGTACGGCTTCTCGGCGCGTGAGAAGACCACCTCCACCGTGCCGGCGGCCGTGTCGGGATCGACGCCCATGAAATCGGCCGGGCGCGTCACGCCGTCCACCGGCAGGAGGAACATGAGAGCCAGCCGCCCCAGACGCTTCAGGGTGGCCGCGATGCCCGGCGGAGGCCCCGCCTGGCCGGCCGGCGGCATCACGTAATACATCCCCTTCATGACGTAACGGGGCGGAAGAATGGTGGCCACCAGCGGTGCTGGACCGGCCTCGGGAAGCAGGCGGCGAACCTCCTGATCCTCGAGGGCGGTGTCCATGACCCGGTCGACCCACTCCGGAGGCTGGGGCCAGGCGCTGACGACCATCATGCCTGCCTCGGGCCGCTTGCTGATCACGGTGTGCCCACGGGTGTAGACCCGGAGCCCGCCGGCCAGCGAGAAGACCGCCAGGAGGCTGGCGGCATACGCGGCCAACCAGCCCAGCGGGCGGGGGCGCAACCGGGCGAAGCTCCAGGCAAAGAACCGCCCCGCCGGGTTGCCCGGCAGGAAGGCCACCCGGCCTCCGGCGTAGGTCCGGTAGCGCTCCCCGAAGCGCGCGGCCATGCGCCCTTCCTCGAAGCGCGCCAGTCCGGCATAAAGGAAAAACATGGAGACCCACAGGCCGAGGAGGAGGAAACGCGGCCAGATGGTCAACAGCCCCAGACCCGCCACGCCCAGGGACAGGTACTGCGGGTGCCGCGTGACCCGGTACAGCAGCCCGGTGGCCACGCCGCGGCGGAGAATCTTCTTGCTGTAGACCTGCACGGCCGAGATCAGGAAGCCCCAGAGCCCCAGGGAAAAGAGATAACGGCCCACCAGGCGCTGCCCTTCGAGGATCCGGGAGGTCGTGACCGCGGAGTGATTGAGAAAGAACCCGTCCAGCCAGGCGGTCAGCCAGCGATGCGACAGAAACCCCAGAAACGGTTCGAAATGGATGCCGCCATAGAAAAAGCTGGCGAACGGGCTGATCATGATCAGCACCTCGCAGGCTCCCAGCCCCATCAGCAGAAGGGCGCCCCACCGTCCAGCCTGTCCCGCTTTCTTCATCTTTTGTTTCATGTCCATACCGTGTTTCCCCCCTCCGTTCTCATCCGGCGCCATGCGGACACCCCATCCGCACGTTGGCACCGGCTTTCACCCCCCTCCCGGTCTTCATCCTGAAAAAAGACTTGCGCTGGACCCCGCAATCCGTACACTGGCAAAGAAGCATCAGGGCACCATGGTCATCCGGAGGGGGTTCTTGATGAAATATTATTGTGCCATCTTCTTTCCGCTCTTGCTGGTGGCCACGGGTCCCGCGGCCGGGGCGGCCGCCAGCATCCATTCGCACCCATCCACCGCACGCGAGCCCGCCGGCAGCATTGATTTCGCGGTGCGGCCGCTCTCCCGCCTCGGCCGCGGCCAGAGCACGCGTGTCCTCATGGAAGTGACCCTGTTCTCGCAGAAGGATCTTTCCGCGCTCCGGCTCACCGGCCGCGATCGATCCCTGGGCGGCGGCGAGAAGGTCCTGGATGTTCCGGACAGCGTCCGCTCCCTCCGCGCGCGGGCGGCGCGAAAGATCCAGTTCCAGGTTGATTTGCAAAACGGGCAAGAGCATCATCTCAGCTTCACGCTGTACTCCACCGACTCGTCCGGTGTTTTCCATGAATCATCGGCGTACGTGCGGGTCGATCTGGATCCGCGGCGACAGCCGGAAACGCCCAAGGGTCTTCTCCAGTTCCACGCGCGCATGGAAGGCAACTGAAAACCATGACGTCCCTCCGCCGAAATGCCTGTCTTCTTTTCGCGCTCCTCCTCGGATCCCAGGGCCTGGCCCATGGCGACTGGGTGGCTTCTGGAACTTTCCAGTACATGGACAGAAAGTTTGACGAGACCGGCTTCACCGGGGTGGAGACCCCCCTGCCGGTCCGCGCGGCCGATGTCGAGGTGGTGGATGCCAACCTCAAGGGCAAGAATGCCGTTCTGGCCAAGGGGAGCACCGACGCCCAGGGCCGTTTCCTGATCTCGGTGGTGGACTCTGCGGTCCGGGATATCTACGTCCGCGCCATCACGAACTCCACGAGCACGGCGGATCTCCACATCGACGTCCGCACCAGCAGCTCCGGCAAGCCCCAGTACTACGCCGCGGCCACCAGCACGGTGGCGGGTCATGCGCCCGCCGCCAGTGTCGATCTGGGCACCGCGACCATTGACATCGGCCAGGGAGGGGAACCGTTCAACATTTACGACCAGATGCTTGCCGGGAGTGACTACCTGGCGTTTCTCACCGGCGCACGGCCGGACGCCGACCGGTCCCTGGCCACCGTCTGGTCGCCGTCGAACGGGATCACCGGCGCGTCCTACAGCATCTTCTCGAGGATGATCCTGCTGAGGGATACGGCCGGCTACGATGACACGGTGATCCTCCATGAGATGGGCCACTTCGTCATCCATGAGTACTCCGCCAGCCACTCGCCGGGAGGGTTTCACACCTTCGCTCTCTGCGACGAGGACCTCCGCCTGGCCTTCGACGAAGGGTTCGCCACTTTCTGGGGAAACTCCGTCCGCCGGCACGACGCCGTTCCCGGGAGCAACATTTACCTGCGTTCCAACGGCGCGCCCGGAGCCGGCAACGTCGTCAGGACAGCCGACCTGGAGACCGACACCCAGTACCTGTGCTCCGGCAGCACCAGCGAGGTCAACGTCTTTTCTTTCCTCTGGGATATCGTGGATGGCCCCTCCACCAGCGATGATACCCCTGGAGTGGATGATGCCCACGATCTTCTCGACCGGGCGGATGCCAGCGTCTGGTCGGTGATGACCGATGTGATTCCCGGAGCCTCCACCATCAGCCTGGAGGACTTCTGGGACGGCTGGTTCCTTCCACCGGTGCTCAACGGGTCCCGCACCGAGATGATCGCCCTGGCCGAACCCCTGGGGATCGAGTACTTCGAGGATTCCCAGGAGCCAAATGACTCCCCCGCCCAGGCCTCCCCCCTCATGGTGAACAGCCCCCCGCTCCACTCCACCTTCTTCCGCGATCCTGAGCTCGACGGCGCGGGAGCGGAGGATCGGGACACCTTCTCCTTCTCTGCCAGCAGCGGCCAGGCCTACATCATCGAGACCTCGAATCTGGCCAGCGACGGCGACACCTTGCTGAAGATCCTGGATACGGATGGGCAAACGGTGCTGGCGCTGAATGACGACCGGGCATCCGGCGACGCCTCATCCCTGCTGGACTGGACTGCGCCCCGCTCGGACCTCTTCTACGCCCAGGTGGCCCACACCCTGGGTGTGGGCGTTTACGGATCGTATGATCTGGACCTCACCGTCACGGTGCCGCAAGACCTGGACAACGACGGATTCGACACCTCCACCGATTGCAACGACGACGACCCGGCCATCCACCCCGGAGCGGTGGAGATCTGCGACGGCATCGATCAGGATTGCGACGGAAAGATCGATAATGGCTTCGACATGGATGTGGATGGGTTCACCACCTGCCAGGGCGACTGCAACGACAGCGATCCGAGCATCAACCCGGGCATCACCGAGGTACCCGGCAACGGCATCGACGATAACTGCAACGGTCTCATCGACGAGACGCCGCCCACCGACGTGGTCACCATCACCCGGGCAACCTGGAAGGCAGGGCCGAAGAAGCTGACGGTCGAGGCAACCAGCGACCAGCAGCCGGACGCCATGCTGACCGTGGTGGGGTTCGGGCCGATGGTCTTCGATCCCAGCCTGGGCCGGTACGTGTACGTGAGCTCCAACAAGACCCCGAATCCGGGAACAGTCACCGTGGAATCGAGCGCCGGGGGCTCGGATACGGCCGCCGTGCAGTAAGGCCCGGCCGAGGGAGCCTCAGGCCGCGCGGCGGCGCCTGTCCGGCGAGGAGGATCGGGTGCGGGCTCCTGCCGTATCCAGGCGCGCCGCCCGGTGATCCCGCACCCGGCGCAGGACGGCCACGGTGCAGCCCAGGCAGAGAAAGAGGGTTCCGGCCCACAGAAGGCTCATCAGCGGCTTGCTGCGCGCCTGGAGAACCATGGTCTGGGGCTGGCCCATGGCCCCCTCTTCACCGGCCAGGACACGGATGCGGCCTTCCTCCACCGCCATGGACTGAAGCACCAGGCGGGTTCCCGGGAGCGTCTGCCGCAAGACAACCGGCGTTCCCTCCATGCCCGCGCTGGACGCCGTCAGGGGCAAGGAAACCGTTTCCGTGGCCTTCCCCCTGGCCACATCGACCACCGCCAGGACCACCACCCGCCGGCCGGCGGCGAATCGGGCGGTCTCGAACCGCTGAAAGGTCAGCGTGGCATCCGTGTAGGCCACGGGCGTCGACCGGGCGAGCTCCAGGATCCGCCCTGCGCTTTGGGCCTCCTGGATGCCCGTGGGCACCAGGTAGAGGTCGCGCAGCAGGCCGCGCAGGATGGCCGGCTTGCGCATCCAGGAGTCCTCACCGTCAGGCGAATCCATCCGGTACAGGGTGAGAAGACGGGTGTCCTCACTCTCCTCCTGCTGCACCGAGACGCGCCAGGTGTGGCGCGCCTCGGTGCCTGGAACATGTCCGCGGAAGACCAGCTTCGCTCCCATCGCCTCCACGGGCTGGCCCAGGGGCAAGGGGACGGTGGCCGTTCCATCCCAGGCGGAGCTGGCGATGACACCCATGCACAGCATGGCAAAACCGGCGTGCGCCAGGGCCGCCCCGGTGGTCAGAAACCGGACCCGCACCAGCTGGACGAACCGGACGGCGGCCGAGGCCAGAGCCAGGGCCGCCATGAAGAAAAACAGCAAGAACCGGTCGAGCCCCGCGCCACTCGTGACCGCGAGGACACTGAGCGCCCCCGCCGCCGCCAGCGGTCCCGCCAGCCGCTTCCACCAGCCTTGAGGAACTCGCCCCCAGCTCAGGAACGGTGCGATCCCCAGCAGGGCCAGGACCACCAGATAGAGCGGGAGATTCACCTGGTTGTAGAAGGTGGTGACGATCGACGCAGCCTGTCCGGTCGCCATGGAGAGAACAGGCCAGGAGGTGGCCAAAAGCACCAGCGCTGCTGACAGGGCCAGGATCACCATGGCGGCGTTCAGCACCAAGGGCCAGCCGAGATGCAACGGAATCGGCGGGCCGAGTGGACGGCCGCGCCGCCGCCAGAAGGCCAGCACGGAGACCGCCATCACCACGGCCAGGATACCCACCAGATCCCAGAAAATCGTGCCACGAGGAAAGGAATGAACCGAGAAGCTGGCCAGAACCCCGCTGCGCGTCAGGAAAGTCGCGTAGAGCACCAGGACGTAGGCGGAGAGCGCCAGGGCCAGGTTCGTCCGGCGCAAGGACCCGGTGGCCTTCTGCACCACCAGGCCATGGATCAGGACCACCACCATGATCCATGGGATCAGGGAGGCGTTTTCGACCGGGTCCCATCCCCAGTAGCCCCCCCAGCCCAGGACCTTGTAGGCCCAGAACCCGCCCAGGACGATCCCGATTCCCAGAAGGACGAACCCTGCCAGGCTCCAGCGCAGCGCCGGGACCAGCCATGCCTGCTCCCGCCGCTTGACCAGGGCCGCCAGGGCCAGCACCGCGGGAACCGTCAGGGCCGCGTATCCCAGAAACACCGCCGGTGGATGGCTGGCCATCCAGGGATCCTGGAGCAAGGGATTGAGGCCGTTTCCGTCGGCGGGAACGCGCCCCAGGAGACGGAACGGGTCTCCCCCCGCATCCAGGAGGAGAGCGACGAGAAAACCGATGGTGGGGAGGTAGAAGGCCATGACCGTGGGCGCCTCCCAGGCTCGCCTTCGGAACAGCAGGTACCCCAAAACCGCCGCCATGACGGCCCAGAGCAGAAAGGTCCCCTGCTGCCCCGCCCAGAAGGCCGAGATCAGGTAGAGCGGAGCCAGATCGCGGGACGAGTAAGACGCCACGTATTCATAGCGGAAGTCATGGGTCACGATGGCCCACAGCAAGACGCCGGAGGCACCGAGCAGGGCCGCCGTCATGGCATGGTAAGCGCGGCGGAAGGTCTGCTCGGCGGCGCCGCGGCCACGGGACCAGCGAACCCCCGCGACCCAGGCGAGGACGAGGAAGAAACCTGCCGTCCATATCAGGAACCTGCCCGGGGTCATCTCCGCCTCCTCGAGAACGCGGCGCCTTTCTTCAAGGGGTAAGCAAACCCTCTGCCATCGGGAGCGAGGGAAGGCGGAGCCCCGCATGGACCGTTCCCTGCCGCGCAGAGGGTGGGGGAAAGCCCGGGGGTACGAGGAGCGGCCAGCATAAAGCACCCACTCCTGTGTCAAATGACCCCGCCGAGATGGTCAGGAAGAGTTGCCGGAGAGAGCCTTTCTCAGATTCTCCTGGGCCTCATGGAGATCGGGTCGAAGCTGCAGGGCCCGCCGGTACTCGCGGATGGCATCATCGAGCCGTCCCTCGAACTGGAACACCAGGCCGAGACTGTTGTGCACCTCGGCCAGATCGGGTTGAAACTGCAGGGCCCGCCGGAAATGCCGGACGGCCTCGTCCAGATGTCCCGTGGCCGCGAGGGCGTTTCCCAGATTGGTGTGTGCCGGAGCATCGTCCGGGTCCAGCGCCAACGCCTGCCGGTACTGCCCGATCGCGTCCTCCAGGCGGCCCTGCGACTGCAGGACCACCCCCAGGTTGTAATGACCCGCCGCATAGTTGGGGTTGGCTTCCAGGGCCATCCGGTACTGCGCGGCCGCCTCGTCCGGCCGGCCCAGCGCCAGGAGCGCATTCCCGAGGTTGGAGCGGGCCTCGGCAAAGCCGGGAGCCATCTTCAAGGCCTCCTGGTAGCGGGCGACCGCCTCCTCCAGGTGGCCCTGCGACTGGAGCGCCTGACCGAGATTGTTGAAGGTCTCGGGATCGTCCGGCGTCAAACGCAGCGCCTCGCCGTACTCGCGCACCGCCTCGTCCACGCGGCCCTGGAGCAAGAGAATGTATCCCGAATGGGAATGAGCCTCTGCCAGTTCCGGCGTGATCCGTATCGCCTGGCGATACTGCTCCAGGGCTTCATCGTACTGGTGGCGAAGCTGGAGCGTGAGACCCAGCTCGTAGTGCGCGCCGGCGTCATCCGGTTTCAGCCGGAGCGCCTCCCTGAAATGCTCGGCGGATCGGTCCAGGAGACCGAACTGCTGGTACTCGAAGGCCAGCGCGTACTGCATCCCGGGCTGGTCCGGATCGATGGCGAGAATCTTCTCGTAGCCGTCGATCCGCGCCTGCCGCTCCCTGGGAATGAAGTCGCGGGCCAGGGTTTCCGCGTCCTCCGGTGTCCTCGGCAGGACCTGGATCAGGAGATCTCCCATCTCGTTGGCGGCGCCCCCGCCGTAGGTGACCCGCACCGGAGGATGGCGGGAATGGCGCGGGTTCTCGCCGGAATTGTCATAGGTGAAATGCATCGAGAGGGTGGTTCCTCTGGGCAGGGGGATCGGCTCCGCATACCGATACTCCTCCTGCCAGTTGACATCCCAGTGGTCGATGCGAATGAGCTGCTTCCGCGTGCCATCGGGCAGGGTGGCGAACCCCTGCATCTCCCGGCCCAGGGAGTGGGCATGCGGGTAAACCGCCATGACCTCCACGGCCACCGGCAAGAGATAGGAATCCTCGATGGCGTAGGATGGGTCACCCGGCGGAATATCGATGGTGAGGAGGCCGAGCCGGATCGTGAAAAGGGTCTCCTGCGGCGGCTGATCGGCGAAGAAAAAGCCGATGCTCGGCTGGATGCTCTCGGGTTGGCCGCCGGGCAGCAGGTGCATGAACAGGACCAGGTCGCCTCCCTCGTCCAGGCGCCAGGATGTGCCCTCGGGGGCGGTCCGGAGGGTCTCCCCGGGGGCCCACCCGAGTAAGTAGCCGGCCGGACTTCGGGATCCCACCAGCATCCCTTCGAACCCCGGCTCTGGATCGTCTTGGTCAAACTGCCTGGAGAGCCCGGTCTGGTCAATTTCCATGCGCACGTGGCGCACGATCTTCGGGTTGCCGGGCCGGAGCTCCACCGCCTTCACGTACCGCGTCCCGCCCAGGCGCAGGGGGAAGACAAAGCTCCGGAAGACATTGTCCCCGCCGGCGGGCAGCGTGTAAGGCTCCGGCATCCGCACCACCAGGTCGGGCTCGCCGGACTGCCACCCCTGCGGCCAGCCGGGCCTGGGCGGGAGATCGGCCGGATTGCCTTCCCTGGCCCCTTCCCGGACCCACTGGATGAGCCCGCCGATCTCGTCCACGGAAAGAAGCCGCTCACCCTTGAACTTGACCGGGCCCGGCTCCGGCAGCCACGGCGGCATGAAGCGGTCGCGAACCACGTCGGCGATCTGCTCCTTCCGCTTCCGGACATCCTTGTAGCTCACCAGGCTGAACGGGCCCGCGGCGTCCGGCCGGTGACAGACGGCGCACTTCTCGAGGACCACGGGAGCAACGTCCCGGTTGAAGGTCAGGGTATTGGCGGGCCGCGGGGTGTACCCCTCCGGCCAGGGTGCGCCCGAGCACCCGGCGGCCAGCAGGGCGGCCGCTCCCAGGGCCTTGCCGACACTGAGGTACCGGCCATCGATGCGCCCCCGGTCTCTCACAACGCACCCTCGAGTTCGTGGACTGCGGCCTCCGCGCGCCTGCTCCGGATTTCCCCCACGACCGATAGCCCAGCGGCGCCGAGTTTACCAGACACGGGACGGCTTTCTGAACCGGCCCGGGCGGCCTTGACCCTGAACCACGGTTCATGGCTCAGGCTCTTTCAGGCATGCCGTATCAACGCCGGCCCGGATGAAGCGGTGGTTTGCGCGGACGTCCCGGTGTGGTAAGACCTCTCGGTTTGCCGGAAACGAGTCCGCGAGAAGATGACTGGGCGACGACCATCCAGCCTCGGAATCCTCATTCTGATCGCCCTCCCCACCCTGATCGCCTTCCCCGCCGGGGCCCAGGTCATCGCTCCTGCCGGACGCACCCTGTTCAACCGCGCCGTGATGGTGCGCAGCTTCCTACGCCTGGAGAATTTCGATGAGCCGGCCCCGGGCCAGGAGCTCCGGCGCTGGATCAACCCATACGCCGTGATCTGGGGAACCACGCCCCGCCTGAGCCTGAGCTTCGTGTCTCCCCTGGTCCGTGTGGAATCCCGCGGGCTTCAGGGGACGTCCCGTTCCTCGGACACCACCGGAACGGGCGACAGCACGGTCTTCGCCCGCTACGACTGGCTCCACCATGACGTGCCCCGGGGCTCCACACGCCTGAGCCCCGAGATCGGCCTGCGCCTGCCCACCGGGGGGGCGTTCGGCGACGGATCCACCGACGTCATCACCACCCTGGTCTTTTCCCACGTCCGCGATCCGCACTGGATCGTCTCCGACGTCCAGTTCACGTGGAATCGCCGGGGCGACGGCGATCGGCGGGCCGGGAACCAGTGGCGTTTCGATGCCGCCTACCTGTTCCGCCTCTTGCCCCGGAAGGGCCTGGCGCAGCATGGACTCTTCACGGTGGTGGAGCTGAACGGAGAGCATCGCCGCAAGAGCCGGCGGCAGGGCCGGGCCGAGCGGAACACCGGAGGCGACCTCTTGTTTCTGTCGCCGGGCATCGAATGGTTCGCCAGCCGGAGGCTGGTCCTGGAGCTCTCCGTTCCCATCCCCGTCCACCGTGATCTGAATGGATCACAGCCGGAGCCGGCCACCGCCGTGGTGGCCGGTCTGCGCTGGCTCTTCTGACGGCTGGACCGGCCGCGGCGGGGAGCCGGCGTCGCGCCGGCGCCGGGGAGCCGATCCGCGGCGGCGCCCTGGAGCCGAACCGCCATCAGGATCCACCTGCAGGTGGATCGTGTACTCCTGGGTCACCGGAACACAGAAGGTGTTGGCATCGTCACAGGCGAAATAGCGCACGCTGAGGGCCAGGGGACGATCACGCTCCCCGGCATGCAGCTTCAGCAGGAACTCCCGGGGGTCGGCGTCCGCCGGCTCCTTCACCTTTGGTGCGCGCCCTTCACCCGGAATGACTTCCACGGTCCCGGGAGCCTTCAGGGTGAACTCCAGCGGCGCGGCAAGATTGTTCCAGTGAACGTGGTAGAGGGGATCCAGATGGAAGCCCAGGTAGAGTGTTCCGCTGTTGGTCTCCAGGAACGGGTCGTCCACCTCGGCGCGGAGCTTGACGTAGAAAGGCACGGTGGCCTGCCGGAAGACAGGCTCCATGCGCAGAGGATGCATGGGTCCCGGAGCCCGTACCGCCGGCACCACACCATGGGCCACGGTCTCCGGAGGGGGCTCCGCCTCGAGGTGTAGGTCGCCGACCCGGGTGCGGGGATCCACCGGTCCGATGAGCTCCTCCAGATCCCGGCGCAACTCCTCCGGATCGCTCCATTTCCGCCGGCGGATCACCTGTCCGCTGGAATCGATGACGAACTCTCCGTTGGACGCGTCGCCAAAGGCGTGCTTCAGATCGTTGGACATCCCATCGCACAGCCATGGGATGCGCGACCCCAGGGTCCGTTGGGCTTCCTTCACCTGCATCAGGCGTTCCTCGAGCGTGAAGGGGGTGACGTAGCCATGGTATTCGGGGTGGGCCAGCGCCTTGTAGATATAGTAGAAACGCACGCCCTTCGGTGCATAATCTCTCTCGACCGTCTCCAGACCGGGGACGTTGCGGAGAAAAGGCGGTCAGGTGAGACATCCCAGGACAAGGACCGTGGTGTGTCCCTCGATCAGGCTCCGGAGGCGAACCTCCCGCCCGCCTGCGTCGTACGCCTCCAGGTCGGGCACCCGCTCCCCGATTCCCGGAGAATGGGATTCGAAATGACCGACTGATGCGGTGCGGCCCGCATCTCTTCTCGCGCCCGGTGCAGGCGCCGCCTGCGCCAGCAGCATTCCCAGGACCACCATGGATGAGATCGGTTTTGTCATGCTCTTCTCCGTCGCCAGACCCGTCTCACAGCCCCATCCGTCCCCCGCATCCAGAGGAGTATACCGCCCGTCTCCTCCTGGTGGGAGGCGGGCATGCCCATCTGGAAGTGCTCCGCCGTCTTCACCTGCAGCCGGCCTCCGGCCTCCAGCTGACGGTCGTCTCGGCCCTGCGGCACCATCATTATTCAGGAATGATCCCCGGCTATCTGCGGGGGACCTACACGGAGGAGATGATCCGCGTCGACCTGCCGCCCCTGGTGCGGGCGGCGGCCGGGCGGTTCCTGGTGGGACGGGCCATCGATCTGGATGTGAGCCGGTGCCGGCTGACCCTGGACGACGGCCGGGTCCTTCCTTATGACCTGATCTCTCTCGGAGTGGGTTCGCTCCCCGAAGGCAGCCAGGAGGTGGATGTCCAGGAGCATGCCAGCGTCATCAAGCCGCTCTCGCGGACGGTTCGGCTGCGCCGGTCGCTTCTCGAGCTGGCGGCACGCGGTCGATCGGGGTCTCCGGGCCAGCCGCAGGACCTGGTGGTGGTCGGCGGGGGCGCTGCCGGCGTCGAGATGGCCCTGGCGATGGCGGGTCTCCTGGATGAGGCCGGATGCCCGCGCCATCTTGCCATTCTGGAGGCTGGCGGAACCCTCCTGGCCGGATACTCGGTGCGCTTCCGCCGCAGGGCGGAGGGCATCCTGGCCGCGCGGGGCATCCAGGTCCGCCGGCGCGCGCCGGTGGAGCAGGTGGCCGCCCGCCACCTCACCCTCCAAGGGGGCGAACGGGTCTCTTCCCACCTCACGGTCTGGCTGGCCGGCGCCCGGGGCCAGCCGTTTCTCGCCCGGACCGGTCTACCGGTGGATTCACGGGGATTCCTCCTGGTCGACCGCTCCCTCCGGTCCATCTCCGACCGCCGCGTCTTTGCGGCCGGCGACTGCGCCACCCTGCGCGATCATCCCCGGACTCCCAAGGCGGGCGTCTATGCGGTTCGCCAGGGGCCGGTCCTGTGGGCCAGCCTCATGGCGGCCATCCGGCGCCAGGAGCCTCCCCGCTACCATCCCCAGGACTCCTTCCTCTCCATCCTGAGCACCGGCGACGGCAAGGCTCTCCTGCGGTACAAAGCCCTCATCTCTCACAGCCGCTGGGCCTGGTGGTTGAAGGATCGGATCGATCGCCGCTTCATGGGGCATTACACCAACCTGTGTGCCGCCGGCTCCGGTGCCTGAATCATGATTTATCTGGCATGAGCAATCTAAACAAAGGGGCTTGACAAGCTTCTAGCAAATGTGCAATTAGTTTATTTGGTAAGGGGTAGTAGGGATCGGCCAGTTGCGAGACCTCTGATCGACGGAACGGCAGTTCAGGCCGAACCGACCAGGCTGCCTCCGGTTCCGCGGGTCCGAGGCCTCCTTCACCGGGAGGCAGCTCTGTGTCGGTATCAGGCGGGCAAGAAGTGTGGAAGACCAAGGCCCTTCCCGTGGCTCCGGCGGTGCCCCGATCTGTTGCCTCTCCGGCTGGTACCTCACAAATCGCTGATCACGCACGACTTACGACTGAGGTGTTGCGGAGATGAGGCCGTCCATGGGGTTCCGGGGCAAGCCACTGGGCCGAGGCGTCACCCAGGCGATCCTCTCGGGACAGGCAACCACCTCTAGCGCCGGAGTTCGCCACCCCTCGTTCCGGAGCAGTTCTCTCCCCACGGCCGTCCCGGGCGAGATCCCCACCGCTCCAACAGGACGCCTGCTGGTCGTCGGCAGCGGAAAGGGCGGAACAGGAAAGAGCTTCCTGGCCGCCAACCTGGCGGTTCAGTGGTCTCTCTGGGGACGCCGGGTCGTGCTGGTGGATGCGGATCTCGGCCTGGCCAACCTCCACCTCCTCCTGGGCCTCCAGCCGGAAACCAGCCTGGTGAACCTGCTGGCGCCGGGAAAGGCCCGGAACGGGCACCACAAGAATCTCCTGGTCGAAGGACCCGCGGGAGTGCGGCTCCTGGCTGGCGCCACCGGTGTCCAACGCCTGGCCCATCTCAACCGCGGCGAGCTCCGCCGGTTCATGCAGCGCCTGAAGGTCAGCCTGGGGAACGCCGATGCCGTCATCATCGATCTCTCTTCCGGAATCTCCCCATCCACGCTCCACTTCCTGGAAGCAGCGCAGGAGGTCATCGTCGTCTCGAACCCGGATCCCAGCGCCCTCCTGGACGCCTACGCCGTCATCAAGGTGCTGCACAGTGCGGGCCACGATGGCGACATCCACCTGATCATGAACCGGGGGCGTGATGCTCTCATCCGCCAGAACGCCGCCCGGCGCCTGCTGGGCACGGTGGATCGCTTCCTGCAGCATCCGGTCAACCTCCTGGGAGATATCCCCGAGGACGAGGCCGCCGGGGAGGCGTTGCGGCGGCGGCGGCCCCTGCAGCTTTCCCGTCCCGATGCGGCGGCGGCGGTTGCCATCCGCGAGGTCGCCCTGCGCCTGAATCGCGGGGGAGAGCGCCGGGCCACGGACACGGCGACGTCTTTCTTTTCACGGTCGGCGGATCTGCTCGCCCCTCGCCGGCGGACGCGCCCCTCATGACACCGATCCTCGCCATCACCAACCAGAAAGGCGGCTGCGGCAAGACCACCACCGCCGTCAACCTCAGCGCCTGCCTGGGCCTCCAGGAGAAGCGCGTTCTCCTGGTCGACCTCGATCCCCAGTCCCACGCCACCATCGCCATCAGCAACCAGGAAGCGGTGGAAAGTCCGGGACTCGCCGAAGTGCTGAGCGGCGCTCTCTCCGGGGCGCAGGCCATCCGTCCCGTGGCGGAGGGCGTGGATCTGCTCCCTTCTTCCTGGCGGCTGGATGATGTGACCCTTCGACTCACCCGGGAGAGCCCGGACCCCGCCTTCCTGGGCCAGGCTCTGCAGCCGCTGGACACCACCTACGACTTCATCCTCTTTGATTGTCCCCCCAGCACCGGTCCGCTCACCCGGGGAGCCCTGGCGGCGTGCGATCTGGTGCTCCTGCCGGTGGAGACCAGCTACTTCGCCCTCTACGGCGTCGGGCGGATGCTCCGGCTCATCGAGGAAGAAGAGGCGCGGCGCGGCTCTTCCCTGCCCTACCGGGTTCTCCTGACTCTCTTTGACCGGCGCACCTCCCTGGCCCGGGAAGTACTCAAGCAAGTGCGGGAGTATTTCAACACACGCCTTCTCAACAGCGTCATCGCCGTGAACGTTGCCTTGCGTGAGGCGGCCAGCCATGGCCGGCCCATCACCGACTACCGCCGCCGCTCTCGTGGCTGCCGCGACTACATGGAGCTGTGCGACGAGGTCCAGACCATCGTGGCCGGCCACACGCTCCGCCTGGAACAGCCCGGCACCCTCGCGGCCAGAGGTTGAAAATGGAAGATCTGAACATGCTGGTTCAACTTGCCGGAGGAGAGAGTGAGACCGTCCGGCGGCTCAGGGAAGCAGGATTCGTCACCACCACGAGCATCGCCGAGGGCGATCCGGACCTCATTCAGAAGGCAGGCGGAATCTCGGGCGCGGCGGCGCGGCGGCTGGTCAAGACCGCGCGGGAACGCCTGGCCAGCCCGGTCGCCATCCGGGAAGGACAAGACCTCGATCAGGTCCTGCCTCCGCTCCCCCCCAAGGCGCGCGGAAAGGCGGCGCCCTCTGCCGGCGCCCCGCGCGGCGACGCCGGGCCCCGCCGGAGGAAGGGGCGGGCTGCGGTGCGCGGAGACGGCGCCGGCGCCAAGACCACTCTCCAGGGGATCGAAGGGGAAGCCATGGCGGACGCCGAGGGGGTCTCTTCCGCGGAGAGTCTGGACCTCACCGGCGAGCCGCCCGCGGAAGCGTGGACCCAGCAATCATTCTGGAGGTTCGGGTGAAAGAGATTCATTTGCCCACGGCGGACGAGGCCGAGACGCGTCTCGCGGCGGAGGTCGGAGGACCACAGATCCTGGCCGGCAGCCCCGCGGGGACGCGTGTCGAGCTCAATCCGCTCGAGGCCATGGGAACTCCCCTCCCCAAGCCGGGGAAACCTCCCCAGCCCCGGGAGGAAGAGCGTTCCGATGTCGATGTAGAAGACAAGTCTGCCGCGCAAGAGTACCGGATCGTCCTCACGTGCCATCTAGGCCGGGACGATTCCTGACCGCCGGGAGTCCCGCGGGGCTCGCGTCCACCGGTTGCGGCTCCGCGGCGTCACAGGAAGGGAGGTGAGAGCAGAGTCAGTTGATGGACACGCGTTGGTGTTGGCCTTGAAAAGATGAAGTGACACCTTGAAAAGGAGAAACAGCATGCCTCGCTTCAGAATCCAGGACGTCCGTACGGTTGAGAACGCTCCCACCAGCCCCAGTTCCCTGCGCACGAAGATCGGTGAAATGATCCTGAGCAGCACCACCTGCCGTGCCAAGGTGGAAGCCATCAACCCGGAGACCGGAGAATACCGGATCGTCCTCCAGGGTTCCCTGGACAAAGAGGAAACCAAGTTCGAGCCGATCTGAGCCGGTAGCAGCCGGCCCTCACATGGTCTCCTGATCGAACGGGATCGCGGGGAGGGACGGTACCGCGGGACCCGGCATGCCGCCGGGTTCACTCGCTCGAACGCTTTCCAGGGGCGTGGCCCCGCGACAGCCGGGCCACGCCCCCTTTCTTCCGGGAATCTCGCGTGCAGCTGGCCGCAACGACCTTCCGGGGCCGGGACATCACCATCCGCCTCCACGGCGCCGGCCTTCACCGGTACCCCCGCATCCGCAAACTCAACCCCTCCTTCCGGAGAAATGTCCCGCTACTGAAGCTACAGGTCACCATCGACTGGTCTCCTCCGGATCCCGCGCACGCCCTGGCCGAGCTCCAGGAGCGGCTGGCGGGAGTCTCCCCCAGCTTCCGCCGGCATCAGTGCCGCGGCCAGGAGGGTTACCGGCTCTTCCAGGGCCCCACCCACGACGGCGCGACCCAGGACTCCGGCGGGTCCCTGGAGGCCTCGCTGGCGCTGGCCCACCTGATCGAACACGTCATGATTGACGTCATCTCCTTCATCACCAGCAGCCACCGGGTCTCGGGCGTCACGGGGGCGCCATGGGACTCGAATCGCCCGCTGGACCTCTTCGTGGAATGCCCGGATCTCTCTCTGGCCTCCCTCTCGATTCACCTGGCCATGACCTGGCTCCTGGCACTCCTGGAGGGGCACTCGCTCAACGGATGCGGCCGGCCGACTCTCGAGCTCGCCCGGCATCTCTACAGAAACAGGTTCCAGTCGGTGGTGCCCAGGCGGGCGGCCCGGGAACTCAGCCAGGCACCGGACAAAGTCCTCGAGGCTCTCCGCTTCCTGGAAAAAGCCGGCTTCGCGTGCCAGGAGCGCCATACCATGAACTTCAGCGGCACGACGTACTATCACGTTTGCCCGGGGAAAGCCGACCCCGTCCCTGATGCCGCGGACGGCATCGATCCGCCGGGTCTGAAGGATCCGTCAATAGGGTAATCGAAGGCCCTTCATGGTGGCGTGGGCCTTCAAGCGTCCTCTCAGATCGTCAATATTCCCCCGGCAGCGCAGGAGGGCTTCCGGAGTGAGGAGCATCTCCAGCTTCCCGTTCACCCGGGCGAGCACGCATGGAAAGGCATCTCCGGTCGCGGACCGCACCTCCCCGGACACCTCGTCCTGGTGCAGGTATTCGATGGGAAGCCCGATCTCCTTGCGGCAGGCCTTCCATTCCGCTTTCTCCCCAGCCAGGCCATGGGTGATCCCGCAAAGAGCGCACCCCCTGATCATGAGAACCTTGCGGACCGTGTCGACGGTGGCGCTCAGGAACCCGCTCTTTCCTTCATAAACGAACACCAGCCGCTCGATGTCGCGTTCGGGCTCATTCCCGGGCACGGAACCTCTCCCGAAAAAACAATCGTTTTCAACATAGTGCCTCCGGAGCGGTTCGTCCACGGGCTCCGGATGGGCCGCTTTTCCGCCCCGGATCCATCTCGGGACCGTTGCCAGCCGCTCCACCTCACGTGGTACTCTTCCTACCACTTCAAGGAGACGGAATCATGCCCGAGGCCGATACCGGCAAGGTAGCCCGAGAGTTTCACCCCGAGGTCCAGGCCGACCTCCCTGCCTTTTTTCTCAAGGGCTCCCAGGCCCTGGGCTGGGGCATGCAGAACCGTCTCAGCCGGATCTTCCAGGCCGGCTCCGGGCGCACGGTGATGCTGGCCATCGATCATGGCTACTTCCAGGGGCCGACCAGGGGGCTGGAGCGCGTGGATCTCCACATCGTCCCTCTGCTTCCCCACTGCGACGCCCTGATGCTGACCCGCGGCATGCTGCGCAGCACCATCCCCGCCAGCTTCACCCGGGGTGCGGTCCTCAGGGCCAGCGGCGGCCCCAGCATCCTCAAGGAACTCTCCAACGAGCAGATTGCCGTGGACATCGAAGAGGCCTGCCGGCTGAACGTGGCTGCCCTCGCGGTTCAGGTCTTCATCGGGGGCGAGTACGAGACCCAGTCCGTGCACAACATGACCCGCGTGGCCGATCTGGGCAACCGGTACGGCATCCCCATCCTGGCGGTCACCGCCGTGGGCAGGGAGATGGTCCGCGACGCCCGGTATTTCCGGCTGGCCTGCCGGATCTGCGCCGAGCTGGGAGCCCACATGGTCAAGACCTACTACGTCCCCGAGGGGTTCGAGACGGTCGCGGCCTCCTGCCCGGTGCCGCTGGTCATGGCGGGAGGCAAGAAGCTGCCCGAGCTCGACGCCTTGACCATGGCCTTCAACGCCGTGGAACAGGGTGCGGCCGGCGTCGACATGGGGCGGAACATCTTCCAGTCCGATGCGCCGGTGGCCATGCTGAAGGCCATCAGGGCCGTCGTCCACCAGAAAATGAAGCCGGCTCAGGCCCTGGAGCTTTACCGGTCCTTGCGCAACGGCTGACGTCTCATCCCGCGAGCTTGGCCAGGAGCACCTTGTACCGCTGGTGATCCCGCAGCGGATCGAAGTACGGGTCGTTCTTCATCCAGTTGAGCGAAGAAGCGGTCCCGCCGGACGTCTCGAACGACCTCTCGAGACAGCTCAGGGCCTTCTCGTATTCTCCCAGCTGAGCGTAGATGCAGGCCACGTTGTAGAGCACCAGGGCATCGTCCGGGTCGATCTCCAGGGCCTTGGCGACCCACTCCTGGGCCAGCTCCAGCTCACCCAGCTCCACCAGGCCTCCGGCGCCCAGGTACAGCGCCCGGGCGTCATCCGCGTTGAAAGCCAGGTGTTTCTTTGCCGCTTCCACCGACTTTCTCAAGCTGGCCGCGGCATAGGCCCGCCGGCCGAGTCTTTGATAGGTCTGGGCGAGAAAGATCGCCGCCTGGTAATCCTCGGGGTTGATGGCGCACGCTTCTTCATATTGCCGGGCCGCCTCCTCGTGCCGGCCCTGCGAGAACAGCGCGCGCGCATAGAAGTAGTGGGCCTCGTACAGCTTGGGATTCAGCTCGATGGCCCGCTTGAACTCGGCGTCGGCCTCCTGGTAGTTTTCACCCAGGGAAAGCGCCAGCCCCCGTGCGGCATGCGCTTCGGCGTTTTCAGGGTCGATCTCCACCGCCTTCCGGCTCGCCGTGTTGGCCTCCTTCTGGTTTTCCTCGTTGGAGTCGAAATACGTGTACAGCATGGAGCAACAATCGGCGACCCCGGCGTAGGCACGCGCATACCGGTCGTCGATGACGATGGCGCGGGCGAACATCTGCCGGGCAAGCTCGAACCCCTTGGCGCGGAATTCATAGAAAAATTTGCGCCCCTTGAGGTAGTAGTCGTAGGCCTGCACGTCGGCCGGGGCGGCCTTCTCCGCCTTCTTCTTCGCCTTGGGAGTGAGAGTGACTTGAAGCGCCTCGACGATCTTCTGGGCGATCTCGTCCTGGATGGCGAAGACGTCCTTGAGCTCGCGATCGTAGCGGTTCGACCACAGGTGATAGCCGTCCTCGATGTTGACCAGCTGGACGCCGATGCGCACCTGGCTTCCCGCCTTGCGAACGCTGCCCTCGAGGACGGTGCTCACTCCCAGCCGGCGCCCGATCTCGCGGATGTCCGACTGCGCTCCCTTGAACCGAAAGGCTGAGGTCCGCGAAGCCACCTGCAAACCCTCGACCCCCACCAGGGCATTGATGAGCTCCTCCGCCAGGCCCTCGCAGAAATAGTCCTGATCCTTCTCCGGGCTCATGTCCAGGAACGGCAGCACGGCCACCGACGGATGGCCGTGCCCTTTCTTGTCCTGGACCGATTCGCCGATCTTGGAGAGGGCCGTCTGGATATCGGCGGCCGACTGGTAGCGCAGCTCCGGCTCCTTCTCCAGGCAGCGTAAGATGATGCGCCCAAAATGGTCGGGCAGGTCGGGCCGCGTCTCGCGGATCGGCTGCGGAGCATCGCGCAGGATGGCGGAGGCCACATCGGCCGTGGTCTCGCCGCTGAACGGCCGGCGGCCCGTGGCCATCTCATAAAGAATGACCCCGAGTGAGAAGATATCGGTCCGGTGGTCGACCGGCTTGCCCTGGACCTGCTCGGGAGACATGTAGGGGATGGTTCCCACCACCGCGCCCACCTGGGTGAGTGTCTGGGTGGGAAGCTCGGTGTGCTCGCCCGAGTCTCCGGTGGAATGCAGCTTGGCCAGGCCGAAGTCCAGAATCTTCACCACTCTGTCTTCGGTCACCATGACGTTGGCGGGCTTGAGATCGCGGTGGGTGATGCCACGGCCGTGGGCCGCCACCAGGGCCCGAACCAGGGGCTGGACGATCTCGAGCATCTTCTCCGCCGACAGGCCGTCGCCGGTGATGATCTGATCGAGCCCCTTCCCCTCCACCAGCTCCATGGTGATGAAGTGGCCTTGCGGTGCTTCCTCGATGGAATAGATGGTGACGATGTTGGGGTGATTGAGAGCCGCTACGGCCTGGGCCTCGCGGCGGAAGCGCTCGATCCGGCCGGGGCTCGAGGCCATCTCCTCGCGGAGTGCCTTGAGCGCGACCTTGCGGTTCAGATGGGTATCCTCGGCAACATAGACCGCCCCCATTCCGCCCTCGCCGAGCGGCTCCAGGATCCGGTAGTGCGATACGGTCTTCCCAATCATCGAGCCCCCGTCCGCTGGAAGAGAAGGCGGACATTGTACTCCAGCGGCGCACCCTGCTGGGAGAGGTCTCCGAAGGAGATCCGGGCCGGGGCGCCCTGACCCAGGAAGGCCGGGAAGACCGCCTTCAGGCTCCGCTTCCGCGCCCTTCTAGGCAAAGGGCTGGTCGATGGACGGGCTCTGCCGGGTGAAGAGGCGGGCGCCGCTCTCGGTGACGTGCATGCAATCCTCCAGGCGCACGCCGAACTCTCCCTGGATGTAGATGCCCGGCTCGTCGCTGAAGCACATCCCCGGCGCCAGCGGTGTCTTGTTGCCGCGCACCAGGTAGGTCCACTCGTGGCCGTCCAGGCCGATACCGTGCCCCACCCGGTGGGTGAAGTACTGGTAGTCCGGGCCGAACCCCCCCCGGACGATGACGTCCCGCGCCGCCCTGTCCACTGCCTCGCAGGGAACACCGGGCCGGGCGGCGGCCAGGGCCGCGTCCTGGGCCCGACGTTCCAGCTCCCAGACCTCCCGCTGGCGCCGGCTGGGCCGGCCGAACACCGTGGTGCGGCTGATGTCGGAGCGGTACCCCTCCACGCTGCAGCCGCCGTCCATGAGCACCACGTCGCCTTCCCTGAGCGCGCGGGGTTTGGTGCTGCCGTGGGGCAGGGCCGAGCCCTCCGCGAACTGTCCGAAGGCGCCGCCCTCGACCCCCAGCTTGCGGAAGGCCGTCGCACAGTTGGCGTTGAATTCCTCGCGCGTCATCCCCTCCTCCAGCGATTGCAGCACGGCGCGGTAGGCGGCGATGGTGATGTCGTTGGCCCACTGCATCAGCGCCAGCTCGGCCGGCGACTTGATCACCCGGCAGCCGGCGGTGATCCCATCGGCGCTGACGAACTCCGCTCCCGGTGTTTCCTGGCGCACGCCGTCGTACAGGAAGAAACGGACGCGTTCCTCCACGCCGATGCGGCCCGAGGCGATTCCCCGGTCGGCCAGCAGCTCGGCCACGCGCCGGTATGGGCTCTCATGCTCCTGCCAGGTGCGCACGTCCTCGCCGACACCCGGGGATTCGCGCAGCCGCTGTTCCTCGAAGGCCGGACAGACCCACCCGATCTCGCCGTCCCGGGTGAGGATCGCGGCCAGCATCCGCTCGCTGGGATGCCAGCGGATCCCGGTGAAGTAGAAGAGACTGCTCCCGGCGTCCAGGAACAGGGCATCGATGCCGCTTCCGGCCATCAGCCGGCGCGCTTTTTCGATGCGGCCCTCCCGTTCCTGCGCGGCGATGGGCGTCGGCTTGCCGGGGAACGGCGCGAGCGAACGGATCGGCCCAGGCACCGGCCGCTGTGGCGGGTCCGGCGCGGTGGGAACCGGATCGCGCCACGAGCAGCGGCCCACCGTGGCGGCCGCCAGAGCTCCGGCGGCCGCGCGGTGGACGAACTGTCGTCTGGAAACCGGCATACGCCCCTACCATACAACAGATCCTTGTCGACCGATCCGCCGGTCCCTTCGCGTCGGTCAAGGCAATGTCTGGCCAAGGCCGGCGGATCGGAGCGCTGCCTCCGCGGTCCCGCGATGCTGGCAGCAGCTGGCAAGGACACCGTCCAGGACCACGGCCGGAACCGACCGGATGCCAAGAGTCTTGGCGCGGTCCGCCACATCCTCGTCCTTCATATCCAGGATGGAAACCTCGCACGAACGACATGCAACGCGGTTGACCAGGTCCACCGTCTCCCGGCAGACAGGGCACCCTGCGGTGAAAACTTCAACGGTGTGTCGGGTAGTCATGATTCACGCTCCTTTCGAATGGTTGCGATGAGATTCCTGATGGAGTCCTGCGGCCTCGCAGGCTGGACAGGCTCCACGGCTTGCTGTTTTTTGCGGCCAGGCGTTCCAGACCGAAGCGCTGATCAGCACGCCGATGCCGGTGGTGACCACGGGGTCCGCCTGGAGCCCGAACTTGCCCAGGACAATGAGGCTCGACGCCACGAGCCCGGCCATGGCAGGACCCAACCCGCGCCGTGTCCTGGAACGGTAGGCGAGCCCTCCGACCGCGAGCCCAAGGGAAAGAATCGTCAGGGGCAGCAGGTAGACCGTTTCGAGCAAGAAGCCAATGCCGAGCGAGGCCAGGAGTCCCGCGTAGGCCGGCCAGCATGCAGCGCAGAGGCCAACCGGTAGAAACGAGGTGAGCGTGCCGGGCAGAGACGACAGCAGTCGGGCACCCACGGCTCCGGCCGCATGGCGTTCCCGAGAAGAGGCTCGCGGATCAGTCATGGTTCGTCAAGTCTCCTCTGATGCATCGAGGGCGTCCAGAATGGGGCAATCGCCGGTCGGGCCGCACCCGCTGCACGCCGCGCTCAGTTTCTCGAGTGCATGTTTCATCCGCTGAAGCGTGCGGACTTTCTCCTCGATGGCCGCAATTTTCGCCTCCGCGTGCTGCTTGACCCGGCTCGAGCTCGATGCCGGGTCCAGCTTCAGAGAGAGGAGCTCCTTGATCTCGTCGAGAGAAAAGCCGAGCTCCTTGGCGCGCTTGATGAACCGCAGCCGCGCGATGACTTCCTCTGTGTACTGCCGGTAGCCGGACGCTTTTCGCGCCGGCTCCTCGATGAGACCACGCCGCTCGTAGTAGCGGATGGCGTCGATCCCCATTCCGGCGCGCCGGGCAACCTGGCCAATGTTCAAGGCGCTCATGAGCTCACCTCCACTGCTCTTAATACGATAGACCTGGAGTCGGGTCTAGAGTCAAGAGTTATGAACCATACCCCGGAAACCAACCGGGAGGAGGCCGTATTCCCGGGAAAAAGGGCGCGGTGGATCGCCTCACCCGGCTCAAGAAGATTGCCGGCTTGAACCGAGGGAGGGCGTCGACCCGGATGCGGGCCCCCCGGTCGAACCCGAAGCGGTGCGGGCGGCCTACCCTGTCAGGTGTCGTTCTTCCAGCCTTCGATGCCCTCGCGCACGATGAGTGGAACCAGGACCAACGCCGCCAGCGGGTCGGCCCACGACCAGCCCAGGAAGGCATTGAGAGTCAGGCCGAGAAGCGTGGTGAACGAGAGCCAGGCACAGGCGATCGTCTCGTAGGCATCCGCGCGCAGAGCGCCGCTCCCGAGGGCCCGCGCCATTCCGAGCTTGGCCCAGCCCACCGCGGGCATCAGGACCAGTGACACAGCCGTCAGGACAATGCCCAGGAGACTCCCTTCAGCGGCCTCTCCAAAGCCGAGAAGTCGCCGGCCTGCGTCGAGGGTGATGTAGACGGCGAGCCCGAGGAGAAGGGTCCCTGCAATCCGCGAGGCCTTGCGCTCCAGGTCTGCCGTATCCTCGGGCGATCGACCCTGTTGCTCCGCCCGCACACGCCATCCCACCACCGCCGCGCTGGCAGTTTCCACGAAGGAGTCGATGCCGAAGCCGATGAGGGCAACCGAGCCTGCAACAGCTCCCGCGGCCACGGAAATGAGGCCTTCCACGACATTCCAGACGACCGTTGCCATCGCCAGAAACCAGGCACGGCGCAGGAGCCGGGACCGCCGGCCGGATGGCCGGGACGGGACAGCCGGTACAGGGGTCGGCGGGCTCTTCACGTGCTGGCCCTCGGGCCGCTGGCCGGCTTCGCGATCCCGGCCGCCTGCTCACCGGTCATCTTCGCTGCGTTCCTTTCTTCCTGTCGATGGAGTCCGCCGGCTCTCCCGAGACACCCGGCTTCCGGAACGGTCTTTGCAGTCCCGTTCCCTCGTCCCGGGCGACGCTTCAGACGGCCTCGGTGCCGCGCGCGCCGGTCCGGATCTGAACGGTCTCGAGAACGGCGGAAACAAAGACCTTCCCGTCACCGAGATGACCGGTGCGCGCCGCGCCGACAATCGTGTCCACCACATCGTCGACCATCTCGTCAGAAACCACAATCTCGAGCTTCGTCTTGTTGACCAGGCTGATTCGCGCGCTCTCATCGTCGCTGGCGTTGCTCCCGGCGGGTACCTTGCCGATGCCGATCACCTTGGAGACCGTGATTCCCGGAAGGCCGCCCAGCTGTCTGAGGGCGCCCAGCACCTTCTCCTCCATGAACGGCTGGACGATGGCCTTGATCTCTTTCATGGTTGGTTCCTCCTAGAGTTCAACATCAACCCGCCTCGCGGCGAACCGCTCGTAGATGGCGGGCAGGACCAGCAAGGTCAAGAGCGTTGACGAGACGAGCCCCCCGATCACGACGGTGGCCAGAGGGCGCTGCACTTCGGCACCCGCGCTCGTGGCCAGGGCCATGGGGATGAAGCCGAAGGACGCCACCATGGCCGTCATGAGAACAGGTCGCAGTCGAACCCGGGCCCCCTCCTCGGCAGCCGGATCCGGCTCCAGGCCTTCGGCGCGCTTTTGCTCGATATACGAGACCAGCACCACACCGTTCAGCACCGCGACACCGAAGAGAGCGATGAACCCGACCCCCGCGGAAATGGAAAACGGATAGCCCCTGAACGCCAGGGCAAAGAGCCCGCCGGTCGTTGCCAGTGGAACGTTGAAGTAGATGAGTATCGCCAGACGGGTCGAGTTGAACGCCGAGTAGAGGAGGACGAAAATGAGCAGCAGGGCAAGCGGGACCAGGAGCGCCAGGCGGGCCGATGCGGCCTGCAGATTCTCGAATTGGCCACCCCATTCGACATTCCAGCCCAGGGGAAGATGGACCTCGCTCTGCACGGCACGCCGGGCCTCCGCCACGAACGATGCCAGATCCCGGCCCCGCACATTGGCCTCGACGTTGATGCGGCGGCTGATCTTGTCGCGACTGATCTGGGCGGGCCCATCCTCGATGCGAATCTCCGCCAGCTGCGACAACGGGATCAAGCGTCGCGGGCCGCCGGCGCGGGCGGGCGGACCGGCAACGCGAAGATCGCCGATGCGGTCAAGATCGCGCCGGACAACCGCATCGTAGCGTAGCTGGAGAAAGAAGCGTTTCTGGCCTTCCAGCACGATGCCGGCGGTCTTGCCGCCAACCGTCTCGATGACGTCAAGAACATCCTGCGCGTTGATCCCGTAGCGGGCGATGGCCTGGCGGTCCACTTTGACCCGCAGCACCGGCAGCCCCACGGTCTGTTCCGCCTTGACATCCGCGGCTCCTGGAATGCGCTGCAGAACCTGAACGACCTCGTCTGCCTTGTCCTTGAGGAGCCCGAGGTCGTCGCCGTAAATGTGAACCGCGATGTCGGACCGGACGCCCGAGATGAGCTCTGCAACGCGCAACTCGATGGGCTGCGAGAAGCTGATAATGGCGCCGGGAAGGTTTCTTGCCATGGTCTCGCTGATGGCCTCGACCAGGGCTTCCTTGCTGTCATAACGCCACGCCTCCTTGGGGTTGAGGATGATGTAGACGTCACTGATCTCGACTCCCATGGGGTCCGTGGCAATCTCGGCGCGGCCCGTGCGAGACACGACGGTCTTGATTTCCGGGAACTCCGTCCGCAGGACATTCTCCGCCATGGTGCTGATTTCGTTGGACTGGGCCAGTGAAATGCTTGGCAGCCGCCAGAGCTGCATGGCGATCGACCCTTCGTCGAGCCGTGGAATAAACTCGGCGCCCAGAAAAGGCACCAGCCCGAGGCCCGCCACAAACATGGCAAGAGCCAGGCCAACCGTGAGTTTTTTCCGCCGCAGCACCTGGTGCAGAAGAGGCAGGTACAGCCGTTTGGCGACCCGGAACAGGAAGGGCTCTTTCTCCGACACCTTCTTCAAGAACAGGCTGGCCAGCACCGGCATGAGCGTCAGCGCGCAGACGAGCGATGCGGCCAGCGCGAACACAACGGCGAGGGCCATGGGCCGGAACATCCTGCCTTCCACCCCCCGCAGGGCGAGGATGGGAAAATAGACGATCATGATGATGCCAACGGCGAACACGACAGGCCGCGCGACCTGGTGCGCCGCGCTCCGGACTTTCTCGATGTGCGGCGTATCGTGGTCACCAGCGCGGTCGTGGAGCACCCGGACAATGTTCTCGATCATGACCACGGATCCATCAACGATGAGGCCGAAGTCGATGGCGCCCAGGCTCATGAGGTTGCCGGAAAGTCTCGTGTAGCGCATGACGGAAAGAGCCACCAGCATGGAAAGCGGGATAGCGGAAGACACGATGAGACCGCCCCGAAGGTTGCCCAGGAGAAGCAACAGGACGACAATGACGAGAATCCCGCCTTCGGTCAGATTCTGGACAACGGTCTTGATGGTTCGCCGGACCAGTTCCGTGCGGTCGTAGAACGTATCGATCGTGACCCCCTTGGGGAGCGTCCTCTTGATTTGCTCGATCTTCTCCTTGACATCATTCACCACCACGCGAGAGTTCTCTCCCATGAGCATCATCACGATGCCCACGACCGCCTCTCCACGTCCATCCCGGGTCACGGCGCCCTGGCGGATCATGGGGGCGAACTCGACCTGGCCGATATTGTGGACGTAAACCGGAGTTCCCTGCGCGTCGTAGGTGAGGACGATGTCAGCGATGTCCTGGAGGCTCGTTACCAGGCCTTCACCGCGCACGAGGTACTGCTCGCCCTGGTGGGCGATGTAGCCTCCGCCAACATTCCGATTGTTGCTCCTGAGCGCCTCGAGCACATCCCCCACGGACAGTCCGTAGGACACCAGGGCATCGGGCTTGAGCGTGACCTGGTACGTCTTGAGCTCGCCGCCGAACGAATTGACTTCCACGATACCCGGAACCGAGCGGAGCTGATAGTTGACGAACCAGTCGAGAATGGTGCGGAGCTCCATGGAGGTGAAGCAGTCATCGGTGTCCCTTTCACCCGCGGAGCACATGGGATCGCCTCTCACCTCGAACTGGTAAATCTCACCCAGACCGGTCGAGATCGGCCCCATGCCAGGCTCCCCGTACCCCTCCGGGATCTGCTCTCTTGCCTCGGTGAGCCGTTCTCCAACGAGCTGCCGGGCCCAGTAGATATCCGTTCCCTCCTCGAAGACCACGGTCACCTGGGAGAGCCCGAAGCGAGAGACGGAGCGGATCTCTTCGACCCGGGGCAGGCCGCTCATGGCGGTCTCCACCGGGAATGTGATGAACTTCTCCACTTCTTCCGGCCCCAGACCCGGGCTGTTGGCCATGATCTGGACCTGGATGTTGGTGACGTCCGGCACCGCATCGATCGGCAGGTTCTGGAGGGAGTTGATCCCGATCGCAACCAGGAGGAGCCAGAAAACTATGATCAGAAAGCGGTTGTTGAGCGAAAAATCGACCAGGCGATTTATCATGACAGGATCCTCTCAGTCGTCGTGCCCGGCGCCCATCTGTTCCTTGGATAACTCTGACTTGAGCAGGAACGTCGCCGTCACGGCAACGTCTTCTCCCAGGGAAACGCCGGATTTCACCTCGATGAGACCCTGCGCCTTCCTGCCCGGAGTCACCTCGCGGCGCTCAAACCGATTTTTGTCGAGCTTGACGAAGACGATGAACAGGTCCCCGTCTCGCTGGACGGCCTCCTGAGGTACCACAAGAGAAGGAGCGCCGGCGGCGCCCGCAGCTTGATGGGGATCCGTGAGCTCGACGCTGGCAAACATCCCGGGCCGCAACTTCTTCTCCGGATTGAGGACATCAATGCGCGCCCGCACCGTGCGCGTGTCGGGATCCACCTGGTCGCTGATATATGACACCTTGCCGCCGAAACGTTGCCCCGGGAACGCGTCCACCTCGACCTCGACATCATCCTCGAGGTGAACATGCCGGAGGTTGCGCTCGTAAATATCGATCCAGATCCAGACATGCTCGAGGTCTGCGATGGTGAACATGTTGCGTTCAGGCGTGACCAGCTCGCCGATGGCAACGTGCTTTTCGACCACGGTCCCGGCCAGCGGTGAGCGTACGGGGAGAAGGGACGCCTTGCCTGCTTCGTAGCTCAAGGATTCGATCTGGTCGTGACCCACTCCGTAAAGGTGAAGAGTCTCCTCCGCGTTATTGAGCTGGGCAACTGCCTCCAGGTGGACGGCCCGGGCGGCCAGCATCTCTTTCTCCGAGGCGATGCGTTCGGCGTAGAGTCTCTTTTCCCGCTCATAATTCTGGCGGGCCAGATCTTCCTGCGCCTTGGCCTGGAGGTACGCCGATTTTGCCTGGCCGAGCTCGATGGAATCAATGATGGCCAGGATCTGGCCTTTGGATACGGTGGCCCCGAGGTCGGCGCGGACTTGCTCCACCCTGCCGGGAATGCGGGGTGGGACATGGGCGAGCCGGTCCTGCTCGAAATCCACCTGGCCGGTGGTCTCAAGCGAGGGAGGAAGCACACGTTGCTCCACCGGTGCGGTGCGAATGTCCATGTGGGCCAGCATCTCCGACGTCAACTCCACGACGCCGGCCTCGCGATCCTCGATCACCAAGTCTCCCTCCACACGGATCTGCCCGCCGGGCTCCGTGCCCGGGGAAGAGCACGACGGCAAGACGCACAACCAGAGCAAGACAAAGGAGACATGGATCGGGAACAACCGGACACGCCACATCATGGCCGGGACTCCCCGGAGAGTGAAACCGGCGGGGCCATGCCGATGGCGAGGTCCATTTCTATGTCTGCGAGCAGTGCTTCGGTGAGCGTTTCGAGGTATTCCCGGCGCACCTCGACGAACTCGCGCCTGAAGACCAGAACTTCCGTCCAGCTGGTCTTGCCGGCTTCGAATGAACGCCGCAGGAGACCGAGGTTCTCTTGAAGGCTTCCCAGGACCTGCGCTTGCAAGTTCGTCGTAGCTCCGGCTGCCGCACGGTAGCGAGCCAGAGTGGAAGCCACCTCCTGGCGCACCTGAAGCTCAACCGCTTCCGCGTCGGCTTCGGCTTGCTGAAGAAGGCCCTGAGCCTCGGCAATCGCGCCGCGATTCCGGTTGAAGATGGGAATGCGGGCGCCGATGAACGCTCCGAGGAGACGGTCCGTTCCCTCCTCTCTCGCATAGAAGGCCCCGGCCATGAGGTTGGGGACGACCTCGCGGCGCGCAAGATCAAGCCGCGCCTGGGCTGCCCGCACTGCGTGGCGAAAGGTCTGCAAGTCGGCGCGCTGTTTCAGGGCGGATGCCAGCAGCTCGGAAAACGCCGGTAGCTCCCGGCCGGGAAGGTCGAGCTTTCCGACTGGAACCGGCGGTTCGTCCGCGTCGAGGCCCACCACCTCGGCCAGCATCGTGCGCGCCACCTGGTACGCCCCCTCGGAGAGGAGTACATCCCGCTGGGAGCGCCCGACCTGCACGAGGGCAAGGTTCACTTCCATTTGCGGCGCGGCGCCGGCCTCGAACCGCTTTCGAGCCACGTCCGCCAGGGAGGCAGCCAGATCGGCGTTGGCCCGGTCAACTTCGACCCGTTCCCCTGCACCGAGCGCCTGGACAAAAGCACCCCGGACCCGCGCGGCAAGAAGGCGCGCGGTACGGAGAAAGCGCGCCCGCGCCGCATCTTGTTCCGCCCCGGCCAGCCGGACACGCTGGCGCCGTTGACCGCCAATCTCGATCTCCTGCGCCAGGGTGACGCCGCGGTCGGTCACGGACTCCAAGCCGCCTCGTCGGCGGGCCGCATCGAGCGACAGCTGGGGGTTGAAACGATAGGTCCGCGCTGTCAGGAAACGGCCTTGGGCCTGGCCCACCTGCGCGCGTTGAGCCCGGAGGACCGGGCTGCGGTCAAAAGCTTCCTCGAGAGCCTGTCTCAAGGTGAGCTGACCCGGTTGGGGCTTCTGCGCCTCTGCCGCGAATCCATGAGCCAGGGTCAGGACGCTGGAGCTCACGACGAGAAAATAACGGTATCCATATGACATGGCATCCCTTCGGTATTCCATGGGTGGAGCTCTCCCTGGGTGAAATGCCGCTCAGGGAGACGGGACAGCAGCGCGGGAAAAAGACAGCCGTCTCCCCAGCCTGCTCTGTCGCCGGTGGCTAGTCGCCGAACGAGAAGGGATCAGGCTCTGGGAGGGTGGTCAATCCCGCTGCCCAGCAGGCGGGGTGAAGAGATGTGTGCGGGCGTCACGACGGATGTGCGCAGTGGCGGCGCGGTGTGGGTGAGGAACTGGATGACCAAGAACGTCTGGCTCACGTGGCATGAGCAGAGGTGGGTGGTCCCCGTGCAGCCGTGCTCGCGATCGAGGGGCGCGTGCTCATCACCTTGCGGAGCGTCGTGCGCCAGGTGGTGCGCCGTGATGAGGTGGACACTGTTCTCGACAAGTTCGCCCATGCCTGGCACGAAGGTCCAGAGCAGGACGACCGACAAACAGATGGATGCCCAGCACTTCATTCGTAACAAAGTAGAGACCAGGAGCCCAACTGTCAAGATGCGGATTCGCTGCCGCTGGCCCTGCCGCGGGTCAAACGGACCGTGCCTCATACCCTGGCGACTCAGGCTCGCCCCCTGGATGGACACGCCGTCCGGCAGCGCCTTTGTGCTCTCCGACCCGTCCCCGCCTCAATCATTGAAAAACCGGTAAAATCCACCCCGCGCCGGGGTGGCGGAACAGGTAGACGCAGGGGACTTAAAATCCCCTGGCCGCAAGGCCGTCTGGGTTCGAGTCCCAGCCCCGGCACCAGCGGTTTCAGCGAGGGACTGCTCTGCTTCGGCCTCAGATACAGCCGGATCCAGGCTAATCGAATAGTTTCCACTCCGCCCAAGCTTCAGCGATGGGGCTTTTCGGCTCGCGGCAGACGTAGACCAGTGCGTCGTTACGACCCTGGCGGTCAGTGTACTCACAGGACGTGCGTCCAGCCTCAACGATATCGCCGAACATGCCTTCCAGCCACGCTTTGGGTACTCCCTGTGGGGGCACGCCGACCACGGCAATCACCACGTTCCATGATGTGTTGCCCGGCCCCCAGAGATAGTAATTGTTGTGGTAGCTGACTGCAGCGGGGAGACCGTATTGCTTGCCGAAAAAGTCGATGGTGGAGTTGACCCGGTTTTGTGGACACTTCATCCTTTGGGAGGAAGGAGTCCACGATGGCGAAGGGACACAAGACGTATCCCCCCGAGTACCGCCGACGATTGGTCGAACTGGTGCGAGCCGGCCGGACGGCCGAGTCGCTATCCCGGCAGTACGAGGTGTCGGCCCCGTCGATCCGCAACTGGGTCCGCCAAGCCGATCTTGACGAGGGTCGCCGCAGCGACGGACTGACGACAGCTGAACACGAGGATCTCGTCCGTCTCCGGCGGGAGAATCGGAGGCTCCGTGAGGAGCGGGAGATCTTAAAAAAAGCCGCGGCCTGGTTCGCCAAGGAGACCGAGAGGACACCGCGCTCACGGAGCGGATCCGGGCGATCCACGGACAGTCGCGGGGGACCTACGGGGCGCCTCGCATTCATGCCGAGCTGATCAGTCAGGGGATCCGCGTATCGCGCAAGCGGGTGGCTCGACTGATGAGAGCGGCGGGCCTGGAAGGGGTCAGCCGCCGCAAGGGATGGAAGACGACGGTGCGGGACGCGAACAGCCGACCGGCACCCGACCTGGTGGAGCGTGACTTCACCGTCACGGGACCGGATCGGCTGTGGGTGGCGGACATCACGTACATCCCCACATGGGCGGGGTTCCTGTTCCTGGCGGTGGTCCTGGATGCGTGGTCGCGCCGTATCGTCGGGTGGGCGATGGCCACGCACCTGCGGACGGAGCTGGTGTTGGAGGCTCTGAACATGGCCGTCTCCCAGCGCCAGCCCACCAGTGTGGTGCATCACTCGGACCAGGGATGCCAGTACACCTCGGTGGCTTTCGGCAAGCGCTGCCGTGAGGCCGGCGTCCGCCCCTCGATGGGATCGGTGGGGGACTGCTTCGACAACGCGATGTGCGAGAGTTTCTTCGCGACGTTGGAGTGCGAGCTTCTCGACCGGCGGCCGTTTCGCACCCAGGCGGAGGCGCGTCTCGCCGTGTTCGACTTCATCGAGGGATGGTATAACTCCCATCGCCGTCACTCGGCACTCGGGTATCTCTCGCCGCTCGAGTTCGAGCGGTGCGCCGAGGCAAGCGGCGCTTCGTACGTGCCGTGCGCCAAGTCGCCGGACCACGCAGGCGTCGACGATGAACGCTCTGAAAATCGCCCTGTGGAACCTGTGGAAATCCATATGGAATTCCCACAAGCTCCCACAGCGCCTGCTACCACTGGAGTCTGACATTGATCCAAGCAGCTACACGATCCCAAACACCTAACCGTCCACTGAATCGGGGCAACT
>JBHHYE010000013.1:0-77470 GCA_046757405.1 Acidobacteriota bacterium | reverse complement strand
AGCCCGCATCCGCTAAGCCGGGCCGAATCTACCCACACGAATGTCCGATGACCCTACATTGATTCTCATCCGCGTGCATGATCCGCGCATAGGGGAGAGTCAGGTGGGCGATGAGGGGCGATATGAGGGAGATTTCGCTGGGAATGCGATACTCCGTCCGGGTCTGGGCCACGTACTGGAAGAGTCTCCTGTCCTGCCTATCGAGACACGAGACCTCGAGCATTTTTTCCAGGGTCCCGCCCAGGCCCTTGTTCATGGACGCCTTGGGCACATACCCCGCAGCTCCCTGCTGAAGACTCTGGAAGGCCAGTTCCTCGCTGCCATAAGCCGTCATCAGCACCACCGGTATGGAGGGATGGAGCCGTCTCATCTGCGTCACGAATTCCAGGCCGTTCATGCGCGGCATCTGCAGGTCCGTCAACACGACATCAGGCAGCGGACTGCCGCTCTCGAGAAGCGCCAAGGCATCCAGGCCATCCTCGGCCGTATCCACATCCACATCCAGGCCCGCCTCCCGGATCACCTCGCGGACAAGCTTCACGTCATCAGGGTTGTCATCAATCACCAGAAGCCGGCCACGTTCAGGCACACTCGACTCCAGCAGTGGAGGCGCGTTCTCGAGGAACGGTGAAGAAGAAGGTCGCCCCCTTCCCTTCTTCAGATTCGACCCAGATGCGGCCACCGTGGTTCGCGACAATTTTTCTGCACAGCGCCAGGCCGATGCCGGTGCCTTCGTAGCGGGACCGGCCGTGCAATCGCTTGAACATGCCAAAGATCATCTCGGCCTGCGACGGGTCCACCCCTATCCCCTCATCGCGGACGGAGAACCGCACGGCCGCCTCGATGGTCTCGCCTGAGACATGGATCCGGGGCGGACGGGTTCCATGAAACTTGATGGCGTTGGCAATCAGGTTCTGGAAGAGCTGCGTGAAGGCGGCAGGCTCGCCGACGGCATGGGGAAGGGGATCCCGGGTGATCACGGCTCCCTCGGCCCGGATCGCTCCCTCGAGATTCTGAAGAACCTGATCCAGGATCTCCATGCAGTCGATGGTCTTCCTGGAACCGCTCACGCGTCCCACCCGCGACATGGCCAGAAGATCGCGAACCAGCCGCGCCAGCCGGTCGGTGCTGGCGATGATACGGTCCAGGAACTCGGTGGCGTCGGTGCCGAGAGATTCCCGGCAGCGCTGCCGCAGAAGCTCCGAATACAAGCGGATCGTCCGGAGAGGCTCCTGGAGATCGTGTGATGCCACGTAGGCGAACTGCTCCAGCTCGGCGTTGGATCTGGCAAGCTGCTCCTGGCTGCGCACGTGGTCCGTCACATCCCTGAAAACAGCCAACCCTCCGCGAAGGCTCCCTTCCGCGTCCCGGAGGGGCCGCGCGTTGACGTTGATCCAGGTCTTCTTCCGCAACTCCACATGACGGATCAAGAGCCGGACGTCCTCGGCTGACTCTCCCTGGAGCGCCCGCACCAGGGGCAACTCCTCGGCGGGACAGGGCGCTCCCCCATCAACCTGATAAACGCCGTAACGGGTCGCCCATTCCGACGGTGGAATCTCCAGAACTCCGGCGGCCAGGATCTGTTGCGCCGCCGGGTTGAAGAGAAGGAACCGTCCTTCCTGGTCCGCCACCACGACTCCCTCGCTCATGCTATCGAGAATCGATTGAAGGACGCCGCGCTGTTCCTGGAGCGCTTGCTCCGACTGCTTGAGGTCCTGCGCGTGCTTCCGAACGTCGGTCAGGGCCTGTTCAAGCCTCCGGGACTGGGTGATGACCGCTTGATCCTGGACCTCCATCAATTGATCCAGTGCGGCCACCTGGGAACGCAGGAGGCTCAGTTCGTCCTGGTGGTTCCTTGCCGGCGCCATGGTCTACGAGGCTGACTCGACATCGGCGGACCGCTGCTGGAAGATCGGACCATGAATGAAGGGAAGAATCGCGATCTTGGTGCTCATGGCCAGCGGCTTGAACATGGCGGCCACCTCCCGCGGGATGGGAACACGGGAAAAGACGATGGTGGCAAAGAGACCTCCCGAGGGCAGCAGGCCACCGAAACCGAGCACCGACCGGATGCGGTAGGGAATGACAAAATCGTCCTGGTCCGGCACATACGGGCTGTTCCTTGCCTCCGGAACGTGAAACACGTTGTACGACTTCTGCTCCAGATCCATGAGGAGATTCGGGTCCGGCTGCATCAAGACCCCAAGGTCGAATCCGAACTGGTCCATCAGCCGGGCGATCATGGGAGACTGGGCCAGGATCTCCTCGCTGGGCAGGGGGATCGCCTGATGGTGAACCGACAGCCGGTGGGAATTCCAGGCGGGCTGCTCTCCGACGGTCGCCAGGAGGCTCAAGCACATCATCTGATCCCCAGGCGCCTTCCCACCCGCCCTGGCCTTGACGGATTCCCGGCTAAGCCGCTCCAGGCTCCCGAAGCGGATGGTCTTGAAAAACCGCACCAGCACGAAGGAGTGTTTGCCGCTGGAAGGATCGCGGAACTCCTCGTACAGATGCGAGGTCACGCGCTGGGCCGTCTCCTGGAGACTCCGGCTCCCTTTCCCGAGGTGGCGCAGCCGCGCGCCGCATGCCGTCATGTCGCTGAGACCAAAATGCGTCAGGTCATACATACATCTTGATCATGCCACGGCTCGTGCGTGGAGAAAAGCCCTTCGATCTGGGCCGAACCTACCGGCTGTCGATGGCCGCGTGATACTCTCACCCACGGCTGATCCGGTTGAAGCGGCCGGAGGATATACATGGAATATCGCCGATTGGGCCGCTCGGGACTCAAGCTCAGCGCCCTCTCCTATGGGTCGTGGGTGACCTTCTCCTTCCAGCTGGATGAGGATGCCGCGGCGGCATGCATGAAAACCGCGTACGACGCCGGAGTCAACTTTTTTGACAACGCCGAAGTTTATGCGCAAGGCCGGTCCGAGGATATCATGGGCAGGGTGCTTCGCAGGCACCAGTGGCCACGGGACACCTACTGCGTCTCCAGCAAAGTCTTTTGGGGCGGCGAGCTTCCCACCCAGCGAGGTCTCAGTCACAAGCACATTCGCGATGCTTGCCACGCCGCCCTCCGCCGTTTGCATGTGGACTACCTCGACCTTTTTTTCTGCCACCGGCCCGATGCCGACACACCCATCGAGGAAACCGTCCGCGCCATGGACACCTTGATCCGGCAGGGCAAGGTCCTTTACTGGGGCACCTCCGAATGGAGCGCCCGGCAAATCCAGGAGGCGGCGGGACTGGCACGGGAGCATCACCTGACGCCGCCCACCATGGAGCAACCCCAGTACAACATGCTGCACCGGGATCGCGTGGAGCGGGATCTCCGGCCGCTCTACGCCGGGATGGGGCTGGGAACCACCACCTGGTCGCCCCTCGCCTCGGGCCTTCTCACCGGGAAATACAATGAAGCGGTTCCGCCTGGATCCCGCCTGAGCCTCTCGGACTATCGCTGGCTGCGGGAGGAGGTTCTCGAGTCGCCCGAGGGGCAGGCTCGCCTGCGAAAGGTCCGGGTCCTGGAGACGATCACCCGCGGCGCCGGTCTGTCCATGGCCCAGATGGCGATCGCCTGGTGTCTCAAGAACCCTGACGTGAGCACCGTCATCCTGGGGGCCTCGAATCCGCAGCAGCTGCGCGAGAACCTGGAGAGCATCGGGAAAGGACCGCTCCTGGACCAGGGCAGCCTGGAGGCGATTGAGCAGGTGCTCCAGAACCGCCCGGTCTGCCCCGAGGCTGACTGACCGGTTCAGTCAGAGTCCGGCGCGGCGCCGCGGGGAAGGGAGCTGACCAGCTGGCTGATGGCGATTTCGTCGGCGGCGCCGCGCGCAAAAGCCAGATACTTCTCCAGGGCTATCCGCGCCTGTGGATAACGCCTGCGGTTGTATTCGGTGAATCCCAGCGCTTTCCAGCCCCTGGGATCCAGCGGATCCAGACGGGTCGCCTCCTGATACGCCTGTGCCGCCTCCGGAAGGCTTTTTTGACGGGACAGCACGTGGCCCAGGTAGAGGAACTCATTCGAGTCGCTTGCATCCAGGCGGATGGCCTCCCGCAGGGCGGCTTCTGCCTCGTCGTACCGCTCGAGCCGGTAGAGGGCCACCCCCTCGCCCGTACGGAGAACGGCCGCCTCGGGATGCTGGCGCTGGGCGGCTCGATAAACCGAGAGAGCCTCCTGGAGGCGTCCCTGTTCCAGCAAGCGATTTCCCTGCACCGCGGCCCGGCGGACGGCTCCCCCCTGGCAGCCTGCCAGGAGGGCAAGAATGACCAGAACAGGCACGATCCATCCTGCTCCCCACCGCGGGCTTTTTCCCTCCCGGTTCCTTCCCGGCCACCGGGGCGCCCACACCACCCATTCAGGGAAGAAGCGAGGGAAGATCGAGAGGGACACTCTCCTTCCATCATGCAGGCGGCCGCCCATGATCCGTACCATCGTTGCGGTTTTTCCTCTCCGGGACAAGTCCCATGGGGTGACGCCCGGATGACTCGGAATGAGGAAGAGCGCCGCCCTGCGGCCCGGGAAGTCCACAGCCAGGATCGCGGCGCTTGAAGTCGATTCCCGATCCCGGTTATCCTGTCGCCCTCTTTTCACGTAAACTTTTTGGCACGCCGGCTCATTCGCAGGGAGAACCTGACTCATGAAAACCGCACCCACACACCTGATTGTTGGCACCCTCTTGTTCAGTCTCCTTGCAGCCGGTCCGGTCCCTGCCCGAAAGAAAGAACCAGCCGACGAGGAGACAGAAAAGTGGGATGTCAGCCACCCACCAGGTGAGTGGGTCACCATCCAGATCGACACCACGGAAACCACTTGGTCCAATGTCGACGTCAGTCCTGATGGCAAGACGGTCCTCTTCGACATGCTGGGAGACATCTATTCCGTGCCCATGGAGGGTGGAGACGTCACGCCCCTGACCGACGGCATCGAATGGAATTTCCAGCCACGCTTCAGCCCGGACGGCTCTCGCATCGCATTCATCAGCGACCGGGGGGGAGCCGACAATGTCTGGATCATGAACACCGATGGATCCGATCCCCGGGCGGTGACCACCGAGAAGGAACACCTGGTGCATAACCCGGCATGGAGCCCCGACGGGGCGTACATCGTCGCCAAGAAGGGCTTCACCTCCACACGGAGCATCCCGGCCGGCGAGATCTGGCTGTTTCACAACGGCGGCGGCGAAGGGTTGCAACTCACCAAACGGCCGGAGGGTCCCAAGGATCAAAAGACCATGGCGGAGCCGATGTTCTCGGGAGACGGCCGCTATGTCTTTTACAGTCAGGACACAACACCCGGCCGCATCTGGCAGTACAACAAGGATTCAACCGGACAGATCTTTGTCATCAAACGCCTGGATCGCACGACGGGAGAAAATGAAGTTTACGTCGCCGGGCCCGGTGGGGCCATCCGGCCGACTCCCTCCCCCGATGGCCGGCGCCTGGCATTCGTCAGACGGACACCTGATCTGACCAGCGCCATCTATGTCAAGGATCTGGACTCCGGCCTGGAACGGCCCGTCTACACCCTCCTCGACCGGGACCTGCAGGAAACCAACGGGAGCCAGGGGAATACGCCGGCCATCGCATGGACACCCGACAGCAAGTCCATCGTCTTCTGGGCCGGAGGCAAGATCCGCCGGGTGAACGTGAACACCAAACGTTCACGGGTCATTCCCATCCATGTCCGCGTCCAGAAACAGGTGCAGCCCGCCCTCCGCTTTCCCGTGGAGGTCGCCCCGGACCAAGTCCAGGTCAAGATGCTTCGCTGGGCCCAGATGTCTCCCGACGGTTCCAAGATCGTTTTCCAGGCCCTCGGCCACCTTTATATCAAGGATGTCAAGAGCGGCCGGCAGCGCCGCCTCACCGGCCAAGAGGATCACTTCGAGTTCTACCCTTCCTTCTCACGGGATGGCCGGCAGATCGTGTACACGACCTTTGATGATCAAGACCTGGGCAGCGTGTGCGTGATCTCGGCGGAGGGAGGACCCAGCCGGCGGCTCACGCGCACACCCGGTCATTACGTGGAACCACGCTTCTCGCCCGATGGACGATCCGTGGTCTACCGGACGATCACCGGCGGCTACCTGATGTCCGGGGCGTGGTCGATGGAGGCCGGGATCTACCTGGTGTCCGCGGATAGCGGCGAAAGCAAGCGGATCAGCCGGACGGGATTCAACGCCCACTTCGGTGCCGAGAATGACCGGGTCCTCTTCTCCGACACCGTGGAGGACACCCAGATGGTTCTGAAAAGCGTCGATCTCGAAGGCCGCGAGGAACGCACCCATCTGAAAGGTGAGAAGGTCACCGAGTTCCACGTCTCCCCCGATGGCCTCTGGGTGGCCTTCACGGAGCAGTTCAATGCCTATGTGGCGCCATTCGCCATCACCGGTCAACCGGTGGATATCGGACGAAAGACCGAGTCCGTGCCCGTCAAGCAAGTCTCCAAGCGGGCAGGAGAATTCCTCCACTGGTCCGCCGACAGCCGGAAGCTCCACTGGGCCCATGGGGCGACTCTGTTCACACGTGAGCTCAAGGACGCGTTCGCCTTCCTCCAGGGAGCTCCGGAGGAGCTCCCCGGGCCGGTCGAAAACGGGATCGACCTCAGCTTTCAGGTCGCCGCCGATCGGCCCCAGGGACGCATGGCTCTCAAGGGGGCAAGGATCGTGACCATGCAAGGCTCGAGACAGGCCGACGATGTGATCGACGCTGGGGTCGTTCTGATCCGGAACAACAGGATCGAGGCGGTGGGCAGCGCCCGGGAAGTGAGCATTCCCGCTGATGCCCACGTCATCGACGTCTCCGGCATGACCATTATCCCTGGGCTGGTGGATGTCCACGCTCACGGCGCCCTGGCCAATACCGAGATCACTCCCGAGCAAAACTGGATGCAATACGCCAACCTGGCCTTTGGCGTCACCACCATTCACGATCCTTCCAATGACACCAGCAGCATCTTTTCGGCGGCGGAGCTGCAGCGGGCTGGCGGCATCGTCGCGCCCCGGATTTTTTCCACCGGAACCATTCTCTATGGCGCCCATTCCCCCGGTTTCACCGCCGAGATCGAGAGCCTCGAGGATGCCAAGTATCATATCCAGCGCCTCAAGGATGTGGGCGCCATCTCGGTGAAGAGCTACCAGCAACCCCGCCGCGACCAGCGCCAGCAGATTATTGCCGCCGCGCGCGAGCTGAAGATCATGGTGGTTCCGGAAGGGGGGGCGAAATTCCAGCACAACATGACCGAGATTGTGGATGGACACACGGGGATCGAGCACGCGCTGCCCATCATGACCGGTTACGAGGACGTGAAACAACTCTGGTCGCAGACAGCCACCGGCTACACTCCAACCTTCGTGGTGGCTTACGGAGGCCTCTCAGGTGAGACATACTGGTACGATCGGACCAATGTCTGGGACGACGAGCACCTCATGGCCTTCACGCCGCGGTTCATCGTCGAACCGCGGTCGATGCGGCGTCTCAAGGCGCCTGACTCCCATTACAATCACTTCCACGTGGCCCGCTTTGCCAAGGAGCTCCGCGACCGCGGCGTCTCGGTACAAATCGGAGCCCATGGCCAGCGGGCGGGGCTGGCAGCCCACTGGGAAATGTGGATGATGGAGCAGGGGGGCTTCACCCCCTGGGAGGCCATCCGGGGGGCCACCATCGATGGAGCCCGCTACCTTGGAATGGACGGGGATATCGGCTCCATCACGGCCGGTAAGCTCGCCGATCTGGTGGTCATTGACGGCAACCCGCTCCAGGATCTCCGCAGCTCGGAAAGGGTTGCCTACACCATGCTCAATGGACGCTTGTATGACGCGACCACCATGAACCAGGTTGCGCCTGACCAGGTGGAGCGCCAAAGCTTCTTTTTCGAGAAGGAAGGCGGCGACACCATTCATCCGGCGACCCTGATCTGGATCGAGCAGCTGAAGCGGAGATTCGGCTGGATCCACTAGGTGCCGGGCTGCAGCGCGGCTTTCATGGCCTCGAAGAGCTCGGTCTGGTCCACGTAAGGACCATAGAAGGGATCGGCCTGCCGGGCATGCTTCAGGAGAAGGTCCGCGTCCGCCCCGCGGGCAAAGACCGGCACGAGGGAATTCGCGTGGCGATTGGACAGCCAGCGGTATGAAGGAAGGCGACCCGCCCCATGGTCCTCGAGGGGATCGAACGGAACCCGGTTGGACCGGGGGCCCCAGAGGAGATGGTCGTGGTCGGCGGTGACGATGAGGAGAGTACGATCCCAGCCGCCGTGGGTCTTCACCCATGCCGTCACAGCACCGACCGCCCGCTTGAAGTCGATCATCTCCTCGATCATGCGCCCCATCTGGTTGGCGTGCATGGCCCAATCGACGGCGCCTCCCTCCACGTGGAGAAAGAACCCGCTGGGGGCGTCGTCCAGGGCGTTCAGCGCAACCCGCGTCAGCGTCTCCAGCGAAGGGACCGTGGTCAACAAGGGATCATCACCTGGCGCCGTGAAACGAGGATCGGCGCGGGAGCCCCGCTGCTGCTGCAATGTCCCGCCAATGCGCACATGACCGGGGCCCGTGGGGCCGCCACCGCTCTCGTCGCCGAAACCCCTCTCGCCCACCTGGGGCACGATCAGGAGCCTGGCCGGCACCGGGCCTTCCTGGAGCGCTTCGATTTGCTCCCGAGTCTGCTCCAAGGTCCACTGGCCGAGGGCACGGGCCTCTTCCGGGCCGAGGATCCGGCTCTGGCCCTCGAACCGGGTGCAAACCGCATCGCCGGCCTGGAGAGGAGCTGCGCCGGTGAGCCGTTCCCACACCTCGCGGCCTCCCACATACCGGTATTCCCGGGCGGACGGCTCCCGGATCTCGCGACCGTTCTGATCAAAGTCAGGATGACCGCAGCCGCCGATGAAATCCAGGCCCGGCTGGGTCAGCATCTCGACGGCCAGGGAACAGTAGTTCCTCCGGTCCTTGGCATGGGCTCCCCCGGCGGCGGCCGGAGTGGCATGGCTGAAGGGAACCGTACTCAATGTGCCCACCTTTCTTCCGGTCTTCCTGGCCAGCCATGCCAAGGTCTCTTCAATCGGCGCTCCCCGGCCATCCACGTTGATGGAACCCCGGTAGGTCCTCTGGCCCGTGACCAGGGCGGTGGCGGTATTGGCGGAGTCTGACGCGGTTTCCCGCAACCACTTGTAGCCGGCAAAATAGTAAGGATACTTTCCCGCACCTTCCGGAACCGGCCGGGGATCCCACGCCTTCACCGGGTCGTACACCAGCGCCGGAAGCTGTATGAGCCCCAGCCGCCGGGCAACCGGGATCGCGGCCGTCCGCCGCAAGGGATGGGTCGAGGCCGCCAGACACACCCAACCCGGCTGGTCCTGGAAATCACGGCCGTAGGTCCCCTGGTACATGGCCGTCGCCGCCCAGGTATTGAACCCGGCACCGTCGGCAATCATCAGGATGACATTCCGGGCGCCGGAGGCGGCGGACGCCCACGATCCCTGGAGGACCAGAAGGAAGAGGATGACGCATCGCCTTCCTCGCCGCATGAGGTCCGAGGCTCCTCCCAGCTCCGCGAGCAACTCATAACGATTGGCGAGCGTTTCACCTATCACTGGGCCGCCCCCTCGGGATGGACCGACTCACGGGGTCAGCACTCCCACACGTCTTGCCCCCTGGACCGTGACGCGGGCATCATACCACGACGGCCGGAGCATCACGCATCACCGCGGGACGGCCGGAGCAATCGTTTCGCCTCTTCCCGGATGATCTGGATACATTCGTCAACCCGGTCCTGGTGCGTCCGGAACGACAGGATACACAGGCGAATCACGAATCGTCCTTCCACCGTGGTGGCGGTGAGAAAGACGCGCTGTCGGGCGAGAATTTTCTCCAGCAAACGCTTGTTCAGGGCATCAACCGCGGCTGGAGAAAGTCCCTGCCGGACCAGCCGGAAGGCCAGGATGGAAAGCTGGGGCTCGGCCACGATCTCGATGCCTTCCGTGGCATGGAGATCTTCCGCCGCCCGCCGCGTCAGGGCAAGTTTCTCCTCCAGGTTCGTGATGAAGGGGCCGATGCCATGCAGTTTCAGGGGGAGCCAGACACGGAGACCCCGGAAAGAGCGGGAAAGCTCCATGCTGTGCTGGGAAAAATCGAAATCCGCCTTGTCCTTCCCCGCCGGCATATCCGGCATATAGTCCGCCGTGATCGCGTGAGCCGCTTCCAGAGCTCCCCCGTCCCGGACCAGAAGGGCCCCGGTCCCGTAAGGCAAGAAGAGCCCCTTGTGCGGATCCAGAGTGATGGAATCGGCGCGTTCCATGCCCGCCAGGACCTGGCGACCCGTCCGGGTCAGACGGAAGAACCCTCCATAGGCCGCATCCACGTGCAGCCACAGGGCTTCCTCACGGCAAATCTCAGCCAGTTCCTCCAGGTCGTCGACGGCGCCCGTGTTGGTGGTCCCGGCGCTTGCGACCACCAGGAAAGGCGACCGGTCCCGGCGCCGGTCACGGGTGATCCATCTGCGGAGGACGTCCGTCCTCATGGAACGCCGGACATCGGTGGGAATGATTCTCAAGCTGTCCCGCGGGAACCCGGCCAGGCGGGCAGCCTTCCAGACGGAGTGATGGGCCTGATCGCTGGCATAAAGGGTCCCCAGGAGAAAATCCTCGGGCAGAAGCCGCTGGCGGGCCGTGACCAGGGCGGTGAAATTCGACATGGATCCACCCGTGGTCAACACTCCCCGGGCACTCTCCGGGAAACCCATCATGTTCGCGAACCAGCCCACCACATCGGCCTCCAGGCGGACCAGGCGGGGGGCGGCGACATAGACTCCCACATACCGGTTGATGGAGCTGGAGATCAGATCAGCCAGGGCGGCGTGAAACAGGCCGCCTCCGGGGATGTAACCCAGGTAGCCGGGGCTGGCCGTGTTGAAGCTGGCCGGAATGGCCTCTTCGAACAGGTGATCCAGCAGCCGTTCCAGGTCCATTCCCGTCTCTGGGACCGGTTCAGTCCGCCGCCGGGGAATCGCCGATGGATCGTAACCCAGGGGCTGGTCCGGGAGGCTCTCCAGATGGGACACAATCCGGGCCACGGCCGCCTGCACCCAGGAACGGATGGTCTCCGGCGCAGGCTCCAGACTGCGGTCCACCTCGATATCCGGGATGTCGTTCCGGCTCTCCGCGTTCATGGATCACACTCTAGATCATCTTGACTCGGCCACTGTCCTCTGGCACGCTCTCCCCCTCGCGGAGGACCCGGAACCGTCCGTTCCATCTTGTGGGCCCGGTCCCCGTGGAGGGAAAGGTGGGATACAACACCATGCGTGTGTTCGTCATCGGGGAGCGACGGTTTCTCCTCTGTCTGGAGAAGGGTGAGGAACTGATGGAAACCTTGCGGAAGTTTGCCGGACAGAAGCACATCCGCGCCGGGATGTTGCGCGGACTGGGCGCGGCGATCTCGGCGGATCTGGCCTTCTATGACCTGGAAGAGAAGCGGTACGTGCCCATTCCGGTGACCGAGGAAACCGAGGTGGCCAGCATGATTGGCAATCTGTCCCTGGCGGAGGATGGCAAACCCGTGGCGCACGTGCATACCTCTCTCAGCTGCCGGGATGGACGCGCCCTGGGCGGCCACATCATGAAATTGGTCGTCGGCGCGACCCTGGAGATCGATCTCGAGGTGCTGCCCGGCGCACTGCACCGCAAGCTGGATCCGGCGGTCCGACTCCCGCTACAGCACGCCTACGAGCTGCCACACTGAAGACCATTCGGGGAAGGCGCTGGAGAATCGCTCTACCTCCGCCACGGGCGGAGTTCCATCCGGTGGAGTCCGAGCCAGGGGTTGGCGCAGTTCGGCTTCAGGGACGGACCACCGGAAGCGTCAGGAGCGGTTCGGTCGTCCTGATGTCGCCGGCCTGGAGCTGGAAGATCAGCTTCAAGAGAGCAAACGTATCCTTGGAACGGATATCCGTCCTGGCGATACTGAAATAGTACCCGTCGTGCCGGACCCACACCAGGGCATCGCCTGGCTGCTCCCGGGAGGAGCGAATGGTGATCCAGCCGTTGGTCTGGCCAGCCTTGACCTGATCCCGCTGCTCGGGGGGAACCTGGGTATTCTTGCCCAGGAAGAACAGGATATCCAGGAAGGAACGGAACTGAAACGTATTCAATGCCAGGGAGTTCCCGCCAGCCTGGCTCCTCTCCGGGCCGGATTCATCCGTTCCGCGGGGCATGATTTCGAAGAAGGCCTCCTTCTGGTCCGTGACCACCTGCAGTGCGTTGGCATCCTGAGCCGTCTGCAAACGACGTACCAAGGCCTTGAAGTCATGGTAGGACGGTTCGTCCGCGTTGTTCACGCTCCGTCCAATCCTCTCGAGCATGATATGGCAAAGGCTCTTGACCGGCCATCCCGAGCGAAAGAGCAGCACAAATGTGCCGGAATCGACCTCGCCCAGCACCTGCTTCACGAACGTGCTTCCCTCCAGTGGTGTGTAGGTGATGGTCGGCCGGGCCGAGTACCGTGAACCCACATTGATGCCATAGGCCGTGGTGCTGGCATTCCGGCCCAGATGGGCCGCCGCGCTGGCTTCCAGATCGTAGGAGGTGGAGAGAGCTCCCACCTTGAGAAAAAGGGGCATCTCCCGGTACTTCATGCGCACCAGGTTCAGCAACATCTGCTGGCCCTGGTTGAACTGGATCGTCTGGTTGAAGTCAGCGTAGTTGCTGCGGATCGATCGAGATGGAGCCACGCAGCCGGCCAACAAGAGCAGCAGGAGAAGCAAGCTCTTTCTCATGACTTCTCTCCTGAACCAGACGGTTCCACGGGTGGAGCGGACAAGACTTTCCGCGGCCCACCGCTCTTGCATCCCACTCCAGATAGGCTCCGGCGGTTGGCGATCCGTGTCGCGGCATGAAACCTGGCTCGGAACATCCCGTCAACCGGTCAGGGGCCGACCACCTACTCGGCGAGCCGCTCCACATCCTTGGCCAGGCCCAAGACGATGAGAGCATCCCCCTCCTGGAGCTGGGTCTCCGGCATCGGAACCTCGAGATAGTAGGGCGTTTCATTCCCTGCCTCGTCCGCATCGTGCTTGCGCTTGATCACGATCACGTTGCAGTGGAACCGCTCGCGAAGCTTGAGCTCCACCAGCGTCTTGCCGAGCATGCGTTCGGGCACCCGCACTTCCACGATGCGCGAACCTTCCGACAACTGAAAGAAATCGACGATCTCCGGGTGGACCAGCCGCTGAGCCACGTGAACAGCGACCTCTTCCTCGGGAGAAAGAATATCCGACACGCCCAGTCGCTCCAGGATCTTTTTCTGGGTCTCACTTTCCACACGCGCCATGACCCGCTTGACACCCAACTGCATGAGTTCCACCGCAATCAGCACCACGGCCTCGAAATCGTGTCCGATGGCGATGATGGCGACGTCCACCCTGTGAATATCATGGGCCTCCAGGACCCTGCGGTCCTCGGCGTCCAGGCGAATGGCAAAGGCGACATCATCTTTCACCTTTTCCACCCGCGACAAATCCTTGTCGACGGCCATGACCTCATGGCCGTGACGAGTGAGCTCCCGCACGATGGCGGCGCCGAAGGTTCCCAGACCAATGACTGCGAACTGTTGAGCCATGCCGTGCTCTCCCTACCCCACCATCACAGCTTCTGTGGGGTATTCGTAGGCCGTTGTGGAGACCTGGCGCGCCAGGGCCACACCCAGGGTCAAGCCTCCGACTCGTCCAACAAACATGGACATGATGATCACCATCTTACCCGCAGTACTCAGAAACGGTGTGATCCCCCGGGAAAGGCCAACCGTGGCGAACGCTGAGATCTCCTCGAAGGCGAGATCGAGAAACGGTTGTCCTTCCGTGATGCTCAGCACCAACAACGATACGAGAACGACCCCCACTGCAAAAAAGAAAACCACGTAGGCCTGGTTGATGACCTTCCAGGGCAGGGTCCTCCGGGAAAACTCCACGCGGGCCTTGCCACGGATGGTGGCCACGGTGGTCAAGAAGAGCACGGCAACCGTCGTCGTTTTCAAGCCACCGCCCGTGGAACCTGGTGAGGCGCCGATGAACATCAGCACCATGAGCAAGAGGGTCGCCGGAAGGGCCAGACGGCTGATGGCCAGGGTGTTGAAGCCGGCGGTCCGGGCGGTGATGGACTGAAACAGCGCGCCCATCACTTGCTCTCCTTCCGGCCGCCCTCCCAAGACGCCATGAGCTTCCAGGAGAGCGAAGAGGAAGGCGCCGGACACGATCAAAACGGCTGTACTGATCAAGACCAGCCGGCTCTGTACCGATAGGCGGCGCATCGTGCCGCGCAGGGCGCCTAGAACCCAGTGGAGTCCCTCCCAGAGCACCGAGAACCCGAGCCCGCCCAGAACAATGAGCACGATCACCGTGAGATTCACGCCGGGATGCATGGCCGTCCCGGGGCCGGAGAGGCTGCCCGAGAAGGTGGAGAACCCCGCATTGCAGAAGGCGGACACGGCATGGAACACGGCAAACCAGGCGCGGGTCGCGGGCGCGGGCAATGCCTCGCCCAGGGCATGATAGAGGCTGACGGCCCCCAGCGCCTCGATAAAAAGAGTCGACCACACGATGCGGCGGACCGTGGTGCTGATTTCACCAAACTGCTTGCTGGACACGAAATCCTGCAGCAGGGCCTTTTCCCGCATTCCCATGCCACCGCGCATCATCATGCCAAAAACCGTGGCAAAGGTGATGATGCCCAGACCTCCCAGCTGACAGAGGCCGAGAATAATCCCCTGGCCCAGCGGAGTAAAATAGGTCGCCGTATCCACCACGATGAGCCCTGTGACGCACACCGCCGAGGTGGCCGTGAAGACGGCATTCAGAATCGACAACGATCCCGGCTGGATGGTGGCTCTGGGCAGGAGAAGCAGAAGACTGCCGAGAGTGATCAAGATCACGAAACTGAGGACGAGGGTTTGGGCGGGGCGGATCCGCCACGTGGAAAGGGCGCGGCTGGAGTAGGCGCCCTCCAGAACCGAGAACACCAGAATGAACCCCTGGATGAAGGCAACATAAATGACGGTGATCTGCTCCACATCCACCAGGTGGAAGTAAACAGCCAGCCAGTGGCGCCCCTGGGGGGTTTGGAAGGCCAGGAGGTCCAGAACCAGCAAGGTCATCAGGATGGACTGAACCTTGTGGCCGACCAGGAAGGCCCATCGGTGCCGCATGAGGAGCAGGCGCACCAGGAAGATGGACAGGAACCCCCAGATCACCCCGCCTTCCACCACGTGCACCAGCGCCGCAACCGGGCGGGAGAGGAAGAAACCGTACTCGGCCACAATGGAGGCCATCCCTCCGGCCACCAAGACCCCCACGAGCCATCGAAGCGGACGCTCCATGCCACGCTCCAGATCGTGGATGGCCACCTGCATGCCGAAGAGCGCTGATGTCAGCCGCTGTTTTGCGCCGTGAAAGGCCTGTCCCAGGCGAGACGACCCGCGCCGGGGGGGGCCGGCCGGAGAAAGCGCATCCGACATAGCTGCCCAATGTAGTCCCCCGGGGGAGTGGCTTGCAATGGCGACAGGGAAAAGCGCTTTTCATGGTAGGATGGACGCCCTTCAAGGACAGGGACCGGGATCGGACTCGACGGGGGGCAGCGCGAGCATGATCGGGAAGAAACTGGGTGGCCGGTACGAGGTCCTGTCGGAACTCGGACGGGGTGGCATGGGCGTGGTCTATCGCGCCCGGGACCCGCAACTGGGCCGCGAGGTCGCTGTCAAGCTCATCGCACCCTCCCTCCTCACTCCCGAGACCGAGCGGCGCTTCCAGTCGGAGGCCCAGGTGGTGGCCCAGATGGACCATCCGTCCATCGTCTCCATTCACGACTTCGGGCGCCACGAGGGCGCCCTCTTCTTCGTGATGCCGGTGGTGGAAGGCCAGAGCCTGCGCCACATGATCCGGGACCAATCGCTGCTCCTGGGCGAGATCCTCGACATCGGCATCGGCGTGGCAGAAGCTCTCGAGTACAGCCAGGCGCACGGCGTGGTCCACCGGGACATCAAGCCGGAGAATGTCATGGTCTCCCGGGTCGAAGGCAGCCGCCTGCGGGTTCGCGCCATGGATTTCGGCCTGGCGCGGGCCTCCGAGGTCACCCGGATGACCAAGACCGGTGTCATGGTCGGGACCATGTCGTACATCAGTCCGGAGCAGGCCACCGGCAAGACCGTGGATACCCGTTCGGACATTTATTCCCTGGGCACGGTGCTCTACGAGTGTGTGACCGGGGAAGTCCCGTTCACCGGCGAATTGCAGGCCGTGGTGTACCGGGTGGTCCACGAGACGCCGCAATCTCCACGCGGGCGGGGCGTTGAGATCGATGAAGAACTCGACGGCATCATTCTCTCCTGTCTGGCCAAGGATCCAACCCAAAGGCCCCAGGAGGCCGCCGAGCTGGTTCGTTCCCTGCGCCGGTACCGGGCCAACCTGAGGGAAAGCAGCCGCAACCGGTCGATCATGGTCACCCGCGCCCTGATCGCAGCCGGCCCGGTCGCCTTGCCGTTCGTGGGGCGCAAGAAAGAATTCGACGAGCTCCAGCACCGCCTCCACGCCGCCGTCGCGGGAAAATGCCAGTTCGTGGTGGTGTCCGGCGAGGCGGGCTCCGGCAAGACCCGTCTTCTGGACGAGCTGGAAAAACTCGCCCAGGCGCGCCAGATCCGGACCCTTCACGGCCGCTTCGTCGAACAGGACGGGGCTCTTTCCTACCATGGATTCTGTGAAGCCGTCGAGGAGTACTTCCAGCAAAAGGAGACCGTCAGCGCCTCCAGCGCCCAACCGGACTTCTCGGATCTGAGCGCCGAGCTGATCTCCCTCTTCCCCATGCTCAGTGAGATCGAAGCTCTCCGTTCCACTTCCAGCAGCGGTTCGCGCCTGGCTGCCGCCGGCGCACCCCATACTCCCGAAAACCGCACCCAGATCTTCGAGCTTCTGGCCCGCACCTTGACCCGTCTGGCGGCGGGCAAGCCGCTCCTTCTTCTCCTGGAAGACCTCCATGGGGGAGACGCTTCCCTCGAGGCTCTCCAGTACATCGTCCGCCGGCTGAGCGCAACGCCCACCTTGATCGTGGGAACGTACCGTTCCACGGAGATCGGCCGGCGGCATCCCCTGGTTCGCATGATGGAGGGATTCCGCGGCGACCGGAGGTTCCATGCCATCGCGCTGCAACCGCTCAGGGCGGCGGCGCACCGCGAGCTGCTCTCCACCCTGATCGACGGCGGCAAGTTCGCCGATGATCTGGCCCGCCGGCTGCTCGACGCCACCGAGGGAAACCCTTTTTTCACCAAGGAGCTGGTGCGCTCCCTGGTGGACGCCGGCAGCATTCTCCGGGACGAGAGCGGCCTCTGGGCCCTATCGGGAGAGACCAACATCTCCTCGGTGGCTCTTCCAGGAAGCATCCAGCAGGCCGTGGAGGAACGGATCGGGCGGCTGCCCGATCATCTCCGTGACATCCTGTCCATCGCGGCGGTGATGGGGAAGAGCTTCGATTCCCGCGATCTCGAGGCCCTGGCCCCGGACGAGGGCGACATGGATGAGGCCATCGAACGGCTGATCCAGGACGGACTCATCAAGGAGGAGCGCCAGTCGCGCGGCGACACACTCACCTTCGTCAGCGGCGTGGTCCGGGAAGTGCTTTATGCGGAACTGTCGCGGCGGAAGCGGCGAACCACTCACCGGAAATATGCGGCCTTGCTGGAAAGGCGCCATACCGGCAAACTCGAGCGTGTCTATCCACAGCTCGTTCAACACTGCTCCGAGGGAGACCTTCCGGAAAAATCGGTGGAGTACGGCCTGAAACATGCCCGGCGATCCCTGGAAGCTTTCAGCCCGGAGGAGGCGATCGGGCCGGTCAAGACGGCGCTGGACTTCCTGGATGACGAATGGGAAGGCAGCGCCGCCGCCGAGGGCGAGGCCCGGAGACTGCTGCCAACGGCCTACCAGATGGCGGGAGAAGTCGGGAGCGCCCTGAAGGAAATCGCCGCGGCCGTGTCCATCTACCAGCGGGAAGGACAGATGGGACAGGCTCTGGACGCCCTCCTCCTGGCCGCCCGGACGGCCTGGCAAGCGCGCCGCACCGAGGAGGCGCGGGACTGGGTGGAAAAGGGACTGGAGGCCGCCCGCGGCACCGGAGAAGAGGAGAAGCTCGCGCCGTTTCTGTCTCTGGCCGCCACCCTGGCGAACCTGCGGGGCGAATACGAGCGTGCCAGGGGGTACCTCGAGGAAGCCAGCCGGATGGCCGGGGTGGCTGAAGACGGCGGGGCCGTCGAGGAGATCCCGCGTGGCGGAACCCTGGTGGTCGCTCTGGCCAACCCGGTCACCGCCAGCGAGCCGGCGGCCATGCAAACCCTGGAGGAATGGGAAACCTTCAGCAACGTGTTCGAGCCCCTCATGGGAACCGACGGCGAGGGGAACCTGGTGCCCCTTCTCTGCGAGAAGTGGGAGCCCTCCGACCAGGGACGATCCTTCGTCTTCTCCCTGCGCGCTTCCGTCCGTTTCCAGGATGGTCATCCGCTCACCGCCGCCGCGGCCAAGGCGGCCTTCGAGCGCACCATCCGCGAGAGCGCCACCGACCTGGCGCCCGCGTTCGCCCCCATCGAGGGCGTGGCCGCGTTCCTGGCTGGCCGCAGCGACAGCGTGGCCGGTCTGGAGGTCCTCCCCGGTGAGAAGCTGGCGATCCGCCTTTCCGAGCCGCTGCCCATCTATCCGGCCCTGCTCACCGATGCCCGCACCAGCCTCTTCCATATCCAGGCGGATGCCAGCGGGCCATCGCTGGTGGGCACCGGACCGTTCCGGCCGGGCGCGCGAGAGGAGGGCCGCATCGTCCTCGAGAGAAACGCCGTCTATTGGGGCAAGACGCCGCCCCGTCTCGACGCCGTGGAGTTCCGCCACGGCCTGAGCGCCGCCTCCATCGCCCCCTCGCTCAAGAGCGGCGAGATCGACCTCAGCGGCGATCTTCTCCCGCAAGACCTTGAAGACATTCTGGCCCATCCGCAACTGGGAAGGGGGCTGGTCGAGACCTCAAAGATGACGACCTATTTCATCGTGTTCAACAGCCATCCGGGTTTCGCGGCCGCACAGGAAGAGGTGCGCCGAGCCCTCTCCGGCGTGGTACGGGCCCGCGACCTGGTCTGGCAAACCCTCGGACGGTTTGCCCAGCCGGCCGTGGGGCTGCTCCCTCCGGGCATGCTCGGGCACGATCCGGGCCGGCGGCGGCGCCTGCTCTCCAATGACGAGGCCCGGTCCCTTCTCCGCAAAGCGGGCAGTCCCGACTCCCTCACGCTGCGCGCCGCTGTCCATCCGGCGATCCAGGACCGCTATGGCGCCCTTCTGGAGGCCCTGATTCTGGTCTGGGAGGAGATCGGGGCGCGGCTGCAGGTCGAAACACCCGATATGGCTTCCTTCATGCGGACCTGGGGAAGCGACGCCGGCCTGGACGCGGGGATCATGCGCTGGACCGCCGATTATAACGATCCAGACAACTTCACCCATAATCTTTTCCATTCCGCCACCGGCCAGCTCAGGGGCTATTATTCTTCTCCCGAAACGGATGAGATCCTGGTCAGCGCGCGCTCCGAGACCCGACCCGCCTCCCGCGAGGACTCCTACCGGGTATTCGAGAATCATCTGCTCGACACCGGCCTCCTCGTGCCGCTGTTTCACGACGTGGACTACCGGGTCGCCGGACCGAGAGTGCGCGGCCTCGCAGTGCGGAACGCCTATCCAGCGGTCAATTACGCAGAGCTGGGCAAGGCGCAAACGGCCGCCCCCGCCGCCGTCATCCAGAACGAGGAGGGCGGAACCATTCATGTGCCCATGTCGGCGCGCCTGGATCACCTGGATCCGGCCTTCACCGACTCTCTGGAGGAGACAGAAGTCCTTCCCAGCATCTACGAGACGCTGACCCGCGTCCAGGAGGCCCGGATCGAGCCGTTCCTCGCCCGCGCCTTTCGCACCGGGGAGAGCGGCAAGAAGTACAGCTTCCGCCTGCGCGATGATGTGCGGTTTCACGACGGCAGGCGGCTCACGTCACGGGATGTCCGCCATTCCTTCGAGCGGCTTCTACAGAACGACGCCAACCTCAGCCGCGGGCAGTACAGCGCCATCCGGGGCGCCCCGGCGATCCTCGCCGGGAAGACCACCGATCTGGCCGGCTTTCGGATCCACTCGGCACTGGAGTTCACCATCGAACTGGAGCAGGCGGTCTCCTTCTTTCCGGTGCTGATCTCTTACCCAGCGGCGTGCATCGTGCCCGAGGGAACCGGCCGCATCGGGACCAGCCGGCAAGAGGGCGCCGTTGGCACAGGACCGTACCGTGTCCTGCGGTTCGAGCCTGGCCGCCGCCTGGAGCTGGAGCGCAATCCTGTGTACTGGCGGCAGGGATACCCGCGGAACCAGAAGCTGGAGTTCCACTTCCAGGTGGCGCCCGACGAGATCCTGTCGGGATTCCGAGGCGGCCGTTTCTCGCTGGCCACCGATCTTCTCCCCGCCGACGTGGAGGAGCTGCGCCGCGACGCAGGTTTTGCCGCCGGCTACCGCGAGGCGCCCTCCCTCTCCACCTACTTCGCCCTTCTCAACATCCACCGCGGCCCGCTCAGGGATATCGCCCAGCGCCGCCGCCTGGTCGCAGCCGCGCAGACCGCTCCCCTGGTACGGCCGGCTCCTGGGCCGGCGCGCCCTTCCTGCCCAGGGGTTCATCCCTCCAGGACTCCTGGGATCCGAACACGGCCAGGGACCGGAAACCTCCTCGCCTGGGCCAGCGGGAAAGGCGCCCGGCGCAGCCATGGAGATCACCGCGGCCATCCATCCCATCTTCACCAGAGAATACGCGGCCTTTTTCGCGAGCCTGGACCGGAATTTCCGCTCGGCAAACATCATCATCCATCCGGAGACCCGCTCCATGGACGACTATGGAACGGCCATCAACGAGGGATCGACAGACATCGTCATCGGCCGCTGGGTGGCGGATTATCCCGACGCCGACAGCTTCGCTTATTCCTTGTCCCGTGAAGGATACTTCGGTTCCATATGCCAAGGGGAAGAACTGGAACTCCTGATCCAGGAGGGCCGGACCACAGGCGAACCACAAGCGCGGCATTCCATCTATCGCAGGCTCGAGGAAACTCTTCGAAAGCACGCCCTGCTTCTCCCGCTGTTTCACGATCAAGTTTATCGTTTCGCCCGCCCCGGAGTCAGTGAACTCTCGGTCTTCTACACCCCGCCCACCGTGGCTTACGACGCCCTGCGGATCGAGCACCGATAAAACGGCACGGGCGCCTGGTGCTCATTCCCCTTCTTTCTGCGCCCTTCCCGCGCCCTGGTCGCTGGTAAACAGGACGAACCGCCCTTTCTCCCGGATACGGCGCAGAGGGCCCACCTCGCGCAGAAGATCCTCCACTCGCTGGGGATTGCTGATCACCACGGCCGGTCCCTGGCTCAGAAGAGCACGGAATTCCTCTGGTGTCTCAAGGTACACGCCGGCCCGTTCGGCCTCGCTCACCCGGGCCTCGGAATGCCAGCGAACGACATAGACGTCCCGGCCGGTGTAGAAGGGGAGTGAGCGCACAAGGGTTTGGTAGCAGATGATAGGCTGGCCATCACTTGCCAGCCGGCCGGCCTCCAGGGCAATGGGGCGTGGGGATGTGGCCCGGGCCAGGGCCGGGAAACTCCAGGCAAGGGCGCCCATCTGGAAAGCCACCAGCAGCGCCCCGCCGAGCTTCTCCCGCCGGGCGAGCGCCAGGCCTGCCGCGACCAGGCTGCCTGCGACCAGCAAGAAAGCGGCCGCGGCGAAGATCTGGAGATCGCCGGGTGCGATCTTTCCGACCCACCCTTTGCGCCAGGTCACCCTGGCCGCGCCCAGAAGAAGGACCAGCGATCCGCCGGCTGCCCCCACGATTCCGCGGCGGCCGTGGCCGGCGGCCATGACCGCGGCTGCCAGGACCGCCATGGGAACCACCAGGGGAAGCACATAGGCCGGTAACTTGCTGGCGGAGAGACTCAAGACCACCAGGGGGAAGACGATGGCGTTGAGGAGCAGGCGGTGGCGCCGTGAAGCCAGCAACCCTCTCCATCCTTCGCGACCCGCGGCGCCCAGGATGATCACCGCCGGCAGGAAGCCCAGGAAGAGAAACGGGGCATAGTAATACCAGGGACCCGGATGAAAATCCCGGGAGGAAACCAGCGCCCCCACAGTCCGTTCCCGGATGAACCACCCCAGCAAGCCGGGATTCTGATAACCGACAGCAAGGAACCAGGGGGCCACCACCCCGGTGAACAGGAGAATGCGGCGCCACGAGAAGAGCGAGCGCATCTCTCCAGGGATCCGGCTCCAGGCCATTTCGATCCCCAGCGGTCCCAGGGTCAGGATCCAGATGATGGGTCCCTTGGTGAGGAAGCCCAGGGCGGCCATCAGCGTCGCCAGGTTGAGGTCCCGGGAGCGCCCGGCGGTATCCTTTCCCCTCTCCAGAGCCCGGGCCGAGAAGAAGAGCGTGAGTGCACTGAATGCCGCAAGGTAGATATCCGTCGTTGCCGATCTTGCCAGCAGGAAATAGAGCGGACTGGCGGCCGCGAGAAACAGGGCCCACATCCCCATCCATGACCCACCCCCCCCGGCCAGAAGATAGGCCGCAACCAGGCCGCAAAGCGCCGCCAGAATGCCGGGCAGGCGCAGCGCCCACTCCGATTCGCCGAAGGTGCGCAGCGAGAACGCCATGGCCCATATGGAGAGCGGCGGTTTCTCGAAGTGCCGGATACCATCGAGACGGGGAACCAGGTAGTCGCCGGAGCGAGCCATGGCAGCAGCCAGAGACGCATAGCGCCCCTCGGACCGTCCCGTGAGCCCCTCGGTGAAACCGAAAGAGAAAAGGCAGAAAGAGGCAACCAGCCCCAGGGCTAGGATGAAGGCTGGGACTCGACCACCACGCCCCGGGTCTTCCACTTGGGTTGCCTCGCTGCGAAATTCATGGGGTTGCGGTAGAGCTTGCAACAACGTGCGCAGGCAGGGAAGACGCCTCCTATTTCACGATTCTTGGCGCGAAATTCACGGTAAAGAGTGCCGTTCAGGATCTCCTCCAGCGAGTTTTCACGCACGTTGCCCATGGGCGTGGGCATGACCTGGCAGGCGTTCACCGTGCCGTCAGGCTCGACCCGCGTATCGGTCCAGATATAAAGGCAGCGTCCCTTCACATCCATGTCGGATGTGTACCAGCTGCGCAGTTTCTTTCCCTGGAGGAACGGCTTGAAGAAAACAGGAAAGGGCCACTTCCTGTTCTTCGTCTGGATGGTGTCGATCTCCCGATCCAGCGCGCCGAAATCCCGCCGTCCATACCCTGAAGATTGGAACACCATCGGGAGAGGCCGCTGCGGAAAGAGCACCTTCCATACCTCTTCGTGGGCCGCCACCTCTCCCGCCGTGAGAAAGGTTTCATGCTGAAAGGTCACGGCATCCAGTGGAATATGAGCCAGGAGGGCCGGCACCTCGCTCAGCCGGTCGGCATTCTGCTTGGCCACCACGCAATTGGCAATCACCCGGGTGGATCCCTTCCGGCGGGAAAAAGCCGTCAGATGGCTCATCACCTGGTCGAAGGATCCGCGGCGATTTTCCAGGCAGTCATGAACCTCCCTCGGGCCGTGGAGGGAGAAGATGATGTAGTCCAGGCCCGCCTCCCGGATGGCCGCTCCTCTTTTTTCATCTACCAGGAGGCCATTGGTGTTGACGCCCACTCTGAGACCCCGGCTCTTGATGGCGGAAATCATCTCCGGAAGGTCGCGGCGCAGGAACGGCTCGCCGCCGGTAATGAAAAACGCCGCCCCGTAAGGCATGGCCTGGTCGGCCAGTCGGGCTACCTCCTGGTGGGTGAGCTCGTCGCGCTTCTGGTTGAGCACGCTGTCCTTGAGGAAACAGAACTCACACTTGACGTTGCACCGATAGGTGACCTCGAGAGTGATATTCACCAAAGCCCGGCTGGAACCATTGCCCAGGAGATAGTCAGGGAGAATGGTCGCCACACGCTTCACCACGGCCTTGGACGGCGCAGACCGCAGGGCACGCAGATGGCGCACCAGCTCCAAGACTTTCATCATGGAAAATCCTCCCCTTTCAACGGGACGGGGACCTCTGGGGGCCGTTCCCGGAACGTGAACAATCTAGCACCTGGTCGCCGGGATTGCCTGGTCCCGCATTCTGGATGCGCCTGGCCTCCTCCTCGGCCGCCACATCGCTGTGGCAGGCAGCCCGGCGACCCTCGCGGGCCCCCACCGCATCCCGGGTCTTGGAGGCGAGCCGGTTGATTTCCTCCTCGTCGAGCACGCCGCGCTTTTCGAGGATTCCACGCTGCACTGGAGAAAGGGCTGCACTGACCCGGGGCGCGTCCCAGGCATACTCCTCATCGTTTCCCGAGGCAAGCTCCGCGATTTCCTTCGAGATCCGGACGCTGCACCAGTCGTGCCCGCACATGGCGCAAAAATCAGTGTCCACGTCCAGATCCTCGTCGTGGAAGGCTCGCGCGGTGTTGGGGTCGAAACTGAGATCGAAATGCTTCTGCCAGTTGAGGGCCGCCCGCGCCTTGGTGAGTTCATCGTCGCGATCCCGGCTGCCTGGAATGCCCAGGGCGATATCCGCGGCATGAGCCGCGATCTTGTAGGCAATGCAACCTTGCTTGACGTCATCTTTCTTGGGCAATCCCAGGTGTTCCTTCGCCGTGACATAGCACAGCATGGAAGCGCCATGCCACGCGGCCGCGGTGGCGCCGATACAACTCGTCATGTGATCATAGCCGGGGAAGATATCCGTCACCAGGGGGCCAAGCACATAGAAGGGCGCTCCATGGCAAAGAGCACGTTCCAGCTTCATGTTGTACTCAATCTGATCAAAAGGCACGTGGCCGGGTCCTTCGATCATCACCTGGACCCCTCTGGCCCACGCACGTTCGGTCAACTCACCCAGGGTGTCCAGCTCCCGGAGCTGGGCCTCGTCGGTCGCATCGGAGAGCCCGCCCGGGCGCAATCCGTCGCCGAGGGAAAAACTGACATCGTACTCGCGCATGATGTCGCAAATCTCGTCGAACAGCTCGTACATGGGATTCTGCTTTTGATGGACCAGCATCCATTTGGCCAGGAGCGAGCCGCCACGCGAGACAATGCCTATCAGACGATCCCTGGCCAGGGGGAGATGCTCCCTCAGGATACCAGCATGAATGGTGAAATAGTCCACGCCCTGTCGGGCTTGACGGCGGAGCTCTTCCAGGATGACCTCATGGGTCAGGTCCTCGATCGGATGCCCGAGGATCATGGAGTAAATAGGAACGGTGCCGACCGGGACCGGAGCGTCGCGGATGATCGCCTCCCGGCAGGCCGCCAGGTCCCCCCCTGTGGAAAGATCCATCACCGTGTCGGCCCCCCAGCGCACCGCCCACTGCATCTTTTCCACCTCTTCCTCCAGGTCACTGCTCACCGGGGAGGCGCCGAGATTCGCATTGACCTTGGTGTGCGACGCCCGGCCGATTCCCATGGGATCGAGACGGTAGGCGCGATGCACCCGGTTGCATGGAATGATCATGCGGCCCGCCGCGACTTCGTCGCGCACCTGCTCCGGCGAAAGATGCCCCTCGCGCTCCGCCACCCGGCGCATTTCGGATGTGATCTCTCCAAGCCGGGCGTGCTCCAGCTGAGTGACCGCCTGCCCCTGGTCGCGCGGCATCGGGTTGAAGTCCCACGCCGTGCGCTCCGGGGGGGGCGGCATACCGGGTGTATCGGGAGACGAAAAGCTCAGAGGCCCCCCGACATCCGGACGCCGTGCGAAGCTCCCAGGGTTGGTCCCCCGCGCGGGAAAAGATCTTTTCTCCTCGCGGGCACAGGGCGGGTCATACCTGAAGGTCTTGCGCGCGTGCGTGCTGGACATGTCGCCTTCCCTACGCCGGTCCAAACCGGATCAGGTTCTACGGGTCCTTCTCAGCGACCCGGCCAGCGGCCGGTCGCGCCCCGAGCGAACAGGGGAACTTTATCACATGCAGTGGCGGCCGCCCGGGCCGGTCTCATCACTTGGACGGCTGGTAGTATGGATTCGTTCCCCCGGCGTGATCGGTGGTGTCGATGACCTCTTTGACCTGGGGCAGGGCCTCCTTGATCATCACCTCGATGCCCTGCTTCAGGGTCACATTCACCATCCCACACCCCTGGCACCCTCCGCCGAGCTTGAGATAGACACGCTCCTTGTCCACATCAATGAGCTCCACGAAACCGCCGTGACTCGCGACCCCCGGGTTGATCCGCGTGTCGATCAGCTCCTGGATCCTGCGCGCCTGGGGGGTATCCAGATTCTGCCGCCGCGGAACCGGAGGGGGCGGGTCCGGCGGCTGGTTGGGGTTGTCAACATCAAACCCGGAGCCCTGCACGGTTTCTTTCCAGTCGATGGTGCCCCCCTCCAGGTTCTTCATGCTCGCGGCATCCACCAGGGCGACCAGACCCTGGGTCCGCACCACCACATCGTTGGGCCGGACATTGCTCCGCTCATCCAGGAAGAACTCGTAGGTGAAGCCGTGAGGCCCCTGGCCTGTGATGGCTACCCGGAGGGCGAGGTCCTCCTTGCGCCCAGCCCCCTCCAGGAAGCCCTGGATCTTCTCCCGGGCCTGCTCGGTGAACCGGATCACGGGCCAGCCGCTTCGGGCATGGACCGGCGGGCCACCATGGCGCTGCGGCGCGCCAGACCGTCCACGGTGATCCCCTCCACCAGGTAGTAGTAGACCCTCCCGGGCGCCACGCGGGTGTCGGTGAAATGGTAGGCAAGGGGGCTGTCTGAGTCTCCCATGGATGGAACCGGGAAGCGGTTGAGGGGGAGGAACGGTCCCTGGGAATCGACCGCTCGGTAGACTCTCCAGCCGTAAATGCGATGCTCACTCGCGCTCCCCCAGGACAGATCGATCTGGCCGGGGGAAGCCTCGGCGGCCAAGAATGAAAGTTCGAAGGGGAAACCGGGCGCGGCGCTGAGATCGAACGTCACGTTGCTCGAGGCCTCGGGAAGCGTCCCATCATTGCGAATGACGAGAATCACCTCGCTCTCCGGCTCCAGCGGCACGCCGAGCCGGGCCCGGCCCTCATGGAAGGACAGGGGAATCGCGAGCCAGCCATCCGGGACATGCCGCCATGAGACCAGCAGGTCGGCCGAGATGGGATCCGCGGCGCCGGCATCGACCTCCACCTGCATGCCCCCGATGTCTCCCAGATGGTGAATGCCGACATAGGCCGCACTCAGGGGCTCCAGATGCAGCGCCTCCCCGGGGCCGGCGCCGGCCGGCAGGCGGGTGACCTCCCGGGCGGTCGCAGCAGGGGGAAGGGAGGCAAGCCAACCGGCCTGCGCCTGTCCTGGCCGTGCCGTGGCTCCCCGGTAGCCATTCCAGGTGGTGTAGGCCCGCCAGGCCTCCACCAGGGTGGCCGACCGGCTGAGGCGCAGGGCGGAATCCAGAGCCGCCAGGGTGTTCCGCCCGTAGCCGGACGCCGACAGCTCCCAGGCCATCCTGGGAATCCCCTCGTCATACATCTGCGCCAGGAAGGCCAGGAAGACGGCTCCGCCTCCCAGCAGGTCGGGATTCTCGGCCATGAGACTCCGATCAGGCCGGGCAAGCCGTCGCGCGACCAGATCGGCCGGCAAACCGTCCTTGCCGGCGAGGCGCATCTCCAGCAGGGCCGCGGTGGCCTCGTAGAACCAGATGGCCTCGTGAGTCGAGTAGCCCAGCTGCAGGACATGAAGATACTGGTGGACCGCCTGCGACGGCCAGGAATCGGGCTCGCCCGTCACCACCATGAAGGCGCCGCTCCCCTCCTCGGGAGACAGGGCAGGGTCGGACAGTGGAACGGCCCGGCTGGAACCGGCCTCCTGAGCGCCCAGGAGGTAGACATCCACCGGGAGATCCCCCCCCGCCTCACGCCAGCCATCCTGGCGGATGAGAACCGATCGGGCTGTGGCGAGGGCCTCCGTCACGCGCCTCACGGTTCGCAGCACGGCATCACCGCCCGCATCCGGAGACAGGCGGGGTGTGGGACGGGAAAAATGCACCAGGAAGTGCCCATCCTCGGAGGAAGCCACCTGTTCGTGGGGTACCAGCGGCCGGGCCAGGAGGAAGGCTGGGATCGCTGACGGCGCATTCCTCCGCAAGACCTGGAGAAGGTGGACCGTGCCGCCGATTCCGTCTCCCGGAGGAGGGGAATCTGCCGGATGAGGGAAGTCTGCGGGCAGACCTCCCTTTGCAGGGACGAAAACCACCCCCGCGAACACCATCGCCAGCACGGCTGGCACAATGTATCCGCGTGTAATCTGCATCTTGGATGAACCGGAGGTGATTATACGTGGGGATCGGAGACGGGTCAAAGAAGAATCTCCCGGATCAACGCCCTTCTGCGGGCCCTGTCCCGCTAGGGACGCCTCGCCAGGAGAAGAATGACGCTGATGTTGTCCTCTCCGCCCGCCTGGTTTGCCTGGGCCACCAGCTGGCGGCAAATCGACGCTGCATGCTGGCCATTTTCCGCCAGAATGCGGGCAATAACCGCGTCGGGCAGCATACCGGTCAGCCCGTCGGAGCAGAGGAGAAGCCCATCGCCCGCCTCCAGTTGCTCCCGGATCAGATCGATGGGAAGGGCTTCCCGTGCACCCAATGCCCGGGTGATGACGTTCTTGAGCGGATGCCGCTCCGCCTCGGACGGGGAAAGAGTGCCTTGTTGCACCTGTTCGTTGACCCAGGAGTGGTCCGAGGTGAGCTGGCGCAGGGTACCGCCGCGCCACAGGTAGGCTCGGGAATCTCCCACGTTGGCCAGGAAGAATTCTCCTCCCCCGTTGACCAGGGCGGACACCATGGTCGTCCCCATGCGCGCGAGCCAGGGCTCAGCCTGGATGCGCTCGAAGATTCGCTGGTTGGCCAGAAGAGCGGCATTGCGAAGCAGGTCGGCTCCCACGGGCTGGTTTTCCTGACGCCCATAGGGCCAGTCACCATCCTTCCGGTTGAGGATGAAATCGGTGATGGTCTTGGCAGCCACACTGGAGGCGACCTCACCCCCGGCGTGGCCTCCCATGCCGTCACATACTGCGTACAGACCGCCCTCCGGGTGGAGAACGAGGCAATCCTCGTTGTGATCGCGCACGCGTCCCTTGTTGGTGAGCCCACAAACATCGAACACTAGCTTGTCAGTCACCATGGCGGGCCACACCTTCTCCATTTCTCTTCTTCTCCGCGCCGGCTTCCTGTTCAAGCTCCTCAAGCCGGGACCGCACGGCTTGGTTGTCAGGTTCCTTGTCCAGAACGAACCGCAGCTGCTCCCCAGCCTCCCGGGGCCGCCCGAGACGCGCCAGGGTAAAGCCCAGATTCATCTGGGCCACCATGTAATCCGGATTCAGCTCCACCGAGCGGCGCAGGGCCTGCTCACCGGCCTCCAGATCGCCATTCTCGACGAGAGCCACTCCGAGGTAATTGTAGACATCGGCGAACTTGGGATTGAAGGCGATTGCCTGCCGCAAGTGGTCGATGGCTTCTTCGTAACGGGCCCGGCGCATGAGCTTCAAGCCCCTCTTGTAATGGTAGTCGAAACGATGCGGATGACGGGCGAAGGCCTCCTTAAAAAACTCAACAGCTTCGGCCAGGTTTCCAGCGGCCAGGGCGGCCCGCCCACGGTCATGAGGCTCCGTCACGGCGAATATGGCCAGTTCCCGGACCTTTTGGAAAGCCGCATCCGCTCCCTCGGTGTCTCCCGACTCCAGCAGGACGAAAGCCAGGGAGAGATGAGCCTCAAAGTAGTCGGGATTCGTGCGAATCGCCATTTCCAGCGAGGCAGCCGCCTGCGCCAGGTCTCCCGTGGCTTGCTGCAGACAGGCCAGGCGAAAGTGCAGATCCGGATAAGCGGGATGGCCCTGGATCGCGCGCTGGTACTCCTCGACGGCCCGGGCGGACTCCCCGTCTTCCTCGAGCTTCTCGGCCTCGGAAATATGGGACTGCGCAATGTAATACCTTGCGATCCCTTCGTCTCCTGCACTGAGATTGCCTGATTCCATGGCCTTGTGGAAATAGTCCAGCGCCTGGCTGTACTCCCCCCGGTAGTAGTGGAAAAGCCCCGACTTGATGTGATAGTTCCCGAGGCGGCTTCGAATTTCCTGGAGCAGTCGCACGGCGTTCTCTCACTTCCTCCGGTACGAGCGGACCTTGGATTGGGTCCGCGCTACGTAATACTTCCGGGCCGTGTTGCGGATGACCTCGCCCACATTCCGATCACACCCCAGCATCTTGAGATCTCGATTGTTGAGACGCGTCAGCATGGGCAAGGCCTGGCGCACGGGAGTCTTGGGATTCTTGCACAGAGCATGGATCACCGCATAGTTCTTGGTCCATTCACGGTGTTCTGCGATGCGCCGGATGACCTCCTCCACCAGATTCCGCATGCCAGCAAACGACTCGACCTCGGTCTCGGTCAGCTTGGGACTCTTGAGTACTGCGGTGGAAACGGCCTTGATCTGGTCCCGGATGAGGATGGCGCGTTCCTCGCGTGTTCCCTTGAAGGCCAGCTCGATCTTCTGCGGAACGTTCATATTCTGAATGCGGAAAAGCGTTTCGCCCTCTTCAGGGAGCGGACGGCGCTCCCCGGCGGTCTCGGATCCGTCGTCCGCGGCGGGTGTTTCCGCCTCGTCCGATCCCTGCGGACCTTCCATCGCGGGTTTCTCGCCGGGAAGGGAAGAGGACCTTTCCTCCGGGAACGGGCCCGCGGCCTTTTCCGGCCGCGCCGGGCGGATCGCGGCGGGACGAGCCTGACGGCGTTCCCGCCGGGCGAGCTCGGCCTGGATGTCCCTGAGGCTGGTGCGGGCCGCGCCGGTGACGGCTTCGTTCCGGTCCAGTGCCGCCACCAGCTCCGGTGCGCGCAGAAGACGCACCCGGTTGATGAGAATCTGCTCCAGGAGCCTGCCCGAGGCATGGGTCGCGATGCTCTCCAGAGCCCGGTCCGGAGTGGAGGCGTGCTGGACCACCTGGATCATGAGGTCATCGTCTTGCGGCCGGGACCGTGCCAGGTACTCGAGCACATCCGCCGGGCAACCGCGGCTGGCCAGCAAGGGCAGCAGTTCTGCGGCGGGCTGCTTCTCCAGGGCGTCCCGGCAGAGCACCGCGGCCTTCTCGGTGCCGTGCCGCGCCAGGTGGACTCGCAGGCGGAGAAGCTCCTCCGGCGGGACCGGGACAGCGCCGCGGGCAGCCGCCAGGCAGAGCGGCTCCGGAGCCTGGCCGGAGAGAACCTTGGCGCTCAGGGGATGCAAGCTGTGACCGGGTTCGCTCACGGGCCGATCCAACCGGCGCCCCACGAGAGGACCAAAGCCATCAGGGCCAGCAGGAGAAGAATTCCACCCGCCAGGAGGAGGTGTCCCATGCGCCGCCGGTGCGCCATCCCGGCCGTCGGCGGGCTCTCCGGAGCCGGCTGCTGGCCCTGCCGCCTCAGCTCGAAAAGATAGTGGTTCACCATGGCTTCCGGGTCGAGGCCGATGAAAGCGGCGAAGGCGCGCAGGAATCCCTTATTGAAGGCTCCCCCGGGAAGAGCCGCGAAATCATTGCGCTCCAGAGCCTCCAGGTGGCGGATGCTGATCTTGGTGGAGCCAGAGACCTCGCGCAGGGAGATGTTCCGGAGCTGGCGCTCGCGGCGCAGGATCTCGCCGAAGGTGGGAGCCGCCCGGGTCTCTGGATGGCGCTTTTCAGCTGGCATGCACGTCGGAGCATCCATCCCGACGTTGTTCCCATCGGCCGGCGGGCGCTCTGATGTGGGGTGACTGCGGCGCTCTGGAACTCTTGTATTCATCATAGGGACCGCTCCTGGAACCTGTCAAACCGCGCGCGGGGCGCCGGCGAGAACCCGGCCCTCCACCGCGTCCACCGCCACAGCCTCCTGACGGGAGGCCTCGGCCTCCGCCAGCAAGGACTGCTCGGCCGGCGAGAGGATCCCGTCGGCCACGGCTTGCTGGTGAAGACCTGCCGCCGGCTGCGGCCGGAGACGGCCCTCGCGGAGCGTTTGGCGGAGCTTGCGCGCCGCAGGCCGGGCCGCCAGCACCTTCTCGAGACTGGCCTCCAGCTGGCCCAGGCCGGGCTCCTGGTGATCCGGGATGTCGATGTGCCTTGTCAAAGACCGCCATGTGTCTCTCCCCTCCAGGAGCCCCTGCGCCAGCGCCGACCCCAGGCGGTCGCTGGGAGGACGGTACCGGGCCCCCAGCGGAAAAATCAAGACATTCAGAAGGCGGGCGGCCGGCCGGGACGGGAGGTTATCGATGATCCCGCGCAGAGCCGTCTGGATCCTGAAAAGAGCCTGTTCGCACGCCCAGCGGGCGGCGTAGCGGTCGCTGTCCGGCCGGCCGTCATGCACGAACTGCTTGACGGTGGCCGAGGCCAGGTAGAGCCATGCCAGAGCATCCGCAAGCCGGCCCGACAGCGCTTCGCGTCTTTTCAGTTTCCCGCCCAGCGTGGCCATCGACACCTCCACGGCCACGGCGAAGGCCGCACTCATGCGGCTGAGCCGTTGCAACGTGCGCTTCTCCCACCCGCCCAACGGCGCGCGCACCATCCTCCCGTCGGTGAGCCCACGCACACAGGATCGAGCCATGTTGAGGACGACCAGGCGCACGTGGCCAAAGAACGCGCGATCGAAGCGGGAGAGGTTCCCTTCCCTGACCGCCCGGATTTCATCCTGCGCGTGAGGATGGCAGCGCAGGACCCCTTGCCCGAAGATGATCATGGTCCGCGTGAGAATATTGGACCCTTCCACGGTGATCCCGATAGGGAGCGACGTGTACGCGTTGGCGAGGATGTTGCGAGGACCCCGGCAGATCCCGGACCCTGCCAGGATGTCCATGGCATCGTTCATCACCCGGCGCAACGCTTCCGTGGCCTGGCTCTTGACGATGGCCGACAAGACCGAGGGCTTCTCACCGCGATCCACGGCGCCTGCCGTGACCGTCCGCGCTGCATTGATCAGGTAGGAAGTACCCCCGATGCGGGCCAGAGGCTCCTGGACCCCCTCGAACTTCCCGATGGGCAGGCCGAACTGCTCGCGAACGGTCGCGTAGGCCCCTGCGGCGCGGGCGGCCAGCTGGCTGCCGCCGGCTGCCAGCGACGGGAGTGAGATGGATCGTCCCGCCGCCAGGCTCTGCATCAGCATTCTCCAACCCTGCCCGGCCCTGGCCGCCCCGCCGATGATGAAACCCACGGGAATGAAAACATCCCGCCCCCGGGTGGGGCCGTTATGAAACGGGACGCCCAGGGGATCATGACGGGCCCCAATCTCCACGCCTGGCAGATTGGCAGGGACGAGAGCACAGGTGATCCCGATGTCCTCCCGGCCGCCCAGAAGGTGCTCCGGGTCGAAGAGCCGGAAGGCAAGGCCGATGACGGTTGCCACCGAGCTGAGGGTGGTGTAGCGCTTGTCCCAGTTGAGCCGGATTCCCAGGACCTCACGGCCCTGGGAGATGCCGGTGCAGACGATCCCGGTGCTCTGAAGGCCTGCGGCATCGCTGCCCGCTCCCGGCTCGGTGAGGGCGAAGCATGGAATCTCTTCTCCCCGGGCCAGGCGCGGGAGATAGTCGCGCTTTTGCTGCTTGGTTCCGTAATGGAGGAGCAACTCCGCGGGGCCCAGCGAATTGGGCACCATGACCGTCACCGCCAGGGCCACGCTGTGGCTGGCGCACCGCGTGACGATGGCGGAGTGGGCCAGGGCCGAGAACTCCAGGCCATCGTATTTCCGGGGGATGATGAGCCCGAAGAACCGGTTCGCCTTGAGATAGGCCCAGACATCCGGCGGAAGGTCGCCCTGCTGGGTGATCTCCCAATCGCTGGCCATTCTGCAGACCTCCCGCACGGGTCCTTCCAGAAAGGCTTTCTCTCGCGCGCTCAGCTCCGGCATCTCGGCCTCCAGGAGCTTGTTCCAGTTCGGATGGCCGGTGAAGAGATCGCCATCCCACCAGACCGTTCCCGCTTCCAGAGCCTCCCGTTCGGTCTCGCTCATACGCGGAAAGAGCGGCGCCATGGCACGCATCAGGATGCGGCTGAGCAGGTGGCGCCGGAGGGGACGGACAGCCAGAATCAGCCCCATCAGGGCAAGCACCGCGCCGGTCCACTGGAACCATTCCATGAGTATGACAACCCTCCCGGGAATCTCATCCTTCCGCAGGCAAGGAAGGATCCCCTGGAAAAGGTCGGTTCCTCCTGGCCCGTGGGCAAGGGAGGGACGATCGGCTCATTTCACGCTGTAGGCCGCAGCGGACGGACGCACCGTCCGCGCCAGCCAGAGCGGGCGCCGCAGCCGGCCGGGACCCGGGCCCGGCCGCGCGCTGCGGAGCCACTCATGGTAGATCTCCATGGAGCGGTTGGTGTCCACGAAGACATCCGCATAGCAGTCCCCGGAACGGGCCTTTTCCAGGGTGACCTTCTGATGCCAGCAATGCATTCCCGAGACCGGGTCGGGCTGCACCGGAAAGGTCAGGTTCTGGTGCACCCCCCCGTCGGTCCACCAGATACGGCGGCTGTCAGGGTCGGCGCTGGCGAAGGGCCGGATCCCCTCGACTCTGCGAAAGCGGAATTGCCCCGGACCCACCTCCTCGCGGATGACCCGGGAACTCGCCCAGCGGCCGACTCCGGCGGTATCCGAGAGACGCCAGCGTCCCAGGTGGTGGGAACAGGCAACGATCCCCGGCCGGATCCCCTCGGTGACCCAGATCTTGTTGACGAAGTATCCGATCCGTGTCGTCACCCGCACCAGATCCGTGGTTTGGAGGCCGAGGCGGTCGGCGTCCTCCGGGTGAATCCAGACCGGATTGGTGTTGGACAGCTCATAGAGCCACTTGGAGTTGCCCGAGCGGGTGTGGATCAGCGTCGGAAGACGGAAGGTGGGGATGAGCGCGTACTCGCCCTTGTCCCGGTTCAGACGGCTGCGGTGGATGTGGCTCTCGATGCTTCCGGGAAGGGCATGTTCCGGCCAGCCCCACTCCGCGAGAGTGGCGCTGTAGATCTCCAGCCGCCGGGACGGCGTCTTGAATCCGACCCGGGGCCGGCCTTGAACCACGACTCCGATCGGCCGTCCATCACGCCGGAACGTGCCGGTCGCCGGATCGATGGTGGCACCGGCTGTTTCTTCAGTGCCCATGTCCTTCAGGTGACCCTCATAGGTCTCCGCCTCCACCTGGAAGGCTCCATGGCGGCGCATGTACTCCAGTGGCGTCATACCCTTTGCCCGCGCCGCTTCCGGCAGTCCCGGCACGCTGTTCTCGAAGATCCACCGGTAATACTCGGTGATGGTGATCCGCCGGCCCGGCCGGTAGGGCGATTCGAAGTACTTGCGGATGCCCAGTGCGCCGTCGGGATCGATCCGCCAGGACAGGGCGATCCAGAACTCGTCCTCCTCCCACACCTCTCCCGGGTTGGCCTGCCAGGTCCACTCCACCTCGCGGCCCAGCCGCTCCATGGCCACCCGGACCACCGGCTGGCGGAAGCTGATCCAGCGGGCCGCATGGGTCTCCTGGCTCATGAGATCATGGCGCTCCACGCCAACTCCCATGGGAAGAACATAGTCGGCGTACTGTGCGGTCTCGCTCCAGACCGGCGTCAGCGCCGCGTGCAGCCCGATCTTCGACTCGTCCAGGAGGACCTTTTCCCACATCATGCCATCGGGATTGGTCCAGACCGGGTTGTAGACACGGGTGAAGTAAACGGCCAGCTTGCCCCGCCCCTCTTCCAGAAAGTGAGGCAACAGGTACGACAGCTCGTGATAGGACAGGGGATACTCCAGGGGGTAGAGCAACTCATTCCACAGGGGCTGGGGCGGCGGGCTGAGAAAGGGAGACGGCACGAATTTGTCGCTGCTGTTGAGATTCGTTCCGCCCCGCGCCCCGACTCCTCCCACCAGGACCACGAGGAGCTCCAGGCAGCGCGCCACCTGCCAGCCGCCCAGATTGCCGGAAGCCGCATTCCGCCAGATGTGCGCCGCAAAGGCGCGTCCAGCCCGGCCGATCTCCCGGGCGATCCTGATGATCGCCCCCTGCGGCACGCCGCACTCTTCCTCCGCGGCCTGCGGAGTGGACTGGGCGAGGTGAGCCTCGAGCGCGACCAGGAACTCGGCGAAGCCTCCCCCCGGATGGCTTCCGGCCGCGAGGAACTCGCGCCAGTTGGTCCACTGTTCCAGGAAGGCCCGATCGTACAGACCCTCCTTCAGGATGACATGGGCCATGGCCAGCAGCAGCACGGATTCCGTGCCCGGCCAAGGAGCCAGCCAGTCATCCGCCATGGAGGCGGTGTTGGAGAGCCGCACGTCAATGGCGCAGATTCTGGCTCCCTTCATCTTGGCATCCATGATCCGCTGCGCGTGCGGGTTGAAATAGTGCCCGGTCTCCAGGTGGGCCGACAGCAACAGGATGAAGCGGGCGTGCTCGTGGTCGGGAGACGGACGATCCGCCCCTGTCCACAGGGCATACCCCAGGCGGGCGGATGACGAGCAGACGTTCGTATGGGAATTATGCCCATCGATCCCCCACGCCCGCAGCACACGATCCAGATAGCCGTCACTTCCCGGCCGGCCGACGTGGTACATGATCTCGCGCTGGCGCCCCTCCTGGAGAGCCACACGAATCGCGGCGGCCAGGGTGTCCAGCACCTCATCCCAGGCGGTGCGCCGGAACTGTCCCGACCCGCGAGGCCCCACTCTCTTCACAGGGTAGAGAATGCGCTCCGGATCCTGGACCTGGTTCAGCGTCGCCGGCCCCTTGGCGCAATTCCGGCCCCGGGAGCCCGGGTGGTGTGGGTTTCCCTCCACCTTGCGGATGGCCAGGGTCTGCCGGTCCACGTAGGTCATCAGCCCGCACGCCGCCTCGCAGTTGAAGCAGGTGGACGGCACCAGCATGGAGTGGCGCTCCACGCGGCGCGGCCAGGCTGCGGCATCGTAATCCACCCAGTCATCCCACTGCTCCTCGGGGGGAAACGAGGCCAGAGGCGTCAGCAGTGGTCGTTCCGGAGCGTCAGAGCGACTCATCGGCATCACCTCAGGACAGGGGCGGAAGCTGGCCGGCCCGCACATAAGCTGCGTCGTACAGAACCAGTCCCATGAGAACGGGGCCCCATGCCAGCCGCGGAGCCAGCACCGTGAAGAGGGCCGCCAGGACGACTCCCACCAGGAGTCCGTCACGGAACAGTCGCGACGCCCCGGATCCCAGCTCACCCAGGAAGGCGGCCGCCTGGCGGGCATTCTCGGTCGCGTGGCGCCGGTAACGCTCCGCCAGGGCCAGGGCCATGTGCGCCAGGCCCGCCGTCACAAGAAGAATGCGCAGGCTGCAGCTCGTCGGCGCCAGCACCAGATCGACCGCCGCCCCGCACAGAACAGCCTGAACCAGGAGATGGGGAAGCAGCAGGCGGCTCTGCCAGAGATCCCTCCCTTCGCACTGTCCGAACAGAAAGGCCGTGTAACCCGCCACAGCCAGGGCCACCAGCGCCGAGAGCGGCCTCAGCGCGTGCGCCGGCGCATGCAAGCCGGCCAGACAGAAGGCCACAGACGCCAGCAGCAGCGCGGAGAAGAGAGCCAGAACAGCCGTGCCCTTCACCAGCCAGCTCCGCCAGTTGGCGCGGGTCAACAGCCTGAAAAAGAGCCAGGGCCTGGCCAGATCATGAGCCAGAAGACCGCACGTGGCCAGCGTGAAAACCAAGGCGATGATCTCGGGACGGCAACCGGCCCCGAACCCTTGACCGCCGAGGAACGCGGCGAAAGGGGCGAGCATCGGCACGCCGGCGGCAACGGACTTGGTAACCATGTAGAGACCGACCGCACCTCCCCACTCCACCTTGTGCCCGGCATCAAGCACCGTGCGGGTCTCAGGCTGTACCGGCAGCTCGGCGGGCCAGGGCTCACTCTTCTGGGGGGGGCGCTCGCTCCAGAGGAAGGTCGGAGGACGGGCCGCTGAACCGGGACGCAGCATCGAAGGCTCGTGCCCCACGTAGTGGACATTGGGACCGGTCTTCTGCTCCGGCCGGCGAACCTCCGTGTCCAGCGCCGCGACCATACGGGAGACGGGGCTGGCGGGATCATGCAGGTCGCCGCTGATGATGGCCTTCTCGGGGCAGATCACCACGCAGGCCGGCTCCAGGCCCTTCTCGACCCGGTGAGCACAGAAGTGGCACTTTTCGACCGCGCCGGTCGCGTCGTTGAGGTAGAGCGCATCGTAGGGACAGGCCTGCATGCAGGCTCGGCAGCCGATACAGGCCTCCCGGTCCAGATCGACGATGCCGTCGGAACGCTTTTCCAGGGCATGGACGGGACAGATGGTGACGCACGGAGCCGTCGTGCAATGGTTGCACCGCAGCACGGCGAAGTGGCGGCGCACCGCGGGAAACCGCCCCTTCTCGGCATATTGTACCCAGGTGCGAAAACTTCCCACCGGCACATCGTTCTCTGCCTTGCACGCCACCGTGCAAGCATGGCAGCCGATGCACCGGCGATGATCGATGAGAAAGCCGTACTGAATCCCGTCCTCCTCTCCTTCTGAACCCTCCCACGGCCCCGGGTTTGCCCGCCAGCCTAGCCGAAACGGAAAGAAAAGTGGAGACAGAACGACCGGCAGCCGGCCTGCAGCCAGGTCCGGCCCGGAAATACGGGCGGCGCCCACGGCGTTGCCTTTCGTGTGAAGTCCTTCCGGAGCATGGCCAAGCGTTCCCACGATCTGGTGTGCCCGCAGTGTGGAACCTGCTCTCTGGAAGTCACACTCCGCTGCGATTTCGGTGATCGGGAATGCCTGGCCATGGCGAGATGCACACATTGCGGCCGCTCGTTCATGGCCGAGTCTCTCACCACCTACGCCGAGCTTTACGATCGGCTGATGACCCGTTCACGGCGCAAACCCTGTCCCGCCTGCGCGGGGCGCCATCTCATGCTCCGGAGCACCTGCGATCGCCTCGCGCACGAGTGTGTTCACGCGATTGCCTGTGCTGATTGCGGCCACGTCCAATCCATCTGAAGACATCACCTCCCTTCACTCTCCGTTGAAAATGACGGCGTGCATCTTCTCCATGATGGCGCGTGGGAAATGGTGCCTGGCGACGAAAGCCGGACCCTCTCGCGCGTGGCGGGCAAAGTCTCTGGCCTGGATCAACTGCTCCAGGTCATTCTCGAGCCTTCCCGGATCGGTGGGAATGAGGGGGCAGCCCTCGGGCAAGTATTTCTTGAGGTCATTCCTGATATAGACCAGGACCGGCTTGCCCAGGAGCATGGCCTCGATGGCAATGACGCCGTACCAGCCCAGGACGAGCTGATCGACCACGATATCCGCACGGATCAACTCCGCCACGAACTCGTCGTGGCTCCTGGAGACGGACAGGCAGGGTTCGACCCGGTATCCTTTTTGCTGCAGCCGTTTGACCGCGGCCAGGATGGTGTGCGTTCCTTTCCGTTGGCGCTTTTCCTCGGTATCCGCGTTGATGCCATGCAGGATGCGGAGCGGATCACCAGCGATCCCGGCTGGCCGGGCTTCCGGGTAGCGCCGCGGATCGATGGCCTGCGGCAGCCAGGAAGCTCCCGGGGCAAATTCCAGAAGGTCCGGCGTGGAGACGAAATAGTGGTCCGCGTAGCGGATGGAGTCCGGCAGGCCGGCAGGCCGGATATCCCGGCCGTGAAAATAAAAGTAGATCTTCTTGCCCAGGGCCTTGAGGACCGGCAACTCACGGGCGTAAGGGAGAAGAGTTACTCCCGTATGAAAAATGAAGATGTCATACCTGAGCGCCGCCCGCACGGCGAACATGAGATAAATCAGATAGCGGGTCGACCACCTCGTATACCGGTGAACCTTCAGGTTGAAGTCGGCATCGGACTCGATGCTGTCGTCGTCATGTTTCATCACATGGCTGACGTACCCGGCCTCTCGCTGTTCCTGCGCCAGAACCCACGAGATGTTGCATATATTTCGCGGTGCATGCAGAATTCTCGGCTGTCTCATGGCACCCCGAGGCCGCGCCGGACACCACGAATCACCGCATCGATCTGATCATCCGACATCTCCGGATAGAGGGGCAGGCTCAGGCAGTTTCCGGCGTTGCGCTCGGCCGCGGGAAAATCCCCCTCTTGATGGGCCAGAAACTTGAAGGCTTCCTGCAGGTGAATCGGGATCGGGTAGTGGAGGCCGGAAGCCACGCCTGCTTCCCGGAGAGAGGCCCGCAGAGCATCCCGCTGCCGGGTGTGCACCACGTACAGGTGAAAGGCGGAGACGACCTCCTTCCTGACATGCGGCAGCTCGAGGCCATCGATTCCCTCCAGACCCGCATCATAGCGGCGCGCGATGGCGTTGCGCCGGTCGGTCCAGTCCTGCAGATATTTCAGCTTCACCCGGAGAACCGCCGCCTGCAGTCCGTCCATGCGGTAATTGAAACCAGTGAAGTCATGGCGGTACTTGCGCGCCTGGGCGTGGTCCCTGAGAAGGCGCACTTTGCTGGCGATGCTCTCGTCCGGGGTGAGCACCGCACCGGCTTCACCCCAGGCGCCCAGGTTCTTGCTGGGGTAGAAGCTGAAGCAGACGGTGTTCCCTTGCCCTCCGATCCGCGCTCCGCGGGAACGTGCGCCGTGTGCCTGGGCGGCGTCCTCGATGACATCGAGCCCATGCCGACGGGCAAGATCGCCAATGGCCTCCAGGTCGGCAGGCTGGCCATAGAGATGCACGGGAAGGATCACCCGGGTCCGGGGAGTGATGGCCGCTTCGATCCGGTCCGGGTTCATGAGGAAGGTCTTCTCCTTCACATCCACGAAGACCGGCCGGGCGCCGCAATAAAGAATGGCCCACCCGGTCGCCACGAAGGAGTTGGGCACGGTGATCACCTCGTCTCCAGGCCCCACGCCATGCGCCAGGAGCGCCGCATGCAGGGCGCTGGTACCCGAGTTCACGCCGACACACCAACGGGCGCCGCAGAAACGCGCGAAATCGCCCTCGAACTTCTCCACGAACGGTCCCGAGGCGAAGGCCGCGGCGCGGATCACCTCCTGCATGGCCATGCCGATCTCACTCTCCAGCGGTTGGTGCTGGGCCCCGAGATCCAGGAAGGGAACCTTCATGGCCGGGATCCCCGTCTCAGGACCTTCGCGGGATTTCCGGCCACCGTGGCTCCGGGCGGAACATTCCTGGTGACCACTGCGCCGGCGCCGATCAATGCGCCGGCGCCGATCTTCACCCCGCCCAGAATCGTGGCATTACTGCCGATGGCGGCGCCGCTGCCCACCTCCGTGGTGACGAAGCGTGCGCTCCAGTCCTCTTCCCGTTCCAGCTCTCCCTCCTGGTTCACGCTTCTGGGAAAATTGTCATTGATGAACATCACCCCGTGCCCGATGAAGCAATGATCGCCAATCGTCACGCCGGAGCAGATGAAACAGTGCGAGGAGATCTTGCACTTCTTGCCGATGATCACGTCTTTCTGAATCTCCACGAAAGTCGCGATCCGCGTCTCATCGCCGATCTCGCAACCGTACAGGTTCGTGAACGCCTGGATGACGACGTTCTTACCCCTCTTCACATCGGCGGCAATGAGGCAGTGGGTCATAGCCGGATCCTTTCCTCCTTGCCCAGGGCCGACGAGGCGGCGGCCAGGATCTCGACCACTTCCCTGCCCTGGGAAAAACCGTTGACGGAATGCGGGGAACCCGTCTCGACCTGCTCCATGAACTGCTGGATCTCCAGCCGGAGGGCTTCCGTCGGGGAGAGGCTGGGAGCGAGCATGTCACCGGATCGATACTGAACCAGGAGGCGACGGATATCCTCCGGGCCGGTGAGGGTGATCCCCTTCTCGTAGACTTTCACCTTCTCGCTGGACTCCATGTCGTCGTAAACAATCATTTTCTTGGTTCCGCCGATGAGTATCTTCCGCACTTTCACCGGGGACAGCCAGTTCACGTGGAAATGCGCGATCATCGCGTCGGGATAGTGGAGAGTCACATACGCCACGTCGGCGAGCCGCGCTTTGGTGTGCGAGACGCCGCTGGCCGTGACCGCTGCAGGCCGGCCGCGCGTCAGATAGAACAGGATGGACAGGTCATGGGGCACCAGGTCCCAGATCACGTCCACGTCGTGCTGGAACAGGCCCAGGTTCACGCGGACGGAGTCGAAATAGGTGATCTCCCCGATCTCGCCTGACGCGACAATGCTCTTGATCTTGCGCACCGCGCTGGTGAACAGGAAGGTATGATCGACCGCACCGACGCGATGATGCTTGGCGGCGAGCGCAATGAGTTCATCCGCCTCAGGAACCGTCTGCGCCAGGGGCTTCTCCACGAAAACATGTTTCCCCGATTCCAGGGCCAGCTTCGCCAGGCCGAAGTGAGTGGAAACCGGTGTGACGACGGCGACCACATCGATGTCGGCGTCCTCGAAGATGGCATCCGGGTTATCGCTCACCTGAATATCCGGGTGACGGGCCCGTGCCCGCCTCCGGGCATCGGCATCCCGATCACAGATTCGCTTCACGCGGACCTGGCTCAGACCATGGAAATTGCGGACGATGTTGGGACCCCAGTATCCATACCCGACGACGCCCACCTGGTGCATGATTCCCTCTCCTTCCCGAAGCCTCCCGCCGGGAGCCTTATCTTAATCTTACATCACAGGGGAAAGGCCCTGGCGGGCCCGGCGGTTCCTGCGGCCGGGAAAAGGGTCGGAGAATCGATCCATCCGGTCAGAGTAGACTGCAGGAACGAGAGGCAGGGCTGCCTCGCGCCAGGAGGAAGGATCATGACTGGATACGGCTGGGCCCGGTTCTTTTGCCGGGTGATGCTGGGGTTAATGTTTTTCATGGCCGGCTGGTTCAAGTGCTTTCATTTGACGCCGCTCGGTCACGCCACCCGATTCTTCACCGGACCGTACGCCGACACGTGGATTCCCCGGGTTCTCCTGCTCGCCGCCGGGATGGCCATCCCGGTGCTGGAACTCGTGGCCGGCGCCCTCCTCATCCTGGGTCTCCGGACCCGGGAGGCTCTCGTCACCCTCGGCCTGGTTCTCCTCCTGGTGACCTACGGGCACTTGCTCAAGGAACCGCTGTTCAGCATCACCGAGCACATTCTTCCACGCACGGCACTGCTTGTGGCGGCTTTCCTCCTCCCGGGGGCTCAGGATATCCTCTCCCTGGATCACTGGCTGGAGAAGAAATAAAGGGCGCGAGGAGAGGCGGCGGCCGGGCGGTTGACACGCACCCATCGCCTGTGGCAAAGAAGGGCTGTCCGTGCGCGCCGGCGCCCAGCCATCCGGCAAGGAGGAATCATGCAGAGATCAGTCGCTCTCGCAGCATCTTTCGCCGCCTTGGGCCTGCTCACCCCGGCAATCGCCCAGGTCGACTCGCCGACCATTGCTCGCGAGTACAGTCTCGAGGCGAAACCGGGACAGACGGAGCAGTTCGAAGCGGCGCTCAAGAAGCAAATGGAGTGGTACCAAGAGAACGGCGAAGGCTGGCGATGGCAAACCTGGCAGTGGGATACGGGAGAGAAGCTCGGACAGTACGTGATCCGGTCCCCGGGACACCGCTGGGAAGATCTGGACCAGCGCCGCGGGCAAAAAGTACGCGCTTCGGCCCACTTCCGTGAGGTCGTCCGTCCATACGTGGAGTCCATGACGTCCTCCATCGGCACGGTGCTGGCCGGGGCGTCGCACTGGCCTGCGGACCTGGGGCAGGTCCCCATGGTCTCGGTCTACACGTTCCAGCTCAACTACGGGATGGACGAGGCGTTCAACCACCAACTGGCAAGGATTCGCAAGGCGGTGGAGGCTTCGGACTGGCCGGTGCACTATTTATGGGGAACCACCGTGAGCGGCGGCGAGGCGGGCACCTACTGGCTGGTCATCCCGCACCGGACCTGGGCCGATCTCCGTGGTCCCGAGAAGGAGTTCTGGACCATGATGGAGGAGACCATCGGCCGCCAGGAGGCGGACGCCATGCGAGGCACCTTCAGGAAGTGCGTGCGCGAGCAGCACACGGCGCTTGCCCGTTTCCGGCCGGAGCTCAGCTACGCCCCGTCCGATGAATGACCGGGCGTGGCGGGGATTCCGGGCAGCTGCCGCGAGGAGACGCCTCACGGCCGTCTCCTCCGCGGCCGGCCTCCCGAGAGGTCCCTCCCCGGGGAAGGACACGTGACATGTGCTGGCTGGCACTGGTTTTTCTCACGGGACCGCCGTTGATGACGGCAGGGCCACCGGCCCGCGAACCGCAGGGGGAGGCCCCCGCACCGGCGCGCCAGGCGGAGCGGGATGCCATGGTCGAGCAGCAGATTCGCGCCCGGGGCCTCGAGACCCCGCGGGTTCTGGAGGCCATGCGCCAGGTTCCCAGGCATCGCTTTCTCCCTCCGTCGCTGCAGAAGCAGGCTTACGCCGATGGCCCGCTGCCCATCGGTGCCGGGCAGACCATGTCCCAGCCCTATATTGTGGCGCTGATGACCGAACTCGCCCAGGTGGCCGCCGGCGACCGCGTGCTGGAGGTCGGGACAGGCTCCGGCTATCAGGCGGCGGTGCTGGCGGCGCTCGGGTGCCACGTCCATTCCATCGAGATCATCCCGTCGCTGGCGGAGGCCGCCGCGGCCCGTCTGGAACGCTTGGGCTACGCCGACGTCACGGTGCGCTCCGGCGACGGCTACCTGGGCTGGCCGGATGCGGCTCCCTTCGATGCCATCCTCATCACGGCGGCGCCGCCCCGGGTTCCCGAGCCCCTGCTGCACCAGCTTGCCCCGGGAGGGCGCCTCGTGGCCCCGGTGGGAGAAGCGTCTCAGGAACTGGTCGTGGTGACCCGGACCGGGGACGGCTACCGGCGCCGGACCATCCTGCCGGTGCGCTTCGTTCCCATGACCGGCCAGGTTCGCCACCGTCCCGGGCGGGAGGACCGCTAGCGGCCGCCGGAGGCGATCTTGCGGTAGCGCCGGGCGAACTCGGGAGCCTCCTTGATGCAGGTGAGGAGAATCCTCAGGGAGCGCCAGAAGGCCGTCAGGCCGGACAGGCCGATTTTCGCCGGCTTCTCTCCCACGACCGGAAACCCTTGGTCGTCCGGTTCAAGACTCTCCCACTCCCGGAAGAGCCGTCCCCACGGGCTGTCCAGAACCTGGGCCATCTTCTTCTTGGCCAGGAACGGATACCAGAAGCTGTCGTGGTAGAAGACGCTGGCCACGTACGCCCATGGCGCCAGCACCGTTTTCAGAGACCACTCCAGGGGCTTCTTGAGCGGGCCCCAGTAAATCTTGTGCTGCATGCGGGAGGCGAAGGTCATCTTTTGGAACGGCCCGACGAAACCCCACCGCTCGCCGGCCGCCTGGATATCCCCCACGATCTCGATCTCGCGGAGATCGCCACAGCCCAACCCCAGGTCGTGGGCCAGGCGGATGAACTTGATATCCAGGGGTTTGAACCCCATCATGGAGGCCGCCACCGCGTCGATGGCCACCTGGTCGGAACTGGCCAGGATCACGTTCTTGACCGTGGGCGTCATGCAGCGCGGGCCGGGACCGTCGCCGGCGAACGTGCCGTCCATGACGGCGAACACGCCCCGGTGAATCTTCTTCTGGATCATCAGAAGGTCCACCAGCGTCTCGTGGATCACCGGATGGGTCCAGTGGCGTCTATCGTTGAGCAACCCGCCAAAGGCGTTCTTCATGGCGCCGGTGGTGGTGGTGAAGACATGTGTCTTGATCGTCGGCAGGTGAATGATGTTCTCGCCGATGAAGCGGCGCGGAATATTGAACCCCTTGGGGTAAACCTGGTTCAGGCACAGGAACCTCGAGGTCAGGTCGCCCACGGCGTCTCGAACGTTGATCCATTCTTCACCTTCATAAAGATGTATGTTACGCAGGCCGTGCGCTTCAACCACGCCAACCTGCTTGTTCTCCCGCTCACCCAGGCGGGCGTCAATCACCACCGTGCGGTTGTGACAGGCGTGAATGAGTTCGGGATCGTACCCATCCTGCTTGAGGCACCGGATCACGCCCTCGAGCTGCCAGGGAGTTGTGGAACTGCCGGGGAAGAAGAAGTGCCAGGAAATATTCACCTTGAGGGCGGTGTCGGCTTCCCGGACGACCTCGTCCTGATAACCAGCCAGGTTCATGACGCGGTGATAATCCGCCAGCACCCGCCGGGGGGAAGTCCTGAGAACAGCAACACGGCTCTTTTTCAAGGGCATGGTCCATCTCTGACACGGTGTCAGGAAAGAGCTTAGCACCGTGGCCTGCGGCGGGATCCAAGGCGACGCTTCCCCGGCTCCCCCGCCACTCTCAGGCCAGGCCTGGAGCCAGCGCTCGGGGTCGAACCGAGGACCTGCTGATTACGAATCAGCTGCTCTACCACTGAGCTACGCTGGCTTGACGCATCCGGAGAGGCACGACGATTCTACAGGGTGGCGGCGGATACGCTAGCACGCGGACCGTGGAGCGGCCAGATTCGCCTCAGCAGGAAGCGGAATGGCAGGTGATGTAGGTCCAGCAGGCCTTGAAGGTGGGCCGGCCACCAAAGACCGTCTCCATGGCCCGACCCAGCAGCTCCAGGCGGGTCCGGGTGGCCGCGGCGGAGGCGGGCCGGCCCTCGATCTTCTCGGCGCCGCCGACCCATCCGAGCACGCCTTCGTGGTAAACGCCGAGAAACTCCCGCCACTCGGAAACACGGGCTTCCATGGTGGCGTGGGAGGTTTCCAGGGCCGTGAAGCCCGCCTTTTCCAGCAGATCAATGTATTCCTGGAGGGTCCGCACCGGGAGAAAGTATTTCGTTCTCAAAGTCTCGTAGGCCGCCAGGCGCCGGGGATTCTCCAGGATCTCCCTGTAGGAGGCATAGGCCGGTTCGCGGCGGACGATCCTCATGGCTTCGCGGTGAATCGCCTCCACCGTCTCATCGATGATCCGCTCGCCGGCGGCGGCGGCGGGATTCCGGATATTTCCCGACTGGACATGAACCATTCCTCCCGGCTTGAGCACGCGCGCCCAGGACGCGAGAGTCGCGGGAAGGTCGTAGTATAGATGAATGGCATTGGTGGAGACCAGCACGTCGGTGCCGCGCCGGAGCAGCGAAGGGTCCAGGATCTCGTCCACCCTCTGCAGACGATGCCTCCCTTTCAGGAACCGGATACGGCGGAAGGCCACCCGCTCTTCCTGGCCGAGCTTTTCCATCGCCAGGCGCAGGAACTTGGGGGAGGAGTCGACGATGAGAATACCGAAGCGGAGCGCTGGCAGCCTCTCCAGCAGTCGGGACGCCAGGATCCCGGTTCCTCCCGAGTAATCCAGCAGGAGGTCTCCTTCCTGCAGAACGGTTTCCAGCTGGCGGAGAGTCGGCTCCAGGTTCCGATACCATCCGTGATGCTCCACCGTGTCGTAACCGATGGCGAGGCGCTCAACCGGCTGGGTGGTCCAGTCCTCCGGGGGAATGCGCCGGAAACCAGGCGGCCAGAGAGAGAGCATGGTTCGAGTTTACCGCCCCCGGCCCCTCCTTGCCTCCCCTGCGCCATGACGTCTATCATCCCGGCGGAGTTCTGCCCATGCCCGCGTTCACCTGCAGCCGCTGCCAGAAAACCGCCGGGGCCATGGATTCATTGCCCTTCCCGGGAGACCTTGGCCTTGAAGTGCAGCAACAGGTCTGCGCCGTCTGCTGGAAGGAATGGCTCGGTGTCCAGGTCAACCTGATCAACGAGCATCGTTTCACCATGGTCAATCCCCAGCATCGCGAGTTTCTCACCGTTCAGATGAAAGAGTTCCTGAACCTCAAGGGCTGACCGGGCTGTTCAAGGACGCAGGGGACGTCCCGCCCCGATCAGCACCTCCAGGTCGCGCCGCCGCTCGACCTCCTCGCGGAACACGCCCCGGTAGGACCAGGTCACGGCCGTGGCCTGTTGCTTCTCCACCCCCCGCATGGCCATGCAGAGGTGGAACGCCTCGACCATGCAGGCAGCCCCCGCGGGGCTCACCGCTTGCTCCAGCGCCGTGGCGACCTGGCTGGTCAAGCGCTCCTGCACCTGCAGGCGGCGGGCGAAATGCTCCACGAGCCGGGGAATTCGGGAAAACCCGATGATCCGCCCCACAGGCAGGTAGGCCACGTGGACGCGGCCAAAGAACGGAAGGAGGTGGTGCTCACACAACGAATAAAACTCCACATCCCGGATCAAGATCAATCCGTCATCGTCATGGCGGAAAACACCCTCATGCAGGAGATGCCTGAGGCTGGTGCCTCCGGCATTGGTCAACCGCTTGAGCGAGTGCGCGACCCGGGACGGAGTTGCCTCCACGCCGGCCCGGCCCGCATCGTCTCCCATCCAGGAGATGAGAGTGCGGATGGCGCTCTCGACGGCCTCCCGGGAGGGGCGTGCCCGACGCCCCTGTGACGCCGTGGTCGACCGGCCGGGCGATCTGGCTTCCTTCGCCATATCCTTAGGGAAGCATGTGCTGGCCGAAGCGATCGGCCAAACGGGCGACATCGATGCCGTCGATGGCGCCGCTCCCATCCAGGTCGACGGCCGCCTCGTACCGCAGATCGGGAAACGTCGCGCCAAAAGCCCGCGCCAGGAGCGCCAGATCGAAGCCATCCACGCGGCCCGAGGCGTCAATATCCGTCGCCTCCAGGGGAGGCTCGACACCCAGGAACATGGAGCTGAGAGTCCCGAAGCCGTCCGCGTTGACCAGATGCAGCTTCCTGGGCCCCGGTTCCGCCGCGCTGGCCACCTCCACGGCCAGATCGAGAAGATTCTCGGAAACCAGGGACGAAGCCACGACCCGGATGTCGGGATCCGGTTGGGGCGGATCGGAAGCCTGGGCATCGGCGGCAACGAAATCCACGGTCACTCCCGGGAAGAAATAGAGGCCTTGCACCCGGACCAGCGTGTTCAGGACCCCCTGCCGCAAGGTTCCGGGTGAAATCCCGCTGATCTCGGGGATAAACCGGGTGGTCCGGAACGGAACCGGGCCGCCCACCGAAGTCTGGTTGTCGATATCGCGTGACACGATCTGAATTTCATAGTCCGTGTCCGGGTCCAGGCCGCCCAGGGCGATCTCATGCGCCAAGGAGAAACCGTCGGTCGCGGATATCCGGTCGAGCGGACCGCCCGCCTCGCCATAAAAGAGCCTTCCGTCAGTGGCCGGCGAGGTGCGCCAGGAGACGGTCACGGTCTGATTCCGTACATCAAGGAGCTGGATGTCGCTGATGATGGGCAACACGCCGCTCGGAGGACGGATTCCCAGACAGATGGTGCTGGACTGGCGGACGGTAACGGGGGAATTCGGACCCAGTCTCTCCAGGGCGAGAAGATCGCCGCCGTTGGGGATGAGATCGGTCAGGATGCCACCCGGCCCGCCGCCACGGTAGCGGACCTCGATGAGGAGATGGCCGAGGCCTTCATAAGAGTACCCCTCGTTCAGCTCCAGGTGCAGCCGGCCGGCCGCCTGAAGACCGGCCTGGTCCAGGGACTTGCTGATAACCGTTCTCAAATTCCGGGTCTGGATCAGGTTGAGATCCAGGTCCGGTTCCCCTGCCGACACCCGGAGCCGGTACTCCGGCTTCTCGGCCATCTTGACGGAGAGGGATTCCCATTGCGATTGATCGGGTCCGCCGAAGACGATCCAGTCGAGGCCAGTAATCAGGGCAGGCCGACCGATCGCGTCGGCGCGAATCAAGTACTGGAAGCGCACGCCGCCCAGGGTGCCGAATGCCTGTCCCAGGCCCCATGGGCGTGTGGTGGTCACGGTCGGATCGGCCGGGCCGGGCAAGCACAGGATCAGGGTCCGCCCCTCCACGGGAAGATTGGAACGGGTACCGGTGATGGAGGCATCATTCAGGTCGGTTGCCGTCACGGACTGTGCGCCGCCCGCGGAGAAGATCACCGGTTCCTGGACCAGGCGATAGCCGCGATCGCTCGCAGCGAAGGCAACGTCGGCGGGCAACTGGGCGCCGGTATCGGAGGACGAAAACCGCACCGTACCCGTATAGCCGGTGGCGAGCCGCCCCTCCGCATCCAGCGCCAGGAGCCCGAACTGGGCAGGGTGATCCACCTGCAAGGCGTCCGGAAAACGGACGAAGGCGAAGGTCCTGCCCGGGCCCGGCGTGGGCACGACGGACGTGTCCACGGTGGCGCGGCCGCCGGTCGCCTGGGAGAAGTACGGTTCCCAGGCGCGGCGGAGACGATCGACCTGGGCGATCTCCGCCGGTGATGGGAAACGCCCGGCGCGAGCCACCACGATCATGGCCTGCCGGAAGAGCTTCTGGGATGTGTCCAGGCCGGGGAGGCGGGGCCCCTCCACCCGGATGATGTCATCGACGGTGACATCCCTGCGGGTCCCAGCGACCGTCACCGCCGCCTGGTGGGGCACGGACACGGGTTGGGTTTCACACCCGGCGCCGGTGGCGGTCTCGATGAGAAAAAACGGTGGGACATCCTCGGGGGCCATCAGACCCATGAGATACAGGTCCAGAGGACTGTACCCATCGGTGATGCCTGCGGTGCGGAAAGTGCCGTCGAGCTGCATCTGCCAGCGGTTTCCCTCCAGGGATGATTGCCCCAGGCCGGATCCCTGCGGAAAGGAGAAGGCCGACGAGGTATCCAAGAAGAAGCACCAGTGGGTCTGGCTCCGTCCCAGCAATGCGGTGGATGGCTGAACGCCGGGGCCCGGGTCCGAATCAAACCGAACGAAGGCGCCGAATTGATGGCCAAACTCGTGCGCCATCAGGGACAGGAACGTGTTCGGATCTCCAGGGATGCGTTCTGCCGGATCTGCGGGCAGCGTGTTGAAATTGCTGAACAGCAGGACGCTCTCCAGTCGCCCGGCGCTCCCATAGATTGCGGTGTTGTCCGCGAGCGGCCGGTTGATTCCCTGGACGTCATTGCGAACGAGAACCTGCAACGACCCATTCATGTGATCGAAGTCGGGAAAGAAGGAGAGGACATCCACATCATCGGGACGGAAACCGTAATACAGACGTGACAGGCGGACCAAGTCCAGCTGGAACCCGGCGAGAAAATTCCCGAAGACGCTGGAGCCGTCATCCATGAGGACCTCGACGCCTCCCATATCGATCACCGTCCCGCTCTCGATGTCGCCGTCCGGGCCGAGCACCTGTTCCAGGGGTGATAGGCTGCCGCCGGACGCGTCCGCCAGGAAGAGAGGCTCCGGTGGCGGAAGGAGGGAGGCGCGCGCGGCCAGGTGTTCGAACACCGGGGCCGTGCCATCGACGGCGGTGGTCCGGCAGATCAGTGCTTCCTTCTCCGATACCGGCTCTCCCGCGCGCGCCAGGCAGCCAAGCAGGCAGACGGCCGCCACGACCCCCAGGTGGGCTGGGGACCACCGGCGCCGGGCCACATCCGCCATGCTTCTCTCCTCCAGCTCGTCCCTCTCGCGAGATATATTCTACTGTTTCCGTGTACGCCGCGCCGCTTCCGGCCGAACCCTGCTGCTGCATTGATCCTGCAGGACAAGGCCCGTTAGGATGACGGCAGGCAATCCTCCATGGCCCCCATGACCCATGCCGGGACAGACGTAACCTGGGACGCGCCCGCGCAGGCGGCGCGCATGGAGATCCGGGTCAAAGCTTCGCGGTTCCTGGCTGACGTCGCTCCCGTCGGCCGGGCCCAGGAAGCAGAGAACCACCGGAAACGGTTACGAGCGGAGTTTCCACATGCGACCCACTATTGCTGGGCCTTCCGGGTCCACGCGGAGAAGGGCCTGATCAGCCGGTCCAGTGATGCCGGCGAGCCGGCGGGCACCGCCGGCGCTCCCATTCTGAGGGCCTTGCGGTCCTGCGGACTTGCTGGGGTCAGTGTGGTGGTGGTGAGGTGGTTCGGAGGCACCAAGCTCGGTGTCGGGCCTCTGGCCCGGGCCTACCGGGATGCGGCGGAGAAAGCCCTGAAGGCAGCGGGCGCGGAGACCCGCTGCCTGGGCCGCCTGCTCCGGGTCCGCTTCCCCCACGGCCGCTCCGGAGAGGTCCGCCGCGCCCTGGCCCGCCACGGGGCGCTGATCCGAGAAGAACACCACGGCTCCGAGGCCGAACTCCTGGTGAGCGCACCCCTCTCGCGGATTCCGGCCCTCCGGACCAGCCTGGACGATGCCAGTCGTGGCACAGCATCTGTGCAGGAGGGCGTCACGATCTCTGAACGGGCCGGACGGTGAACGGGCCGGCGCGGCACCATCCCTCGCGGCCGCGATGGGCAGCCCTGGCAGTCCTGGGCCTGGGCGCCGTTCTGCTGGGCTGGGTCCTGTTCTTCTACCGGCCCGCTCCGACCCTGCCGGCGGACCGTGACCACCGCCAGGCGCAGGTCCCCCAGGGGTGTCTTGTTTGCCACGGCCCCGGGGGGACCAGTCCCCGGGACCCGAACCATCCCATCAGCGAGGCCTGTTTCAGCTGCCACCGCTGGTAGGAATGCGCCGCTGGCGCCTGAGCAGGACCAGGTTCCGCGTGTAGACCACCAGGCCGGCCGACTGGCCGAAGATGAACGGGGGATCTCCCAGGTGGATGGCGTAGGTAAGGGACAGGAGGCCACCCACCAGGCTCAGGTACCAGAACGCCACAGGCACGTAACTGCGGCGTTGGCGCTCGGATGCGATCCACTGCACGAGAAAACGGCTTGAGAACATTCCCTGACCAGTGAAACCCAGGCACAACCACCATATTGACGGGCTCAACGACGCACCTCCTCGTATCGGTCCCCGGCGAGCGGGAGACCGGCGCCGGCCTCTCGCACGACGCGGTAAGTCAGAACACGGGACTTCATCCATCGGATCATGAACAGATCCCCCAGACCGACGAAGAGCCGGTTTGCGATGCCATACTTGGATTGCCCCGCATGCCGCGGCCGGTGGTTCACGGGGATCTCCACCACGGGGTACCCCCGCATGCGAACCAGCGTGGGTAGAAACCGGTGCATGCCGCGGCTCACCAGGAGTCCCCGGACCACCTCTCCACGAAAGGCCTTCAGGCTGCAGCCCGTATCCTTGACCCGGTCGCCGGTCACCATGTTCCGGGCCCAGTTGGCAATCCCGCTGGAAAGGCGGCGAAGCCAGCCATCGAGACGCCTTCTCCTCCAGCCCACCACCGCGCCAGCCGCCGAAAGAGCCTGCAGAAGACGGGGGATATCCGCGGGATCGTTCTGCAGATCGCCATCCAGAGTGACGACCACATCTCCACGGGCCGCGGCAAAGCCCGCTGCCAGGGCACCCGTCTGTCCCGAGCGTGTTTCCATGTGCAGGACCCGCAGGCGGCTGTCGGCCGCCACCAGCCGGTCGAGCACCACCGCGCTGGCATCGGTGCTGCCGTCATTGACCAGGATCAGCTCCCAGGGAAGACCGGTGGTCTCCATCGCCTGGCGCACCTCGACATGAAGGCGTTCGAGGTTGTCCTCCTCGTTGAAGACCGGCACCACCAGGCTGACCCGCTGGGTCGCCCCCGTGGCGTTTTTCACCTGTCCTGGCGCTGGAGCCGGACAGTTTCCAGACACCACAGGAGCTCCTTCTCTCCGGGCATCATTCCATCGGGGTTGAGCGCCCGCGTCCATGGCAGGACCCGGGCACGGACCTCCGGCGCAGGCACCGCCCCGGCCCGGCCCGTCACGCCCAGCCACCCGGAGGGGACGGCCCACGCTGGAAACGAGGCCTGGCCGGCAGGAGGTCCCGGCACCCTCATGTGCCACCCCCGGAGGCCGCCGCCGCTGCATCTCGGTTCAAGATCTGGTCCTTGACCAGGTGGAGTTTTTCCTTGAGATCTTCATTGGCAGGATCCAGGGTCAGCCCCCGCTCCCAGAGATCCCGCGCCTGCTCGAACCGTTCGTTTACAAAATGAATGAAACCGAGATCCTCGATGACCGCCAGATAATTGGGCGTGATCTCCAGGGTTTTCTCGTATTCCGTGGCCGCCTCGTCCAGGCGACCGCCCAGAAGATAGTACTTGCCCAGGATCTGGTGCAGGCGATATCCGGCGTCGAGAACAGGATCCGCGCGGAGCGCTTCCAGCTGCTCGATCCCATCGCCGGCGCCCAGACGGGCCAAGGCAGCGGCGGCCGACAGCCGGAGCGAGGGGGGGGCTTGCAACTGCTGGATCTGTCGCAAGGCCTTCTCCACACCCGCGGTGGAGAGAGCCTTGCTGCGGTCGCGGGCCTCCTTAAAAGACGCCGAGGGCGGCGCGCCCAGCAAGCCGAGGAGGTCGGCCGCCCGCCGGCGGACCACCAGCGGGTTGTTCGGCTCCAGGGCCATGACCAGGTCGGCGGCCGCGCCGGCTCCCGCCTTGGTGGCCAGCGCCCGGGCCGCATCGGCCCGCAGCAAGCGCGATTCGCCTCCGTCTCTCAAAAGGCGCCGCAGTCCCTCCGGGTCGTTTCCGGCGAAGGCCCGCGCGATCCGCCGCCGCCTCAATCCTTCAGGGCTTCCCCAGAGGCGCTGGTACTGCTCCGCCGCCCACTCGGCTCCGCGGTCGGCGTGGCAAAGAGTGCACGCATCCGGCGCACCAAAGTCGACGTTGTTCGCCGGCACCGGGATATCGATGGCATGGTTCGCGAGGCGTGTGCCCAGGACCTGGATGGTCGCTGGCATGTGGCAGTCGATGCATGCACCTCCAGGCCGATCGGACCGGTGATGAGAATGCTCCTCTCCTTGGCGCGCCACCTGTGTATGGCACTCCTCGCAGTGATCCCGCGGCGCCACCCGGGGCACGTTGCCGTGGGGATCATGGCAGGTCGTGCAGGTGGCGTTCCCTTCCAGGAAGCAAACCGACTGCTCGAGGCCCTGGTACTCCATGGCGCCCAGGGCAGGTGTTTCATCCACATGGGCGAGCGCGGCGAGCGGACCCCTGTCCCGGGGGCGCAAGAGGGTCAGGAACGCCTGATCATAAGCCTCCCCGGGCGTGTAGACGGGCGCCTTCCTCCAGTGGGATTTCCACGGCAGGGAGAGAGCATGGCAAGAAGCACACACCTGGGCGGATTCCCGCGGGGACATGCGCGCCGGATTGACAATGGCCTCGGTGCCGCGGCCGGCCCGCGCCGCCTCGATATGTGCGCTTCCCGGCCCATGGCATGCCTCGCAACCCACACCGGGCTCCAGGAAATGCGTGTCGTAAGTTTCCTGGTCCACATCGAACCCGATCACGCCTCCCGTGACGTGACACGCCATGCAGCGATGGTTCCAGACCCGGTCGTAGGCCTGCCAGACGCTGGACGGACGGAGCCCCAGGGCCTCCACGCCGCAGGTCCCCTGATGAAAACCGAGAAAGGCGCGCTGCTCCACCTGGTAGTAAAGAGGCAGCAGGAGCCAGGCCCCATCGGAGAGCTTGGTCGCGTACGCCTCCATCCGCTGCCCGCCGATCACCGCATCGATGGCGAAAGTGCCGTTGACACCCTGCGATTCCACCTGCAGGGCGGGCCTTGCGGGCCGATCTTTCCCTTCCCCACCGACCGGGGAAAGAGTGGTGGGAACCACGCGCAAACCGTCCTGGTCGAAGGGACGCGGCTTGCTTCCGGCAAAGGCGGGCGCGGCGCCCTCATGGAAGATTTCGTGGTGCGGGCCGGATTCCCAGGCATCGGTTGCGCTCTCGTGACACTCCCGGCAGGCCTGCGAGCCCACATACCCGGTCCCGGCTCGCGCGGTGCCGGCGGCGGCCGGCGCATCGTCCGGTGGGGACGGCCGCGGTGGCTCTGGGCCGCCACAAGCCGAGAGAGCCATCCCCGCCACCGCAAGACATGCGGACCGGACGGCGGAACCCCGTATCCCAGGATGAGTCACCAACAGAATCTTCTCCCGATCGTCAAGAAGAACCGGATGTTAGCACCCGTTCCAGGGACCATGGAAAAGGAGTACGCCCTCGCGGTATGCTTGCTTGGGCCTGATTTGACGGAGGTCGGCCATGCACACACAGAACCGCACATCGTCCCGGCCCATCATCTTGAGCCAGGGCCGGAATCGCACGAAAGCGCGGATCTGCCTCATCCAATGGCAGGGAAAGCCTGCCGTGGAAAAGGACTATTCCCAGCGCGGCCTTCTGGTGCGCTGCCTGCTCGGCCCGCTCTTCCTGAACCGGGAACAGCGAGCCCTGGAACATCTGGCCGGGATGGACGGAGTTCCTGCGGTGCATGCCCGTCCTTCACGGGATCGGCTCATCATGGAGAGGTTGGACGGCAAACCTCTTCTTGCCTATAGCGGATCCTCGCCCGATTCCGGCCATCTTCCGGGCGATTTCTTCGTGCGCCTGCAGCAACTGGTGGCCGCCCTGCACCGGCGCGGTGTTGCTCAGGGAGATATCGGTGCGGGAGATGTCCTGGTCCGGAGGGACGGTTCACCGGCCCTCATCGATTTTTCGGTGAGCCTGGTCAGGAACAAGGGCCTGTTGGGAATCTTCGCCTTCCACAACGCGGCTCGCCAGGACCGCCGACGACTGGCCCGTCTCCGCAAGCGCTTCGCCCCCGCCGGCCTGACCCGCCATGATCGCCTCCTGCTGGACAGGGAACCCCTCCTGCACCAGTGCATCAGGCAGGTCGGCCGTCTGCGGCCTGGACACAAAGGATGAGTTCTCCTTCCCCACAGTCGGTTGTTCCCGCCGGCCCGCGCCGGGGCCTGGCCGCCAAGTCGCCTCTGGGCCGCCTCAAGGTCAGCCTGATCTTCCTCTTGCTCGGTTTCCTGGCCGTCTATGCCCATCCGCGTCTCCTGGACATCTGGCTGGGGCTTCCTTTTGTCCTTGCCGGGAGCGCGGTCAGACTCTGGGCTTCCGGGTACCTGCTGAAAACACGCGAGCTGGCCATCGCCGGGCCGTACGCCTACACCCGGAATCCTCTTTATCTGGGGCGGCTGCTCCTCTTCACCGGATTTGCACTCATGGGGCGCCTGCCTGCTGAAAGCCACCTGATCCTCTTGGTCCTGGGTTACGCCGTGTTCTTCGGCTACTACCTGCCGCGCAAGGAACAGGTGGAGTGCAGCCGGCTGCGCAGCGAACATGGCGAAGCCTACAGCCGGTACGAAGCGGTGGTTCCCGCATTGCTCCCCCGCTTCACTCCTTACCGGCCTGCCGGCCTTTCACCCACCGGGACAGGCTGGGACCCGAAACGATTCCGCCGCAACCGCGAGTACCTGATGCTCGCTCTGGAAGCGGGACTGGTGGCTCTCTTTACCCTGCGGGCCCTGAGCTAGCCCGCGCTCTTCTGCGCGGCAGGCTTCAGCTTCATACCAACCGCTTCCGGTTGAAGCTGGTGCAGGCGCGCATAAACGCCATTTTTCCCCAAGAGCTGGTCGTGGGAGCCGATTTCGGCGACACACCCCTTCTCCAGGACGACGATGCGGTCCGCCGAGCGCACCGTCTCCAAACGGTGGGCGATGATGATAGCCGTGCGCTCCCGCATCAGGACATTCAAGGCTGCCTGGACCTGCGTCTCGCTCTCCGTATCCAGGGCGGAGGTGGCTTCATCCAGGATCAAGATCGGCGCCCCCTTCAGAATGGCCCGGGCGATTGCGATGCGCTGGCGCTGTCCCACGGACAGGGATTGTCCAGCCTCTCCCAAGGGCGTGTCGTAGCCCTCCGGCAGGGCGGTAATGAAATCATGAGCATGCGCGGCCCGCGCCGCGGCGATAATTTTTTCCATCTCCGCCTCACGGAAGCCATAGGCAATGTTGTTCTTCACGCTGTCGTTGAACAGGATGATCTCCTGGGTCACCAGGCCGATCTGAGCCCGCAACGACTTGAGAGTCAGATCCCGGACATCCTGTCCGTCGATGGTCACTCTCCCACGCGTCACGTCATAGAAACGGGGAACAAGATTCACGAGGGTGGTCTTGCCGGCGCCGGAGGCTCCCACCACCGCGACCTTTTCACCTTTCCGGATCGTGAGATCAACACCCGCCAGAACCGGCGCGCCGATGTAGGAAAAATGAACTCCCTCGAATTGAATCGCCTCGCGGAAGGAGTCCAGATTCCTGGCCTTGGGGCTCTCGACGATTTCCGGCTCCAGATCCACGATCTCGAAGACGCGGTCGGCGGCGGCGGCGGCCCGGGTCATCTCGTTGCCCACCCGGGCTAACTTCCGGAGGATGGCATACATCCAGTACAGAGCCGCCAGAGTGGCGACAAAGTCGCCCGGGTCCAGGCGGCCATCATGAATCCTCCAGCCGGCCAGGCCGGCCAGAAGAGCCATGACCACGGCTCCAATGATGGCAATGACCGGCTGTGTCAGGGCCATGTACTTGATCGCCTTCCGCTCCGCCCGGAGCATCTTGCCCAGGAGCGCCCGGAACCGATTGATCTCGTAACCCTCCGTGTTAAAGCTCCTCACCACACGGCGGCCCACGATGGTCTCCTGGAGACGGTCCGCCAGGTCGGCCAGGCGCGACTGGCTGGTACTGGTCGAATGCTTGATCTTGCGGGCGAAGCGCGTGGCCGGGTAAATCGTGACCGGTAACACCACGGTGCAGATCAAGCAGAGCCTCCAGTCCATGAGCATCGCCGCCAGAAAAAGGAACACCAAGGAGAAAGAGAGGCGCACGATCTCGGCGCTGGGCATTCCCAGAGTCGACTGCAACACCGACACGTCATGGGTCAGTCTCGAGATGAGCAGGCCCGTCGGATGGGCCGAGAAGAATTTCAGAGACTGCCTCTGGATCTGTTCGTACAGATCAGAGCGCAGATCTTGCACCACCCGGAGCCCAACCACCCCGAGACGGTAGGAGGAGAAAAATCCGAAGAGACTCTTGCCCAGGAATGCAAAAACGAAGAAGACAGGAACATACAGGTAGGCGCGGGACGCATCATAACCAAGGTACCCTCGGGCCAGGCTCCCCACAGAGCGTTCCAAGCCGTGGTGCCATTCATCCAGGCGCTCTCCCAGGGTTCCGATCTGCCGCGCGCCGGGCAGGCCGGCCTGCCCGGCGACGGGCTGCGAGACGGTCTTTCCGCCCAGGTAAAACACATCGTTGAACATCGGCTTGAGCAAGCCCGCCACCGTGGCAGTGGAGATGGCCGCAACCATGGCAAACAACATGCCCGCCAGGATCGTGCCCGCGTAAGGGCGCAGGTAGTGGCGAAACCTGAAGAGGTTCTTCAATGGATCGCACCAGGACGTTTCATCCCGCGCCAGCGCGGCACGACGCGTCGCCGGAGAAGGGCAACAGACAGGGGAAGCGCACTCAGAAGCAAGCGGCGCTTCAGCGTTCCATACGACTGGCGACCGGCGATCAGGTCCGAAATGATGGTGCGGATCGCCGGCGAGACCTGGGCGAACCGCACGATTCTCTCGGTGAAATCCTGTGTGAAAAACCGGGCCGCGTGATGCTCCGCATATCCGAGCTCGGCCGGAAAGCGCCGGTGGAATCGGGCGGTGTAGCTGCCTCTCTCCGGTTGCAAGATCGACCGGGCCCAGAGCATGGCCGTCTCCAGAGCGTAGTAAATCCCCTCACGGGTCAAGGGGTCCACCGCCCCGGCAGCGTCTCCCAGAAGTGCCCACCCTTCTCCTTCGAGGCGAATCTGTCCCCGGTGGTCGGGCTCGGGGGCCGGGATCAGGGAGGCGTACGGCACCCAGGATGATGGATCACCCGGGTCCACCTCCGGCAGGGTCGAGATGAGCCTACGGCACCGCTCGCGGAGTTCCGTGGCTCGCGTCCGCCCCAGCGGCGCGCAGATGCCCAGGGCCAGATGGTCTCGACGCGGGAAGGACCAGAAGTAACCGGCGAGGCCGGTATCGAACCGGACGATCATCCGGTCATCAACCACGCCGGGGATATACCACCCCAGCGCCTGGGCCAGGGAGCGGCACGGGCGCCGGCCAAGGAAAGTGCGGCGAACCAGGCTCCCGGCGCCATCGGCTCCGACCACGAAATCCGCGGGATGACGCTCTCCCCGATCATCGGTGAGGAGAAAGCGGGCCTCGCCCGCCGTGCCGGGAACCACGGCGCGCACGTGACGGGCCAGCAGGCGGGCGCCCAGGTGAACAGCCCGCTGAAGGAGAAAACCATCGAGATCGTTGCGGGAAAAGACATGCACCGGATCCTTCAGCTCGATGCTGGCCCGCCGGCCGGAAGGCGCCACGAGAAGCAGCCGCGACACCATCCTGCGGGGCAGGGCCGAATCCGCCAAACACGGAATCGACTCGATCCCACGCCACGGGATTGCGCCGCCGCAAGGTTTCTCGGCATGAAGCCCGTCGTGGAAAAGAGTCACGGAACGCCCGGCGGCGGCAAGCATCCCCGCAGCCAGGGCCCCAGCGGGTCCTCCCCCGATAATGGAGACATTCACGAATAGGTGATCCAGGCCAGACGGCCCTATCCGTCCAGCATCGTAGGCCAGCGTTCCACCCTGGTCAAGGAATGGGTAAACTCATCCCATGCGTCTGTTCATCGGCAAGGTCCTGCAGCTGGCGGGAATGATGACCCTGGCAGCCGCTCTGGCGGCGGGTCTCACCGAACCCACCCTCTGGAATGAACTGGTCCTGATGCTCGTGGGAGTTCTCGTTTTCTGGGGCGGATGGATCGTCGAAAACAAGCTGCCGGGACGGCCATGAAGCCCGGAACCCCGCGGGCGGTTCGGCCGTTCCACATCTGGAACGGCCGGGAAGGGAGTTGAGCGCCGTGGAGGATCGCCGGGAGGATTCCGTCCTCATGAAGGCGGTGCAGGCGGGCGAGCCTCGCGCCTTCGAGGAGCTGGTTTGCCGTTTTCAGAGGAGATTCTACCGGATCGCCATGGGATACCTCAGGGATCACGATGAAGCCTTGGACGCGGTCCAGAACGTCTTCATCCGTATTTACCGCGCCCGTGACCGCTGGACACCCCGGGCTCAGCCCTTTACCTGGTCCTACCGCATCCTGGTGAACCATTGCATCGACCTCATCCGGAAAAAGCGGGTCCGCAATGCCACCTCCCTGGATTCTCCTTCCCTCAGCGAAAGAGACCTGGTTGACCGAACATCCCACTCTTCGTTTGCCCGCCAGGCCGGAAACGAAATTGGTGAGGCCATCCGTGCCGCTGTGGTGGAGCTCCCCGACCGGCAGCGGGAGATCTTCACGCTGCGCCATTTCGAGGAAATGTCCTTGCAGGAAATCGCGGACATCCAAGGGTGCGCCCTGGGCACTGTGAAGTCGTCCCTGCACCGCGCGGTGATGACCCTGCGTCAGCGGCTGGCCAGCTTGTTCGAAGGACACGGACGTGAACTGCAAGACCGCCCGAGCTGAACTGACAGCCCATCGCCTTTGCGACCTGAGCCCCGCAGCCAGCCGCGCCCTCCGTTCCCACCTGGCCGCATGCCGGGCCTGTGACCAGGAGAGGGAAATCTTGGCGCGCATGCTCCGGTCCATCACGGCCGACATCGTCTTTCCCGGTGAAAAGGACGTGGACTGGAGCCTGCCGGTCACCTGCTGGTTCGCGCGCGCCGGACTGGCCTCGATCCTCCGGAGCTTCGATCCGGACGTGGATCGGGACGAGATCTTGGCGCACCTGTCCCGCTGCCCCTCCTGCGCCGATGAGTCCGCGAGTATCAGTGCGACGGTGACCGCCGCGCGCGGCGCCTTCCCCGAGGAGGAAACCGTCCACTGGGCTGCCTTCGCCAAGGAGACCACGCGTCTCGCCATGTCACCCCGTCCCCTGGCCGCGGCTTCCTGGACGTCCTGGATGCATTTGCCTCCCGGATCGCTCCGCCGCTTGGCTCCCCTCGCCGCTGTCCTGGCCCTCGCCGCGGGCCTGTTCTACCTCTCCTTCCGGATGCCGTCCTCCGGCCCAGCGCCCTCGTCTGCCCGCCTTCAGGTGCCCTCGGCCAGAAGAGCGTCCGACCTTCCCGTGGTCCCCCGCGATCTGGTGAGGAGAACCCGAATCGAGCTCGCCAAGTCCCAGGCGGCGCGCTACCTGAACGAGAGCCGGAGCGTTCTGCTCAGCTTCAGCGAGCTCTCGGTCCCCTGCCGCGAGCAGAATGTCGACGTCAGCGCCGAGCGGACAGTCTCCACCCGCCTGTTGCGGCGCAAGCAATTCCTGGATCGAGATCTCGAAGACGTCGCCATTGTCCGGGTGCGCCGACTCGCCAACGAGGTCGGGGATCTTCTCTCGGCCATCGCTTCACTGGAAAACTGCACTCCCCCTGGATCGATCAACGAGATCCGCAACCAGGTCGAGCAACATCAACTCATGATGCGCATTGAAATGCTCACTGACGAGCTGGGACTTCCACGAGATGGCCGGGCCTAGGAGAATCCGGCTCCTTTGGTCTGCCCTGGCGCTGGTGGCCAGCCTGGCTCCCGGGACGGTCCCCGCGTCCGGCTGCGACGCGGCGATGCGTCAGATCAAGCTGGACGTTTTCGACCAGCACTGGAAGGACGTCAAGAGCGCATCGGAAGACCTTCTCGCCCAATACCCCGGCTGCCGCCACCGCCAGCTGGCCAGCTACCTTCGCGCCCAGGCCCTGCAGCGCATGGGCCAGCCCGGTCCCGCCTTTTCGGCTTACATCCGGTTTCTGGACCAGTACTGCGAGGCGAGCCAGAAAGTCCTGAACTGCGACCTGGCGCGGGTCAGCCTCTACGATCTGGCCGGGCATCTCTTCGGGACCACCGGCCAGAGGCAATACCTGGACATCCTGGTGGAAGGGCTGGAACAGCCGGGCGACGCCGGCATCTTCGCAGCCTTGACTCTGGCTGATTTGGAGGATCCCGCGCTCCAGAACCAGGCCATGCCGCATTTGCTGGCCGCTTACGACACCGACATTGATGACGACGTGCGCAACCGGATTTGCCTGGCTGTTCTCAAGATCGATCCGGCCCGGATGCCGTGCGGCAAGTCCCAGCCGGAGGCGGGCGGCACCGCGGCTCCTTCCCTGATCTCGGTGGAGATCTTCAACAAGGAAAGCCAGCGCGTGGAATTGCGGCTCAACATGCCGGTGGCGCTGGCGGATTCCGTCGTGAAAGCCCTGCCTGCCGTGGTGCACCGGGAGATGGCCCGGGAAGGCATCGATCTCCAGCAGATCTTCCAGGCGGTTCGCGATCAGGCACGCGGAACGATCTTCGAGGCCGACACCGAGGAGACCAGCATCCGGATCTGGCTGCAGTAGACCGCCGGCCGGCTCGCTTCCCGGGCCATCGTCATGTCGCTTGGAGCGACAGCCAAGGTAAAGCTCTTTATTTGACAATCGTCCCGGCCGGCTCCACATTTTGCCGTGCCACCCCGCCGCCGGGGGCCGGTGGGGATATCGTGAGCAGAGTCATTGGCAAGTTCATCAAGGTCCGGCGGGCCGAGCTCGGCCTGAGTCAGAATAACCTCGCCCGCTCCCTCGGCTACAACACCAGCCAGTACATCTCCAATATCGAGCGCGGCCTCGCTTCGATTCCGTTTGCCAAGATTCAGGAGATGGCCGCCTTGCTGAAGGTCGATTACCGGCACCTGCTGAATCTCAAGCTCATGGAAGAGGTCCCTGGCTTCAAGCAGGAATTTCTCATGCCCAAGGCCGCCGTCGAGGACGGCAGCAAGGGCTCGGGGCTGATGTCCGTGCCGGTCATGACGCCTGAGCTCTGTGCCGGCTGGACCGACCTCAACGATCTGGACTTCCCCAGGAAGATCTCGAATCATTTCGAGTATGCGCACACGCGGGATGAGCAGGCTTTTTTCTTCCGGGCCCTCGTCATCAGTTCCATCACCATGGCTGGAATCCGGGATGGCGACCTGCTCCTGGTCGAGCCATCCCGGGAAGTGAGCCGCGGCAGCATCGTCTTGAGCATTCGCCACCGCGAATTCAGCCTCGGGAAGATCCTGCCGCGGAACGGCGAGGTTATCCTGCAACCTCTTGATCCCGACCGGGATCTGGAAATCATCCGGCGCCAGGATCTTCACGTCTTCCCGGTCGCCGAGTTGAAGCGCCGTCTCGGCCCCCCCTAGGCCAAGCTGATAGCATGGGCCGGATGGCAAACTCGGGACGACCGGCCCTCCTGCTGACCACCTGGAGCGACAGCGAGGCCGAGATGGTGCGCCAGTTGCTGGCGTCCTACGGCATCACCTGTTCGGTGGCCTCGCAGGTTCCGCACTCGATCCTTCCGCTGACCGTGGACGGCCTGGGTGAAATCCGGGTGCATGTCCCGCCCTCGGCTCTGCAAGAAGCCCGGCAAATCCTTGCCGCCCACCGTCTGGCCGGACGCGAGACACCCCGGAAGGAGACCGCCCAGGGAACGATTCTGCCCATGGCCATCACCGTTCACGGCGCGACCCGGATCGATCTGGCGGGTGGAACCCTGGACATCTGGCCTCTCTACCTGTTCCTCCAGGGGCCGGTCACGGTCAACCTGGCCATTGACCGCCACGTCATGGTCGAGGTGTCGATCCAGCCAGGCCACCGGGTTTTCCTGCGCTCCGAAGACCTGGATCTCTCGGTGACGGCAGAAGGGCCTGGCGACCTGGACCTGGACGGCCCGCTCCGCCTGCTGGCCCGGCTGGCCAGGGCTTTCGCCCCTGAAGGCGGGATCCGCCTGCGGACCGCTTCCTCGGTGCCGCCCGGCTCCGGCCTCGGCGGCTCCTCCGCGCTGGCGGCGGCGGCGGCCGTGGCCCTAGGCCGCCTGGGTGGGGAACCATGCCAGCGACGCGACCTCCACGGGCTGGCGCGCCATCTGTCCAACCTGGAAGCCCAGGTGCTCGGCATTCCAACCGGTGTGCAGGACTATTACCCGGCGCTGATGGGTGGTGCTCTGGCCCTGTCCTTCACCCCTGCGGGTGTCTCAGCCGAGCCCCTTTCGGTGCCGGCGGAAGACGTGGAGAATCGTCTCGTGCTCGCCTACGAGGGCACCTCCCGCTCTTCCGGAGTTTCCAACCTGGACATGGTGCGGCGGTTTTTCGACGGGGACACCGGTACCCGTTCCGGACTGGAACAAGTGGCCGCGGCGGCAAGGACCATGGCCCGGTGCCTGCGTACCGGGGATCTGGATGCAGCCGGAAAGGCCATGGACGCCGAGATGGCGGGCCGACGCCAGCTCTCCCCGCACGTGATGACGCCGGCCACCGAGGCCTTGTTCAAGGCGGCGCGGGATGCGGGCGCCCTGGGAGCCAAGGTCTGTGGAGCCGGCGGCGGCGGCTGCTCCGTCTACTGGTGCCGCCCGGCCAAGCGCGATGCAGTGGGCCGCGCCGTGGAGAAGGCCGGCGGCCAGCTTTTTCCTTTCCACGTGGAGCAGCGTGGTCTGGTGCCGGCGGGCGCGACGCGCCCCACATGACCCGTTCCCGCCTTGCCCTGCTGGCGTTGGCGGCCGGCTTGGGAGCCTGGGCGCTTGCGCATCGCGCGTGCGCTCGCCCGGTGGAAACCGGTCTCACGCCCCTTCCTCCGCGGTCAAGGGTGGGGGAGGTGCCGTTCCAGAAGGGAATGGTCTACGGGATCTTCAGCCGGAGCGGCGCGGAGTTTCATCGCCGCAACCTTCAGGCCATGCGGAACTTGGGGGTCAACAGCGTGCAAATCGTGGTCCCCCGTTCCATGGACAGCGTTTTCTCGACCACCCTGTCGGACGCCGACCCCATGGTGACGCCCAGCCGGGAGAGTCTGGCTCAGGCGGTGCGGGAAGCCCACCGTTTGGGAATGCGCGTCTTCCTGTTTCCCATCATCTACGTGCAGGACCTGGAGCAGGAGGAGTGGAGAGGCGCTCTCCAACCCCTCGACTGGGAGGTCTGGTGGCGATCGTACAGCCGGTTCATCCTTCAGGAAGCACGCTGGGCTGCAGACCACCGGGTGGAGATCTTCTCCGTGGGCTCGGAACTCTGCTCCACCGAGGGGCAAACAGAACGCTGGCGCTCCCTGACCCGGATGGTTCGCCAGGTTTACCCGGGGCTGGTGACTTACTCCGCCAACTGGGACCACCTGGAGCCGGTTGGTTTCGCCGGGGAGATGGATTTCATCGGCATGAACGCCTACTTCGAGGTGGGCGACCCGAGCCCATCCCTGGAAAAAATGGTGGCCCGGTGGAAAGAGATCCTGGTGAAGATCGAGACCTGGCAGCACAGCCACGGGCTTCCTATCGTCGTCACCGAAATCGGGTACCAGAGCCGGACCGGCTCCACCCTCGACCCGTGGGACTACCTGGGCGCAGGAGGGGCGAACCCGCGGGAACAGGATCTGGGATACCGGGCCTTCATGCAAGCCTGGAGCGGGCGGGAGTGGCTCGCTGGAACCTATTTTTACCTCTGGTGGGACGAGGATGACGGGGGGCGGGGATACACCCCGAGGGGAAAGCCTGCGGCCAGATCCCTGAAGCAGTGGTATAATTAGGGTTCTCATGCGGTTCCATCCACATGTCATCGGAACCCTGGTGGCCCTGGCCGTGGGGGCGGCCGCGCCGGTGATGGCCACCGATTCCCTTGTTTTCTTCAAGAATGGACGGACTCTTCGCGTTCTCGACTACCGTGACCAGGGCAACTGGGTTTTCTTGAGGATGTCGGAGCCCCATACACCCCGCGGCAGTAACGAGCAAGAGGTCTCCGAACTGGGAGTTCTGGCGTCCAGCATCGAGCGGATCGAGAGCGTCCGCGAGATCCCGGGAGGACAAAAGGGAGCCAGATCGGGCCGGAGAAGCGCGCGCGGTGCCGAGGCTCAGCCCATGAGTGAGGTTCTTGCGCGCGCTGCCGCGGCATCCTCCACCCCCGGGGGAGGCACTTTTGCCGAGGCTCTCGATCGGGCTCAGAAGACACCGAATATCCCCTCGCAGAACTCGCGCCTGGCAAATCACTACAAACCCTCCGGTGGGGCGACCGTGATCCTGCCGGGACAGGGTATCGCGGGCGAGGCGATGCGCTCGCCGCTGCGCCGGCTCGGAGTGAGAAAGGACATCCTCCAGGAGTTCAGGGCCAGGCGGAGGGACCCGCGGCTCAGGCAGGCCCGGGCCGAGGCTCTCAAGAAGCTCCAAGAGCAGACCGCCGAGCGCGAGGCCAAGGCCAAGGCTGGTCGTGATTCCAACTGACCGAGCCCGCTCCTGATTCCCGCACCCGAGACCTGGCCCGCCGCCGTCGGACTCACCGGCCCTAATGCCGCAGGGAAGGGAGAGGTGGCCCGGTATCTGAGCTCCCGCGGCTACCACTGCTACTCGCTGTCTGACGTGGTCCGCGCCGAGGTGGCGCGCTCTGGTCTTGACACCCGCCGGGAACATCTTGTCCGCATCGGGAATGATCTGCGACGGAGAGAAGGTCCCGGAGCACTGGCGGAGCGTCTCCTTCGTTCCCTCTCGTTGCCGGCCGTGATCGACTCCGTACGCAATCCCGGCGAGGTCATGATTCTTCGCCGTCTCTCCGGGTTCTTTCTTCTCGCCGTGGACTCACCGGCCGAGTTGCGCTTCGCACGCATCCGTGCCCGGGGACGACTGGGAGACATCAACACGGCGGAGGAATTCCAGGAATTCGAGGACCGCGAGAATTCCGGCGTGCCGTCGGAGCAACGGATCGCCGCCACCATGCGCCTGGCGGACGGAACCGTTCTGAACGATTCCGATCTCGAAGCACTCCACCAACGTGTGGACCGGGCCTTGGGTGGTCTCCCGGCTGCCTGAACACCGAAAAGCGCCGGACATCGGGAAGAATCGAAAGGAACCGCCGGCGAGGAAAATCGGAGTGCGCGTAAGTCTAGCCTTTTCCACGACATCAGCTAGCCCCATCTGCTTGACAGCTTCCAGGGGCTGGTCTACTCTGTCTGCCGCGAAGCAAGGGAGCCGAGAGTTTCATGGCGAAGGTCATCTCCGGAGAGCTGGATTTTCCCATCGGTGGAACCCCGGCAAGAGCTGCCCGGAGCACCGCGTCCCCTCGCCTGCTGGATCGCATCGACTCACCCGCCGCCCTCAAGATCCTCTCCATGGATCAGCTCCAGGTCCTCTGCCAGGAGCTGCGCGCCTTCATCGTCCAGGTGGTCTCCGCCAATGGCGGCCACCTGGCGCCTTCCCTGGGCGTGGTGGAGCTGACGGTCGCACTCCACCGCCTGTTCGACTCGCCCCGGGATAAGCTCGTCTGGGATGTGGGGCACCAGGCGTACATTCACAAGGTGCTGACTGGCCGGCGAAGCCGCTTTCACACCCTTCGCCAGTACCAGGGGGTGTCCGGATTTCTCAAGCGGGAAGAGTCGGACCATGATGCCTTCGGCGCGGGCCACGCGTCCACCTCCATTGCCGCCGCCCTGGGCATGGCCGAGGCCCGCGATCTCATGGACCAGGACTACCACGTGGTGGCCATCACCGGTGACGGCGCCATGACCGGTGGGCTCGCCTTCGAGGCCCTCAACAATGCGGGGATCTCAGGACGCAATCTTCTGGTGATTCTCAACGACAACAAGATGTCCATCTCGCCCAACGTCGGTGCCATGTCCCACTACCTCACCACACTGACCACGCATCCGGTTTTCACCAAGCTCCGCCAGGCTGCCCATCACTACCTGGAGCAGGTTCCGCTGGGAGAACCGATGAGCGAGGTGGTCAAGAAGATGGAAACCGGAATCAAGAACTTCCTGTTGCCAGGTGCCTTGTTCCAATCGTTGGGTTTCTCTTATTACGGCCCCGTGGACGGCCATAACCTCCCTGAACTCGTCTGGATCATCGATAAGCTCAAGGCCCGCAAGGGGCCGACGCTCCTCCACGTGGTCACGGTCAAGGGAAAAGGATGGTCGCTCTCCGAGGCGGACTCCAACACCTGGCACGGCGTGAAGGCCTTCAACATGGACACGGGCAAGACCGTGACCGCGGCCAGCGGCCCCGTTCCTTACACCAAGGTGTTCGCATCCCACCTCACCAAGATGGCGGGAGACGACAAACGGATTGTCGCCATCACCGCGGCCATGGCCGATGGTACCGGACTGGGGTTCTTCAAGAAGATCCACCCGGAACGGTTTTACGACGTCGGCATCGCCGAGGCCCATGGGGTGTGCTTCGCTGCCGGCCTGGCGTCCCAGGGAATGCGTCCCGTGGCGGCTATCTATTCGACCTTTCTCCAGAGGGCACTCGATCAGATCATCCACGATGTCGGGGTTCAACACCTGCCTGTGATCTTCTGTCTGGACCGGGCAGGTCTGGTGGGTGAGGATGGACCGACTCATCACGGAGTCTTCGATCTGACCTATCTGCGCATGGTGCCCGGGATGGTGGTCTGTGCGCCCAAGGACGCCAACGAGCTCCGTGATCTCCTGGAGACCGCCATCCAGTACCAGGATGGCCCCTTCGCCATCCGTTATCCCAAGGCGGCACCGCGGCGAACGCCCCCGGAGCGTCCGGCGCGCGCGCTGCGCCTGGGGACCTGGGAAGAATTGCGCCGGGGCGGGAACATTGCTCTCCTGGCTGTGGGCAGCATGGTGGAAACAGCAGAAGATGTGGCCGATCTCCTGGCTGGCAGCGGCACCCAGGTTGGAGTCGTCAACTGCCGGTTCGTCAAGCCACTGGATGGCGCCATGCTGGCCGACCTGGGGCGCCGGTACCGGCATCTGGTCACCCTGGAAGAAAACGTCCTCCAGGGAGGATTCGGCAGCCATGTAGCCGAATGGTTCGCGGCATCGGGCTCTCCGGCGCCCTGGATCCACCACCGGGGGATTCCCGATCGATTCGTGACCCACGGTCCCCGGGGGCGGCTCCTGGAGGAGGTTGGCCTGGATGCCGCTTCCACCCGGGATTTTGTCCTCCGGATCGCCGAGACCCCCGGTCGTCCAACCTGAGAATCGGAGAACAACAGATGACGGAGTTCTCCTTCTCGGCCAAGGCGGCGCATCAGATCCGTGCCGATGCGGTGGCCCTCTTCTGCCAGGAGGGAAGCGCGGCCCCGTTCCACCTGACCGACCGCGCCCTGCGCCGATCGCTCATGCGGGTGATGAAGCTGGAAGGCTTCCGCGGCAAGGAAGGCGAAACGCTGGTCTGGCATGCTCCCGAGAAGGCCCCCTCTCCCCGTTACCTGGTGGTGGGAACCGGGACCCGGGGACAGGTCGACCTGGAGGGCGTTCGCCGATTGTTCGCGGGCCTGGCGCGGCGGCTGGGATCCCCTGTCCAGCATCTCGCCACCCTGCTGCCAGGCGCGGGAGACCGACAGATCCCGGACCGGATTCAGGCCGCAGTGGAAGGTGTCAGTCTCGGTTCTTATCGCTGGGACCCCTACCTGAGCCAGAAGGACCAGGATGGCCGGGGCCCCGCCCGCGTCACCTTTCTGGCGAGCCGGACCACCGCGAACACCGCCTCGCTGGAGCGCGGGCGCCTGAGGTCCCGCGCCACCCTTCTGGCCCGCGACCTGACATGCGAAGCCCCATCGGTGATGACCCCGCGGGAAATGGAAAAACGGGCCCGCCGCGTCGCCCGTTCTTCAGGGCTCACGCTCAAGGTCATCGACGAGCGCCAGGCCGCCCGCATGGGCATGGGATGCCTCCTGGGAGTGGCGCGCGGGTCGCAGGAACCGCCCCGGCTGCTCCACCTGACCTACCGTCCCCGCAAACCTGCCGGCCGCGTCGCGCTGGTGGGCAAGGGAATCACGTTCGATTCCGGCGGACTCTCCTTGAAACCGGCAAACAGCATGGAGACCATGAAATCGGACATGGCCGGGTCGGCCGCGGTTCTCGCCATTCTGTCGGTCCTGGGAGAGATGCCTTCTCCCCTGGAGGTTCACGGCGTCATGGTCATGGCCGAGAACATGCCCTCGGGACGCGCCTACAAGCCGGGTGACATCCTGCGTTCCATGAGCGGCAAGACCGTGGAGGTCCTGAACACCGATGCCGAGGGACGCCTGATCCTTGCCGACGGCCTGGAGTACGCCAAGCGTTTGAAACCGGACCGCATCATCGACCTGGCGACCCTGACCGGAGCCTGCATGGTGGCGCTGGGAACTCTCTGCTCGGGAGTCATGGGATTCGACAGGAAAATGGTGGATGCCGTTCTCGACGCCGGCAAGAAGGCGGGCGAAAAACTCTGGCCATTGCCGTTCTTCGAGGAATACCGGCGGCTCCTGGATTCAAAGGTCGCCGATATCAAGCACCTGGGAGCCCGGTGGGGGGGGGCCATCACCGCCGGGATGTTCCTGGGAGAATTCGTGGGTCCTGACACACCCTGGGTCCACATCGACATCGCCGGTCCTGCCTTTGCCGACAAGGATCAGCCGCTCTCCCGGGTGGGCGGCACCGGACACCCCGTCCGTACCCTGCTCACCTACCTGGACGGACTGGCCTGAGAGCCCCCTGTTCCGGTCCAGATGCCCACCCCTCCCGTGGTCTCCTCGATTCACCATCATCATGGGGGAGACCCTGAGGTGCTGCGTGCGGCCATCTTCACCCTTTCGGACTCGCGCCGGCTGGAGACCGATGATTCAGGCCGCATCATGGCCACCATGCTCCGGGAGGCCGGGCATGAGGTGGAAGCCCACGAGGTGCTCCGCGAGGATCCGGAGGCTGTCCTTCGCCGGCTGCGCAGCGCGGGACGGAACCCCCGGCTGGACATGCTCCTCATCAATGGCGGCACGGGGATCACGAGCCGGGATCGCACGGTGGAGGTGGTCTCTGCGGTCCTGGAGCGCACGCTGCCCGGATTCGGAGAAATCTTCCGCGCTCTCTCCTACCGCCAGATCGGGCCGGCGGCCATGGCCTCCCGAGCCGTTGCCGGGGTCTTCATGAAGAAGCTGGTGTTCTGTACTCCCGGGTCGCCGGGAGCGGTGCGACTGGCCATGGAAAGGCTCATCTTGCCGGGAGCCAGCCACCTGGTGGGCGAGTTGCGCAAGGGATCCTGACGGGTCAGCGCGGAAGGCGGTGAGGCTCCAGTTCCACTCCCAGCCCCTGGGCCAGCCGGTTGACAAAGGCGAAGTAAGCCGTCACCTGCGCGATATCCAGGATGTCCCGGTCGCTGAACCCTTGTTCCCGGAGACCGTCGACGTCCTCCTGCAGGACGGCCCAAGGTCTCAGCGTGAGCTTCTCGACATAATCGAGCATCCGGGTCTCTGCCGGCTCCTCCCCCACCCGGCGCTTTCCAGCCTGTAGCCCTTTCACCAGGTTCTTGTCCTTGGTCAGTGCGAGGAGGCCCTCCCCGTGATGAACCGTTCAGTAATGACAGCGGTTGAGAACGGAAACCGTCACTCCGATCATCTCGCGCCGCCGCCGGCTCAGGCTCGAGCGCCCGAACATCAGCGTCCGGTAAAGCTCGAGATGGCTCTTCAGCGAGGGGACATTCAGGGAATGAATCTTCAGGATGTTGTCCACCTCCCCGTCGCGGTTCAGGAGCCGCGCATAAAGATCGGCAAGAGGCCCCTCCGCCTCGCTCTCTCCGATGACCCGGATGTACGCCACGCTGCACCTCCCCGTGACCGCGGACACACTGGAGGGAGTCTAGCTCATCCGTCTTCTCATCCCCAGAGACGCACCGCCTCTGTCGCCGGCTCCCCCGGCATGGTACGGTTGCTCTTCCATGCGCCCGAGCCGCAAATACCTGGCGACCCAGGTGGTCCAGGGCGAGGGCGTCTTCATTGCCCCGGGGGCCGTGGTCGTGGGGCAGGTCTCGCTCGGAGCGCGTTCCTCGATCTGGTACCATGCCGTTCTCCGGGGAGACCTGGCGCCCATCACCGTCGGTGCCCAGACCAATATTCAAGATGGCGCGGTGCTGCACGTGGACCCACCATCACCGGTGGTGCTGGGAGACCGTGTGGTGGTGGGCCACCGTGCCGTGATTCATGGCGCCCGGGTCGAGGACGAGTGCCTCATCGGCATGGGCGCAGTGCTCCTCGACGATGTGGTGGTCGGCCGCCACAGCGTCATCGGCGCGGGCGCCGTGGTCACTGCGAGGACGATCATCCCGCCGCGAAGCCTGGTGCTCGGCATCCCGGCGCGCGTGGTGCGCACCGTTCCGGACACCATGGCCGCGCAGATACGCCTCAATGCCGCCCGGTACGCCGAGGCCGCGGCACGCTACCTGTCCGGAGATCTCGGCCGGCTTCACTCCGGCACGCCTTTCGAAAACCCCCATCCTGGTTGACTTGGCCTGCGCTGTGCGCTACGTTGTCTCGCTCAGCCCGGCCTGAAAAACTCTCTGCAGATCCCTCCCGGGCCGACGGGAAGGCCTGAGCATCGCCCATGGCACTGGACCCCAGCGACTACAGACAACTCCTCGGCTTTCTTGACACTGCGCGCACGGCGGCCATTCTGACCCACATTCATCCCGACGCCGACGGCGTGGGCTCGGGACTCGCCCTGTGCCGGTTCCTTCTGGACCGCGGGTTGGATGCGCGGTTCATCATCTCTCATTCCCTGCCGAGTTCTCTCCAGTTCCTGGCCGAGGAGACGAAAGCGTATCCCTATACGCCTGATCTCTCCCCCTACATTCAGAGCTCGGATCTGGTCTTCACCGTGGACAATTCGTCCGTGAGCCGTCTGGGGCCCATCGAGGCGGACGTCAAGAGTGCCCGGGGCCGGACCATCTGCATCGACCACCACATGGTTCGCAATGAATTCTGGGACGTGAACCTCATCGACGAACAGGCCTGCGCAACCGGCGAGATGATCCACGACCTGATCAAGGAGCTCGGAGGAGAAATCGAACGGGCCACCGCCCAGGCTCTCTACGTGGCCATCTGGGCCGATACCGGCGGGTTCCGTTTCCCCCGGACCAGCGGGCGGATTCACCGGTTGGTGGCGGACCTCCTCGATCTCGGGGTCGAAGCACACACGGTGTACAGCCATCTTCACGAACACCATTCCGTCGCATCGATTCGCCTGCTGGCGGAGTCCCTTCTGCACGTGCAGTACGTGGCCGGAGGCCGGCTCGCCTGGATCAAGCTTCCCCTCCCCCTCCTCTCCCGCTACGGCGCCGACGGAGAGGACTCCAACGACATCCTCACCCACATGCTCTCCATCGATGGTGTGGAAATCGCCCTGCTGTTCCGCGAAACCGACAAGGGAAGCACCAAGGTCTCCCTGCGCTCGAAGCCTCAGCACGACATCAACGCACTCGCTCGCGCCAATGGCGGCGGAGGGCATCGAAACGCGTCGGGAGCCGTGGTGGATGAGCCGCTGGATGAGTGCTCCCGCCGCCTGGTTGCCGCGGCGAAAAGCATCCTCGACTGAGCGGTGGAACGTGAGTGGTCCTGCGATCCGGGTCGGGGTTCTCCTGGCCGGGTGCGGCACCCACGACGGCACCGAGGTCGGCGAGGCAATTCTCACCTTTCTGGAGCTGGAACGGAAGGGCGCCGTTGCGCTTCCCCTGGCTCCAGCCGGGCCGCAGATGCACGTGGTGGACCATTCCCGGGGCGAGGAAGTGTCCGACGCCACCCGCGACATGGCGTCCGAAGCCGCCCGTCTGACCCGCGGCCGGATTGCCCTCCTGGAGGAGATATCTCCGGACCGCCTGCACGCTCTCGTTGTTCCCGGAGGGAGTGGCACCGCCAAGAACTTGATGCACGGATTTCTGGAGCGGGGAGCCGACCGGCGGCCCATCCCCGCCGTCCGCGCCCTCCTCGCCCACTGTCTCGAGGCCCGCAAGCCGATCGGCCTGATGAGCGTCGCCAACTTTCTCCTGCCGGGGCTCGTCGACTCGCCGGTCCTGCCGGAGCGGGCCGGGACCAACTCGGATCCTCTCGTGGTCGATCCAGAGCACAGGCTGGTCTACGCGCCGTGCTTTCTCACCGCCCCTTCCCTGGCGGTGGTGGCGGAGTCGGTGGCCGGACTGGTCGATCTGGTCCTGCACTACGCAACGTCCGCGAAGCAGGACGCGGGACTCCCGGCATGAAGATTCACCTGCGCTACTTTGCCCTGGTCGCGGAACTGGCCGGCTGCACCGAGGAGTGCATCCACCTGGAAGAGCCGGCCACGGCCTCGGCCGCCCGGAAGGCGGCCATCTCACGCCACCCCGGGCTGGGACGGGCCGGCCTGAACACTCTCCTGGCCGTGAACCGGCGGCACGTCTCCCCCGGCCATCCCCTGGCCGAGGGAGACGAGGTCGCCCTCTTTCCACCCGTTTCGGGAGGCTGAGTCATGGAGCCGATCTGCCGGATCGTGTCCCGCCCCATCCGATGCACGGATCTGGTGGACCAGGTAAGAACCGCCCGGGACGGAGCGGTGGCGACGTTCCGGGGGGTGGTCCGGAACCGGCACCGTGGGCGGGCGGTGACCCGGCTGGAATACCATGCTTATGCGGAAATGGCGGAGGAGGAGCTGGCTCGGATTGCCGGCGAGATCCAGAATCGGTTTCCGGTCGGCCGGGTCGGCCTCATCCACCGCGTTGGCACTCTCGAGGTGGGCGACGTGGCGGTGCTGGTGGCCGTCGCAGCTCCCCACCGGCGCGCCGCCCTGGCGGGCTGCGCCGCCGCCATCGAGGAGGTCAAGAGACGCCTTCCCATCTGGAAGAAGGAATTCTTCGGCGATCACTCATCCCCCATGTGGGTCTTTGGCCCCCAGGAGCCGCCAGGCGACACCGGGGCCGGCGGCGCGGCCCGCGAGAAAGAGACCGGTGAGTGAGACAGCCGATGTGGTGATCATCGGCGGGGGGATCACCGGCCACTCCATCGCCTGGCACCTGGCCAGGCGTCAGGCGGGACGGATCCTCATTCTGGAGAAGGAGAGGCGGATCGGCAGTGGCTCCACAGCTTACTCCGCCGGCGGGGTCCGGGAACAGTTCACCTCCGAGATCAACATCCGCATGTCCAAGATCTCCCTGGATGTCTTCGCGCGTTTCAAGGAAGAGATGGGCCAGGACATCGATTACAAGCGGGCCGGATATCTGTTTCTGGCATCCCGCGAGAGCCACGCCGCGGCTCTCAAGCAGAACGTCGCCGTTCAAAATAGCCTGGGAGTCGGAAGCCGCCTGGTCACTGCGGAAGAAGCCCAGGAACGCATCCCCTCCTTGAACATCGACGATGTCCTCCTGGGCGCCTTCAACGAGCGGGACGGGTATGTGGATCCCTCTTCCATCTGCCTGGGCTACAACCTGCGCGCCCGGGATCTCGGTGTGGAGGTCCGCACCGGCTGCGAGGTCACAGGCATGCAGATCGAAGGCAACCGGGTGACGGCCGTGCGAACCCCCTCGGAGATCTTTCAAGCCGGACACGTCATCAACGCGGCAGGTCCCTATCTGCATATGGTCGGCCGGCTGGCGGGAGTCGAGGTCCCGGCACGTCCATACAGGCGCATGCTGTTCATCACGGAGCGGTTTTCCATTGCGCCGACTCTCATCCCCCTGACCGTCGACATGGCCACCGGATTCTACGTCCGGCAAGAAGGAGACGGCCTCATGATCGGCCTCGCCAACCGGGACGAACCTTCCTCCTTCAACACGGCTCTTCAGTGGGACTACCTACCCCAGATCCTGGAGGCCGCCCTGCACCGGATTCCTGTCCTGGAAAACGCCCGCATCGGAAAAGGCTGGGCCGGTCTCTACTCCATTACGCCGGATCATCATGCCCTGCTGGGAGCGTTTCCGGAGCGGGAAAACTTTCTCATCGCCGGTGGGTTTTCCGGACACGGAATCATGCATTCTCCGGCGGCGGGACAGGTGATTTCCGAGATGATCCTGGACGGTGCGTCCCACACCATCGAGGCGTCCAGTCTCTCTCCCACCCGGATCCGGGACCACCACCTGCTCCACGAGAAAAACGTGATCTGAGCCCGGCTGCTTCACGGAATACCCGCCCGGGCACCGCTGTTCTAGGAGCGCTGTCTTCACCGGAGAAAAGCAGATGGCCGGATTCCATCACAGTCTGAGCAGCCGGATCGTCCTCCTCGCTCTCCTGGCCGGGGTGGGGGCCACGGCGTGCGGGGCTCCGGCCAGCCGGCCGGCCCGGGGTCCGGTGGCGGACCAGGTCCAGGCCTCCCTGGAATCCGGCGCCCGGTCCTTTGACCACTCCCGGTGGGGCAACCTGCTGGCGGGGGGGACCGATGACGGCCTGGTCGACTATCGCTTTTTCCAGCAGCGGAGAAACGATTTGGACGCCTACCTGGACCGCATCGCCGCGGTCGACCTCGCCTCCCTGGCCCCGGATCACCTGAAAGCCCTGCTGATCAATGCCTATAACGCCCTGACCATTCGCTCGATCCTCGATCACCCCTCGGTGACTTCCATCCGCGACATCGACGGCGTCTGGTCCGAGGCCCGGCATCGGGTGGGAGGCTTCGACCTCACGCTGGACGAGATCGAGCATCAGTTGCTCCGCCCTTTCTTCAAGGATCCCCGCATCCACTTCGCCGTGAACTGCGCCTCCCGTTCCTGCGCGCCTCTCCCTCCGTGGTCGTACGAGGGGGACCGGCTGGAACAACAACTCGAGGAGCGCACACGGCACTTCCTCTCCGATCCCCGCAATGTGGAGATCGAGGGCGGCACCCTGCGCCTCTCCAAGTACTTTGACTGGTACGGAAAGGACTTCATGGCCGCTGGCTGGACCCCGACCGCCGAGTCCGTCGCCGTCTTCGTGAACCGCTACGCGCGCCCGGATGTGGCCGCCTTTATCCAGGCCGCGGATGGCAACCCGCCGCTTGCCTACGCGCCGTACGACTGGTCCCTGAATGCCGCCGTGCCGCCGGACCCTTCCGTGATTCCGCGCCGGGATGCAGCCGCGTCGCTCCCTTCCGGGAAGATCGGCTGGCTGACCCGGCTA